>URGV01000030.1 GCA_900547455.1 uncultured Oscillospiraceae bacterium
GGGAGGAATGGACATGAAGAAAATACTGGCTATCCTCATCGCCCTGCTGGCCGCGCTGGCTGTGCAGACGGTGGCCTTTGCGGATGGAGAGCTGCTGCCGCAAACGGCAGAGACGCAAAGTGAGACAAGCAACGGCGCTGTCGTGTTGGCTGAAGGTTCTATAGAACACAACGGAATCAACTACACTGTTCTCACCGCGCCCAGTGGCGGAGAAAATGGAACGGTTGAGGTGGGTCCATATCAAGACGCCAGCGGCAACATCACCATCCCTGCGACCATCACAGTTGGTGAAAATACTTACACCGTCACCTCCATCGGCGACGATGCATTTGGTTACTGCACAGACCTGACCAGCGTCGACATTCCGGACAGCGTCACCTCCATCGGCGACTATGCATTTTGGAACTGCTCAGGCCTGACCAGCGTTGACATTCCGGACAGCGTTACCTCCATTGGCGGCTATGCATTTGGAGGCTGCTCAAGTCTCACAGAAGTCACCATTCCGGACAGCATCACCTCCATTGGCGGCTATGCATTTGGAGGCTGCATCGCTCTGACAAAAATCACCTTTGAGGGAACCGTGCCGGAAAATTGGGGCGATAGCCCTTTCTATGATTGTGACGCTGTGAAAACCGTCTACCTCTCCGACGATTTAACCGAAGAGGAGCGGGCAGAATGGGAGGAAGTCCTGCCAGACGCCTACCAAATTGAATATAAGGACCTGACCCCAGACCCCGAGCCAACACCAGACCCCGACCCAACCCCCGACCCAACGCCGACCACCCCGCCGGCGGACAACAATACCGCCGCCGAAGCTGCTTCCACCCCCACCGTCCAGCAGATGGAGAGCGCCGAGCGCCCCGACCCGCAGGACGTGGAGGCCACCGAACGCTATAACTTCTGGATGGATGTCAAGGCCGACCTGCGCGCCGCCGCTGACGGCAAGACGCTGCGCGTCCATGTCCCCGCCGACTACACCAACATGCCCGCCAGCGTGATGGAACAGATTCGCCTGCTGGATGCCGACGTCATCGTCGACCTGCGGTGGAACGGCGAGCGGCTCACCATCACCCCCGCAACGGCCCAGCGCAAGACGGCGCTGAAGGCGTTTTGGACCTTTGCACAGCTCTGCGAGCTGTACGCGCAATAAAAGAGCCGCAAAAAGGAACCTCTTGCGAGGTTCCTTTTTTGTTTTGCTCTAAGCCGCCGCGCCAAAGTCCGGGAAGTCGATCTCGATCTCCTGGTTGCGGTCGGCAATCACCGCGTGAATCTGCATGTCAAGCCCGCAGCTTTCCGGCACAGTGCTGGTATCCGTCCCGGTCACGCCGAGGCTTCCTGCCAGCGAATCGACCAGGTCGCGCAGGGCAAATTCCATCTGCATGCCCACCGTCTGGTCGTTGATGACCCCGTCGGTGATGAGCATGTCGCAGCTAAGGCCGTTGATCTGCAGGCTCTCAAACAGCTGCCGCTCCATCTCCATCACCATCTGCACCTGCTGGTCGATCAGCGCGTCGAGCTGCGCCTGGTCGACCTGCAAGGCCTCTGCCCCGCCCATGCTTTCGAGCAGGGCGTCCATCTGTTCACTCACGCTCTGGCGCATCTGCTCCTCCAGGGCAGGCAGCAGCTCGTCGGTCATCAGGGAGCTGATCTGCTGCTGCATCTGGCCGAGCTGTTCGGTTGGCATGGTGAAGCTGACCCGCAGGCCGTTCTCCTCCTCGGTGAAGGCAAAGTCCTCAGCGGCGGTGGCTCCGTCGATGTAGAGCTGTACCATCTCAGCCTGTCCCAGCGTCATCAGCTGCTGGTAGTCCATCCCGGCGGTCGCCGAAGGGGACTCGATGTACCCGCCGGTGGTCGGGTCGAGGGTGTAGGTCTTGCCGTCCAGCTGATAGGTCTCGGTATCGAGCGGGTTGCCCATCACCTCGCCGGACATCTTCATCGCCATCGTCTGCATCTGGTCCTTGAAGGCGCCCTCCATCGTCAGCTCCATCGGGATGCTGTCCGCACCCAGAGAGATGGTGCCGCTGATCTCGCCGGTCAGCCGGCCGCTCTCAATCACCGAGCTGTCGGTCAGCGCCTGGCCCATCTGCTCGATGGCCTTCTCCTTATTCATGCCGCAGCCGGTCAGCGCGACGGCCATCACCAGCGCCAACGACAGCAGAAAAGCAAATCGTCTGCTCATGCTCTCTCCTCCTTTTTTGGGGTTTGCAAAAATCCATTCTCTTTTTTCGAACGGGCGCAGCGGCCCCTTCTGCTCCCATTATATCGGGTGAGACAGGCTTTGTAAACACCCAAAACTTTCCGGAGGAAAAATTCTTTTTTTATTTGATGTTTTTATAGTACAAAATCCGCAGGCCCTTGAGCAGCAGGTTCGGGTCCTGGGTGATGGTATGCCTGCAGTAAGGAGTGACCTTCTGCGACAGTCCGCCGGTGGCGATGACCTGCACCGGCTGTCCCAGCTCCTCCTGAATGCGGTCGATCATGCCGTCCAGCATCGAGGCGGTGCCGTAGATCATGCCGCTGTCCATCGCGTCGATGGTGTTGCGGCCGATGACGTTTTTGGGCGGGATGAGATCGATGTGCGGCAGCAGCGAAGCCCGGCTGGAGAGCGCCTCCAGCGACAGCCGCAGCCCGGGCATGATTGCCCCGCCGACAAATTCCTCCCGCTCATTGATGACCGACATGGTGGTGGCGGTGCCCATGTCCACCACCAGCAGCGGCAGCGGATACTCGTGGATGGCCGCTACCGTATCCGCCACCCGGTCCGCGCCCAACGAGGCGGGATTGTCCAGCTTGATGTTGAGCCCTGTCTTCAGCCCCGGTCCGACCACCAGCGGCTTTTTGCCGGTAATGGTGCGCAGCGCGGTCTTCATCACACTGGTCAGCGGCGGCACCACCGAGGAGATAATCGAGCCCTCCATCTCCCCGGCGCTGTAGCCGTACAGGTGCAGGATCTGGTGGATTTCCACCGCGTACTGCTCCTCGGTGCGGCGGGCGTCGGTGGCCACCCGCGCGGTAAATTCGATCCTGTCATTTTCAAAGCCGCCGATGACGACGTTGCTGTTGCCGATATCTATTGCCAAAATCATTTTTGCGTTCCCCCTTCGCTATCTGCCGCCAAGTTTTAACAGCACCTTGCCCACCGCCGCGGTGATGAGCGCCGCCACAATCGCCTCCGGGATGCCGTTGGTGGCGATGACCGCCAGGATGGCTTTGTAAATTAGATCCCCCGCCACGCCCTTGGCACTGCCCCAGCTGTCGCCAAAAAAGACGTAGATGAGGTTCATTACAAGCAGGGTGTTGACCATCGACCCGACAAAACCGCAGACAGCCAGCGGGACAGTGTCGCTCTTGATGAGCTTTTTCAGTCCCCGGAACAGAAAGTAGGGGATAATCCCCACCAGGATGCGCGGCACAAAGCAGATAACCAAGCTCCAGCCGTTGCCGCTGACCCCGCCCAGCGAATAAAAGGGGCTGAAGGTGAAGGAGGTGAGCGACGGGGTGAGGGTGTTGACGATCAGGCTGGTCAGGCCAAACAGGCCGCCCAGGGCGGCGCCGGCCTTCCATCCGAGTAAAATCGAGCCTAAGATGACGGGGATGTGGATGGTGGTCGCCTTGACAGCGCCCAGCGGGATGTAGCCCAGCGGCGTCATCGACAGCACCACAATGATGCCCGCAAACAGTGCCAGTTTTACCATGTCCTGCGTCTTTTTGGTTGCGTGATTCATATTCAATTCTTCCTTTCGCTGCCGTTCTTCCCTGCCGGAAGATACGTCGCAAATAAATTGTAAGCAGATTCATTATAGCCAATCCCGCCGCCGATTGCAAGGGCCATGCACCAAAAACTATTCTGCCGCCGTCGCGCTCTGAGATTGCTCCTGGATATAGGCTATCGCCGCCTCTTTTACCTCATCACGTCCCTCCTTGATTCCTTCGATTGTTTTCTTCACCTCAATGTCGGGAGAAACACCAATCCTCTGAGTCTGACCCCCGTCGGGTGTATAAATGCCTTGAGCAGTATGCATTACCATATTTCCTCCAGGGATTGGCAGTATCAAACAAAAGCCATTCGATCCTATGGTATTTTCACCCATCAGTGTCACTTTTTCGCCATTTTGAACCAGCATCGCAGCATACTCTGAAGCACTCTGGCTATGTTCATCAATCAAAACAACAACTTCTTTATCGTAACGATAAGCTGACCTGGGTTTTGTATTAAAATTAAAAACCGGCTCCTTAATAAATGTGCCTGGCACCGCTTCAGAAATCGACGCAGTGAGTAAACCAACCTCAGCTTCTTCAAAAAGATACGGAGGCAGATGCTGCCAACTATTAGCAGGATATTGCCGATAGTCCACAATCAACCCATCAGTGTCTTTTAAAGCATTCATCGCTTCCGCCCATTTTACTTCGTTGCCATGAACAGCACCTGACTGAAGATTCATAAAAGCAGGATTGATCACGCCGATATTCCCCTCAATGATTTCGTATGGTTTTGGCTCCCCATCTTGGAAGCTGACACCATATCGTGGTCCAGAATATTGAAATTCATCCGCATTGACGTTAAAGGTCATCTCTTTTCCATCTCGGATAACCGTAACTTCAGGTGTTTTACTATGGGAACGAAGGAGAGAAAGCTGTAGAGGATTTTTGATCTTTTCATCTGTTGTGACGCTGATGTATTTTTTACAATGCTCCACCCTATCTTCAATATCAACGCCGTCTAATTTTCGAATAATATCTCCAGGTTGAAGCGGACAGGACTCATCAAATGTTTGAAGAACAACAATCTCTCCTTCAGCAGAAACAAATTCCACATCACTAATGAGATATTCGCCAAATTCTTTTTTGATAAATTCTGAACTTCCACCAAACGCAACATGAGCATCCTGTAGTTTTGCGGTCAACGCAGCTATGATGAGGTCATAACTATGCTGGTCGCTTCCTTCCAGCATTTGAAGAATGAAGTCCGGCAGAAGATCCTCCCAATCCTCGTCCAAAATATCAAGATAAGGATAATAATATTCCATTGCATTCCAGACACGGAACAGTCCGAGCAGACGATAATTTTCATCGCTGTAATCCATATCTTCATACAGTTTCTCGTTGCAAAACATTGTAGGCTGGTTATATCCTGTATAATAATACCTGCTGAAGTCGATCGGTGCATTGAACCGATTGATGTCAGGAAGCGGCTTTGTCAACGGTTCCATATTTGCTGAAAGTTCCTCGCCAAGATATTCTTGATCAAAAACCCAGCTTGTATCCGCGATCACTACCTTATCTTCTTCCTTGGCAGATGACCATAGCGCAGTAGTCTCATCTGTTTTATACTTGATTTCACCCAAAGACAAAAGCCACTCATTGAGAATTTTGTTTGTTTCTTCGCTATTCTCTGCCTGTCTCACTTGAGGAATCAAGGCAATCAGCTCTGCGTCCCAATCTTTTTCCCCTGTCAGGAAAACAGGGTGCGTATATTTTACATATCCCCAAACTTTGCAGAGTTTTTCCAGGTTCTGTGTTTCTTGGGAGTAAACCGTTTCACTTCCTCCTCCCGCCGTCCCGGCAGGGGTGCAGGCGGTCAACATCAAACAAATCATCAGTAAAACTTCCAACCATTTCGCAAACTTTTTCATCATAACTGCCCTCCGTCTATTTTTCGTTCTGACTCAGGATGTAGTCGACCGCCGCCTCCATCAGCTCGTCGCGGCCTTGTTTGATGCCCTCGATGGTGGGGTGGACTTCGATGTCAGGGGCAAGACCTACCCGCTGGGTCTGGCCCATCTCGGGGGTGTAGACACCGAAACTAGTAAAGCGAAGGTGATTGCCGTTTGGAAGTGGCAGCTCTGTCACATTTCCATCTACACCTGCTGAGCTGCTTCCTATCACAACCACATGATCTCCGGTGCGCAGATGCATAATACTAAATTCCGAACTGCTCATGCTTCTTTCATCCATTAGCAAAACGACAGGTTTCTCGTAATAAAAAGCTCCCGTCGCAACTCCTATAGAGGAAATTTTTCGATTTATGAAAGTTCCCGGAACGGATTGTGAAGGAATTGTCATAACACTATACACTGTCCCTTTTTTCTGAAGGTACATTGACAAAAACATGTGCATATTCGGGTCGGATGGATACTGCCGCAAGTCAATAATCAGCCCATCGGTATTACAAAGGTCATTCATAATCTGACTAACTACACTCCCCGTATCTCCTTCTGGAATCGAAGAAGGATTGATAACCCCAATGTTTTTTTCTAAAATCTCATGAGATTTTTCCTCTTTCCATGAAAGATTGGTGTATTGTTTCGTCCCTGTTACAGTATAGGTCTCTTCTTTTTCATTTCTCAGAATCGTAATATCCATTGTGTTGCTTTTTGACCTGAGTAGATATAAAGCCATCCCTTGATAGAGCTTTTTTTCATTTGGCACTGAAAGATATTTTTCTCTGTTTTTTTCTATTTTCTTGACCTCCGTTCCGTCCAGCCCCAAAATGACATCCCCTACCTGCAATGGACAATTCCCAAACACTTTGCACACAATCCACTCTCCTTCTTTCGTTCGTATCAAATTAACCGGGGCCAAATATTCGCCCCAAAAATCTTGCAATGTATTTTGGATTACAATTCCAGTGTGTAAATCGTGCAGATGTGCTGTCATTTCCAAAAGAACAAGCTCAAACCCTTGTCGATCATTTGCTTCTACTATCTTCGGAATAAATTCGTCCAGTAGATCATGCCAGCTTTCGTCCATAACATATATGTATGGAAAATAATATTCGATCACGTTCCATACCCGAAAGAGCCCCAACAAACGTTCTTCCTCTTTTTGATAGGAACAATTGGGATCTGTTTTTTCTCTTTGAAAACCAGGCGCTCCCTCCTGATTAAATTGAACCGGAGCCTTGCTGCGGTCAATGTTTGGAACCGGGCCGAGCTGGGATAACTGCTGCGTCAGTTCTTCGCCCAGATAGTCCGCACTGATCCAGCTGGTGTCAGCCTGTACGCTGATCTCCTCCTCCTTGGCGGCGGCCCAGAGTGGGACGCGATTGAGGGTTCCATAGTCCACCTCCCCCAGCGAATCTACCCACTCGTGGAGGATACCGTTGACCTCGTCGGAATCAGCTTCGGAAACAGCCGGGATGAGCTTGAGCAATTCCTCGTCCCAATCCTTCTCCCCGAGCAGAAACACCGGGTGGGTGTACTTGACGTAACCCCAGACCTTGCAGAGCTTGGCGAGGTTTTCGACCTGCGCTTCGCTGTTCCCGGCCGGCTGCTGAGGTGCAGGGGCGCAGGAGGTGAACAGCAGGCAGAGACACATCAACAGCGCTAAGAAGCAAATCCATCTTTTTCCCGTTTTGTTCATATTATACTTCCTCCTCATTTTGTAGGATAGATTCATCTTAACACCGGAGAAATTTGAAAGCAATATCAAAATTAGACAAAGTTCAGACAGAAAAACCAGCAGCCAGAACAAACCCTCTCCGTTGGAGCTGGGGAACCGGTTTTGACTTCCTCCCCCTCTTCTGCTATACTAGCCTTGAAAGCACACAGGAGGAGGAAGGATTTTTTTATGCTTAAAGGAAAAACCGTCGTGCTGGGCATCACCGGCTCGATTGCCGCCTACAAGATGGCCAACGTCGCCAGCATGCTGGCCAAACAGCACTGCGACGTGCAGGTCATCATGACCAAAAACGCCACCCAGTTCATCACCCCACTGACCTTTGAGACGCTATGCAACACCCGCTGCATGGTCGACACCTTCGACCGCAACTTCCAGTACAACGTCGAGCATGTGGCGCTCGCCAAGCGCGCCGACCTTGTGATGGTCGCTCCGGCCTCGGCCAACATCATCGCCAAGATGTCCCACGGCATCGCCGACGACATGCTCTCCACCACCGTGCTGGCCTGCCGCTGCAAAAAGCTGGTGGCCCCCGCGATGAACACCAACATGTACGAAAACCCCATCACCCAGGACAACCTGGAAACGCTGCGCCGCTACGGCTTTGGCATCATCGACCCGGCAGTCGGGATGCTGGCCTGCAAGGATGTCGGCGCGGGAAAGCTGCCAAAAGAGGAGCTGCTGTACAACCACATCCTGCAGGAGATCCTCTACCCCAAAGATCTGGCCGGCAAAAAGGTGCTGGTCACCGCCGGGCCCACCTGTGAACCGGTCGATCCGGTGCGTATCTACACCAACCGCTCCAGCGGCAAGATGGGCTACGCCCTGGCGCGGGAGTGCTCGCTGCGCGGCGCAGACGTCACCCTGGTCACCGGAAAGACCTCGTTGGAGCCGTGGCCGTTTGTCAAGGTGGTCCCCATCGAGACCGCCCAGCAGATGTTTGACGAGGTCACCTCCCGCGCGCCGGAGATGGACATTATCATCAAGGCCGCCGCCGTAGCCGATTACCGCCCCAAGACGGTGGCGGACCAGAAGCTCAAAAAGGGCGACGGGGAATTTACCCTCGCCTTTGAGCGCACCCAGGACATCCTGAAAACGCTGGGTGAGCGCAAGCCGCAGGGACAGTTTTTGTGCGGCTTCTCGATGGAGACAGAAAACATGCTGGAAAACTCGCAGGCCAAACTGGCCAAGAAAAACGCCGACATGATCGTCGCCAACAACCTCAAGGTGGCGGGCGCGGGCTTTGCCGGGGACACCAATGTCGTCACCATCATCACCCATGACGGTGTCAGGGAGCTGCCGCTGATGAGCAAGCAGGAGGCCGCCCACCAGATCGTCGGCGAGATTGTCTCCCGGCTGGGTTAAGAGGAGAGAAAGCATGCAGGAGATCGAACTTCTTCCCAGTTCTGCGCAAGACAACCGGTACATTCACCAGCAACTGCGGCAGTACAACCGGCAGTTTATGCGGGACTTTAAGGACTACAGTTTTCACATCAAGCAGGACGGCCAAATCGTCGCCGGCATCGTCGCCGCCAGCACGATGGACACGCTGGAGGTCGAGTTTCTCTTTGTGGAGGAAAGCTGCCGCGGGCAGGGGCTGGGACGGATGCTGCTGGAGCAGGCCGAAAATCTCGCCCGCCAGGACGGCTGCAAGCGGGTGCTGCTCAACACCTACAGCTTCCAGGCACCCGGATTTTACCGCCGAATGGGCTACGAGCTGCTGGCCCAGCAGAACCCCTGCTTTGGCGAGTACAGCCAGTACTACTTCACCAAAAACTTGTGAGCGCAAAAAAAGAGAAGCCTTTCGGCTTCTCTTTTTTAATATCCGCACCGGCTCAAAATCGACCGGACAAATTCGGTTTTGTGCTCGCAGTAGCTATCCACATCATAGCGGTACTGCTCTGCCAGCTGCTCCTTGAGACGCTGGTATTCGTCCCGCGCCTGCGGGTGGGCGCGCAGGTAATCGCGGAAAGCGATGTGCTCGAGGTAGGGCTTTGCGTCCGGGTTGCAGACGTAGAGGTGGTACTTCATCACGCTCTGCTCTTCCTCATTGTAGTCCCGCGGGCGAAAGAATGCTTCCCTGCCCGGCAGACCGAGGTCTCCCTGATGGGTATAGCCGTGCTTTGCCAGCGCTGCAATCACCTTTGGCAGGTCGTCCGGGTCGCGCAGAACTGCGTCCAGATCGATGATCGGTTTTGCGCCAAGGCCCTCCACCGAGGTGCTGCCGACATGTTCGATCGCCACAAAATATTCCCCGGCGTACCGCTCCACCATCGCTTTGATCTTTGTAAATTCGGTTCGCCACTGCGGATCATAGGGAACAATCCGCACCTCTTTGGTGGCGAACTGATGTTCATTCTCCGGCAACAAAGTCGATGGCCTCCCCCAGCAGCTGGTCAAAGTTTTCGGGGTAGTCGTGGTCAAGGTCCGGGCAGAGCTTAAAGTCCACCTCGACCCCTTCTTCGTCCAGCAGCTCAAACAGCTGCTCGCTGCTCTCAAAGCAGTCCTCGTCGGCGTCACCGCAGCAGATATAGACGCGAACGCCCTTCTCCTTTAAGGCAGAAAATTCTTCGCTCCACTCCTCCAGCTCGGGCAGCCAGGGAGCGACCAGAATCAGGCCCTTTGGGGTCACCGCGCCGGAGAGCACCGCATAGAGCGCCGCGCGTGCGCCGGAATCAAAGCCCGCCAGGATGCTGGTTTCCAGTCTGGCTCCATGTTCCTGCAGGGTCTTCCAGCTCCCCGCCAGGTGCAGCGCCGCCTGCTGCTCGTCGTCCCAGCTGTAGGCGTTGGAGAACTGCTGCTCGTCCGACTGGAGACAGGCCAGGCAGTAGCCCTTTTCCTTTGCTGCCTGCCAATAGGGCACCGTGAGAGTAATGTTGCGCAGGTCGCCGTGCAACGCCAGCAGCACCGGCATGCCCGGCTGCAGGTCGTCCGCTGCCAGCACCGGCTCTGCGGCGGACTGCGCCTCCTCCTGCCGCTGGCGGCAGATGTTGGCAATCCGTTCAAAGGCCGGATCTTTGCGCAGCTCTTCCAGGTCTTCGTCCTCCATCAGGTACTCGTAGCTGTACCAGAAGCCCTCTTTGCAAACCGCCTCCTGCAGCAGATTCATCGCCTCTTTGGTCTTTCCAGCAAGGGCGGCAAAGCAGTAGGCAAAGTTGTAAATCTGCGCCTGGTTGACCTTATCGGTCTGCAGGGCCTCCTGGATCATCAGCTTAAAAGCCGCGTCGGGGCCCTGCTCATCCAGCATGACAAGGGCATGATTGAGCAGTTGGTTATAGGTCACGTTGATCCTCTCCTGTTCCTGTGATAGCGGCGCTGTACGCCCGCAAAATTCCACCATCAGCTTACCACAAACAAGGCAGAAAGTCTATCCCTGCGGACAACAAAAAATCCCGAACCGGGTTGGTTCGGGATTTTTGGAGGTTAGATTATACCATCGAGTGTGGGTCGAGAATCTTGTTGATTTCCTCGTCGGTGAATCTGCCGCTCTCGTGCAGCAGCTCGCGTACCGACTGGCCGGTCTTGATGGCCTTCTTGGCGATGTCAGCAGCAAACTGATAGCCAACCTGTGGGCAGATGGCGGTGATGATGCCGACCGAGCCGTCTACCAGAGACTGGCAGCGCTCTGCGTTTGCAGTGATGCCGGTGACGCAGTTGTCAACCAGGGTCTGAACAGCGCCAGCCAGGGCGTTGATCGACTCGAACAGCTTGTGGTACAGAACCGGCTCAGCGTAGTTGAGCTCGAGCTGACCAGCCTCTGCAGCCATGGTGATGCAGACGTCGTTGCCCATGATGCAGAATGCAGCCTGGGACATAACCTCCGGGATAACCGGGTTTACCTTACCTGGCATGATGGAGGAGCCGTTCTGTTTTGCCGGCAGATTGATCTCCTGGAAGCCGCAGCGCGGACCAGAGGACATCAGACGGAAATCGTTTGCCATCTTGGAGCAGGAGATTGCGCAGGTCTTCAGCGAAGCGGAGACGTAAGCGTAAGCATCCAGATTCTGGGTGCCGTCGATGAGGTCGTCGGCTTTAACCAACGGCAGGCCGGTGATCTTGGCAAGCTCAGGAGCCAGCGCATCGACATAAGCCGGGTTTGCGTTGAGCGCGGTACCGACTGCGGTGCCGCCCATGTTGACAGCGTACATGCCTTCCAGAGCGCGGTTCAGGCGAACCAGGTCACGCTGGATAGCCTTGCGGTATGCGCCAAACTCGGAGCCCAGACGGATCGGAACTGCGTCCTGCATCTGGGTACGGCCCATCTTGATGATGTTGTGGAACTCTTCTTCCTTCTGGCCCAGGGCAGCTTCCAGACGCTCGAGCTGTGCGATTGCCTTTTTAAGCAGTTTGGCAGCGGTCAGCTTGGCAGCGGACGGGAAGACGTCGTTGGTGGACTGGGCGCGGTTGACATGGTCGTTTGGATGAACGATCGAGTAGTCACCCTTCTTGCCGCCGAGGATCTCGATGGCGCGGTTGGCGATGACTTCGTTGGCGTTCATGTTCGCGGTGGTGCCTGCGCCTCCCTGGATTGGGTCGCACAGGAACTGGTCATGGAACTGACCGGCAATGATCTCATCGCAGGCCTGGCAGATGGCGTCCTTAATCTTTTCGTCCATCTCGCCTACCATGCAGTTGCAGATTGCACAGGCTTTTTTGATCTCAGCCATCGAGTTGATGAACTCCGGCTGCAGCTTCTGGCCGGTGATGTGGAAGTTTTCCGCGCCGCGCAGCGACTGTACGCCATAGTAAGCGTCAACTGGGACTTCTCTTTCACCGATGGAGTCTTTTTCAATACGGTATTCCATTGCTTTCAACCTTCCCATTTTATAATGATAAAAGTGTCTGCCGCATCCCTCTTGGAGCGGGGCGGCCTTTTTTGCTTTTTTTGACGCAATTCTTGCATCATTTGCTTTTATTATAGCAAGGCAAGAAAAAAAATCAAGGGCCTTTCCCCATTTTTTCATCGGTTTTGACCGGTTTGGCTGATTTTTTTGCAATTTGTCCATCATTTTGGCAAAAGTTTGTACGCTTTTTCTATTGCCTTTTTTTATGGAAAAAGTGTACAATGAATGTATCGGATTGTTTGTTTACCCCATATTTCCGACACTTATCAAATCTGCAAAGATTCGATCAAACCAGAACATCAGTTTTTACTGCAAGGAGGATTTTCCCATGGATGTTTATGAAAGATCCCTTGAGCTGCACAGAAAAGCTCATGGTAAACTTCGTGTTGAATGCAAAGTTCCGCTGGAAGGCGCAGACGACCTCTCGCTGGCTTACTCCCCAGGCGTAGCACAGCCCTGCCTGGAGATTCAGAAAAACTATGAAAATATTTATGAATACACCGCAAAGGGAAACATGGTTGCTGTCGTCACCAACGGCACCGCCGTACTGGGCTTGGGCGACATCGGCGCTGGCGCCGGTCTGCCGGTTATGGAAGGCAAATCGGTTCTGTTTAAATCCTTTGCGGGCGTAGACGCTTTCCCGATCTGCCTGGACACCAAGGATCCTGACAAGATCGTTGAGGCGGTAAAACTCATGGAGCCAACCTTCGGCGGCGTCAACCTCGAGGACATCAAGGCCCCAGAGTGCTTCTACATCGAGCAGAAGCTCAAAGAAATCTGCAACATCCCGATCTTCCACGATGACCAGCACGGCACTGCCATCGTCACCCTGGCTGGCCTGATCAATGCGCTGAAGGTTATCGGCAAAGACATCAAGGACGTTCATGTCGTTGTCAGCGGCGCTGGCGCAGCGGCCATCGCAATCACCAAGCTGCTGCTCTCCGCAGGCATTGCGGACGCCATCCTCTGCGACAGCAAGGGCGCCATCTATGAAGGCCGCGACGGTCTCAACCCGGTCAAGGCTGAAATGGCGAAGATCACTAACCCGAAGAAGATTGCCGGTTCTCTGGCCGACGTCATCAAGGGCGCAGATGTCTTTGTCGGCGTATCCGCTCCAGGCGTCCTGACCCAGGATATGATCAAGACCATGGCCAAAGATCCAATCATCTTTGCCTGCGCTAACCCAACCCCGGAGATCGACCCGGCTCTGGCTAAAGAAGCTGGCGCTGCCGTTGTCGGCACCGGCCGTTCGGACTACCCGAACCAGGTCAACAACGTACTGGCCTTCCCAGGCCTGTTCCGCGGCGCGTTGGACGTTCGCTCCACCAAGATCAACGAAGAGATGAAGATCGCTGCTGCGCACGCCATCGCTTCGCTGGTTTCGGACGACGAGCGCAACGCCGACTACGTCATCCCATCTCCGTTTGATCCGCGTGTTGCCCCAGCGGTTGCGCAGTATGTTGCCAAAGCCGCCATCGACACCGGCGTCGCTCAGAAGACCGACATCACTCCGGAGCAGGTTGCGGAGCACACCCGCCAGTTAGTTTCCAAGAAATAATCCCCTTTCATCCTTTCAAAAAGGGCACGCTGCCAGCTGGCAGCGTGCCCTTTTCTTTTGATTCTTCTGTGACAGAGGATTTCCTCCTCGTGGGGAACGCAGAAGGGGTACAGTCCCCGCGCACCATAAAACAGAGACACGCGGTAGAGCACCCACTGGTGGGAACTTACCCCTTTTTCAAAAAGCAAACAATCCGATTGACTTCGGTGAAACCACAGGCTTGATGAAAGCGTTGGCTCTCCAGATTATCAAGCTCGCAGTCGCTGGCAAACTCCTTGCAGCCCTGCAGCTGCGCCCAGCTCTGGCAGGCGTCCACCAGCCGGCGGGCAATGCCGCGGCGGCGGTGCTCCGGCAGGACAAAGATACCCTCCAGATAGCCGACCGGGCTGGTGGAGCTGCCCTCCACATAGTCGCGCCGCAGCGCGCACTGGGCAAAGCCGACCGGCCTCTCCCCCTCCAAAGCCAGCAGCACCGCGCCTCCGTCGGAGATGGCGTCCTGAAGGGTGGCGTGGAGTTCCTCCCGGGAGTGGGAGGGCCAGAGCTGGCAGGCCAGCTCTGCCGCCTGCGGCAGCTGCTGGTCAGCGGGTAGTATGCGAATCATGTTTTCTTTCCTCCTTTTTTGTCGGGACTGGTAGGCCTCCGGGAGATTTTTCAAGGACGCGGGTGCTGCCCCCACATTTGGGCGACCCGGGGAGTGCAGAGGGGGCTACTCCCCCTCGCATCGTCAAGCAGGAGTGCGGGGCATTGTCCCTAATCTGGATGGAGCAGCAGCTACCGAGGACGAATCTCCCGGACAGAAAGACAATCCCCGTCAACCGAAAACAAAATCTCCCAGTCGCCAAAGAAAAATCCATACACCCGCTCCGGGTCGTGCTGGTAGCTGGGTCGGGGGTCGGCGGCCAATACTTCAAGAAGCGCCGCACGCTTGTCCGCCGGGAGCTTCTCTCCCAGCTCGGGAGGGAGCAAAACCTCCAGCGGCTTTAATTCCAACCGGTCAGTAAATCCTCCGGTGGCCTGCGGGTGGCTGTCGGTGTAGGCAAGGTAAGGCTTGATGTCGAGAATCGGCGTGCCATCCATCAAATCTGCCCCCGCTACGCGCAGCATATGCCCGTGCTGAGGATGCTTCTCAATCCCCAAAAGCCGCACCGAGGACAGCCCGATGGCATTTGGCCGGAAGGGCGAGCGGGTTGCAAAGACGCCGACGCGGCGGTTTCCTCCCAGCTTTGGCGGGCGCACGGTGGGGGACCAGGTATCGCGTACGGCCTTGGAAAACTGCCAGATCAGCCACAGATGGGAAAACTCCTCCAGCCCACGCAGCGAAAGCGGGTCCCGGTATTCCGGCTCGAAGATAATCAGCGACTCCAGCGAATCGATCAGGCCGCTCTGGCGAGGGACACCAAACTTGGTGGGAAAGTCTGTGTGAATGCGGGCAATGATTTTGACGGGGAAGGTTTCGGACATAGGGATCCTCCTTGTGATGATATGGCGCTAAGGGGCTGGGTGCTCACATCCGTTTCCAAGCCAGCGCAAACTCGTCCACCCCATTGCGGTGAGAAAACAGGGCGTCGATCTCCTGCAGGCAGCAGCGCGCGGCGTCCCCAATATACTGGTCCGCCATCTGAGCGGTGAAGAAAAACGACTCCCCGGAAACTTGCAGTTCAAAATCTGCCTGCAGTTTTTCCAGAAAGGAGCGCGCATCAAAGCGGTACTGCTGGCAGATGGGCTCCTGCTCCAGCGCGGCAGGCAAGGTCAACTGCGGCTGGATACCGTACTTCTGCGCGAGGGGACGATTAAGCAGGGCGTAGTCGTTATGCAGCCGCTGGGGGTTACCCTGCGGACGGGAGTTCCACTGGCGGCGGTAGACAAAGTTTCGGAACAGCAGGTCCTGCAGCAGGTGAAGGTAGTAACCGAGGTAGAAGTCATCGGTCAGCATCCGCTGCAAATAGGCGTTGCGAAAACCGGTAAGGTCGTAGGTCTTTTTGATGCCGCCACAGACCAGAATTTTCAGATGGCTGTTCCCCTGCACAGCCGCATCGGGAAAGATTGCGCCCAGACGCAGGCGGTTTTTATCCCGGCAGGGACGGGAAGAGGTGATTTGTTCGATGATTGCAAGGTGCATCATGCGGGAGGCCATGGTTGAATTTCTTCATTTTTGTTTGGATTTTATCTGTCTTTTATTGTAGCATATTTTTTGTGGGAGGACAATTGGTGGGACGAGGTTCCTACCTTCCCTGATTCGGGAGCTCCTCCGGTCCCACTTCGGGGAACAAGAAAGGCGGAGCCTCTGAAGGAACACAGCGCAGAACCGCAGGAAAAAGGGAGAGCAAAAAAGAGGGCTTACGCCCCCTTTTTATTTTGATAATAATGCGACGCACTCAACTTGCTGTTCATTGTCCAAACTGATATTCATATCTTCCTCGATGATAGGCAGCCGGAACTTGATGGATTTCAGCCACTGGCCATTGGGCTGACGCTCCGGGTAAATCTGAATTTCAGAGATCAGTTCTTCAATCAGCTGCCGTTTCTCTCTGTCGTTCATCTTTCCATAGAGTTGATCGAAGTAGATTAGAACTTTGTAGATATTATCGCCGGTCAGCTTCTCTGCCTCAATAGCCTGTTTCTTGGCTCTGGCTGCAATCAGCAGAGATTCTAATTCTTCAATCTTATCATACATCCCATAGAGCCGATCATCAAGGTCTGATTTCCGCCTGCTGTAATGCCGGTCGTCTGGGTCGAGAGAGTCGATTTCTTCAATTAGCTTGGATTTGGTGGAATAAGCCTGACGAAGCTGCTTTTCATAGTTGCTGATTTCCTGATCAATCGCCGTGGTATCGACTTTCATGTTGATCTTTTCCTGCATCATCGCCGCAAATTTGGGATTGCTGACCAGTTTACAGATTACCTCCGCCACAGCATCGTCCAGCAGCTCTTTCCGAATTTGCTTCTTGTAATCGCATTTATGCCCACGGGTCATAGATCGATGTTTGCAGCCATAGTAGTAGAAATCCTTGTATTTGCTGCCGTCCGCTTTCCGTTTCACGCACTTATTACCATACATTCCAACACCGCATACGGGACATTTTACAATGCCGGACAACAGGTGCGTGCATTCGTTTTTCCCTTTGTTGACGTGTTCATACCGTTTGGCTTGAGCAGCCAACTTGACCTGTGCTGCCTGCCATACATCCTCCGGGATAATGGCCTCATGCAGACCATCCACCAACAAGAAGTTTTCCTGTTCTACCAAACGGTACTCGTTTCTAGTCCCATGCACCTTTTCAGTTTTTCGTCTGCCATAGGCGATTTTGCCGCAGTAAACCGGATTTTTCAGAATCATGCGGATCAGGCGGGCATCAAAAAGAGGATTTTTCCCGTTCTGGCGCTGGACTTTGCTGATCCCATGATTTTCAAGATACTTTGCGATCCCATTTGCGCCAGAATCGGTTGTAACATACTGCTCATAGATGGTGCGAATCGCCGGAGCTTCCTCCTCGTTGATTTCCAGCTTGCCATCCACCAGTTTATAGCCGTAGGGGGCAAAGCCGCCGTTCCACTTGCCCTCTCTGGCCTTTTGGATACGACCTTCCATGGTTTGGACACGGATGTTTTCACGCTCAATTTCCGCCACTGCCGATAGGACGGAGATCATCAGCTTTCCCGCATCTTTGGAGGAATCAATACCATCCTCCACGCAGATCAGATTCACACCAAAATCCTGCATGACCTGTAAGGTGGAAAGCACATCCGCAGCATTTCTCCCGAAACGGGACAGCTTGAAGACCAGAACAAAGGAAACGCTATCCTTGCCGGTTTTGATGTCCTCCATCATCTGGTTAAATTGCGTACGGCCTTCAATTGATTTACCCGATTTTCCCGCATCCTCATATTCGTGAGCAATCTCATAATCATTGAATTCCGCAAAAGCTTTCATGCGGGATTTCTGGGCATCCAGCGAGTAGCCGTCAATCTGCATGGCGGTAGACACTCGTGTATAGGTATAAACTTTTATCTTTTCTTTTGCCATGGCTCTTCCTCGCTTATACTGCTCAACAATTTCTTATGTATTTTCCAAGGGAAGCATTTTTTCCCTTGGAAAATTAGTTTGGACACATTTCTCACGATTATTGTATCATGCTGCTTTTGGCGTTTCAATATTTTCTTTGTAAACATTTTTATTTGTGTCGTGGTTTGTGATTTTATCCTCGGGGAACACCGGATCAGGAAAAGCATCCAAGTCCAGCTCCCCAGCATATTTTTCAATCATATCTGCCAGTAAAACGGCAAGGCCGTTCCACTCATCTATCATAGGCATTTATCCTCCGTCTGTCCGGTTTGTGCATGTACTCCGCCAGCACTTCTTTAGGAATGCGATCCAGCACAGCGACGGCGTCAGCATAGTCCCGCCGCAGCTTGGCATCGGCCAGCTGCTTCAAAGTGCTTTCCTGGGTTGCTTTCTCTAGGGATTGCTCCAGCTGAGCGTTCTCCTGTTTCAGCTTTTTGTTCTCCACGGTGGTTTCCGTAAATGCCACCTGATACTTCTTCATGGTGCTGTGCATCTGCTCCACCGCTGGGATATACTTATCCAGCAGAGCTGCAATCTCGGCAGCTTTGCTTTTTGCGTTAAAGACTCCAATGCCGGCCAGCAGTTCCTCCAGCTTGGCTTTTTGCTTGGTCAGTCGGGTCATCTCTTTGAACACTCTGGGCGGGATGTGGTCACGTCCGGTCTGGCTGGCACTTTCCCCACGCTCCAGGTCGGGATATTTCCGCACCATATGTTCCCAGAACTTGTCTTGCCACTGGGTCAGCTTTTTCTTGTTTCCCACGATCTCCTTGGCGCTGAGCCTGCCATCCGCAGTCAGCGGGACAAAAGAAAGGTGCATATGGGGCGTTTTCTCGTCCATATGCACCACAGCAGATATGATTGTTTTGGAGGCTTGGTTTTGCTGGATAAATGTCAGCGCCTCTTGAAAATAGGCTCTGATCTCAGATTTCTTCTTTCCCTGAAAGAACTCCGGTGTGGCAGTTACCAGGGCTTCCACGACTCGAACACTGTCTGACCTGGTACGGCAACCGGCTTCTTTGATCTGCCGCTCTGCCTCCGCACGATATTTTCGTTCCGGCTCGATCAGATGGAAATTATACTTGCTCCTGCTGATGTCCACATCGGGGTTGCTGGCGTATTTCTCTTTGGTGCGCTCGTTGTGGGCTTCAATGTTCCCGATCTCCGGCCCTTTGTACTTGGCAAAGCGAAGAATGGCATATTGAGGTCTGCTCATCATTTTCCCTCCTTTTTAACTATAAAAGCAAGAATACGGTCAACCAAAGCGTACGTACGTACATGGCTCAGCGCCGCCATTCCTCCGGTACATCTTCCGGTACGTACGTACGCATCGAATTACCGGAAAACACCGACATATTGTTTCTCACCAGCACCTCAATTCCCAGAAAGCCACGCACCCGCCGTCCGGCGGCATTGGTCACATTGTTGCAGTATTCCAGATTGTAGCGGCTCTGGCAGGCAATCAGGGCTTCGCTGAAGCTGCGGGGTTTCAGGGCGGGCAGATTGTTTTCGGTGCAGTAAATCTGGTATGCCTCATACAGCTCTTTGGAGCTGGCAGATAGATCGACTTTCAGGCGAACATATCCGTCAGAATCCAGAAAATCATAGACATTGTTATTGTCCCGTTTGACTGCCTCCCGGTTTTCTCTGGTACGGTCACTTTCGGTAAACTTGAAGTTGTTGGATGCCAGTCGCTGCAATCCCTCAAAGGCCCACAGCAGAATGCCCTCCACCTCAGCTTTCATCTTCTCGGCCAGGTCGGGATCGTCCACACGGCCAGCCGGTTTTTCTTTCGTGGTCAGCACCAGTTGGCGACGGTAAAATCCGTCGCTCCTGTCAAACAGCGCCTGCAAATCCCCGTTGGAGAAGGCCAGCAGCCGGGCGCACATCCATCCCTGATAGCTCTGCTTGCCCTTGCGCTCCAAATCCATCTTGCCCTGGGCGGTGACAATGGATTTCACATAGTTGGTCTGGCGCAGGGCTTCCATCCGCATATCGTCGTCCACGCACAGGAGGATATGTTCCAGGTCAGCACGGGCAAAACGGTTCTCGGATATTTTCCCGATGCTGCCATCCTTCATGTTGGAGCCGAACAAAGTTCCCAGAACAGCGCCGATCTGCGACTTGCCCTCGCCGCCGCTACCCTTAATGACCATCATCCGTTGTCCCTTGTTGCTGGGAATCAGGCAGTAGCCGATATATTCCTGCAAGGTGGGGATGTCCTCCGGGTAGAGCAGGCCATCCAGAAATTGCAGCCAGAGAACAGGCTTTGGGGCGTTGGGGTTGTAGGCCACGGGGAAACGGTTGCGGACGATTTCAGGTTTTCCCTCCACAAACCTCCCGTCCAGAAAAAGCGTCCCGTTGGAGAGATGAATCCGGTCCGCCTCCGGAGGAAAATCCTCTGCCAGCGCCGCCAGCTTCATCAGTTCCACGATGTTGCTGATTTTACGGGGAATATTGCTGACTGCACAGCATTTCAGCTCCTCAAAAATCTCTCCCCGCAGGGGCAGTTCATCGGTCACACGGCCTTCGGGCGTGAAAAAAGCCCCGTTTGTGAAGATGATCTTGTGCGTCTGCAAGAACTCCTCACAAAACAGGGCTTCGTTGATGCTTTTGTCATCGAACCAGACGGGCATCCCGTCAAGCTGCGCTTTGTTTTTCATGGGCATCGTCCTCCTTTTTCAGCCTGTCCAGCCGTTTCTCCAAACCGGCAATCAGGCCATCCTTGTTCAACATTTCTACGATTCTTACCCGCTGTTCCAGCTCGGCGGCAATGAGCAAATCTGCCAGATACTCCACATAGTCCAGCATCTGACAGGCTTCCACAAACCGGTCATCCAAAGCATCTTCGGGTGTCTTGGGTGCGTACTGCACCATCCAGCGTTCTAAAAGATGCAGATAATCGCATAGCACCCGCAGACAGCGACCTTCCTCCTGCCGGTATGCCGACAGCAGGGAACGTTTCGGCTTGGGTAGAGCAATGGCCGCCGGGGGCTTATCCGGGTCAATCCCGAAATCCTGTGCCAGCTTTTGTGCCGCCTCGAAGCTGCTCAAACCAAAGAGCCTTGCCACAAGGTCGATCACATCGCCGGTGGCCCCGCAGCCGAAGCAGTAAAAATACTTTTCATTCAGCTTCATGCTGGGGTGCCGGTCATCGTGGAATGGGCAGCGGCACATCCCACTGCGGTTGACCTGCAAGCCGTAATGTTCCGCTGCATCTCGCACCAGAATCGTTTGCTTCACCAGTTCAAATAGCGTCATTTTCGCTCCCTCCCCTCTGAAAAATGATCGGATGCCGTTTTTCCCATAGAGCCTCTCTTTCTTGCGCTTCCGGCGCAGCTGTTGTATAATGTTGGTACAGTTCCGAAAAAAGTAATCTGCTTTTAGATTATCCTTTCACTAATAGGAGAAATCCCGGGTGTAAAACGGAACCATTTTTTGAAAAATCATAAAAAATTTTGAAGGGGGTGGAGTCATGACGTATCTCACAGATGACGAGCTTCTGGATACCGAAGATGGCTTCACCGAATGGGATGAGGACGCAGCCGCCGGATCGGCGGAAGAAACGCTGGAACAGGCCCTTGCGGAAGAACGTCGTGCAGAGCTGGAAAGCGAGCTGGAGCAGGACGAGCATCCCGTTGATTATGATGCCGAGCTGGAGACTGAGGAAGAAGAAGCTGCTCCGGTCAGCGAAAAGCGACTGAAACGGGAGATCCGGGCGGAAGCCATGCGTCGGCTGGAGGAAGCGGCCCGCACCGAAAGCGATTTCCGGGTAGTCGTGGACGAATGGGACAAGCTGGACCGGAACCGGGAGCGCCGGGAGCGGGACCACGAAAACCTCCGTGGGGATGTGCCGCTGGAATATCAGGCGGTGCCGGAGCCGAAGCTCATTCCTCGCTGGATGAACAACCCCACATACCGGCAGCTGATGTCCGGGAACTTTCTGGACATTCTGTTTGACTGCCCCTATGAGATGCACAACCTGACCGCCGATGCCTTTGTTTCCCGCATGGTGGAGGAACTGAGCGAGGAACACAAGGAAGTCCTATATTTTCTCTCTTTGCGGCTGTACAGCACCACCCGGCTTGCCGCTATCCGTGGGCAGTCTGACCGCAATATCCGCAAGCTGCGGAAAACCATCCACAAGAAATTGCAGCGCCAGATGTATGACCATCTGTGCGGCAAACAGGAGCATGGCGGCAGCTTAACCTTGCGGGAGCGCCAGTTTTTGGAGGAATACTCGAAAATTGCAAGGAAACAGGGCAAGGATGCCGTGATCCGGCGGGAAAACAAGACCAAGCGCAGAAAAAAGAAAAACCGCCCCTAATAATTGGGACGATTAAAGAGGGAAGGCGTGTATGATGAAAAATTTGTTTGAGCAGTCCCGTTCCCATTGGGTGCGGTACGATCACTATGAGCTGAAAACAGCGGAAGATGGTAAACGGTATATTACTCCCGGCAAAAACGCAAAGCCGGATGTCTACAATCCTCTGAAAGAAGTCCCCAACATTGTGCTGGATGCGCTGAATGTGGGGATGCTGATGATGGGACGCAAACCGGAGGCAGAAGTGGAAAAGGCGGTAATGGAGTTTGTCACCCGGTACGGCTTGCTGGGGCTGATGACTGCCCTGCCCACCACACCGTCCTTTATGGACTATGAGGCGGTATACTTGCCGAAAAACCATTTCATCAAGGAAGAATCCATGGCGACAGACAAATACCTGTCCCTGTTTTACCCCTTTGACCAACTGGACTTGGTGAAGAAAGGCATTACATCCACATGGAACGTGTCCGGTGACCGGACGATGGTTGCCCTGACCATGACCTTCATGGATGAGCCGATGGCAAAGAACATGAGCTTCCAGCGGGAATATGCGGAACCCTATGACTGGGTTGCCCAGCAGTTCAAGGACTGGGCATTCACCCTGTCTACCTCAATCCTGTACTACAATGATTATGATTCTATTGATGAGGATGCGCGGAAGCTGTATCGCAAGGCCATGGCTGCGTTCGGCGGAATCGCCCCCAGCTACCACATCGAGCTGCTGGATAAGCCCACCATCTATTGGGACTTTCATTCGCTTCTGTTGGGCATCCAAATGATGTTCAGTTTCATGCTGGTGGACGATGACCAGCCCCTACGCCTGTGCAAACACTGCCAGAAGGTGTTCTTGGGCAGCCGATCCAATGCAGCCTTTTGCAGCCCGCGGTGCAAGAACCAGTATAATGTCTATAAGAGCCGTGAGAAATCCAAAGGGGAAGCAGACTAACGAGGGCAATGTCGCTGCGGCGGGACGGAGGGTGATATACCTCTGCTTCCTTTTCCAGTCAGGCGGATTTTGCCCTGTGAGCAAATCCCGATTTCGTCCGTGACCGTACAAAATCCTCCTGCCCTACTGCCGCCGAGAAGTGTCTGCCCGCTGCCCATCTGCCCAAGTTGCAGATGCCGCAGCCAGCCCCTTCCCGGCGTCAGCCGGAAGCGAAGGTATAACACACTAGACTTTCCGAGGAAAAGTCGTGTGCCAACAGGGGTGCTGCTCGCCCCTATTGGAAACCCAGAGCCAAGGGGATACTCCCCTTTGGATACCCCTCGTTTTCGTCGCCAGTGCATATACAAGTCTGCTCCGCCTTGTATATTTCACAATCTCCGAAAACAAAAAATCCCACAGATTTTATCTCAAAAGAGAGAGGAAAATCTGCGGGATTTTTTTGTAATACTGTCAGTTCCTAATGGTCATACTTATAATCTCCAATTCAAACAGTTGGGAACTGGAATTGTAGTCACCAACTTCTGCGACAACGTGGACATTTAACCCCGCATACACACTGTCGCCACCTGATACATTCATTTCATAGAAGGCAACATCCGTCAGGCGGAAATTTGGCCCTAAAGCACTATTTTCATCATAATCACCGGCACCAAGCAAAACATCCCAGCGTGTATTGAAATCGCCATGATGTTGCATATTCATTACACAACCGTCAAATTCAATAACTTGGCCACTGTATTTACTAGCAAATGCCGAAACGGAAGGATCGCCTGGGTCACGCAATGCTAAGAGTGCCGCAAGATCAGGACAATTCTCTACGGTAAGATTCTCCACAGGTTCAGTGGCAGGCTCAGTTGTGGAGTTTGGCTCTTCGCTTTCAGCAGGTTTGTTCGGATTGTCTTCCTCTGGCATATGATTGTTTCTTATTAGGAACGCTGTAAATACAAGGCTTTTCGGAGCCTGCAATCCGAAAAAAATAATATTTGATCTATCACATTACGCAGAAAGCCGTCCAGGTGCTATCTTGGGCGGC
>URGV01000031.1 GCA_900547455.1 uncultured Oscillospiraceae bacterium
CCGGGGGATTCCAAAGGGCGCAGCCCTTGGCGCGCCTTTGGTGACTTTCCCCGCGTCGGGAAAGTCACCCGGGGTGGAGGGGCGGAGCGCCCTCCCGGTGGGTGCAGGGCGAAGCGCAGAGGAGGGCGTTGCCCTCCTCGCATCAAGCCCAGCCCTGCGTTAAGGGCGAATCACATCCTTGCCGCCCATATACATCCGCAGCGGCTCCGGGATGCGGACCGAACCGTCGTCGTTGAGGTTGTTCTCCAAA
This sequence comes from uncultured Oscillospiraceae bacterium, assembly GCA_900547455.1. Taxonomy (GTDB): domain Bacteria; phylum Bacillota; class Clostridia; order Oscillospirales; family Ruminococcaceae; genus Negativibacillus; species Negativibacillus faecipullorum. Next base: position 251 of record URGV01000031.1, read on the forward strand.
AATGCAATCAGCATGCGCGGCGGCGCAACGACGGTGTTGTTGAGGGTGTGCGGCAGATAGGTCTGCTTGGTCTCCTTGTTCTTGACGCGGATGCCAAGGCGCCTAGCCTGCGCGTCGCCCAGGTTGGAGCAGCTGCCCACCTCAAAGTATTTCTGCTGGCGCGGGCTCCATGCCTCGACGTCCAGGCTCTTGACTTTTAAGTCCGCCAGGTCGCCCGAGCAGCACTCCAGGGTGCGTACCGGGATGTCCAGCGAACGGAAGAAGTCGACGGTGTTCTGCCACAGCTTTTTAAACCAGTCCATGCTCTCCTCCGGCTTGCAGACGACAATCATCTCCTGCTTCTCAAACTGGTGGATGCGGTAGACGCCGCGCTCCTCGATGCCGTGCGCGCCGACCTCTTTTCTAAAGCACGGGGAATAGCTGGTCAGTGTCTGCGGCAGCTGGGACTCGTCGAGGATGGTGTCGATAAATTTGCCGATCATCGAGTGCTCGCTGGTGCCGATCAGGTACAGGTCCTCGCCCTCGATCTTGTACATCATGTTCTCCATCTCGGCAAAGCTCATGACGCCGTTGACGACGCTGGAGCGGATCATGAACGGCGGGATGTAATAGGTGAATCCCCGGTCGATCATAAAATCTCTGGCGTAGGACAGGATGGCCGACTGCAGTCTGGCGATGTCGCCGCACAGGTAGTAGAAGCCGGTGCCGCTGGTCTTTCTGGCGCTGTCCAGATCGATGCCGTGCAGCCGCTCCATGATGTCGACATGGTATGGGATCTCAAACGGCGGCACAACCGGCTCGCCAAAGCGCTCGATCTCCACGTTTTCGCTGTCGTCCTTGCCGATCGGGACCGACTCGTCGATGATGTTCGGGATGACCATCATCCGCTTTTTGATCTCCTCGGTCAGCTCGCCTTCCTTGACCTCCAGCTCCTCCAGCTCCTGGGCCATGGCGGTGACCTGCGCCTTTACCTGCTCGGCCTCCTCCTTCTGGCCCTTGGCCATCAGGCCGCCGATCTGCTTGGAGAGGGTGTTGCGCTGGCCGCGCAGATAGTCGCCGCGGGATTTTGCGTCGCGGAACTGTTTGTCCAGCTCCAGCACCTCATCGACCAGGACCAGCTTTTCGTCCTGAAATTTCTTTTTGATGTTTTCCTTTACAAGGTCCGGGTTGGAGCGGACCAGTCTGATATCCAGCATGGTGATATCCTCCTTGACAAAATTGTTTTGATAGCCGTTCCACTCTGCCGGGCGGGATCAAACAAAAAAATCCTCCCGCCCAAAAACATGGGACGAAAGGAACTTTTCCGTGTTGCCACCCAAATTGCGCCCTCCCAAACAGGAAAGCGCCACTCGTTGCCGGCGCTTTATGGGGCGCCTCCCCCCGGCTTTCACCGGACGCTCTGGAAGTGGAAATCGACTCTCTGCCTGCCGGCTCACACCTGCCGCCGGCTCTCTGCAAGGCTTATCTTGAGACGACCTTTTCCGTCATCGCGCGCTTTTTCTATTTCAAGGTTATTATATACCCTTCCCCGAGGATTTGTAAAGGGGATTTTGGGAGAAACTCTCCTCTTTTTTGTTTTCCCAAAAGCGCAAGGGGTAAAAACTTCTCCGTCACAAGTCTTTTCTTGCACATTAGATTCCTTTTTTAAGCCACAAAAAGGGAGGGGCCCCTTTGCCCCTCCCGCAAACATTATTTCACCAGAATCTGACTGTCGGCGGCAGCGCCGCTGTCGCTGCTGCGAATCCAGCCGTCCTTGACAGTAAAGGTGGTCCTGCTGACCTCCTGCTCATAGGTAAAGCCGTTCTCGTCCTGCACCCGCATGACAAAGCTGACGACATCCCCCTCTTTGAGCCCGCCCAGCGTGCCCTGCCAGGTGTTGGGGTACTCGGTGTTGTTCGAGCTGTAGACCTTGAGCACCGAACCGTCGGGCTGCACCTCTTTCTGTACGGAGGTTTCCTGCTGCTCCGACTCTGTCTGTTCACCGCTCTGGCCAAGCTGCCGTGTCTCCACCTCGTCGCCGTTGAGGTAGAGACTAATGCTGGCTCCGGTCATCTCAGGGCCGTTTGATGCGCCGCCTGCGTCATAGCTGGTCATCAGGCTGACCTTGGCATAGGCGGTGTAATCGATGGAGGATTTGTTCGCCGAACCGACCTCAAAGCTCTCAAAGCCGCCCTCCATCTGGGGGTGCAGCAGCTTTAATCCCCAGACCGCGCTCTGATCCTGCAGCTTTTCCTGGCGGATGGCGGTGCCGTCCTGCATCTCGACGGTCAGCGAGACATAGTCCACCAATGGGATAGTCATCTTCGCCTCGTACACGCCGGACTCCACCCGCTCGGCGTCCACGCTGCGCTCCTCAAAGCCCTCGGTATCGAACACCATGTCGTAGCCCTGATCTTTGGCCGAATGGCCGGTGCAGCGCAGCCGCACCTGGGTCTGATCGTCAAACTCTTTCGGCATGATGCGCACCGTCATCTCCATCGTCTGGTTCTGCTGGCTGCACTCGCCCCAGATCACCTTGTAGTCCGAGACGATGCTGGCGCTCTTTTCTGCGGTCTGGGTGATGGTGGTGATGGCGGAATTGAGGGTGGAGTTGATGTCGCTGTCGATGCTGGTGACCGAATGCTGCACCGCGCTCAGGTTGTCCTCCAGCTTTCTCACCCGCGCTAAAGTCACCGCGGAAAAGCTGACCGAGGAGACCGCGATCAGGCAGAGGAAAACGACCGCCGCTGTCTTCCATTTTTTATTCATGCATGGTTCCTCCTTCTATCGTAAAAGGCGGCGGCGCTGCGGCCGTCGGTCCTGTCTGTTTCAAAAAGGAAATTGTCCTTCCTACCAAAAGTATACCGGATTTTGACAGCGATTGCAAGTTCCATTTGCCTGTTATAAATTTCCATAGTATAATGGTTTTGTAAACTTTTTAAGCTCGTAAAAGGAGGTCTTTCGATGAGCGACACCCGCCAGGAATTTTTGCACAACAGCGGAGCCAACATTTTTTATTCCGAATACTTCCCTGCAGACCCGCAGGCCCCCACCCTCATCCTGCTGCACGGCAACGGGGAGGACCACACCTATTTTGTCAAGCAGATCCCTGCCTTTTCCCCGCACTTCCGTCTGGTGCTGATGGACACCCGCGGACAGGGACAGTCCACCGGCGGGGACGGAGAACTCAACTTCTCGGTCTTTGCCGCCGACCTGCTGGCCCTGATGGACCATTTGCAGATTGCAAAGGCGCACCTGCTGGGCTTTTCGGACGGGGGCAATCTGGCGCTGACCTTCGCCCTTGCCCATCCCGAGCGGGTGCAGTCGCTGATCCTCAACGGCGCAAACCTTGAGCCCGGCGGCGTCAAGCTCTCCACCCAGCTGCCCATCGTGCTGGGATACGGCTGCTGCCGCCTGCTTTCCCCTTTCTCGCACAAGGCCCGGCAAAACGGCGCGGTGCTGGGGCTGATGGTCAACCATCCGCACATCCCGTCGCAGGCGCTTGCTGCCCTGACCATGCCGGCACTGGTGATTGTCGGCGAGCGGGACATGATCCGCGACCGCCACAGCCAGCTCATCGCACGCTCGTTGCCAAACGCGCAGTTTGTGCGCATTCCTGGCGGCGACCATTTCTGCGCAGCCAAGTGTCCGGAAGCGTTTAACCGCGCGGTCCTCTCCTTTTTGCAAAATCTTCCCGCATAAAAGTTCCCTCCCTTTAGGGATAGTCCGCCTGTTTTCCGCATAAGATTGCGGAGAAAGGGGGCTTTTTTATGAAAATTTTCACCCTGCGCGCCAGGACCCTTCTCCCGCTGGCGGCTGTCGGGGGCGCGTTGCTGCTGGGGCTTGCGGCAGTTTTTCTTGTGCCACCGGTGCAGTCGGCCTTCTCCTCCACCTCCGGGCGGCAGCTTCCCATCTATTCGGTGCAGACCGATGAAAAGAAGGCTGCGCTCGGCATCAACTGCGCCTGGGACGACGCCGACATCCTGCCCATGATCTCCACCCTGCAAGAGTACGACGTCAAAGCCACCTTCTTCCTGCTGGGGGAGTGGGCCGCCAAATACCCTGCCGCCGCCCGGACCATCGCGCTGGCCGGGCAGGAAATCGGCAGCCACGCCAACACCCACCGCGACCTGGACACCTTGAGCGAGGAGGAAATCCTACAGGAGATCGCCTCCTCCTGCCAGAACATCGAGGAGTCCTGCGGGGTCAGGCCGGTTCTGCTGCGCCCGCCGTCCGGCAGCTACAATGACGCGGTCATTCAGTGCATCCACCGCTCCAGCTGTATCCCCATCCAGTGGAATCTGGACACACTGGACTGGCAGGGACTTAGTGCCGAAGAAATCGCCGCGCGGGTGTCCCGCCAGCTGCAGCCCGGCAGCATCCTGCTGCTGCACGCCGGCGCAGAATATTCCGCCGAAGCGCTGCCGCTGATTTTGCAGACCGCCCGGCAGATGGGCTACCAGCTTGTGCCGGTCGGGGAGCTCATCGACCCGGACAGCGACACGGTCGACCACACCGGCATGCAGCTTGCCGCTCCCGCATCCTAGTATACTGATTTTGTCTTTTATTAAACTAATTGCTGCAAAATTTAACTAAAAAGGCAATTCCATCCTATTTTATTCACTTGAAGGAATTTTAATATTTGTAAAACAATAAATTACGACATTATACACAGCCCATTCATCTTTCTGCTGTATGGCATAGGTACGGTGCGGGAGGGCCGTACCGTATCATACAGAAGGGAGTTTTTTCGATGAAAAATCTTTTTGCCGTATTGCTTGCATCGCTGATGCTGTTTTCTTTTGCCGCCTGTTCTTCCGAGACTGACAGCAGCTCCGATACAAACCAGAGCAATGTAGAGACGGTCACAACCGATGAGGAATCCGGCTCCGACTCCACCGAGGAGACAACCGACGAGACCGATTCCGAGACCGCTGCCGACGCGACCGATGAAACCGGCACCGACGCAAGCGACGAGACCGGCAGCGATGAGACCGGCTCCGACCAAACCGATGAAACAGGCAGCAGCGAGACCGGCTCCGCAACCAATACCGGTGTCTATACCGGCACAGCTGATCCCGCCGAGGAGCAGACCATCACCGGCACCATCCTGGACGCGACAATGAACACCGTGACCATCCAGACCGAGGATGGCGAGGAGCTTTCCTTCTCCATCCCGGACGATGCGGATGAGACGGAGGTGGACGGCATGACCGTCGGCGACACACTGGAGATTACTTACACCGGCACCATCGACGGCACCGACACCTCGGGCGCCACCGTTGTCAAGCTGGTTCAGACCAGCGCGCAGTAGTTTTTTCTGCAATCTTCCTTATCTTTTCGACATACACTCTTCCAGAGGGAAGGCGGGGTTTTTCCCCGCCTTCCCTCTTTTGCGCATAAAATTCCCTCTCTCTGTCCATGCTGACAGAAAAACAAAAGGGGGCCTTTTGCCGATGTTTTCTTCCATGCGCCTGCGCGCTTTTCTGATGGCGTTCACCTCCGCCTTTCTCTGCTTCATCGTCTTTTGGATGGCGGTGCTGCTGCTCAATCCCACCGCCGTTTCCTCCTCCCGTCAGCAGGAGGAGGTACCTTTGGAGCAGGGCGGCTCGCTCTATCTGCCCACCAAATCCGACTGCATGACCCTGCTGCTGTGTGAGGAGGGGGAGCATCCCTCCCTCTTTTTCCTGCTGCGCTTTGACCCGGTGGAGGGGCGCATTCCCATCTTCGCCTTCCCGCAGCAGCTGGTGCTCACCCATAAGCAGGTTGCCGAACCGGCCGAAAAAATCTTTGCCGCCCACGGCATCGAGGGCATCCGGCAGGCGCTGCAGGAGAGCTGGAACCTTCCGGTCGACCGCTACCTGATGCTCTCCAAGGAGGCCGCCCAGGAGCTGCTGCAGCAGTTTGGCCCCACCGCCCTCACCCTGTCCGAGCAGGTCGAGCTGACCGTCGGCGGCATCGGCATCACGCTGGAAAAGGGGGTGCAGCTGCTGGACGGGCAGTGGCTGTGGGAGCTGCTGCGCAAGGAGGTTCCTGCCGACACCCTGCTGCAGTGCGAGCTGCTGCCCGAGCTGATGGCGCTGTGCATCAACCAGCACCTGGAATATCTGCAGCAGGATTACTCCTCCAGCCTTTTTTCCGCCGCCGTCAACGCCGGGACCAGCGACCTGATCTTCTCCGACTACGACACCCGCCGGCAGGCCGCTGCCTTTCTCTCCCAACTCTCCGAGGAGCCGGCGCAGCCGCTGACAGCGGCGTTTGTGCGCAATCCCGACGCCACCCTCTCCCTCTCCGCCGACAGCCTGCAAGCAGTCTTGGCCGCCTTTGGCGCGCAGGCCGCCCCGACACAAAGCTCTTGACAAGCGGCGCAAATTGGGTATGATGAATAGTGGAAGGTTTTTACAAAGGAGGATTTTTCCATGAGTCAACTTCACCCGATCCCCGTTTCTGAACTGCATCAAAACGTCTTCACCGCCATCGGCAAGGAGTGGATGCTGATCACCGCCGAAACCGAAAAGGACGGCAAACCGACAGCCAACACCATGACTGCCAGCTGGGGCGGGCTGGGCCGCCTGTGGAACAAGGACGTGGCCTTTGCCTTTATTCGCCCGCAGCGCTACACCAAGGAATTTGTCGACAACGCCGACACCTTCTCCCTGTGTTTTTTTGGCGGGGAAAAGATGCAGGAGCTGGGATACCTTGGCACCGTCTCCGGACGGGACGAGGACAAAATCGCCAAATCCGGTCTGACCCTCACCCACATCGACGGTGTTCCCTGCTTTGAGGAGGCCACCACCGTGCTGCTCTGCCGCAAGATGTATGTCCAGACGCTGCGCGAGGACTGCTTTACCGACCGCGCGGTGATGGAGAACAGCTACCCGCAGCGCGACTTCCACGACGTCTATGTCGCCGAGATTATGAAGGTGCTGGTCAAGTAAATTTCCCATCGAAAACACAGACGGCTGCCGGAAACCCATTCGGCGGCGCTTTGCAAAAAAAATGCTGAAAAGGCGATCGCTCCCCTTTTCAGCATTTTTGCCTTCTTTCCTTTTCTCTTTTTGCGCGCTTTCTTTTGAGCAGCCAGAGCGGCAGCACCACCACCGCCACTGAAAAGGCCGCCATCAGCAGCAGCGCGCTTTGATAGTCAACCTTTGCCGCCGCCAGCTGCCAGGAGCTGCCCGCCGCCGCGCCGATGCCGATCAGCACCGTGTCCCAAACCGCCGTCCCGATGGCAGTCAGCAGCAAAAACGGCAGCATCGGCATCCGGGCGGTGCCCGCCGGGATGGAGATCAGGCTGCGCACCATCGGCACACACCGGCAGAGCAGCACCGCAATCTTTCCCCGCTTGCAAAACCACCGCTCGGCGTCCTCAATCTCCTCGGGCTGAAAGCCGAGATGGGAGAGCCTCTCCACCGGCAGGGCCCGGCCCAGGCCGTACAGCACCACCGCCCCCAACAGAGAACCGAGCGTCGCCGAGAGGATGGCCTGAAAGCGGGTCAGCTCGCTGCAGGTGGTCAAAAATCCCGCGCAGGTCAGCACCACCTCCGAGGGAATGGGCGGGAAGATATTCTCCGCCGCCATCAACAGCAGGATGATCAAAAATCCCCACTGCCCCGCCGACTGCATGACCTGTACAATCCACTGTTCCATAACGACCCTCCCCGCACCTTCGCTTTCTTCTGACCTGGTATCCATTCTTCTTCACAACACCTTATGCGATAGGAGTTCCTTTTATGAATCAACAACAGTACCGGGCGCTCACCGGCTGGGCGCGGCGGAACCCCGCCCGCCAGCAGGTGATGACCGGCCTTTGCCGCTTGCTGCCCTACTCCCTGTTCTTTTTTTACGCCGCCGCTTCCCTGTGCCTCATCGCCCATTTTGCCCGCACCGGGACGATGAATCTGCTCCAGTTTTCGTTTTGGGCGGTGCCTGCCGCGGGGCTCATTCTGGTCAGCCTGATCCGCAAGGCGCTCAATCTCCCCCGCCCCAGCGAGCTGTTCGACTTTGACCCACTGCTCTCGCACGAAAACGGCTGCTCCTGCCCCAGCCGCCACACCGCTTCCTCCTTCCTGATTGCGTGTGCGCTGTTCTGGCTGACCTATCTGGGGCTGTTCCCGCTCCCGCTGTCCATCCTGGCACTGTGCTGCGCTGTCCTCACCGCCATCTCCCGCGTGGTTGCGGGGGTCCATTTTCCCCGCGACGTGCTGGCGGGGATGCTGTTTGGCATCCTGTTCTCGGCCGTTGGGTACGGGGCGGTTTTCGGGCTTTTTTCAATGCTGCTGCCTTTGGGCTAAGGGAAAGGAGCAGGCCTGTGACAGGCCTGCTCCTGTTCTTTTTGATTCTCTCAGCACCATTTTTCACAGACTCATAAATCCCTGCACCGTACAGACAACCGCTGCCACCATCATTGTCAGGAAGGAAAGGGTAAAGATTGACGCGAACCACAGCGGGATGAGCGACAGCAGCATCTGTACCGGCGCAAATTTCCCCGGGGAGAGCATATAAACGCCTGTCCTGTTGTCGCGGTAGAGGGTGTGCATTGTGCCCGGCGCATAGTGTCTGGGATTTCGAGACTGGCGGCAGAGCCAGTACACCGTTCCCTGCAGGGTTTCGCAGCAAAAGAGCGGGTAATCGTCATGGCTCTCGCTGTCCGAATACACGATGCAGCCCATGCACTGGGCAGGGACTTCTTCCAGCTGCCCAAGCATCTTCCGCACCAGCCACCCAATCGGCTTTACCAGCGACCGGAGCCCCATCGGCATCAAAAAGAGAACAGCCACCAGGCTAAACAGGAAAAAGAAATAGGTCACCGCCAAAAAGGTCATGGTGCTGGCGAGATTTTGCTGCTCCATGGTGAAACCGTTTAGCTGTGCCAGGAAATCCCATCCCTGCGCCGCAACCACCGCACCTACCGTGACAAACACCGCCCCCGAGAGCAGCTGCAGCGTCCACCACGGCCGCACCTCCCGGCAAAAGATCCACTCATCCGTATCCGGACGGTAGAAAATCTTCAGCCACTCACCGGTGCGGGGCGCGTCCAGCGCCTTGTCAAAGGATTTTTTCACCGTATAGCTCGTTCCCCTGCAGGCAAAGGCCATCGTAACGGCCGCGCTGCTGTTTTGGCTTTCGATATCCCCCTGCTCATCCCGGACAATCCTGTAGTCTGCCCTGCTCACCTGGGCGCGGCAGCGGCAGGCACCGATCCAGTAAAGTCTTTTCTTGATGCGGCGCGCCGCGAGGACAAAAAAAGCCACCCCCAGCGCCACCACCGCCAATCCGATCAAATGAATCAAAACCTGCGCCCCCTTTCTTTACCTTTATTCTAACACACCTTTTCCGCATTGGCTACTGCGCCATTTAAAAGGACTGGTAAAATTCTGGTAAGATCAATCCTCCTTTTGGGTCGCAGATTGATAATTTTTCGTCAAATTATAGTCTATTTGTTTGTTTTTTCACAATGAATTTGTGCAAAAACACTTGACAACTTGCCCCCGCTCGTATATAATGTGGGTGGAAAAAAGATTTGATAAAACGTTTTGCCATTCTTCATTCCAACCGAATATGATAAAAAAAGAAAGTCTGTTTCAGGGCGAGGTGAAATTCCTCACTGGCGGTGATGGGCGGTCAGCCACAGGTCCGCGACCCGGTTTTCCCCAACGGGAACCGGCAGACTGGGTGAGAATCCCAGACCAACGGTAAAGTCCGGTATAAAGAAACGGCGCGTATTCTGCACGTTCTCCTCCTGAAATTTCTTTCGGGAGGATTTTTTATACCTTTCCCCAAAACTGACAGACCTTCTCGATCAAACTTTCCGGCTGCTGCCGGCATTGAGAAAGGGATGTATTCTATGACAAACACCAACACACTTCCACAAAACAACCAGCTCCCGCGCCTGTCCAGGACCCGGATGGTCACACTGATCGGCGTCTTTGCGGCCATCTCCACCATCCTGATGTACATCGAGCTGCCCATTCCCTTCATGCCGCCGTTTTTAAAGATTGACCTGAGCGGCGTGCCGATCCTGATTATGGGCTTCATGTATGGGCCGCTGCCCGCCATCTATGTCACCTGCATCAAGGACATCATCCACATGTTCTCCAGCCAGACCGGCTGTGTGGGCGAGCTGGCGGACATCATCATCCTCTCCTGCTTTGCGGTTGTCTCCTCGGCGCTCTACCGCCGCAACCCCACCACCAAGGGCGTTGCGCTTTCGGTTGCCGCAGGCGCTGTCACCATCACCGTTGTCGGTGCGCTGGCAAACTACTTTATGCTGATTCCATTCTATTCGCAGATCATGCCCCTGCAGGCCATCATCGACGCCTGCCATGCGGTCAACCCGATGATCGACAGCATCATCGCCTACGTCATCTTCGGCGCGGCGCCCTTTAACCTGATCAAGGGCCTGATCCTCTCCGTCTTCACCCTTCTCCTCTACAAAAAGATGGCCGGCTTCATCCGTTCCCGCGTCGCTTAACCTACCTTTTCTTTACTAGAAAGAAAAGGTAGGACCAAAAGAAAAGATCATAGCTCGAACGGGAGAAAGAATGAAAAATCAGCTCTTATCTCCTTCCTGGTTTTCCACCTTTTCTTTGCTAAAAAGAAAAGATCATCGCCCAAACAGCAGAAGCTGCTAAACATATTTCTTACTGGCAAGGGGCCTGTTGGAATCTTCCAACAGGCCCCTTGCTTTTCTATGACAAATCCAACTTATCCCTTCAGCCGTTCCCATTCTGCCTCTTTAAAGCCGACGAGGACAAAATCGTCGCCGACCACCAGCGGGCGTTTGACCAGCATGCCGTTGGTGGCAAGCAAGGCCAGCTGTTCCTCCTCGCTCATGGTGGGCAGCTTGTCCTTGAGCCCCTGCTCCTTATAGAGGTTGCCGCTGGTGTTAAAAAACCGCTTAAGCGGCAGGCCGCTTTTGTGGTACCACTCGGTAAGCTCCTGCTGGGTGGGGTTCTGCTCGACGATGTGGCGGTCCTCAAAAGCCACGCCGTTGTCGCGCAGCCACTGCAGCGCCTTTTTGCAGGTGGAGCATCTGGGATATTCCAGTACCAGAATCATCTTCACTCATCTCCTTTTTCAAAAAGTTCTCTCAGAAAAACAAAGGGCAGGAGCCCCGGGGTTTCCGCGGTTCCCGCCCTGAATCGGTACGATTATTTGCCAAAGTATCTGTTGAGCAGGCCCTGGAAAGCGCAGCCATGGCGAGCCTCGTCCTTTGCCATCTCATGAACGGTGTCGTGGATAGCGTCCAGACCCAGCTGTTTTGCCTTGGTCGCGATGTCTTTCTTGCCAGCGCAGGCGCCAGCCTCAGCAGCTACGCGCAGCTCCAGATTCTTCTTGGTGGAGTTGGTGACAACCTCACCCAGCAGCTCTGCAAATTTTGCAGCATGCTCCGCTTCCTCAAAAGCAGCGGTCTTGTAGTACTCTGCAACTTCCGGATAGCCTTCTCTTGCAGCCTGACGGGACATTGCCAGGTACATGCCGACCTCGGTGCACTCGCCCTGGAAGTTCTGACGCAGACCCTCGAGGATCTCCGGATCAACACCTTCTGCTACACCGATTCTGTGCTCGTCAGCCCAGGTAACCTCTCCGCTTACCTGCTCCTCAAATTTGGAAGCCGGCGCTTTGCACTGTGGGCAGAATTCCGGTGGAGTCTCTCCTGTATAAACATAGCCACAAACTTTGCAAACCCATTTTTTCATGATACGTTTTCCTCCTTACATTTTATTGTCTCATCGGGTTCTCCCAGATGGAGCCCCAATGGATCTTCCTTCAATAGAAATTATACCACATTGGTATATCTCTTGCAAGGGTGTTTTATGAAATATTTGAGAAAAAAATTGGCAGTCTGTGTAAACCCTTTTCATTCCCTGCCCCGCATGAATATCTTTACCCGAATTTCTCATACTATGAGTGCGGAAAGGTTTTGAACAAAAAAAGCCGCAGATTTTTAGAAAACAAAGGATGGATGAACGATGGCTAAAAAGAACCAGAAAAACATGCCGAAAAACGCTCCCTCTAATACCACTGTCCAGACCGGTCGAAATGGTAAAAATGAAGCTCAGGAATGCAAGACCGAGCACCCTGGAAAACCGGACGTCAGAAATTACTAACAAACGATAAACCTCCCAAAGGCAAAGGCGGTGATGGACTTTTCCATCACCGCCTTTGCTGTTGCTGCAATTCTCTTTTTATTTATGCTTGCTGCTCCTCCAGCGCCGTCTCGATGGCCAGGAACAGCTCGTTGATGCGCTCCAGCCTGCCCTGCACATAGAGGTAGCCAAACAGGCTTTCCAGGCCGGTGGCTCGGCGGTAGTCGCGCACATTTCCGTTTTTGGGGGGCTTGACCGAGTTTAAGTTCCGGCCGCGTTTGAGCGCCGCCGCCTCCTCCTCGGTGAGCAGCGGCTCGATCACCGCATAGGCCTGACTCTGGTAGGAGGCGCGCACCTGCTCTACTGCCTGCAGGTGCAGCTCGCTGACCGGGCGGTTTGCCTTGAGCACAATCCGCTCCCGCACCAGCAGCTCATACACCGCATCGCCCAAAAAGGCCAGCGCCTGCGGGCTGTAGAGGCGCACATCCGCCTTCTGCCCCGCCTGCTGATTGTTCTGTTCCGTGATGTCCAGCCTCCTTTAGCGCAGGTAGTCAAACTCGAAGTTGAGGATGCTGACGGTATCCCCCTCGTTGATGCCCATCTCCTCCAGCTTGTCGATGATGCCGCTCTGCCGCAGCACACGCTGGAAGTAGCCCAACGACTCCTCGTCCTCGAGGTTGACCATGCCCAGCACCTTGACAAGCCAGTCCGCCTCGACGACATAGACCCCGTCCTCGTCGACATGGATCTCGAACTTCCACTTGTCCTCACCGCTCTCCGGCATCACCGAAACGTAGTTGACCTCAAAGCGCTTGATCGGCGGCAGCTCGTCCAGCTTTTGAGAGATGGCATAGACAAGCGGCTCGATTCCCTTGCGGGTGGCCGCGGAGATGCAGAAGAAGGGATAGCCCTGCTCCTCCACAAACTGCCGGAAGTCTTCGATCTGCTCCTCGGTGGCGATGTCGCTCTTGTTGGCCACCACAATCTGGTCGCGCTTGGAAAGCTCTTCGCTGAAATTGGCCAGCTCCCGGTTGATGGTCTTGAAATCCTCCTTCGGGTCGCGGTACTCGCTGCCGGAGACGTCCACCACATGCACGATCAGCCGGCATCTCTCCACATGGCGCAAAAACTCGTGCCCGAGGCCTACGCCGTCGCTGGCGCCCTCGATCAGTCCCGGGATATCGGCCATGACAAAGGATTTTTCCTCCGCCACCTTCACCACGCCCAGCACCGGGGTCAGGGTGGTGAAGTGGTAGTTTGCGATGACCGGTTTGGCCCCGCTAACCACCGAGATCAGGGTCGATTTCCCCACATTCGGATAGCCGACCAGGCCCACATCGGCCAGGAGTTTGAGCTCCAGAATCAGCTCAAAGCTCTCACCCGGCAGGCCCGGCTTTGCGTAGCGCGGGATCTGGCGGGTTGGGCTTGCAAAGTGGCTGTTGCCCCAGCCACCCTTGCCGCCGTGCGCGATGATCACCGGCGTCTCGTCGGCGATGTCGGCCATGATCTGGCCGCTCTCGGCGTTTTTGACCACCGTTCCCACCGGCACCTTGATAATCAGGTCCGGCGCGCTCTTGCCGTAGCAGCGGTTGCCGCTGCCGTTCTGGCCGTTCTGCGCCACAAACTTGCGCTTATACTGGAAATCCACCAGCGTGTTGATGTGCTGGCAGCCCTGCAGCACGACGTTGCCGCCCCGGCCGCCGTCGCCGCCGTCCGGTCCGCCCGCCGCCACAAACTTTTCCCGGTGGAAGGACACCGCGCCGTTGCCGCCGGCGCCTGCCTGTACCCGGATGGTCGCTTTATCGATAAACATGAATCTTCGCCTCTTTTCCCCGCCGTCCATTGTCCTGCCTCCCCGCCGCGCGGCGGATCGCCGGCGTGGAAGAATCCTATTCAAAAAAATCTATTTACGCTTTGTCGACAGCAGTCTGTCTGCCTGCCGCCTTCCAGAAGGCCAGCACGGTCAGCGCCAGCAGCACCGCCGTGACCAGAAACGGCGTCAGGTCGCCGAACCGCTCCAGCAGAAGGCCGCTGACCAGCGAGGAGATCGTGCTGCCCAGGTTGATGCTGCAGGAATACAGGCCGCTGAGCTGCCCGACGAGCGGGCTGGAAGCATCCTCCTGCTTTTCGGTGATCGAGAAGGAGAACACCGCGTCAATCGACAGGCACAGACCCGTGACCGCCACCTGATAGCCTGCCCAGCCAAGGCCAAAAGAAACCGGTTGACGGCTGTTTGCCAAAAAGGCAAGGAAGAACAGCGCCAGCACCCCACAGCATAAAAACGCTTTTCTCTCCCCGATGCGCTTGACCTGCGCCCCGATTTTGGGCATCAGCCAGGTCAGCAGGCAGGAGGGGAGCAGACAGGTAAGGCCGATCAGCATCATGTCCTCGCCGAAGCGCCCCATCATCACCAGCACAACCACCGCGCCCAGCATGTTGAGCGCCAGCGCCATCAGGGTGCGCACCGCGAGCAAGCCGCCCACCCGGCTTGCCAGCAGGGCGCGCCAATCCATTTTGGGGGCAGAGGGCTGAACTGCTGTCCCCTGGTCTGCGGGCAGGTCCTTGTAGTTGTTTGTAGCGCCCACCAAAGTCAGCACCGCGCACAGCAGGAAGAATGCCTTCCAGCCCTGCCCAAAGCCCAGCCAGGTGAGCAGCATGAAGTAGAGAAAAACGCCGTACAGCGCGCCCCAATTGGAGGCCGCCGACTGCCTGCCGCGGTCGACCGCCATATTTTCCCCGCTGCGGTCGGCCAGCATGGCATAGGCCGACACCGCCAGCAGCGCCGACGCCGCACCGTCCAGCACCTGCGAACTGTACAGCAGCGCCGCGCCCTGCGCGAAGGCCAGCAGCAGGTAGGCGCCGCTCATCAGCACCAGCCCCGCCAAAAAGACTACCCTGCGTCCCACGCGGTCGCACAGCCGTCCGGAGATCAGCTTGCCCAGCAGCAAAAAGAGGCTGTGCAGTGCGAACATCCGGGTCGTCTGCGCCGGAGAAAAGCCGAGCCCGGTGCAGTAGATCGGCAGTAAAAAGGAAATCATCCAGTCTGGAAAACTGGACAGGGTCAGACTTTTGTTGATTGCTTTCATTGTTCTCTCCCCTTCGCTTTTTCCTTCATTGTACTACAGTGGGAGGAAAAAAGCAAGGTTTGCCTGCGCGCAGCCTGGCAGGCGGGCGCCGTCCTTTTAAGAAAGCTCAAAAAAATCCCGAGACAGTCATCTCGGGATTTTCTTCGCATAAAACTTGTTGTTCGATTACTGAACCGGGATAACGCTTACTTTCTTGCGGTCGCGGCCCATGCGCTCGAATTTTACTTTGCCATCTTTGAGAGCGAACAGGGTATCGTCACTGCCGATGCCTACGTTCTCTCCTGGATGAATGTGGGTTCCTCTCTGACGGTAGAGGATGTTGCCAGCCAGTACAAACTGACCGTCAGCGCGTTTTGCGCCCAGACGCTTGGACTCAGAGTCACGGCCGTTCTTTGTGGAACCAACACCTTTTTTATGAGCAAAGAATTGCATGCTAAGTTTAAGCATTGTTGTACACCTCCGAAAGATTTACCTGGATCGTCCCCTCATAGTCCTGTGCCAGCAGTCTCAGATGCAACAGCAGCGCCTGCAAAAACGGCTGCCCTTTTTCCCTTTGCCGGCTGGGGAGGGTGACACGGATTAAGTTTTCTTCTACATCTACCTTGGCCGGCAGCTTCAGCACCTCTGTGATGCCGTTTGCAGTCAGCTGAACCGCCGAGGTCACCGAAGCACAGACAATGTCATGACCGTAGTCGTCATACCCTGCATGTCCGCTGACCGAAAAGGAGGTCAGCAACTCTCCGGATTTTGTAAACTCCACACGGATCATTATGCGTTGATGGCAGTGATCTCAACCTTGGTATATGGCTGTCTGTGGCCCATTTTGCGTTTGCTGTCCTTTTTGGATCTGTAGGTGAAGACAGTAACCTTTTTGCTCTTGCCGTTTTTGATGACTTTACCGGCAACCTTTGCGCCCTCTACAACTGGGGTGCCTACTACCAGGCCATCTTCCTTGCCGACAGCAAGAACCTCGAACTCTACGTTCTCCTCTTCCTGAGCGTTCATCTTCTCAACGAAAACGACGTCGCCTACCGATACGCGATACTGTTTGCCGCCGGTTTTGATAATTGCGTACATAACTGATATACCTCTTTCTGTATAAACTCGCTGTCTTTCCAGGCGGCGGCCCCTCTTGAGCGCGCGCTTAAAAAGCCCGTAACATGCGGTACAACTTATCCTATCATATCTTTTTGGCTTTGTCAAGCCGTTTTTTCCCGATTTGGTGCGATTTTTCCGCTTTGCTGCGGGGGCATTTTGTCCCGGCGGCGCGCAGGGTGCGATTTCCCCATCGGGGAAGAAAACAAAACGAGGGGAAGCGCCGATTCTTCCCCTCGCAAAAACTTAGCTGTGATGTCTTTGGGCCGCCAGGATGGTGTTTTCCAGCAGCTCGGTGATGGTCATCGGGCCGACGCCGCCCGGCACCGGTGTGATGAACGAGGCCTTTTCCTTGACTTCGTCGAAGTCGACGTCGCCGCACAGCTTGCCCAGCTCGTTGCGGTTCATGCCGACGTCGATGACCACCGCGCCCTCCTTGACCATGTCGGCGGTCAGGGTGTGGCGGTGTCCGGTGGCCACGATGACGATGTCCGCCTGGCGGGTCAGCTCGCCCAGATTTTGGGTCTTGGAGTGGCAGACGGTGACGGTGGCGTTGTGCCGGAGCAGCAGCGCCGCCATCGGCTTGCCGACGATGTTGCTGCGGCCGATGATGACGCAGTGCTTGCCGGCAATCTCGATGCCGTATTCTTTAAACATGGCGATGATGCCGCTCGGGGTGGCCGGGGCGTAGCAATCGTCGCCGATGCTGAGCAGGCCGACATTGACCGGATGGAACCCGTCCACATCCTTCTCGGGCAGGATGGAGCGCAGGACAACCTTCTCGTTGATCTGACCGGGCAGCGGCAGCTGCACCAGGATGCCATCCACCGTCCGGTCCTCGTTCAAGCCCTTGACCACATCCAGCAGCTCCTGCTGGGTGGTCTCCTCCGGCATTTTGATGACCTCAGACTCGATGCCCACTTCCCCACAGGCCTTGTGTTTGTTGCGCACATAGACCTCTGAGGCGCTGTTGTTGCCAACCAGCACCACCACCAGCTTTGGCACAATGCCCTGCTGCCGCATCTGGGCAACGCGGTCCTTCATCTGCTCCTTGAGCTTTTTGGAAAGCTCCTTTCCATCAATAATGGTCGCCATAACGTTCCTCCTTACCTCATCAATTGTCCTTTTATTTTTCAGGAGAGCTTAATTCTTTTTCTCCTGTTCTTCGCTTTGTTCAACGCCGTCGGACTCCAGTTCTGGAGCATCCTGTTCCGGAGCAGTCTGCAACGTCTGCTCTGCTGCTTGCTCTGCGCCGTCCTGTGTTAAGGCTTCCTGGCTTGATGCCGCTGCAGGCTCCTCGGTCTGGCCGGCGTCCGCTTTCTTTTTATAAAACTCGCCGCGGGCGATCAGCTGGCCTTGCTCGCTGTCCACAAACAGCTGACGGCCGCCCGCCTTTTTGACCTTGCTGGTCTTGACAATCCAGATGATGGCCGCCACAACCGCCATCGCCGCCGCCAGCACCTGGGAGGCGCGCAGCAAGGTGCCGGGGATCATCAGGCTGTCGGTGCGCAGTCCCTCGATGACCGCCCTGCCCGCGCCGTACCACATCATATACAGCAGGGTCAGTTCGCCGTCAAACTTGCGGCGCCTGGTGTACCACGCGATGAAGGCAAAGCCCAGCAAACACCAGAGCGACTCGTACAGGAAGGTGGGGTGAACCGGCATGTTCGGGTCGATGTCCATGCCGATGGCTTCCAGCTCCGCCTCGTGCTGGGTGAGATAGTCGGTGATGACCGACGAGGACATGCCCCAGGGGAGGCTGGTGTTGGCGCCGAAGGCCTCAATGTTGACAAAGTTTCCCCAGCGGCCGATGCCCTGGCCGATCAAAAAGCCGCCGACCACCAGGTCCAGCGCCGGCATGAACTTCACCCTGCGGATCTTGCACATCAAAAGGCCGATCAGCACGCCGCCGATGAGGCCGCCATAGATGGCCATGCCGCCGCTGCGGGTGTTGAAGATCTGGCTGAGATTCTGTCCATAGTAGTCCCACTGCAAGATCACATAGTAGGCCCTGGCTCCCACGATGCCGCCGATGGCGCCGCCCAAAATGACGTCGAGCATCCGGTCGGCGTCCACGCCAAACTCCCTGGCGCGGCGGCTGACGTACAAAATCGCCAAAATAAAGCCCAGCGCGATCAGGATGCCGTACCAGTATACCGGCAGGTCCCCAATCGAAAAGGCCACTCTGTTTACCTCAAAATCCAGCCCCAACCCGGGGAAGGAAACGGTGTTTGCTGTCTGTTCCATGAAAAATTGCTCCTTATTCTTTTTTATGCCATCACGATCGAAAGGCAGCTGTTCCCGGTGGAGAAGTCCTCCCGCAGGCGCTGCTCCAGCTGCTGCCGGGTGCAGTTTGCCACCATCTCGACCAGATCATAGACGCTGATGCCCGCAAAATGACAGTTGGTCATCGCGCTCGCCAGCGAATCCGGGCGGCTGAACAGCCCCAGATAGCGGCCGTAGGTCGCCTTTTTGACCCGCTGGAAGGCTTCCGGGTCGATGCCGTTCTGCTGCACCTGCTCAAAGGCGCTGCAGACCCGCCTGTACACCTCGTCCGGGTCGCGCGACTCGCCCGAAACCATCGAGCACAGATAGTCCCGCCCCGCCATCGTCTCGCCGTAGATGCTGCCGTTGATCAGCCCATCGTTGTAGAGCTGGCGGTACAGCTCGGTGGTCTCCCCGGTGACGATGTCCAAAAGCATCTCGTCGAAGATGACGTTGCAGAAGTTGTTTTTCTGTCCGGCGTCCGGGCTCTTAAAACCGATATAGAACATCGGCAGCGCCACCGGCAGGTGCTGCACCACCCGCTTTCTGACGACGCTCTCCGGCTCCTGCTGCGGCCGGCGCACCGCCTCAAAGGGCGGCGCTTTTTTGAGCACCCGGTCCGCCACCTGCAGCGCCTCGTCGGGGTCAAAATTTCCCGAGACGGTCAGCACCATGTTGTGCAGGTTGTAGAAGGTGTTGTAGCAGCGGTAGAGCAGGTCGGCGTCGATCCTGGCAATCGACTCGATGGTGCCGGCGATGTCCACCTTGACACTATTGTTGTGGTAAAGGCTGTCCAGCAGGTTAAAGGTCACCCGCCAGCTCGGGTCGTCCTCATACATGCGGATCTCCTGCCCGATGATGCCCTGCTCCTTCTCCACCGTCTCCTTGGTGAAGTAGGGGTGGGTCACGCAGTCCAGCAAAATCTCCAGCGACTCCTGGAATTTGCCCGAGCAGGTGAACAGGTAGCAGGTCTTGTCGAAGCTGGTGAAGGCGTTGGCGGCGGCTCCGGTCTTGGCGTACCGGTCAAATGCGTCGCCGTCCTCGCTCTCAAACATCTTGTGCTCCAGGTAGTGGGCGATGCCCTCCGGCACCCGAATCTGCTCTCCCCTCTCCTTCGCCTGGAAGCAGGTGTCGACCGAGCCGTACTGGGTCGAGAACATGGCGTAGGTGGTGGAAAATCCCGGCATGGGGTAGAGCAGCATGGTCAGTCCCGACGGATGCTCCACCCGGATATACTGTTCGCCCAGGTGCTTGTCCTGAATGATCTGGCTGCTCATCTTATTCCCCCTCCTTTTCCTGTTCGTTTGGCATGAGCATATAGACGGTGTCCAGCTTGATGTTGTTTGCCACCTCGATGATCTCCTCGCGGGTCACCTGCTCGGAGAGCGCGATCTCCCCGTCAGGCGAAACCTGCGACTGGCCCAGATTCTGGGTCAGGTACCAGCTGTCCATCGCGCCCAGTGAATCGGTGGTCGCCTTGAGCGCGGTGCGGATATAGAGCTTGGTCTCCTCCAGCTCCTGGTCGGTAAACTGTCCCTGCTGCAGCAGTTCCAGCTGGTGCAGCACCTCGTCGCGGGCCTTTTCGGCGTTGGGGGCCTCCACGCCGCTGTCCACCATCATCATTCCGGAGATGCGGTCGTAGGCGGCGGAGCAGTAATAACACAGGCTGAGCTTTTCGCGCACATTTTTAAACAGCAGCGAATTTGCCGTCCCGCCAAACAGCGCCACCGCGATGCGGGCGATGTTGGCCTTGCGGTAGCTGTCGATCTGCTCCACCCGGAAGCCCATCACCAGCTTGCCCTGCTTGACCTCCATCCGTTCGGTCTCTTTTTTAACCGGGCCCTGCTGATTACGGGCGCAGTTGGGGCTGACTTCAATCGGCTCGCGGCGCATCCCTGCAAACTTCTCGCGGAAAATCTCCTTTGCCGCCGAAGGGTCGCCGCAGCCCTCGAACATGATCTCGATGCGTGCGGTGCGGATCAGCTCCTCGTAGGCGGCCGCCGCGGACTCTGGGGTAATCTTTTCGGCGTCCTCTTTGTAGCCGTACTTTTTGATGGCGCAGCCCTCGCCCTGGCACATCACATCCCTGCAGCGGATCCAGGCGTAGGTGCGCTTGTCGTTGATCTCCGCCTGGATGGTGTCGAGCAGGTTCTGCTTTTCCAATTCGGTATTTTTTTTGTCAAATTTACCATCTGTAATATTAGGCTCCAGCAAAATTTCTGCCAGCAGCCCCGCGCAGGCGCGCACCATGTCCTCACCCTGGAGGGTGAAGCGGCTGTCGACGCCGATCATCCCCAACGCGATGATCTGATACTCGCCAAATTTATCCACGCCCGCCCCCAGCGACGCGCCGTACAGGTCGCACAGGCGCTTGTTGAGCCGGGTGAAGTCCGGACAGTTTTTGCTGCCCTGGCGCAGGATGAAGGGCACCACCGCGCGGCCGGTGACCTTCTGCCGGTCCAGCTTGGCAATTAGGTTGACCGACATCCTGTTATGCTTAAATTTTTTGTCCGTGATTGCGGAAAAGTACACGCCGGGGGCGATGCACTCCCTTACAAGCGGATAGCTCATCGGTTCATCTCCTACTTTTATCATTCACCATCGATCTGTTTTGGTAAAAAGCACATTCTGCTGTCTATTATAGCATATTCTTTTTGACGTTTCTACATACAGTCTGTGAACTTCGCTTTTTCTTTGCCAGCTCTTTTACCAGAAGAAGGCAAAGACGCCTTTGTTTTGTCCTCAAAAAAAGAGACCGCTTTTGGAGCGGTCTCTTTTTTTATATCAGGTTGTTTATTATCTCGATATGGGTTCTTTTTCGGGTGATCTTGTCTTCCGTCTTGAAAATCAGATTCTTAGTACATTGGTAGTTCCCTCGTCTGCTTCATATTCTTTCAGATAACCTTCGATTAATGGCTTTTGTGGAAATGCTTTCATTTTTTATCACATTACCTTTATGGCTCAATCACGTTTTCATGTTATCTTGTCAGCTGTAGCATTGGCTTCTTTTGTTTGGAAATTACCTTGCCGCAAATCTGCTTATTTCATCGGTCTCACCTTTATCAATTCATTTGGTATCAATGTTAATTAGGTTTCTTTTCCAAAATCTATATTAACAATGAAAAGGTAATATTATTTATTTTGATTGTCCGACTCGACAAATCGGATCAATTTGAAATTTGCATTTTTTTGTGGGGTTGCTTTTTCCCCTTTTGTGATATTCAGTTTTCATGATTTTTTTAAAAGGTTTTTTCCTTTTCTTTCAGCAACTACATCCGCTGAAATCTTATTAAATATAAAACCCTGATAATCTTTTTCCATTTTTGCTTTGCTGATATTGCTTTCGATTTTGGTTATCCTGTTTTGAGATTTCTTTTGAAGTCTCTGTCTTCAGGTTTTCCAATCGCTTTGGAATGGATTTTGATTATCTTCTCTGGGTCTCCTCTGAGGAAACTCTGGATTCCTCAGAAAGAAGTGTAACTGGTTCTATTTCCATTTTCATAAGGAATCACCCTTTCTGTTTTATATTTAATATTACCTTTGTTGTGATTTTATTATACCCTATTCTTTAGCGTTTTTCAATAGTTCTTTTCAACAAATTTTAAATCTTTTATTGAACAAATTATAAAATCTGAGATTGTCATTGACTTTGGCTGTCAAATTGCTATAATAGATATCGTAAGTTGCAGGAAAGGAAATGGTACCCGATGATCGACAGTGAATATGGAAACGACATCCTGACGCTCGAGGACGACGACGGCGTCGAGCACACCTTCGAGGTTCTGGATTCGATTGAAAACGCCGGCACCCGTTATCTTGCGCTCTCCCCCATCTATGACGATCCGCAGCAGACTCTGGCCGACAGCGGCGAGCTGGTCATTCTGCGGGTAGTGGAGGCTGACGGCGAAGAATTTCTGGAAACCATCGACGACGAGGACGAGATGGACGAAATTGCCGACATCTTCATGGAGCGTCTGGAGGAGGACTACGACGTCATCTCCGAGGACGAGGACGAAGAATAAATTTTTATTTTCAAGAAAAACTACTGCATGTACTCCTGCCGTGTTCGAGAATGTATGGTTTTTATAATCCAACACTTTTTAAAAGGGATGCCCCGCTCCGGCACTGGATTGCAGACCTCCCGCTTTTGCGGACGAAGGGAGCGTGAAGGTGCTGGGCAGCAACCCACCTGTCCATACGACGGGTTTTAATTTGCCATGGCGACGGCACGGTGGGGTATTTATAAAACAATCAAGGGTGCTCTTTTTGGGGGAGCGCCCTTTTTGTTGCCCTGTGCGCAAAATCTCACCTTCACAGCGGCAAAAGTCCTTCCACTAACACCTCATTTTGCGCCTGAAGCTGCACATCAGGATGCAACTTTGGGGAAAAAATTTTTATAAATTTTTCTATCTATTACACAGGAGGTCAACCCCATGAACAGAGACTGGTTAATCCGCACCGAGACACTGATCGGCGCCCAAAAGATGGACAAGCTGCAGCGCGCCACCGTGGCCATCCTGGGGCTGGGCGGCGTAGGCGGCGCGGCGGCGGAGGCGATCTGCCGGATGGGCGTCGGCAGAATCATTCTGGTCGACAGCGACACGGTGGACCGCTCCAACCTCAACCGGCAGCTGTTTGCCACCGCCGACATGGTCGGGCAGAGCAAGTGCCTTGCCGCCCGCAGGCGGCTGCTCTCGATCAACCCGGAGGTGGAGCTCAGCTGCCACGAACAGTTTTTCCTGCCGGAAAATGCGGATTTTCTCTTTGACGAGCAGCCCGACCTGATTCTGGACGCCATCGACACCGTCACAGCAAAGCTCTACCTTGCCGAGCAGTGCCAGCAGCGCGGCATCCCGCTGGTCACCTGCCTTGGCACCGGCAACCGTCTGGACCCCTCTCAGCTGCGCTGGGGCGACATCTCCGAAACCGCCGGCTGCGGCTGCCCCTTAGCGCGGGTGATGCGCCGGGAGTTAAAGAAGCGCGGGGTGCAGAAGCAGACGGTGGTCTACTCGATCGAGCAGCCGGCCAAGGCCATCTGCCCCGGCGGGGAGGAGAAGGGCCGGCACAGCCCTGCCAGCTGCGCCTTTGTGCCGCCGGCGGCCGGCTATCTGCTGGCAAGCGTCGGGTATTCTCTTTTTATAAAGCGGGCTTAGGCTCCGGGAGTTTGTGCGGGGCTGGTAGCCCCAGCCTCCCCTGATGCAGGCGCTCCGCCCTGCACCCGGGTGACTTTCTTATGAGAAGAAAGTCACCAAAGACTCACCAGGGACCTCCT
>URGV01000032.1 GCA_900547455.1 uncultured Oscillospiraceae bacterium
AGCGCTTGCTGAACTGCGGAGCGCGACGGGCAGCCTTGAGGCCGTACTTCTTACGCTCTTTCATTCTTGGGTCGCGGGTGAGCAGGCCTGCTTTTTTCAGCATTGGGCGCATCTCGTCGCCGTTCTGCAGCAGAGCGCGGGCGATGCCGTGACGGATCGCGCCAGCCTGGCCGGAAACGCCGCCGCCGCTTACGGTGCAGACAACGTCGAACTGACCAGCGGTGTTGGTTACTTCAAATGGCTGGCGGACAATAACCTTCAGGGTGTCCAGGCCGAAGTAATCGTCAATATCTCTGTTGTTGATGGTAACTTTGCCGGTGCCCGGGTAGAGTCTTACTCTGGAAACGGAGTGTTTTCTTCTGCCGGTGCCGTAGAAGTATGCTTTAGATTCGTACATAATTCATTGTCCTCCTTCCGAATTAGAGCTGTTCTGGCTTCTGAGCAGCGTGGTTGTGCTCGCTGCCTTTGTAGATTCTGCAGCGGGTCAGAGCCTGTCTGCCGATGGTGGTGTCCGGGATCATACCCTTGACAGCCAGCATCATGGCCTTCTCCGGGTTCTCTTTCATCAGCTTGTCATAGCGGATGGCTTTCATGCCGCCGATCCAGCCGGAGTGATGATAGTGAACCTTCTGGGTCAGCTTCTTGCCGGTGAGGACAGCTTTCTCAGCGTTGATGATGATGACGTGGTCGCCGCAGTCAACATGTGGGGCAAAGATTGGTTTATGTTTGCCGCGCAGCAGGTCGGCAGCTTTGGCAGCGGTGCGGCCCAGCGGCTTGTCTGCAGCGTCGATCACATACCATTTACGGGTAATGTTCTGTGCTTTTGGCATTGTTGTAGACATTGATTGGTACCTCCTGTTTGAAATGTATCGAATACAATTTATACCATCGGTTTTCCGCAAAAATCCAATGATGACAAATCAACGCTCTCTATTATATCCAATTGCAAAAAGCTTGTCAAGGGCTTTGTGGCCGAAAATTTAATTTATAGCCCTCTCTCTCTTAAAATCTCTCGTTTTTGCTCGTTTTCTCTCCCTCACTCATTTTCCATTTCATCTTTTTACTGAAACTTTACGCAAAAGGCCCGCCGCCGCTTGGCAGTTATCCACAAAAGAAGCCCCACCGCCTCCAAAGGAAGCCGGTAGACAAACATCCCGCTTTGTGCTATGCTGGGCCTGACAAACTTTTCCCAAAAGGAGGTCCGCCCATGAAAAAGCTGCTCACCGCCATCCTCGGCTACGCCATCATCCTGCTGATTGCCCTTGCCGCCCTTGTCCCCCTCACCTTTTTGTGCGGCGGGCTGATGCGTCTGCTGGGCTTTACCTACGACAGCCCCGGCAGTTTTCTGCTGTTCTTTGTCATCTGCGCGGTCTGCGGCTTCCCGCTGGAGATTTTCTCCAAAGCCTTCCCCAAGGCGATGCGCACGCTGGGACTGCTGGGCGCCCGCGGGGAGAAAATTCTCTTTCTCATCCTCGACACTGTCTCCACCACCGTTGTCATGCTGATTATCGACGACCTGATGGACAGCGTCCACGCCACCGACCTTTCCATTTTGGCGGTGGCAATCGCGCTGGCCTTCCTCTCGCTGGACAATCGGGAGAAACAGAAGCCGACAGAATAAGCACACAACCAAAAATCCCCTTCCACGCTGTGGAAGGGGATTTGTTAATAAAGGATTGCCGGATTAGCCGCGTTCGTCGCTGGTGCCGTAGCCGCCGCTGGGACGATCTTCGCCCTCATCCGAAGCCGAGTCGTTGGTGCCGTAACCGCCGCCGCCCGAGACGCTGACGTCCACCGTGATGGTCTGATACTCACCGGTGTTGACGTCGGTCGCCGTGATGGTGATGGTCGCATCGCCCGGCCCTACGCCGGTGACCATGCCCTCATCGTCCACCCGCGCGACGTTGCGGTCGCTGGA
Organism: uncultured Oscillospiraceae bacterium; assembly: GCA_900547455.1. Lineage (GTDB taxonomy): Bacteria > Bacillota > Clostridia > Oscillospirales > Ruminococcaceae > Negativibacillus > Negativibacillus faecipullorum. Next base: position 1,919 of record URGV01000032.1, read on the forward strand.
GCTGCACTCCACGGTGACCTCGCCTTCCGGGCGGTCGACATACAGGTCGATCAGCTTGGTGTATCCGGACTCAACCTCCATGTAGGACTGCGCCGCATACAGGCCCAGGTCGCCCTCATAGCCGCCCTGCTCCTCGTTGCCCTGCTGGGTGTTGTCCTGGGTGTTGTCGCCGGTCTGGGTATTGTCGCCGGTCTGGCCGGAGCTGCTGCCTCCGCCGCTGCCCAGTACGGTAACGGTGGTCTGTGCGGAGCTGCCGTCCGCCGCGGTGGCGGTGATGGTGACGTTGGTGGTCTGCGAGAGCGAGACGATGGTGGTGACATAGCCGTTGTCGTCGACATCCGCCACTCTCGGATTGCTGGAGGACCAGCTGAGCTGTGTTCCCGCCGGGTTGACCGAGTACTGCAGCTGCCCCTCGTCGCCCGGATTGAGTGTCAGCGGGTTGATGGTCAGGCTGACGCTTCCGGTCTGCTCGTTCTGGCTGCTCTGCTCCTGTACCGTGATGGTGCAGGAGGCCTGCAGTCCGCTGGCAGTGGTGGCGGTCAGCACCGCCTGGCCCGCCTGCTGGGCGGTGACGGTGACCTCGGTGCCGCTTGCGCTGCTTGGAACGCTGATCGCGCCGCTGCTCGCGCTCCAGGTGATGTCGCCCACATCCGCACCGCTTGGGGTGACGGTCAGGCGGACATTCTGGGTCTGGCCCGCGGTCAGGGTCAGGCTGGTCTGGGCAAAGACGATGCCCGGATTCTCGGTCGAGTTGCCCGAAACGGTGACCGCGCAGGCCGCGCTGATCTTGCCGTCCGAGGAGGCGACGGTGATATTCGCTGTGCCGGTGTTGACGCCGGTGAGCTGCACGCTGTTGCCGCTGCCCTCGATGCGCACGATGCTGTCGTCGCTGCTCTTCCAGGTCAAGCTGGCCTGTGCGTCGGCAGGTTCCAGGGTGGCGCTCAGCGTCTGGGTGCTGCCCTGCTGCAGGTTCAGCGAGGTGGAGCTTAAGGTGATGCCGGTCAGCTCCGTTCCGCTGCCGGTGACGTTGATGGTGATGTTGTCGACATAGCCGCCATCGTCCGCCGAAGCGGTGATCTGGGTGGTACCCGCTCCCACCGCGGTGACGACGCCGGTGTTCTTATCCACCGTCGCGACCGAGGTGTTGCTGGAATCCCAGGTGCAGGTCTTAATCTCCGCATCCGCTGGGGTGACCGAGGCGGTCAGGGTCGCGGTCTGGCCAACCTCCAGGTTGATGGTGCGGTCACCGTCGATGGTGATACCCTTGACCTGGCCCAGCTTCGCCGCGTATTCCGCCGCGCTGGCATAAACTGCCGGATAGTATGCGTCCTCGTTGACCACTGCCTGGTCGACATCCACTTTGCTATCCTCCCCGTCGCGCACCCGTCTTGCCACAACGACAAAGCGCGCTTCCTTAAATTCGTATGTACAGGTGGAGAGGGTCAGCAGCTCGTCGCCGTACTCGACATCGACCGAGGTATCAAAGAGGCTGCGGCGGCGCACCTCGTCAACAAAGGCGTTGAACTCCTCCTCGTTCTCCGCGTTTACGAAGTGGTTGTACTGGAAGACGTCGCCGTTGTCGTGCTCGGGCAGGGTGTTGACGATGAAGGCCGCAAAGATTTTATACTCGCCTTCCTTGTACACACTGTCAAAGTCGACAAGCGGGTGCTCCTTGTAGAAGGAGAGCTGCTTATATTTGGTCAGGTCGTTGAACATCTGACCGTCGTTGCGGATGTTGTGTCCGTAGATAATCAGATTGGTGCTGGGGGTCTTGACGTCGCACTCGTAGTCGATGTACGGGGTGCCGTAGTAGTCGTACTCCTTATTGAAGCCCAGGCGGTGGTAGTAGTCGTTGTCCGAGGTCTGCACAACCGGGAAGTTGACGTTGGTGCCCTCGATCTGCAGCCATCCCTTGATGTCCTCATTTTCCAAATAGAACGGATAGAACTTGGCCAGGTAGTCGTTGGGGTAGCCCTCGATGTTGGAGACGTTGATCTTGCCCTCGGCCACATCCTTCTCCGCCTGCTCCATCTGGCTCTGCAGGGTGGCCAGATTCTCCTGCGACTTTTTGTTCTGTGCGCCGAAGTCGACCAGGTAGAACACCGAGCCGCAGAAGACCAGGACGCAGACCCACAGCAGGATCTTGCGCACCTTCTCAAAGCCGACGTCGTCCTTGTTGGGGAACAGCCGGTACAGAATGCCCTTAAAGCCCTTGGGAGCTTTGGAAGCCGGCGCGTCCTGCTCCTGCTTCTTTTTTTTGCCCCTGCGCTTCTTGCCGGCGACGGCGGTGGTGGCCGCCGCTGCCAGGGCCGCGTTCTGCGGCACAACCTCCATGCCCTGCAGCACCGCTTCCTCTGCATCGCAGCTGTTCTGCGGCGCCTGCGGATAGCTGTCCGCCAGCTTTCTGGCCATGTTGAACAGCCGCGCCACCGCGTCGGCGGTCATCTGGGTCAGCGACCGGTAGTTGCCCGCGTCCAGCTCCTGCATCAAACAGCGGCCGTTTAAAACTGCGGCGATATACGCCTTTCTTGTCTTGACGGCGGCGTTGGGCAAAGTGACGCTCAGGCCCATCAGGTCCTTTTGCTCCTGCTTGGAGGCGCCCAGCGCCATCGCCGCGGCGACATTGGCGCTGACCGGCCCGAAGGTCTTGCCGATCTTATCGTTGATCCCCAGCTTTTCCAGGTCCATCTCCTCGGGGCGGCAGCTGTAGGTGGAGGCTACCAGCTTGCCCTCCTTGTCGGCGTTGCCAAATCGCTTGGCCGCAAGCCCCGCCGAACCGGACTCTGCAAAGGCAAGGCGGATATTCTTCTTGGCGCACTTGGCCATCACCGCGTGCTCGATGCTGTTGACGTCAATGCCGTAGACGCAGTCGCCCAGCCGCTCGGTCACCGCCTGCAAAGCGGCGGTGCAGCGCTGTGCCGCCTTGCTGCGGTCGGCACTGTTGTCGCAGATGCGCACGATGACCTCCGACTTTTTGGGGTAGACCGCTACGCAGGGGCTCTGGGCGTCCAGAAGCTCCGCCAGCGCCTGCTCCACCTGGGCAGCGTCCATCTCCATCACCCGCGCCACACGCACCACGCAGGGGGAGGCGCTTGCCTTTTTGAGGATCTGGAACAGGTAGCTGAAGAACAGGCTGATCTGCTCCTCCGGGTCGGATGGCATCACCACGATGTGAAAGCCCTCCCCTGCAGCCTCAAAGCCGGGCAGCGCCGACTGATGGCAGGGGAAAATCCTCGCGCCCTGCGGCAGCAGAGCAAGCTGCTGTGCCTGCTCCTGCGAGAGCTTCTGGCGCTTGACCAGGTGCTTCATCGCGCCCTCGTTTGGCTCCAGCTCCCGCTGGCAGACCTGCGCCACCGCCTGGATGCAGGCGGCGTCCTGCTGCAGATTGCCGGAGAGCGGGCAGAGGATCAGCGCATCCGGCTGCGCGCAGTTTTGCAGCGCCTTCAAAAAGCCGCCGGCGTCCCGAACCGAAAGCGGCTCGGGCTGATAGCCCAGAACCCGCATCTCCTTTTCCATATAGGGCGACGCAAGCAGTCCTGAAGGTCTTGCGGCATCGGCCCCAACTACATAAACTTTCAATATATCCACCTCAATTTACAGCTTCGGTCTTTTCCAGGAGGCCGAAGAATTCCTAAAAAAATGATAATACAAATGCCGTGCTGTTGCAAGCGGTAAATCCTGCTTGGCGCAAGAATCTTTGCCAAAATTACGAGTTGGAGATGTTCAGCAGCTCGATTCCCTCGATTGCCCGGGCAATCAGTGCCTCGGCGTCCATCTGCTCCTCCGCCAGCTTGACAAATTTCAGCTGGGGCTTGGTGCGCGGGTGCTTTGGCGTAAAGACGGTGCAGCAGTCCTCATAGGGCAGGATGGAGGTCTCAAAGGTGTCGATCTTGCGGGAGGTCAGGATGATCTCGTCCTTGTCCATGCCGATCACCGGGCGCAGCACCGGCATGTCGCAGGCCTCGTTGGTGCAGGCGATGGCCTGGATGGTCTGGCTGGCCACCTGGCCGACGCTCTCGCCGGTGATCAGCGCCTCGCACTCGTTCTGGCGCGCCACCCGGCAGGCAATCTTCATCATGTACCGGCGCATGATGATGGTGAACAGATCCTCCGGGCACTGGTCGCGGATGGCCTCCTGGATCTCGGTGAAGGGCACGATGTGCAGCTTGATGCGCCCGCAGTAGGAGCACATCTTCTGCGCCAGGTCGATGACCTTCTGCTTGGCGCGCTCGGAGGTGTACGGCGGGGAGACAAAGTGGATGGCCTGGATCTCCAGTCCGCGCTTTGCCATCATGTAGCCGGCCACCGGGCTGTCAATGCCGCCGGAGATCAGCAGCATGGCCTTGCCGCCGCTGCCCACCGGGATGCCGCCCGCGCCCTTGATCTGGCCGCCGTGGACATAGGCCGCAAAGTCGCGCACCTCCACCATCACCACCAGGTCCGGCTCATGCACATCCACCGACAGGTGCGGGTACTGCTCCAGCAGATATTCCCCCACCTCCGCGCAGATGGCCGGGGACTTTAAGGGGAAGGTTTTATCCGAGCGCTTGGCCTCCACCTTAAAGGTCGAGACGCCTTCCAGCTCCTCCTTTAAATATGCGGCTGCGGTGCGTTTGATGACTTCGATGTCCTTTTCCACCACGCAGGCGCGGGTGAGGGCGGCGATGCCGAACACCTTCTGCAGCCGCTCCACCGCCTCGTCCAGGTCATAGTCCTCGCGGTCCGGCTCCACATAGATGGTGGACTGGGCCTTTTTGAAGTGGAAGGACCCCACCGGTATCAGCTTGCGGCGGGCGTTTTTGATCAGGCGGTCCTCAAACGCGTGGCGGTTTAAGCCCTTCAGGGCGATCTCTCCGTCTTTGAGCAGGATAATTTCTTTCATATCTTGACAAACTCCTTTGGGTGTATCAGTCGTGTTCTGTTCCTTTTGTCCCTAGCGGCGGAAGCGCTTCAGCGCCTCGCTGACCGCCTCCAGAAAGACGGGGACCTCGTCGAGGGTGTTGTACCGGCCAAAGCTTAAGCGGATGGCGCTGTCGGCGCGCTCACGCGCAAGGTCCATCGCCAGCAGCACATGGCTTGGCTCCCCCTTGGCGCAGGCCGACCCGCTGGAGACATAGATTCCCTTCTCCTCCAGAAAATGGAGCATGATCTCGGAGCGCACCCCCAAAGCGGAGAAATTCAGAATATATGGTGTCGAGTCCGCGGGGGAATTGATGCAGATGTCCGGCAACTTTGTCAAACCCTCCAAAAGCGCGCCCCGAATTTCGGTCACTCTTTTGTGATTTTCCTCCCGCTCCGCCATCAGCAGGCTGGCCGAGAGGCCCATGGCGCACAGGTTGGCGATCGGCTCGGTGCCGGGGCGCACATTCTTCTCCTGCCCGCCGCCAAAGCTCACCGGGCGAAAGCGGCTGCCCTTTTTGATGTACAAAGCGCCACAGCCCTTGGGGGCGTAGATTTTGTGTCCGCTCACGGTGAGGAAATCGACGTCCAGCGCTTTTCCGACCTTGAGCGCCTCCTTGCCGAAGGCCTGCACCGCGTCGCAGTGGATGAGCAGGCGGGGATAGGCTTTGCGCAGCTGGCGGCAGACCTGCCCCACCGGCAGGATGCTGCCCACCTCGTTGTTGACCGCCATCATCGAGACCAGCACCGTCCTGCCGTCCACCGCGTCCAGCACCTGCTGGGCGGAGATTTTGCCCTCGTGGTCCGGTTTCAGGCGGACAATCTCCCACCCCTCGCTCTCGAGGAAGGCGACGGTGTTGAGCACTGCGTCATGCTCGATGGCGGTGGTGACAATCCGCCTGCCTGCGCGCTGCTGCGCCCGCGCCGCGCCCAGAATGGCGAGGTTGTCCGCCTCGGTGCCGCCGGCGGTGAAGTAGATTTCCCCCGGCTGGCAGCCCAGCGCCTGCGCCATCTGCGCGCGTGCCTGCTCCAGACGCTGCTGGGCGGCAAAGCCCTTGCGGTGCAGCGAGGAAGGGTTGCCGTAGCAATCGGTGAGCATCTCATAGACCAGCTTGGCCGCTTCCTCCCGGGTCCGGGTGGTGGCGCTGTTGTCGTAGTAAATTTCCCGCGTCAAAAAAACACACTTCCTTTTATCTTAAAAAACAATTGTCCCTGTCGCTCCTGGCCCTCCCCTTTCCGCTAAAGGAGAGCAATCTTCTTTATTATACAGCATCCACCGCCTTCTTGGCAAACCGTTGCGGCGCCTTTTTACAGTATTTTTACAGCAAGCCGGTAAAATTGCCCCCTGAGACTAAAAATTTACAAAACACCGCATATTTGAGCCTTTGCTTTGCCGGGCAAATCGGCTATAATAGAATTAAATGCGGCCTCTTTCGCCGCGATTTTTAAAAGAAGGATGTTATACTGCTCTATGGCGATCAATCCCTTTATGCGCGCCGCCCTCAAGGCGCTCTCCTACCCCGAGATTCTGGACAAGAAAAACGGCTACCGCCTGCAGCGCGCCGCCGTCAACGCCTCCCACCCGCATGTGCTGCGCCCCTTTTATAAGATCTGGGACCACCACATCCTGGCCAGCGACCACGAGGTGCCGGTGCGCGTCTTCTCCCCCGAAGTGGAGGGGGTGTTCCCCATGCTGCTGTTCTTCCACGGCGGCGGCTGGGTCACCGGCAACATCGACTCCTACGACAAGGTCTGCACCAACATGGCCCGCCTGACCCGCCACATTGTGGTGTCGGTGGACTACCGCCTGGCCCCCGAGCACCGCTTCCCCGCCGCGCCCGAGGACTGCTATCTGGCCGCGCGGGAAATTTTCTCCCAGTGCCACCTGTTCGGCATCACGCCCGAGGACATCACCCTGATCGGCGACAGCGCGGGCGGAAACCTGGCGGCGGTGGTCTCGCTGATGGCGCGGGACCGCGGGGAATTCATGCCCCGCCAGCAGATTTTGCTGTACCCGGCCACCAACAACGACCACACCGAAAATTCCCCCTTCGAGTCGGTGCGCACAAACGGCACCGACTACCTTTTGACCAGCAAGCGGATGGTCGACTACATGAAGCTCTACCGCTCCGGCGACGACGACCTGCAAAACCCATACTACGCGCCGCTTGTCAGTAAGGATTTGAGCCGCCAGCCCCGCACCCTCATCATCACCGCCGAATATGACCCGCTGCGCGACGAGGGCGAGGCCTACGGCATCAAGCTGGCGCAGGCCGGAAACGATGTGGAAATCCACCGCATCCACGACGCGCTGCACGGCTTCATGTCCCTAAGCCCCGGATTTAAACCGGTCAAAAAAACCTATCAGTATATCAACGCCTTTCTTTCCGGGAAGGAAGGCGGCTTTGGCCAGGTGCTCTCCGAGACCTTTGGAGACGCCCGGGGTCAAAGCGGGGATTCCCCAAATCCCGATCAAAATACGTCAGATTAAAATTAAAAGAGGTGAAGGAGCTTGCGCGATCAGTCACCCGATTGGACAAGGCTGGATAACGCAGCCAAAATTTTTCCGCCCACCAGCAACAAGCAGGACACCAAGGTTTTCCGCTTTGCCTGCCAGCTCAATGAGTGGGTGGAGCAGGACATTCTGCAGCAGGCCACCGAAAAGACATTGGAGACCTTTCCCATCTTCCGCAGCGTGCTCAAGCACGGGCTGTTCTGGTACTACCTGGAAAAGACCGAGCTGGTGCCGGTAGTGGAGCCGGAATACCGCCCGCCCTGCGGGCAGATCTATGACCCCAGCAGCCGCAACCTGCTGTTCGAGGTCACCTGCTGGCGCAACCGCATCAACCTGGAGGTCTACCACTCGCTGACCGACGGCACCGGCGCGCTGCAGTTTTTAAAGACGCTGGTCTGCAACTATCTGGCCATCAAATACCCGCAGCTGCTGCCCGACCTGCTTCCAGAAATCGAATACGACGCCTCCACCGCCGAGCGGGACGAGGACAGCTTTTTAAAATACTACGACCCCCACCAAAAGGCCCGCCGCACCAAAAACGAGCGTTCCTGCCAGCTCAAAGGCGCCCGGGTGCCGGAGGGGCGGCTCAAAATCATCGAGGGCATCATGCCGGTGAAGGAGGTACTGCGGCTCTCCAAAAGCTACAACACCACCCTGACGGTGCTGCTGACCTCGATGATGCTCATTGCCTTTGCCCAGGAAATCCCGCTGCGCAAAAAGAAGCGCCCGGTGGTGCTGGATGTGCCGGTCAACCTGCGCAACTACTTCCAGTCCGAGACCGCGCGCAACTTTTTCGGCGTCATCAAAGCCGGCTACAACTTTTCGCAGGGGCCGGGCACGCTGGAGGAGGTCATCGCGCACGTCAGGGAGGTCTTTGCCCGGGAGCTGACCGCCGAGCAGCTGGGCGCGCGGATGGCCGCCCTCTCCAAGGCGGAGCACAACCTTGTCACCCGCGCCATCCCTCTGGTGCTCAAGGACCCCATCCTGCGCATCGCCAACGCCTTCAACGAATCCTGCATGGCGGGCAGCATCTCCAACATCGGCAAGGTCACCCTGCCCGAAGCGGCGGTTCCCTTTGTCAACCGGTTCGACGTCTTTGTCAGCACCGACAAGCTGCAGGCCTGCGTCTGCTCCTTCGGCTCCCAGCTGACCGTCAGCTTTACCTCCGCCTTCCGCAGCACCAACGTGCAGAAAAACTTTTTCCGCCAGCTGACCCAGGCGGGCATCCCGGTGGAAATTCAGTCCAACAAGCTGGAGGATGATCTGCGATGAAATTCTGTGAAAAATGCAGGGTCTATGTCCCGTCCACCCGCGAGCACTGTCCGCTGTGTCAGGGACGGCTGACGCAGGCGCAGGATAACGGACAGCCCCACTATGACGACGAAATCTTCCCCTATCTGCCCACCATCTATCACCAGCACAACCTGCTCATCCGGGTGGCGCTGTTTGTGTCGGTGGCGGCCTGTGTGCTGTGCCTGGCGCTCAACTTTCTGCTGACGCCGCACAACTGGTGGTCGCTGTTTGTGCTGGCAGGGGTGGGGGCCGGCTGGCTGACGGTGGCGCAGGCCATCCGCAAGCGCAGCTCGTTCTGCAAGCATGTGCTGTATCAGGTGGTCACCCTGGCGCTGCTGGCGGTGATCTTCGACCTGATGACCGGCTTTCTGCGCTGGTCGTTTGACTATGTCATCCCGGCGCTGTGCGCCTTTGCGATGATTGTCATCGGCATCACCTCGATCATCCGCCGCCAGCACATCACCGACTACATCATCTACATGGTGCTCTCCTCGGTGTTCGGCATCGTCCCGCTGCTCTTTTTGCTGCCCGGCTGGACCACCGTCACCTGGCCGACGGTGCTGACCGCCGCCGCAGGCATCATCTACTTAGCGGCGCTGCTGCTCTTTGTCGGGCGGGACACCTGGCGCGAGCTGCGCCGCCGGCTACATCTGTAAGGAGCAATTGTCATGAAAAATTACCTGCGCGCCCACCCTGCCCTCAGTCTGTGCGGGCTCTGCTGCGCTTTGTGTCCCATCCACCAGATGCAAAACGGCTGTCCCGGCTGCGGCGGAGGGGCGGGGCACCAGTCCTGCTCCATCATCCAGTGCAGTCTGGAACATGGCCGCCCAGAGTTCTGCTCCCAGTGCGCCGAATTTCCCTGCCAAAGGCTGACCGAAGCTGTGCAGTACGATTCCTTTCTTCCCCACAGCAACCTGCTTGCCAATCTGCAGCGGGTGCGCGAGAGTGGCCCTGAGGACCTGCTGGAGGAGCTTTCCACGCGGGAGGGCCTTTTGCTGTGGCTGCTGCAAAACTGCAATGACGGGCGGCAGAAGACGCTGTTCTGCACTGCAGCAAACCTGCTGCCGCTGGATGTGCTCGAATCTGCCGTCCAGCAGATCCGCCAGCAAATTGAGCAGGAACCCGACCCCAAAAAGAAAGCGTCCCTCGCAAGGGCCGCCCTACAGGCAGCGGCCAGCGGCTGCGGAATTTCTCTTAAGCTGTACAAGAAAAAACCGTAACCCAAACCGCTTGCCCTGCGGGGCAGGATCTGCTATAATCTTGAAAACAACACCTCAACATGGAAAGGCAGAAAAATATGGCAAAAGTATTCTGGAAAGGCTCCACCCTCCTGGCGCCCGTTCCCCCCACCATGGTCAGCTGCGGCACAATGGAAAAGCCGAACATCATCACCGTGGCCTGGACCGGCATCGTCAACTCCCAGCCCCCGATGACCTACATCTCGGTGCGCCCCAGCCGCTACTCCTACGAGCTCATCAAACAAAGCGGCGAATTTGTCATCAACCTCACCCCAGCAACCCTGGTGCGGCAGGCGGACTGGTGCGGCGTCAAATCGGGCCGGGAGGTCGATAAGTTTGAAGCCTGCAAGCTGACCCCTTTTAAGGCCAACCAGGTGAGCGCGCCGCTCATCGCCGAGTGCCCGATCAATCTGGAATGCCGGGTCAGAACCGTCACCCCGCTGGGCAGCCACGACATGTTCCTGGCCGACATCGTGGGCGTGAATGTCGACGAGCAATATCTGGACGAAAACGGCAAGCTCTGTGTGGACCAGTGCAACCTTGCCTGCTATATGCACGGGGAATATTTTGCGCCGGGCAAAAAGCTGGGCACCTTTGGTTACAGCGTTCGCAAGAAAACGAAGCGCCGTCCGGGCCCCCGCGAAAAAAAATCGCAAAAAAAATAATTTTTTTGCAAAAAGGTGTTGACAACCGCTCAATCCAATGTTATAATAACACTCGTGATTCGCGGATATGGCGGAATTGGCAGACGCGCTAGATTCAGGTTCTAGTGAGGTTACACTCATACAGGTTCAAGTCCTGCTATCCGCACCACAAAAAGAAAGGCTTCGACCGTAAGGTCGGAGCTTTTCTTTTTGTCCCGGAGCGGTCAGGACTTGAACCTTTTCAAGCTCCTGCTATCCGCACCACAAAAAAGAAAGCTTCGGCCGTAAGGTCGGAGCTTTTCTTTTTTGTCTCGGCTGGTCGATACCCCGCCCGCGCCATCCAATTTGTACAGGTCCGCCGCTCTTGTTGCCTGCGGACCTGTTTTTATCTCGTCACGAAGCTGCCGCAATCTCGACCTGCCCGCCAGCTTCCTTGTACAATACCCTCGTCCCATCGTTGGAGACGGTGTGAAAAGAACCGTTTTCATACAGGTCGTAGCTCTCCCGCGCCAGCTTGCCAACCACCGCAAAATCAGCCGTATCGTAGACCCACACGCCCGCATCGTCCCCCGCGACGGCACATCTTCCGTCCGCACTAAAGCGGAGATTGTTTTTTTGCAGGTCGGACGCCAGCTCAATTTGCTGCCACTCTCCCAACGCAAAGTCGTAGGCCCACAGCGGCTGGGAGACATCTCCGTCCACCAGGCTGGGGCGCAGCACCACCTTCTCGCCCCAACGCTCCAGCGTGTGGCTGCCTTGCTGCTGCGCCAGCGCCTCCCCATTCTTCAGGTCAAAGATGACGCTGGTGTTGCGGTGATCCTCATCCAGCAGCTTCACCCATGCCCTGCCATCTCCCAAGTACGCCAAGTCCACAATTCCCTCCATCGCAAACCTCTGCATCCCTTCCGCGCTCCTCCAGTACAGCGCGTCCTTCTGCGGGCTGCTGTAGAGAAGATTCCCTTCCCCGAAGGCAAACCGTTCCCCCATCGTTTCGTCCAAGGCGACCTCCTCCGCTCCAGTCACCACCACACCGCGCTCCCGGTCAGCCGCGCAAAAATCCGGCGGGAGGTTGCCCTGCAGCTCCTGCCAGCTCCCCGCCGTCACGCTTTCCAGCGGCGACAGCTCTGCATCGTACCGGTCGACCTGTACCGCGCCGCCGTCAGCTGAACGGGAAACCACGCAGTATTCCCCTTCGCTCCAACGCGCGTACAAAACCACCTGCTGCGGGCTGAACGCTTCCTGCAAAGGCTCCTCCTTCCCACAACCGGTCAGGGCAAACAGCAATCCCAAAATCAACAGCCAAACCGCGCTCCTCATCCTTTTCTCCTCCTTTTCAAGCTGATCGAAACACTTCTTTCTCTCAGGATACCAAAATTTTCTCCTAAAATCAATCCGACATTTGAACAAAGAAAGTTGCCGGCAGACAGCTAAATATACGAAAATCCTTGACATCCTCCCCTCCCCGCCCTATAATAGAAAAAATCATTCCGCCAAAGCAGCATGATTTTTACTTTTACAATTTCTGGGAGGGAACGAAATGGACAGATTAAAACTGGTGCTGCCGACCGCAGCCGACGAGCAGGCAATTTGGGATTATCGCGAGGAGTTTTTGAATAATAACGACCAGCATCTGGACGGCACAGGGGGCCTTGCCAACGTCCAGGACTTTGCCGGATGGTACCGGAAAAATCTGGCCTACCGTTCGGAGGAAACAACCCCGCCCGACAAGGTTCCCGCCTCCACCTACCTGGCGGTCCTGCAGCAGACCGGGGAGCTGATCGGCATGATCGACATCCGCCACCGCTTAAACGAAGGGCTGCTCAAGTTCGGCGGCCACATCGGCTACAGCGTGCGCCCTTCCCGCCGGCGGCAGGGCTACGCCGTCGAGATGCTTCGGCTGGGGTTGGAGGAGTGCCGCAAACTCGGCATCGACCGGGTGCTGCTCACCTGCGACAAGACCAACATCGGCTCGGCCAAAACTATCCAGCACAACGGCGGCGTGTTGGAAAACGAGATCGAAACGCCTGACCGCATCACCCAGCGGTACTGGATAAAGCTGTAAAAACCGCATCGAGGCGGCGTCCTGATGGACGCCGCCTCGATTTCTTTTTCCGGTGCTTATCTGCCCCGGTGCTTTTCCTTCTTTTTCTTTTGTTTGAGCAGGAACTTTCGCTCCTTTTCCTCCTCCCGTTTTTCCCGGGCTCCTGCCTTTCTCTGCGCTTTCCACTGTTCCTGCTGCAACTTCAAAGCCTGCTGCGATTTTGTCCCAATCCCCGTCTCCTGCGTCTGCCGGTGTGCCTCGCGCTGGAGCCGCTTGGGATTATGGCCAGCTTGTCTGACTGCAGCCGCCACAGCCGGACTAAATCTCAGGCAGCGATACTGTTTGAGGACGAAGGCGTACACCTCCTGCTCCTTTGGCTCCGCCCCAAAGGTCACTTTGGAGACGGAGAGGCGCCCCTTTGTCACGCGCTCAAAGACGCCCACCCAAAACGGGTCCTCAAAAAATACGGTCAGCTTGCCCGACACTTTGTCCATAACAATTCCTCCTTTATGATTTGCGGTAAACAAAGAACGGACGACCCAAGGAGGGAGGGTTACTTACACCTTTCGGTGCGGCCGGGCTACCTACCGGCTCTGCAAGGGCGCGACAAAGACGCTGCCCTCACGTTGCGTTTTTATCTTTGCCCTTTGATTGTAGCACAATTTTGTCGATTGGTCTACAAGGCTTGGTTCTACGCTTTTTCTATGCGGCAGGAACGAGGCGTCCCAAAGCAGTCTAGCAGGGGGCTTTTCTCTTACAAAAGCCCCCTCTTTTGCAAGCCGATTCTCGGCTTGCAAAATTCACCCGCAAAGGCGCTTGAACGATAAGGGCTTTTCGAGCTCTGCGGAGCTCGACCAAAGGCTTTGCCTTTGGAAACCACAGCCTTTTGAAAAAGGCTGGCGAAAACTTTACTTTGCTAAAACTCGGTCCCGCGAGGTAGAAGCCCAGACCTCTCACTCAACCAATACGTGAATTGAGCGCGGCATCATGCCGCTTAGATTCTATGAAGGAGGTCGGTGTAGGTCGGCATCGGCCAGTCGCGGCGGTCCACCACCGTCTCCAGCGCGTCGCAGCGGGTGCGCAGCCGGTCCATCGCGCCGCAGACGTCTTCCGCCATGTACCGCGCCCGGGCGTACAGGTCCTCAAAGCTGGACGCCAGGTTGACCGTCCGCTCCAGCTCCTCGGTCAGCGCCATGATGCTCTCCAGCGACTCGGCCACCATCTCCACATGGTTCTGCAGCCGCTTGGCGGAAAGTCCGCACTCCTGCATCTGACGCAGGCTGCCGGCAATCTTGCCGCTGTACTGGATGCAGCTGGGGATGATCTGCCGCTTTGCAATCTCCAGCATGGTCGCCGCCTCGATCTGGATGACGTGGATATAGTTGTCCAGCTGAATCTCGTACCGCGCTGCCGTCTCCTTGGGCGAAAAGACGCGATAGCGGTCAAACAGCTCGATGTTTTTCGGGTCGGTCAGGGTGTGGAATGCCTCCACCGAGGTGCGCAGCACCGGCAAACCGCGCCGCTGTGCCTCCCGCACCCAATCCTCCGAATAGTTGTTGCCATTGTAGATGACGCGGCCGTGCTGGCGCATCGTGTCGGCGATGATGCGGCGGATCTCCTCCTCCTTGTCCTGTGCACCCTCCAGACGAGTGGCAAAGGCGTCGAAGGAGTCGGCCAGGATGGTGTCGAGCACCACCTCCGAATAGGCCAGCGACTGGGAGGAGCCGACCATGCGGAACTCAAACTTGTTGCCGGTGAAGGCAAAGGGCGAAGTGCGGTTGCGGTCGGTCTCGTCCTTGGTCACCGAAGGGATCGCCTCCACGCCGATGTCCATCTGCTCGCGCGCAACTTTGTTGGGACTGCCGCCCTCAGCGATGTGGTTGAGGATGCCGGTCAGATGATTTCCCAGGAAAATCGAGATGATCGGCGGCGGCGCCTCACAGCCGCCCAGGCGCTGGTCGTTGCCCGCGCAGGCCGCGCTCATCCGCAGCAGATCCGCGTACAGGTCCACCGCCCGGATGAAGGCACAGAGCATCAGCAAAAACTGCAAGTTGCTCTCCGGGTTCTTGCCGGGGGAGAGCAGGTTCTCGCCGGTGTCGGTGCACAGAGAAAAGTTGTTGTGCTTGCCCGAGCCGTTGACGTTGGCAAACGGCTTCTCGTGCAGCAGGCAGGCCAGGCCGTGCTTTTTACTGATGGTGCGCATCGTCTCCATAATCAGCTGGTTGTGGTCGCAGGCGATGTTGGCGGTGGAGTATTCCGGCGCCAGCTCGTGCTGGGCCGGGGCGGCCTCGTTGTGCTTGGTCTTGCTGGCGACGCCCATCTCCCAGAGGTTCTTGTCCAGATCCTGCATGAACTCGCCGACCCGGATGCGGATGCGCCCGCAGTAGTGGTCGTCCAGCTCCTGCCCCTTGGAGGGCTTTGCACCAAACAGGGTGCGGCCGCAGATCTTTAAATCCAGCCGCTGGTCATAGAGCTTGTAGTCGACCAGAAAATACTCCTGCTCCGCGCCGACCATCGGAATGATGCGGCTGACCGTCTCGTTCCCCAAAGCGCGCAGCAGGCGCACGCCCTGCTTGGACACCGCCTGCATCGAGCGCAGCAGCGGGGTCTTGGCGTCCAGCGCCTCGCCGTTGTAGGAGCAGAAGGCGGTGGGGATAAACAGCGTCCCGTCCCGCACAAAAGCCGGGGAGGTCGGGTCCCAGGTGGTGTAGCCCCTGGCCTCAAAGGTTGCCCGCAGGCCGCCGGACGGGAAGGAGGAGGAATCCGCCTCGCCCTGAATCAGCGCCTTGCTGGAAAAGTCCAGCGAAATGCTGCCGTCCTTTCCGGTTGTGGAAAGAAAGGCGTCGTGTTTGCCGGCAGTAAAGTTGTTCATCGGCTGGAACCAGTGGGAGTAATGGGTGGCTCCCTGCTCGATGGCCCAGTCCTTCATGGCGCAGGCCACCACATCCGCGATCTCCGGGTCCAAAGCTTCCCCCAGACGGCGGGTGCGGGAAAGGCTCTCATAGGCTTTCTTGGGCAGGCGTTTTTTCATGGCTGCGTCGTCAAACACGCGCACGCCGAAGATTTCTTCAATGTTCATCTGCTCGCTCCCTCTCTTCATCTCGTCATTTGGTCTCATCATTTTTTATTACACAATTTGCCGCGCCAAACGCCCTGCGCTTTAGCGCATAACAATGATACTATCCTACCATCGATTGCCCCAGATTGCAACCTCCTTCCCTTTTGCTGCGCAAAATTTCCCATCTGTCCCCTCTTTGCGAAAAATAAAGCAAAGTTTCATAATATTGGAATTGAAATTGCCCCGCGCGCATGATACACTGAAGATACTCTGTTTACATAAAAGATTTTCGAACAACAACAGCGGGCTGCGCCCGCCTGTATCTATAAAAGGAGCGTACATCTTTTGTCTTGGAAAATGGGAATTTATAAAATTGTCTGCCTGCTGCTTCTTTTGCCGGTGCTGCTGGGCGGGTGCGGCGCCAGCTCGTCGCTGGTGCGCTACGACATCTCCGGCGATGTGGAAAGTTTGGACCCGCAGTTTGCCGATGAGGAAAACGAACAGCTGGTGATCTACAACATCATGGAGGGGCTGATGTGCCAGCTGCCCTCCGGGGAGCTGACCAACGGCGTCATCGAAGGGTACGATGTGTCCGCCGACCAGCTCACCTACACCTTTCACCTGCGCGACGGCATGGTCTGGGACGACGCCGACAGCACACCGGTCACCGCCCACGACTTTGTCTTTGCCTTCCAGCGCATCTTCAACAGCATCTACCCCTCCCCCTTCGCCTCGCTGTACAGCGCCATCCGGAACAGCCAGCAGGTGCTCTCCGGCGAGCTGCAGGCAAGCGAGCTTGGCGTGCAGGCCACCGACGACCTCACCGTCGTCTTTACCCTGAGCTACGCCGACCCCTCCTTCTTGGAAAGCCTGGCCCACTCCTCGGCGATGCCCTGCAGCCAGAAGCTGTTCGAGGCGGCGGGCGGGCGGTACGGCACCTCTATTTCGCAGACCTTCTCCAACGGCCCGTTCACGCTGATGCAGTGGGAAAACGGCAACCGCATCTACCTGAAAAAGAACAGCAGCTACTACGACGCGCAGGCGGTGCAGACGCCGGGCGTCTACCTCTATATGGACCGCGATGTCCAGACATCCGCACAGGCCGAGCGCGGCGAGGAGGCTCCCACCTTCTTCTCGCTGCTGATAGAGGGCAGGTCGGACGGCTGCCTGGCCGACTATTCGCAGTACCTGCAGGCCCAGCAGGCGGGGCTTTCCTGCGAGGAAACGCAGGGGACCGTCTGGGCGCTGGTCTTTAACCAGACCCACAGCGCCTTTTCCAATCAGCAGGTGCGGCAGGGCTTTATCCGCGCCATCGACCGCAGCACGCTGGAAGATTTCCTGCGCGCCAACCAGCAGGACAACCTGCACACCTATGACCGGCTGATCCCGCCGGCCATCACCCTGTTCACCCAGTCCTACACCGAGCAGACCACCGTCAATACCGTCAACACCTACAACCCGCAGGCCGCCTATGAGGCCTACCGCGCGGGCATGGACGAGCTGGAGGCCGACACGCTTCGCAGCATCCAGCTGCTGGTGCCCTCGGACAGCCAGATTCCCGAGATGTGCGGCCTGCTGCAGCAGGCCTGGCAGCAGACGCTGGCAGTTTCGGTCAATATTGTGGAGGTTTCCCGCGACGAGCTTTCCTCCCGACTGAGTCTTGGGGACTATCAGGTGGCTCTGGTGCCGCTGCAGGCCTCCGCCAACACTCCGGCAGACATCCTCAGCCGCTTCCTCTCCACCTCCAGCTCCAACTTCACCTACTACCAGAGCGCAAGCTACGACAGCACCCTGTCCGGCCTGGAAAATTCCCACGACAGCCAGCAGATTTTAAGCCAGTACGCCGCGGCCGAAACGATGCTGATGGACGACGCCACCGCCTTCCCGCTGCTGGTGGAAACCAGCTACTTTGTGCTCGGCGAGGGCACCACAGGCATCGACTACTACCCCTACGGCGGCAAGGTCATCTTCCGCAACGCCGTCTCGATGCGCTGATTCCCTCCACTTTTTGCTTGTTTCCCATACGCAGCATTGCAAATCGGCCGCCTCGGTATTATAATTCAATTAACAACGAAGGAGGTACAAAAAATGGTAAACTGTGTTTCTCTTGTCTATTTCAGCGCCACCAAAACCACCCAGAAAAACCTGCGCGCCATCGCCGAGGGCATCGGCCTGCCGGTGAAGGAGTACGACTTCACCCTGCCGCAGAACCGCAGCGCGGACATTACCTTTGGCCCGGACGAGCTGGTCCTGGCCGGCGCGCCGGTCTATGGCGGCGTGATGCCGCTGCTGGAGCGGGAGTATCTGGAGCAGCATGTCAGCGGCCAGAACACCCCGTGCGTCGTCGTTGCTGTCTACGGCAACCGCGCCTATGACGACTGCCTGGTCGAGATGGAGGACCTGATGACCGAAAAGGGCTTTGCCGTCATCGCGGCAGCAGCCTGCATCGGCGAGCATTCGCTGACCAGCGAGATCGCCACCGGCCGCCCGGACGAGAGCGACCTTGCCAAGGCCAAAGCTTTCGGCAAGCAGCTCGCAGAGAAGCTCCAACAGAATCTCTCCGCCCTGCCCAAGGGAACCATCCCCGGCAACCGCCCCTACAGGGAGCGCGGCGCTTCCAACCCAATGGGCCCGGAAAATGTCAACGGCTGCACCCACTGTGGACTGTGTGTGCGCAACTGCCCGGTCGGCGCCATCGATGCCGAGGATCCTGGCAAGGTGGACGCCAGCAAGTGCCTGCGGTGTCTGGCCTGCGTGCGCTTGTGCCCGATCCACTCCAAGCAGTTCACCTCGGACGCCTACAAAGGTTCGGTCGCGTGGTGCCTCTCCACCTTCAAGGAGCCCCGCAAGGAACCGGAATTTTATCTGTAAACCATCTGAAAAATCCCGCGTGACATCACGCGGGATTTTTTATCTTGTCCAAATCATCTGCAGCTCCATCTGTCCGGTGGCAGGGTCGGTTCCCCGCCTTGCCTCCACAAAGCCTTCCCGCCGGTAAAAGCGGCAGGCCCGCTCGTTTTGCAGGTAGACCTGCAGGGTCAGCTTCTGCTCGGTTTGCTTAGCTCGCTCGATCAGCGCGTGGCCGATTCCTTTCGAGCGCGCAGCGGCATCGACAAAGATTCCCGCAATGTAGCCGTCCACCAGCCCCAGAAAACCCTGCACGCCCTCCGCATCCTCATAGAGAAAAAGCTGCGCCTGCGGCAGCTGCTGGCGCACGTCGGGAGCATTTTCCTCCCAGTAGCTTGCCGGGACAAAGGGGTGCGCCTGCAGGTTTCCCTGCAGCCAAAGCTGCATCAAGCGGTCCAAATCGGCGGGCTGATAGGTTCGAATCATAGCAGGTTTGTTCCTTTCTTTGAGATTGGAGCGCATCGTCCTAAACATAGGACGGTGCCAAACAAATTTTAGTTCATCGGCGCAAAACCGTCCACCGGAAGGTTTTGCTTGGGTTGTACGAAACGTAAATTTCCCGGGAACTTTTTCTCTTCCAAAAGCCCTTACAGAAACTAGGGAAATTGAACTTTGTTCAATTTCATGTCGCGCAACGCAAAGGTAAAATGATGCAGAAAGTTTAAGCGCGACTTGGCGCTTGAACGACAAGGTGTTTCGCACGCTGCGGCGTGCGACCAGCAGGCGCTGCCCGCTGGACACCTGCTTCCTTTTGAAAAGGAAGCGAAACTTGATTTGGTGAAATCTTAGTCCAGGCTATTCAGCAGCTTGGCGATCTCCTCGACGTTGACGTCGTTATCCTTCTCGAATTTCTCCTTCTCCAAAAAGCGCTTAAACTCCTTGACCGTCATCACGATGTTCTCCTCACGCATGTGGCTCAGGTACATCGGGACGTCCGATTTGGTGCCGACGATGACGACCGCCGAATCCACCTTCAGGTTATACACCTTTTTCTGCGCCATCAGGCGGCGGAACAGCTCGATCTTTTTGTCCATCTCCAGCACCGGATTGTCAAAGCGGACCTTTTTCTCATCGTCCACAAAGCTCCAGCGGGGCTCCTTGAGGTCGCCGTAAAAGTCGCCCTTGCCCTGCAGCGCCGAGACAAACAGCAGCCCGAAAAAGCCGACCAGCACAAAGTCGATGATCTGGGTTTTGCCCTCATAGTTCAGGGTCACATTTTCCAGCACCTTATAGTTGCGGGAGAGCGCGTAGCGCTTGAGGATCGATTTGACCGTTTGCTTGCCATAGGTGCCTTTAGAAAAAAGCAGCGATTTGCGCAGGTACCACGCCGCGATGGCGACGGCGATCACAGCCGCGATGACAACGATGACGATTAAAGAGGTTTGCATAAGATAATTCCCTTCCTCAAAACAAAATTTCCCCTTGCAGGATTGCATCTCAAGAGGTGAAAGATATTATTATTGTATCATATAGAGGCAGAAGGGTAAAGTGAAAAAAAGGTAAATTTCCTACTACACCTATCAAAAACCATGAAGAATTTTCCCGGCAAGGTGTAAACTTTTGGCAAACGTCAGGGGGAATGCTTGACACCCCTTTTTTCTTTGCATTATAATTTGAACAGAAAACTTCCCCAAAAGGCCCCACGGCCCTTTGGGCGGAAAGGTGGACAAGAAAAACGGATGAAACGTTGGAATAAAAAAATAGCCTGCCTGCTGCTGGCGGCGGGGCTGTGCCTGCAGCTGTCCGGCTGCGAGGCGCTGGACACCACCCTGCCGGACGAGGAGGAGACTGCCCAGTCCGAGGAGCAGGACACCCTGGCGGTGGACCCGCAGGGCGCGGTGGATCAGATCTACGCCACGCTGGGCCGCCGCATCGGGCTGGTGGAGCCGACCGCGGAGCAGCTGCAATCGGTGGTAGGCCTGGACCCGGACGACTACACCTCGGCGTATGTGCGCTATGTCGAGACCGACTTTGGTGCAGACGACGTCTACATTGTGCTGCCCAAGGAAGGGGAGGACGAGAACGGAAACTCCCACCGGGAGAACATCATCGCCCAGCTGCGGGAGCGCAAGGACGCGCGGGTGCGGGAATTTGCCAACTACGACGTTTACAATTCCGCCTCGATAGCGGAGAACGCCGTCATCTTTGAGCGCGGCGGATATGTGGTGATGCTGATGCTGGAGGACAACGACGCTGCCCGCAGCATTGTGGAGCGGTACATTCCGGAGAGGTTAAACCTCTCCTAGAGACCACTCCTTTATTCTCTGCCGAGGGGTGGGTGGGGGCACCCGGGCTTCCTTGCGAGGAGGGCGTCAGCCCTCCTCTGCGCTCCTCCCATGGGAAGGGCGCTCCGCCCCGCACCTGGACTTTCTTTGCGAGGGGCTTCGCCCCTCGGGAGCAAGTCGTCAGACTTGGCTCCTCGCTCCCCAAGT
>URGV01000033.1 GCA_900547455.1 uncultured Oscillospiraceae bacterium
GCTCGAACCTGTGACCCTCTGCTTGTAAGGCAGATGCTCTCCCAGCTGAGCTAAATTCCCCTGTTTTGGCAACGGAGGTAATTATACAACAAATTTCTCCTTCTGTCAACACCTTGCGGTAAAAGTTTCTTTTTTTCAATCAGCCTTGATTGTCAATTGCCGCTTCTCTCCAATCGCAAGCTCCAAGCCCAAAATCATGACAAGAATAAAAAATTGTGAATCGGAATTTTTCTTTATATGGCAACCGATAGTTGCCGTGTAGTTGGTAGTCAAAAGGGAAATTTTCTGGTATAATGACAAGCAAAAGGAGGTGCAGATGATGACACTGGGCGAAAAAATCAAGGCCTGCCGGCAAGCTGCAGGGATGTCGCAGGAAAAAGTGGCTGAATTAGTCGGTGTCAGCCGCCAGGCCGTCACCAAATGGGAAGCAAACCAGTCTGCCCCCAACACAGAAAATCTGTTCAAACTGGCAGAGATTTTTGGTACAACGGTCGACTTTCTGCTCACTTCCCGGGAAGCTGAAAGCTCCCCAGCAGAACAAATTTCCTATCTCTACAAAATGGAGGAAGAAAAGAAAGCAAAAGCCCGCCGGGACAAACTGCGGTCAAACCTGCTCCTTACCTTGACCGTTATTGGTGGATACCTTTTCATCTATCTGGCAGGACGCATTTTCACAACAACCGAATCACAGATGAGCGTAACGGGGTGGCTGTTTGGAAGTGACCCGCAGCAGCTGAGCTACTTATACGGCTGGCTGCTGCGCCAACATCTTTTCTGGGTCGCGATGGCCATATCTGCGCTCCCCGCATTGTTCGGGAAACAATATTTTTCGTTTACTACGCTACTCGGTTTTGCGATTGCCCTGCTGGTTGGCGAGCTGTGCGGCCACAATCCGGCGGGCGCCACATACGGACACGGCCACTACGGTTGGGCCATCTGGGGATTTGTCTTTGCATTCTCTGTGGTCATGGGAATGATTCTTGAAAAAATCGCCAAGAAAAAGCTGGACCTCCGCTCCAAAAAACTCCGGATTTGGCTTGCGGTTTATGCCGTTGGCGTGTTTGCAATCGTTTTAGCTGTTCGAGCAAGTATGCCTACAAGCTTCAGCTAATCCCATAACTGTAGCACAGACATTTTCAAATTTCCTCGATAGCATCCGCTCCCCTAAAAAAGGGAGCTGCAAAAAAGAGGACCTCTCAGAGGTCCTCTTTTTCATCTGTACATTATGCTGCATAATCGCTGCTGGCCAGAGCCGGATAGCTGTAGCTGCCCTTTACGCGCTGGCTGTTGACGATGTTGCCCTGCAGGAAATAGTCGTAAATCAGGTAGCTGACGCTGTTGCCGCCCTTGGTCTGCGGGTCATCCCAGTCGGTGTCGACCTGATACCACTTGCCGTCCTCCATCTGGACATAGTTCCAGGCGTGGGTGCCGGTCTCGCCGATGTTGTTGGTGGCGGTGCCGACCACGATCAGGCAGGGGATTCTTTTCTGGTCGCAGGCATACTTAAACGCCTTGGCGTATCCGTCGCAGACAGCCTCGCCCTCCACCAGCGGACCTACCGCCTGATGGTTGTTGTGGGAAGCATTGTCCGGGTCAGCCGGGTACTGGGTATTGTTGACGATGGTGTCGTGGATGGATTTGACCAGCTCATAGCGGGTGGAACCGGTCATCTTGCTGACCATGTTGTTCATCTTGGTCAGGGTATTCTGGATTGCGGTGGTGTTGATGGTGGAGGCGGTGGTGCCGTCCGAGCTGGCTGTGCCATAGCCCGCTGCCGGACGCGGATAGAAGATCAGCGTGTCATGATCGCTGGTAATCACCACGTTCTGCAGGGATGGGTCGAGCCAGAAAATCTCCGGATGCTCGTCAAAGATCATCTGCAGGGAGGTCTGGAAGGCGGTGTAGACCTCATTCTCACTGTAACCGCTGATGTCAACGGTGATTCTGCTGTTCGCCGCTCTCAGTCCGCTGAGGAAGGTATTGTGCATCCGCAGCGCAAGGGTATCGTTTTTCAGATACGTCTGGCACAGGTCATAGGCCTGCGAAGAACGGGAGGTGGTGGAAGTCGAGCTGCTGGTAGTGGACTGGGTGGAGTTGGTGGAAGATGTCACCTTGCCCGGTTTTCCCAACGCCGCAGAGCTGCTGACCGCCATGCTGAGCACCATGGTCATGGCAAGAACTGCAGAAAGGATTTTCTTGATCATAAGTTTCTCCTCCTAAACGAAATTTGCCGTTTTCCATTCTCGAAAACTTCAGTTGTCTTTATTATACAACATCGCCCGGGAGGAGTAAAGCCATTTTTTGTAAAATTTTTATTTCTGTCTGACAGTCCTTTTGTACCGGCCGGCAAGCTCCTTTTCCCCCACGGCAGCGCTGTGCACGTTAATTTTCCCCCTTCACCTGCTTCCAGGCAACCCAGGAGTACCAGTAGATGAGCAGGCTGCTGAGCAGGATCGCCACGGCCATCACCAAAACACAGACCAGATCGGACAGTACAAACGCCGCCGCAATCCCCACAACGCCGGAAATCATGTAGGCGTACCCGCCAAATCGCTGGGTGCGGCTCCAGACCGTCTCGTCCGAGAGGGCATAGCGGGTGCGGAAGCCATGCTTGCGCTGCAGGCGGTATTCCCAGGAAATTTTGGGCATATAGTTACCCGCCACAATCAGCAGCAACGAAATCAGCCCACAGACAATCTTGCCAAAATAAAATTCCATGATGTCGCTCTCCGGCCGAACGGTGACGTACAGCACCACCGGCTGAATCACATTAAAGACAAGCAAAGTGAGCAGCCCGCCGGTGCGCATCCCTTTGGGCTGGCGGGAAAAAGAATCGCGCAGCAGCAAAATGCCAAGAAACAGCACGATCGCGCCGGGGAGCAGCAGCTCCCACCGGCTGCCATAGCGGTCGGGCGAGCCGTCCACGCCCCAATGCACCGGGATAATGTCCGGCAGACCGGGCAGCACAAACAGCATCTCCGCCATCGGCAGCAGCATCAGCACCGTGACGGCAATCCGCCACAACTTTAAATTTTTCTCCTTCTTCTCCTGTTCCAACATAATCGCAATACCTCCTGTCGTATTTGATGATTTTACCTTAGGCGCGGCCATCCGGCTCATCCGGTTTTGCCGCGTCCGGCTTTTCCTGCTGATTGGAAAACTGCGCAATCCACATCATGATCTCCTCAAAGACGCTGGTGTTCAGCTGGTAGTAGATGTAGTTTTTTTTGCGCTCCTCCAAAATCAGGTCGGCTTTTTTCAGCTGCGAAAGGTGGTAGGAGACCGTCGCGCCGGTCATCTCAAAGTGCGCCGCAATCTCACCTGCGGACATCTTGCCCTTGCGCAGCAGCATCAGAATTTCTCTCCTTACCGGGTCGGAGAGGGCTTTGAATGTTTCTGCCAATCCCACAAGATTTCCCCCTTTTCCAATTAATATTTAGAAAATTTTCTAAATAGATTATAGCACACCCCCATGAAAAGTCAAGTACTATTTAGATAAATTTCTAAATAATTTTGTTCAAAAGAAAGGGAGGAAAGCCAAAGCAAAACGCCTTAGCTCTCCTCCCCGCTTAAAAAAACAAAATTACGCATATCGTGCCACGGCGACGTCCGCGCCAAACGGAGCCAGCGCCAGCCGCGCCATCTTAAAACATTGCAGGCCAAAGGGGATGCCGACGATGGTGACGCAGAAAATCAGCCCATGGATTGCCGAGGAAACAGCCAGCGGCAGCCCGCCAAACAGGAGCCACAGGATGTTCATCAAAACCGAAGGCGCGCCGCCCCCGTACAGCACCACCTTGCCAAATGGGAAAAAGGCAAGGCTTGCAAACTTAAAGCACTGCAGCCCCACCGGGATACCGACGATGGTGACGCACCACAGCAGCCCGACCAGCGTCCAGCCAAGCCCCATCCAGAGCCCTCCAAACAAAAACCATACCAGATTACCCAAAAATTTCATCGAACATTCTCCTCACATCTTTATCGGGTGGTGGTTCAAAATTGCCTTTCACCTATATAACGGAGAAGGGGAGGGAAATATTTCACCGAAGATTCAAACCTGCTGTAAAAAATTTGGGAAGAAATGCCGCCCCGCCTGTGCTATAATAAAGAAGAAATCAATTTGACTGGAGGGCATCTGCCATGAGACAAACTGTAGCACTCAAAAAACAGTACGAAATTGTGGACAATCAACTTTCTTTCCGCGTCCATCACCTGCTGCCCCGGCTGATGGAGGAGACCGGCTTTGACATGTGGATCGTCCTCTGCCGGGAGTACAACGAGGATCCGGTCTTCCCCACCATGATCCCCTCGCTGTGCCTGACCGCCAGAAGGCTGTCCTGCCTGGTCTTTGTCAACAACGAGTCGGGCTTTGCCGCCTATAACTTTGGCCGCCCGGACGAGCGGCTTTCCACCGTCTACACCCAGGGCTACGACAATACCCTGCCCGGCGATCAGCTGCAGCAGCTGGCCGGCTTTGTCCGCAAAACAAATCCCAAGAAAATTGGCATCAACACTTCACCCATCAGCGCGATGTGCGACGGCCTTTCCAAAACGCTGCACGACCAGCTGGTTCAGGCGCTGGATGAACAGGACCGCACCAAGCTCACCAGCGCCTACACCCTGTGCACCCGCTGGATCGAGGCCCGCACCGAGGAGGAGCTCTCCCGCTACCGCAGCATCTACGCGCTGGCGATGGACATCTGCGAGGAGGCCTTCTCCCGCAGGGTCATCACCCCCGGCGTGACCACCACCACCGAGGTGGAGGAGTGGATTGCGCAGGAGATCAACCGCCTGGGACTGACCTTCTGGTTCAGCCCCCACGTCGACATCCAGCGCAAGGGGATGCCGGGCGTCGGCACCACCGGCCCGATCATCCAGCACGGCGACCTGCTGCACTACGACGTTGGCATCCAATATTTCGGCCTGTGCACCGACAGCCAGCGTCTGGGCTATGTGCTGCGGGAGAATGAAACCGAGGTGCCGCAGTACCTGCAGGAGGGCCTGCGCCGCACCAACCGCTTCCAGGACATCGTGGCCGAGGAGCACATCGCCGGCCGCACCGGCAACGAGATTCTCAAGCTGAGCCTCGACCGCGCCAAATCCGAGGGCCTGCTCCCGATGCTCTACTGCCATCCGGTCGGCTTCTTCGGACACAGCGCGGGCACAGTGGTCGGCCTGTGGGACCAACAGGAGGGCACCGGCGCCTTCGGTGACTTCCCGCTGCACCACAACACCTGCTATGCGCTGGAGCTGAACACCGAGAGCTTCATCGCCGAGTGGGACAACCAGAAGGTCCGCTTCAACGCCGAGGAGACGGTGGCCTTCACCAAGGACGGGGAGCTGACCTACCTCTACCCCGGCAGGGACCGCATCTACGCGATCTAGTGCTGCCCGGCAAAGGCATCAGCGCGCACCAATTTCGGTTTGCGGATGGAGAGCAGCTCCACACCACTGGGAGATGGAGCCTTGTCTGGAGGAGAATCTTTTGTAAATTTTTTCTTTTCCCTTGCAACAAACCGCGCTTTGCAATACACTGATAGTATAGAAAAGGATCTCCCAATCTTCAAAAAGGGAAAAGCAAAGCGGGGTGCTCGACATGTAGCGCACGGGCGACTTTGGAATTTACATCATCATTGCTGATCCAGCAAAAAGGAGTGTTTATATGAGCGTTTTTCGTAAATTGCTTTCTCTTTGCGTTGCCGTTCTCTGCGTGATGTCCTTTACCGCCTGCTCTCAGTCCGGCTCCAGCGCCAGCTCCTTCCCCACCGACTATGGCTTTTCGGTACAGCTGCCAGAGAGCGTACAGGAGAATATCCGCTACGACCTCTCCAACCGGGAGGTGGGTGACGAAACCATCAACACCATCAATGTCGTCTATGAGGGCGAAACCGGCGAGGCCAACATCCTGACCTTTGAGGAGATGAGCTCCGCCATGTGGGAGCAGATGCAGTCGGAGGGCGGCCCGCTGCCAACCGAACTCGGTGCCTCCGAGGACGGCCGGGTTGTCGTCATGTACCCGCTGCAGTCCAACCCTTATGAAGCGGGCACGGCCGACGCCGATGCGGTCGACCAGTTTGTCAGCGAGTCCTCCATCGTTACCGAAAGCTTCCAATTCCTGCAATAGAACCCCTTTCGTCCAAAAAGGAACGCGGAAAAATTCCGCGTTCCTTTTTTTCTTACCTCAATCTCTTTTAATTCCATCCGCAGATTTTGACCAGCACCTGATAGGTGTAGCCGTAGGCGCTGACCGGGAAGCTCTCCTGATTTGCGGTGTTGGAGTGAACCAGATAATCGACGACATTCCCCTCCTCGTCGGTGACGACATCGGTGATGATGACCGCGTGATAGAGGTTTTCTTCATCGTAGCCGAGGATCAGCACGTCGCCGATCTCCCCGCTGTAATAGTCCGCATCCGCTACCGCGACCATGCCGCTGCCTGTATTGCTGGCGGCATACTGCAAAAATTCATCGACGCCCGACCAGGAAGCGGAGCGTCCCGCCATCTGCGGCAGGTTGTTGGGGGTGTCGCCGTACCACTTCCACACCGCGTCCCCGCTGGAATCCATCGGGATGCCGCCGGCCAGCAGGCACTGGGAGACAAAATTCTGACAGTTGCCGCCGCTCATCGAATAGTCCGGCCACTCATCGTTGCGGTCTGTCACCCACTGCTTTGCGTACGCCACCGCTGCCTGCCGGTCATAGGCGTTGGCTGCCTGGGGCAGCGGCTCGTCTGAAGTCTGCTCCCGGCGGGCCACATTGACCTGCAGCAGCTCGATCAGCTCCTGTGCCTGCTGCTCCATCTGGTCAGAGACATCCCCCTCCCCATTGCGCAGAGAGCGGGAGAGGGTCCAGTACAGGCGGTCCTGTCCGCCAGTGTGGGAGACCACCTTCCAGCTGCCATCCTCCTGAGTAAGCTCAAACATATGGAAGCTGTCCAGCACGTTGGAGTCCACCTCCGGGTGCTGGGCGAAGTTCTGAGTCACATCCTCCCGCAGCATGACCCGCAGGTTGCCGTCCTCCTCCTGCTGCACCGACTGCACCTGCAGGGTGGAGCTGTAGCCGGTCAGATGCAGGTCGGAGCGCTGGCTGGAGCGCACCTGAATGCCGTATTCCAGCACCAGCTGCTCGGCCAGCAGGCCGTTCTGCACATCGGAGGCAAACAGGTCGGACAGGTCCTGCTGCTCAAAGCTGCCCAGAATCTGATAGTAGCGGTCGATGTAATCGCAGAGCAGGTCCTGCTGCTCCTGGCTGAGTTCCCCCGCATCGGCAAACTGCACGCTGCCCTGCGGCTGTATCTCCTGCTGCTGGGCGGCGGTTTGCTCCACCGTGCTCTGCACCGAAAGGTTCTGGGTCTGCTGTGCCTGCGTCTCGGTCTGGGACTGTGCGGACTGAGCTGCCTGCTCATTGGAGGTGCAGCCGGCCAGCATCCCCGCCTGCAACACGAGAATGGCCGCCAACAATGCCGCTTTCTTTACCATATATGAAATCTCCCTCTCCTGATGAAAAATCAATCTTTGAACAAGAAAATTATATCACCTGGAGTACACTCCCAATCAACAGAATATTGATAAAGAAAATGTAAAGTTCCTTTCAGGTTTTCGCACAGCGGCCGGAACTTCTATTCTTCCCGGTCCATCTCCCAGCTCTCCCGCTGCCAGGGAAGGCTCTTTTCCCCGCCGGGACAAAAATCAATCCCCGCCGCCCGCGCCTGGCTGTGCTGGTGCTTTCTGGGGATGCGGTAGCACTTTCCGTCCTTGAGCAGCCGCGCGCCGGTTTGCATAAAGTGGAAGGGCACCCCCGCCTCGACGCACTGCTGCCGCAGGTCCAGCACCCATCTGTAGTCGCAGACCCGTGCTTCCTCCCCCGACTCGCCGCCGACCACAACCTCCTCCATGCTGTCCGAAAGATAGGGGCGAAGGTCGATGGGGCCAAGCAAAGGGGAACAGATGATGCTCTTGTGCCGGATGGGCGCCTTGCAGTAAACCGGCAGCCGGATGTCCGCCTGCCGCTGGTTTTCCACCGTGCAGCAGATGTGGACATTCTCATACCCTTCGCCCCAGTCCGGGGGCAGGCAGCTTTGCAGCCGCAGGATGCGCTTGGTGATAAACAGAAACTGCAGGTCGCTGCGCCAGCGGATCATCTCCCAGGCGCGGTCCCGCCACGGGTCGGCCTCCTCCAGCAGGAAGTCGGAGCTGAAGCAGGTGTACACCCGCGAGCCGGGCGGAATCAGATAGCTTTTGTCCCGCCGGCGGCGCATGGGGAGGTCAAAGTCCTTGTTGAGAAAAATCTGGGAAGCGTCCTTTCCATGTGCGCTGTCGATGCGGTAGACATAGCAGTGCTGACAGCCCTCGCTGTATTTGCGGCAGCCGTGCCAGGGATTCCAGTTTGCCATTTCTTCCCCTCCTCGCTTCTTTCTATGGTCTTTATTGTACTACGCTTTCCCTCTTTTTTCAACGCCGCACCCGGTCTTTGAACACACAGAAAAAGACCGACTGGCTCCCCGCAAGGGCTTGCCAATCGGTCTTTTAGACAGTTTCCTTTTCACCTGCGGCAGGCAGACAAACTGCGTGCCGGACGAAAGTTTACTTATGGATTTCGTAGGTGCCGTCGCACTCGGCAACAACTGCGCTGTTGTAGAACGCCTCCATGCCGGCGATCATGTACCCCAGGTCAAGCACGCCCGCCGTCTCATAGCTGGAGTGCATCGCCAGCTGGGCCATGCCGATATCGACGGTGTTCAGCGAGACGTGGGAGTTTGCGATGTTGCCCAGCGTCGAGCCGCCCATGATGTCCGAGCGGTTGACAAAGTGCTGGCACGGAACATTCTGCTCCTTGCACAGCTTCTGGAAAATCGCCGAGGAAACCGCATCGGTGGTGTAGCGCTGGTTGGCGTTGTGCTTGATGACGATGCCCTCGTTTAAGAATACCAGGTTGGTCGGGTCGGTCATGCCGGGGTGGTTCGGGTGCAGCGCGTGGGCGTTGTCCGCCGACAGCATGAAGCTGGAAGCCACCGCGGTGTGGTAGTCCTCCTCGCTGCGGCCCAGGGCGGTGTTGACCCGCTTGAGCACATCGTAGAGGAAGGTGGAGTTTGCGCCCTGCTTGGTGCTGCTGCCGACCTCCTCGTTGTCGAAGATTGCGCAGACCGAAACACTTTCCTTGTTGCCGCCCTTGACAAAGGCCTTCAGAGAGGAGAAGGCGCACTCCAGGTCGTCCAGTTTGGCGCAGGACATATACTCGTTGTGCGCGCCCCAGACCGCCGGTTTCATGCGGTTGTAGAGGAACAGGTCGGTGGAGAGCAGGTCCTCCTCCTGGACGCCGCAGGCCTCGGCAACCAGCTTGTCAAAGGTGTCCTTGGAAGCGGCATCGCCGTACAGCGGCAGCAGGTTGACCTGCGGGTTATACTTCATGCCGTCGTTGGCGGTGCGGTCCAGATGGATGGCCAGGTTGGGGATCACCACCAGGTCGCGGTCGATGTTGACCAGTTTGGTCTCTACCCCCTTGTCGGTCTTGACCAGCGCGCGGCCTGCCACCGACAGCGGGCGGTCAAACCAGGTGGAGAAGATCATGCCGCCGTATTTTTCGGTGTTGAGCTGCACATATTTGCCCTTGACCTGCTGCTCCGGGTTGTCCTTAATCTTGAAGGTCGGGGAATCGCTGTGGCTGGCGATGATGTGGAAGGAAGCAAAGTCCTTGCCCGGCACCTTGAAGGCGATGATGGAGGAGAGGTTGCGGGTGACAAAATATTTGCCGCCCTCCTGCAGCTGCCATTTTTTATTTTCAAACAGCTCCTCAAAGCCCTCCTCTACCAGTGTCTTTTTGACATTGTCGATGACGTGGAAGCAGCTTGGCGATTTTTCGATAAAGTCAAACAGTTCCTGCACTTGTTCTAAAGCCATCAGAAATCATCCTTTCGTTTTCATCGGTATTTCCGTATTCTGCATAAAAATAAGGTCGCGTGGCCCCGCACCCTCCGTATAAATTGCCGGGGCTCTTCCCCTTCATTATAAAAGGTTTCCTACCCGATGTCAACCGCCACCGGATGCAAAAAAGCGCCTCCTTCCCTTTGCCGGGAAGGAGACGCACCTGATTTCATCGAACTGATTTGTGCTTATTTTCTCTTTCTGAACAGAACAGCTCCAGCCGCTGCGGCTGCAACCGCGCCCGCTGCCGCAAGGCCTACAAAGTCCTCGGCGCCGGTCTCCGGGTTGACTTTACCGGACTGGTAGTCGTTGCTGCCGGAAACACTGCCGGTCTGCTGGCTGGACTCCTGGTTGGACTGGCCCTCATTGGAGACGCCGCCGTTCTGGGTTGTCTGATCCTGGGAAGGCTGCTGCGGCTGAGAGACAAAGCTCTCGTCCACCACGGTGCCGTCGGCGATCTCCTTGTCGGTCAGCACAAAGCGGCCCAGATTCTTGGTCTCGAAGGAAACGGTCTCGTTGTCCGCATCGACGGTGGCGTCGATCTTCTCCAGCACGCCCCTGAGGTAGCGGTAGACATGGAAATTGCCGCCAAAGTCCTCCATCACCTCGGAAACATCGATGGTCATGGTGCCGGTGAAGTCGAAGGCCGGGCCGCCCGGGAAGGAAACGTACATGAAGTTCTGGTCCTCAAACTTGGAGGATACCTCCCGGATGGCGCGCTCGTTGTAGAGCATATTGACCGCCTCCTGTCCGGAGACGCGCACCTCGTAGGTCCACATGCCGTTGGTGAAGGTCACCTTGCCGCCGTCCACATACTCGTCCAGCGCCTCAAACTGCTTGGTGCTGATGACCGGGGTGGCGGACTCGACAAAGACATACTCGCCGTCCTTGGCCGCTTCCAGCGCCTCGTCGCTGATGGTGGGGTAGCCGACAGTCAGATCCGCGTCGACGCTGCCGACCACCTTGCCGTTGGAGCGTTTGACCGCCTTGATGACGCCCTCCACCTCATCCTGAGTAGTGGGCCAGCCGGCTTCGGTGGTGACCTCCAGCTGGTAAGCGTCGTTCTCCTCCTCAACCTCGAAGGATGCGATGGAGGAGTTCTCGTCCTTGACCTCGGCGCGCAGGCGCAGCTCGTCCAGATGCTCGTCGGTCAGAGGAGCATGGGTGCCATCAATCTGCTCGATGTACAGCGGGTAAACGTAGGTCTCACCCGGCAGCAGCAGCTGGTCAAACTTTTCCTCGCCGAAAGAGAGCTTGATCTGCTCGTCGGAGGTGACGTTAACCGCCTGCGCCTGCTGCGCGAACGCGGTGACGCTCATGGTGGACAGCGCGCAGGCTGCCAAAAAGATAGATACAAATTTTTTCATTGAAGATTGCCTCCTGATTTTTAAAAATTACTTTTGTCTTTTTCCCTGGGTCCTGAGGCTATTATAGTGGCTGTATTCTCTTTTTTCAACCGGTTTTTTCTGGCAGCCCATACAGATTTTTTGTTTTATTTATCTAATTTTTCAATCAAAAACGGTGTTATCATAGTCAATTTGTAAGATTTCTAATCTTTGCCGCTGCTATCTCCTTTACCCTTCCAGCTTTGTCCGCCTGCTGCTGGAAGGATTGCCAGCGCGCTGCCCGGGCTGACAGATCTTTCCGTCGGAAGATTTTGCGCCCACCAGAAAAATTCCCGTCAAAATCCCCGCCTTTTGGCCCTTCCTCTCTCAAACCGCCGCGGAAAGGATATACAGTATATGCCGCCGTCCCCGTTTTGGTCCGGGTTTTGCCGCACCTTTTTTGCCCGCTGCCATACACTATGGATGGGGGCTTTTCCATCAGCAAGGA
The DNA here is from genome assembly GCA_900547455.1 of uncultured Oscillospiraceae bacterium. GTDB lineage: Bacteria > Bacillota > Clostridia > Oscillospirales > Ruminococcaceae > Negativibacillus > Negativibacillus faecipullorum. Next base: position 11,754 of record URGV01000033.1, read on the forward strand.
CAGACGGGAGCCCAGGGCCCCCGCAAAAAATTTTTGAAAGATGTTTAACGCCCGCCTCCCATGGTTACAATAACAGTGAAGTTCAAACAAACCAAATCGCGGAGCGTGATACTGTGAAACGTGGAGATATTTATTACGCGGACCTGAGTCCAGTGGTCGGTTCAGAACAGGGTGGTGTCCGGCCGGTACTTATCGTTCAAAACGATATTGGCAATCGCTACAGCCCCACCGTGATTGCGGCGGCCATCACCAGTCAAACCGAAAAGGCAAAGCTGCCCACCCACATCGAGCTGCACTCGCACAGCTGCGGCTTGTCCAAAGATTCGGTCGTGCTGCTGGAGCAGATCCGCACCATCGACAAGCGCCGCCTGCGCGAGAAGATGGGCACCCTGGACGCCGACTCGATGTCCCAGGTCAACAAGGCTTTATCAATCAGTTTCGGTCTTGGAAAAGGCCGTTAGCTGCAGAAAAAAGACCGATCTGCCGCTTTGAAAAAAGCGCGCAGACCGGTCTTTTGGTCTTATCGTAAAAATAGTATGCGGTTGTTTTTGTTTTCCCTCGGGGAAATTACTTCATCTCCTCGGCAGACTTTGCCACGCTGTGGATGATCGGTGTCCACTGCACATTTTTGAACAGGGCCACAATCGAGATCGGGATATAGGTAAAGATAAACAGCGGGAAGGTGAAGGTGTACAGCACCTTTTTGTAGGCCGGGGCCTTGATCTTCTTCCACTCGGTGATGGTGGTCAGCAGACCCATTGCAAAAAGGATAATGTAAAAGTTGACAAAGGAGAACAGCAGCATTCTGCCCGCCAGCGCAACCAGCGTGTTCATGTAGTGCGGCTGGAAGATAGCCGTCAGCAGGAAAATTGCGTTGAGCACCATGCACCCCAGCGACAGCAGCGAGGCCGGCGCGATGGTCATGAGCATATCGTAGCAGGCGAAGGGGTGGTTTTTGTTGTGGATCAGGCGGGAAGCCAGCGCTCTGCCATACTTCCACATGACCTGATAAAAGCCCTTGGACCAGCGCAGGCGCTGCGCCCAGGACTGCTGGAAGGTGGTCGGCTGCTCATCGTACAGCACAGCGGTGCCGCAGTAGCCGATGCGCTCCCCTTCCAGGGCGTTGACCACCGAGAACTCGATGTCCTCGGTCAGCAGGTGGAACTTCCAGCCGCCGTATTTCTGCACAATCTTGTTGCTGATCATAAATCCGGTGCCGGAGATGGCACAGTTGGTGCCCAGCATCATGCGGGCGTTGTTTAAGTACTTGGCTTCGCGCAAAAACCACAGCGAATAGCCCGCTGTGATCCAGTTGGTCGCGTAATTTTTGGAGTTGCGGTAGCTGGTGATAATCTGATATCCCTGGCTGAAGACCGCGTTCATCTCATCGATGTAGTGCGGGTCGAGCAGATTGTCCGCGTCGAAAACAAAAAAGGCGTCATAGTAATCGTTGCCGTAATCCTGCGCGATGCGCCGGAAAGCAAAATCCAGCGCGTAGCCTTTGCCGACCTCCTGCTTGTTGAACCGCTCGTACACCTTTGCCCCCAGCTGACGCGCGATCCCGGCAGTGTCGTCGGTGCAGTTATCCGCCACCACAAAAATATCCACCAGTTTGCCCGGATAGGTCTGGTTCTGGATGCTGCGAATCAGGTTACCGATCACCATGCTTTCGTTGCGGGCGGCAATCAGCACGCCGTACCGGTGAAAGATGCAGGGCAGATTTTGTTTTTGTTTATTCCTCTTGAAAAGTACAACCGCGACATAGACTACCTGATACAGATAACACACCGTCAGGACGATAAAGACCAACAGGTTAATCCGTAAAATCCAATCTTTCATCACAATAACTCTCCATCTCTTCTACAGTGTATGCGTAATACTACGCGTTTCTATAGAGTATAGCACAATTATTGCAAAAAACAATACAAGAACTTTAAAAGATTTTTACTTTTTACTCTTTTCAGCTTTTTGGAATAAATCCTTCGGTTTTCCGGAAAGAATAATATCAAAAATCAACAACGGAAAAACCATTTTTTTGTCAGATATTTCAAAAGCAGATCAGGATTGCTGCTTGCGCCAGTGGTGATAGCGCCGCCGCAGCTGCATTTTCTGGAACAGATGCACCAGCGAAGAGACGATCAAAACCCCCACCGCCAATGCTCCGGCGATGGCAAAGGTGTGGATGCCGGTCTCGATAAACTGGGAGGTCTGCCCGGAAACGCAGTACTCCATCGTGTAGTAGATGCCGCCTCCCGGCACCAGCGGCAGGATGCCGATGGTCAAAAAGCCGGTGACCGGGGCTTTGAACACCCGCGCCATCACCTCGGCGTAGGCCGAGACAACGATGGTGGAGATCAGGTACTGGGCCAGATCGCTGCCCAAAAAGGAGAAGGCCAGATAGAACACCCAACTGAGCATGCCGCCGGTGGCCGCCGCAATCATGTGGGACAGCTTGTGAAACTTAAAAATAAAGCAGAAAGAGAAGCAGGCCAGAAAGGTATAGAAAAAAACAGGGATATTTTCCATTATCTGCAACGCCAGTCACCTCCTTTAAATTCCCGGAAAAAAATAGCGCAGGGTGGAGATGGCAAGACCGGCGCCCAGCGCGATGCCTACCGCCACCATCAGCGACTCGACCAGCTTGATGATACCCGCAATCAAATCGCCGCCCAAAATGTCACGCATGACGTTGGTGATGGCGATGCCCGGAACCAGGTTCATCAGTGTGCCGATAATCATCTTGTCGTAGTTCACCGTCCAGCCCATCGCGGTGGTCCAGACCGACAGCCCCGCCACCAGTGCGCTGCCGAAGATGTTCTGGAAAAAGCTGTTGGTGCCAAAATTGCCCAACAGCGACAGCAGCAAAAACAGAAGAATGCCGATGAAGAAGGAGGCAAAGCTGTCTTGGAAATTGCCGCCGTAAAACAGGGTGAAGGAGGCCGAGATGGACGCGGTGAAAAAAAGCCGTGTCCAGAAGGAGTAGTCCTTTTTCCCCATGATGGCGTCCAACGAAGCGCGGATCTGCTCAAGCGGCGGCCGCTCGGTGCAGACGTGGCGGCAGAGGTTGTTGAGCTTATCGATTCGGTCAAAATCCAGCGAGGAGGAGCGGTTGCGCTTGATGCGGGTGAGTGCGTGGCCGTTTTCGTCATTGACGGTGACGATGATGCAGGAGGGGATGGAAAAAACATCCACCTCCGCAAATCCGTAAGCTGCCAGCATCCTTTTGATCGATTCTTCCACCCGGTAGATCTCCGCGCCGCTCTGCAGCAGCCGCCAGCCGATCTCGGTGGTGATTTCCAGCAATTGGTCGTTGTTCATCCCGTTATCATCCCTCTTTATATCTGCCTGATCTGATGTTCCCATCTGAAAACATGTTGTATTATAACACATTCCCCTCCAATTTCCTACTCCTTTTTCTCCAAATTCTTTGCCTCGGCCGCCATTCCTTTTTTACACAAAAGGTGGTATAATAGAAAAAGTCGCAGCGGCACACCACCAGGCGGCGCCGCCAAAGCCATCAACGGGAGCGTTTTGATTTTGAACAAATACTGGAAGCTGATATCGAATACCCTGATCTTTGCCATCGGCACCTTCAGTTCCAAGGTGCTGGTCTTTTTCCTGATGCCGCTGTACACCTCGGTGCTCAGCGAAGCCGAGTACGGCACCGTCGACCTGATGGTGCAGATCGGCAATTTTCTGCTGCCTTTAGTCTCCTGCGGCATCATCAACGGCATCATCCGCTTCGGTCTGGACAAGTACTACAAGAAAAAGGACGTCTTTACCACCGGCTTTGTGACCATCCTGGGCGGCTTTGGCGTGCTGCTTTTATTGGAGCCGCTGCTCTCCCGACTGCCCTATATGGGCGAAAACACCCTGCTGATCTACATCTTTGTCCTGATGTCCTCGCTGCGCTCGCTGTGCTCGCAGTTTGTGCGGGCCAAGGGCTACGTCAAGCTCTACGCCCTGGACGGCCTGCTCTCCACCGCCACCACCATCTTCTTCAACGTGCTGTATCTGGTGGTCCTCAAGTGGGGCATCAACGGCTACATCCTGGCGATGGTTTCGGCCGATACCCTCTCCACCATCTTTCTGTTTTACATCGCGGGGCTGCGGCACTACCTGCACCTGCGCGGGCTCAACCGCCGGACCTCCAAGGAGATGCTGCGCTACTCCATCCCCCTGATTCCGAACTCAATCTTCTGGTGGGTCAACAACATGGCCAGCCGCTACCTCATCGCCTTCTTTTTGGGGGAGGAGCTCAACGGCCTGTTCGCCGTCTCCAACAAAATCCCCACCGTCATCGTGCTGATGTCCAACATCTTTATGGACGCCTGGCAGATGTCCGCGGTCAGCGACGTGCCGCAAAAGCGCGCGCAGTTTTTCAGCCGCGTCTTTCTGTGCTATCAGGCGCTGCTGTGCACCGCGGCTTCGGGGCTGATTTTGTTCTCCAAGGTCATCACCAGCATTCTGGTGGCCGACTCCTACTACAGCTCCTGGAAATATATCCCGCTGCTGCTGATCTCCACTATCTTCTCCTGCATGTCCACCTTTTTGGGCAGCGTGTACATGGTGGAGAAAAAGAGCATGCTCAACTTCATCACCACCGGCGCGGGCGCGGTGCTCAACGTGGTTTTAAACCTGCTGTTCATCCCCTCGATAAAGGTCAACGGCGCGGCGCTGGCCACCCTGATCAGCTATATGGTGGTCTTTGTGCTGCGCGCCATCGATACCCACCGCTTTATCCCCATGCGCTTTTCCCCAACGCGGCTTGTCTTTAACACGGTGGTGCTGCTGGCGCAGGCGGTCATCATGATCTTTGAGATCAAGGGCTGGATTCTCTTTGAGGCGGCGCTGACCCTGCTGATGATCATCGCCAATCTCAGCGCGCTGTGGGCCACCGCGCGCAAGGTGCTGTTTTCCCGCGCGCGGGAGAACTGAGGTTTTCCCTCCGGTTGCAAAGCCGGCAAAAAAAACACCCTGTCCCCCGCCACTTGAAAGGATGGCGGTCGGACAGGGTTATTCATGTGCAGAGGTATTTCCCACGCTGTTTTATCTTTCAAAAGCTTTTACCATCGCACCATGTCGTTTGGAGTTAGCGATGATATTCCTCTACTGCTTTTTTCAGCTCAGCCAACTGCTGCTCGTCGACGGACTCTCTGGAAAGGAAGGAAAGGATCATATCCTTGGAGGAACCCGCGAAAATCCGGTTGCACAGATTTTCCAGCTCGGACTGCTGAACCGCCTCTTTGGTGACCAGCGGAGTGACGATGAAGCCAGGCTCCTGTCTTTCCAAAGCGCCGCGGAGAGTCAGTCTTTTGATTACAGTGTAGGTGGTATTTTTCTTCCAATGAAACGCATCCTGGGAATATGCTGCCAGAGCAGAGGCTGAGATCGGAGCATGTTCCCAAATATACTCCATCAATGGGTATTCCGCTTCAGAAATTTTGACACAATTCATCTCAACACAACCTTTCTAAGATAAAATGTAAAAACCTTCTCACTAAAATAAGTCTACCATCTTAGATGCCGTCTGTCAATCCGAAAAGCAAAAACCTTTAAAAATGTTTACAAATCAACCGCATTTTTTTGTTTTCTTTTCGTCAGACTTTCACTCTTTGGACAAAGACGGCGCCTTCCCCTTTGTTTTTGCGGACGACGGACAGGCTCATTCCTCACAATATCACTTGCACTTTGCGAACAGCTGCACCCAGTAGTAGCTGCCGTCCTTGTCCTTGGCGCGGCCAAATCCGACCTGCTCAAAGTTTTCTCCCAGGATGTTTGCCTTGTGCCCTTTGGAGGCCATCCAGGACTTCATGGTGGAGGCGACGGTGTCCTGCTCCTCGTTGATGTTTTCTCCCCACCAGGAATAGCTGACGCCCTGGTCGTCCATTGCCGTGCGGGAGGCTCTGCCGTCCGGTCGGGTGTGGCTGTACTTTTTCTGGCATTCCTCTGCGCGCACCTGGGCGGCCTTGCAGAGCGCAGTGTCCAGCTCAAGCTCGGCAAGGCCGGCTGCCTTGCGCTCCTTGTTGACGCTCTCCAGCATCTGCTGCTGCCACTTTGCAGTCTCTTCCTCGGTTTCCTTGACGTTCTTTTTGATAACCTTGCGCTCCGACTTTACCTGCTGCTGGACGCTGGCTGACGGCTGGCCCGGCCTGCCCAGCGCCGCAAAGGCTGTGGTCGGCATGCAGATCAACATCATTGCGGCGGCGGCCATGGCCGCAAGCTGCCTTTTATTCATCACAATCTCCCCTTATTTAGAACCGTTCACAAAATATTTTCTTTCCGGAATTGCTTTCACTGTAGCATAGTAGTAAAATAAAGTAAGGCCTTTATTTTATTATAATAGATTTGCTCTGTTTTTACAAGAGCCTTTTCCCTAAATTTTCTATGTTATTCTGCCAATTTTGGATGGTCCTATTCCATCCAGTCAGGAGGTTTTTATGCTGTACCAAAAAAATGCGCTGCAACACTTTTCGTTTGCGGAATCCCCTCTCTCCAAAGAGGAGAAAAAGGAGGAGCTGCGCCGCCTGTCGCAGCGGATGGAAGCGCTGCAGCTTTCTGTCAAGCAAAACGATCTGCCGGTCATCGTGCTGGTGGAGGGCTGGGGCACCTCCGGCAAGGGCAGCCGCATCGCCGCCATGATCCGTCAGATGGACCCCCGCTTTTTCCAGGTAGTTTCCACCGAGGCGCCCACCGCCGAGGAGAAGGCCCGCCCGTTTTTGTACCGGCACATGAAGAAGATCCCGGAAAACGGGAAATTTCTGTTTCTCGATTCCGGCTGGATGGACCAGACGGTGCGCGAGCGGCAGAGCGGTCAGCTTGATGACCAGGACTACCAAAGACGGCTGGAGGAGATCCGCGTCTTTGAGCGGCAGCTTTTTGACAACGGCTACCTGCTGGTCAAGCTCTTTCTGCACATCGGCAAAAAGGAGCAGCACCAGCGCATCCAGAGCCTGCTGCACGACCCGGACACCGCCTGGCGGGTCAGCGAGCACGACCGCTGGCAAAACGAACACTATGAACAGAGCCTGGAGGACTTTGAGCAGTACCTCGACGCGACCAGCCTCCCCTTTGCTCCCTGGCACCTGATCGACTCCACCCACCGCAAACAGTCGGAGATCGACTGCCTGCACGCGCTGTGTGCCGCCATCGAGGAGGCGCTTGAGCAAAAGGCCGACCATTGCTGGCCCCCGCTGCACCGGGACCCGGCCTTTAACCCGCTGGACCAGCAGTTTCCACTGCAGCCCATCGAGCAGCTCTTCCAGGTCAAGCTCGGCCAGCAGATGAGCCGCAAGGAATACAAGCAGCAGCTCAAACACTACCAGGAGCGGCTGGCCGACCTGCACAACCAGATTTACCGCTGGAAGATTCCGGTGGTGCTGGCCTATGAGGGCTGGGACGCGGCCGGAAAGGGCGGCAACATCAAGCGGATTGCCGGCGCGCTCGACCCGCGCGGCTACGAGGTGGTGCCCATCGCCTCCCCCAAGCCCTACGAGCTGGCCCGCCATTATCTGTGGCGGTTTTGGGAAAAGGTCCCCAAGGCCGGACACATCGTCATCTTCGACCGCACCTGGTATGGCCGGGTGATGGTGGAGCGGCTGGAAGGCTTCTGCACCGAGCGCGACTGGCAGCGTGCCTACACCGAGATCAACGAGTTTGAGCGCCAGCTGACCGACTGGGGCGCGGTGCTGCTCAAATTCTGGATTCAGATCGACAAGGACACCCAGCTCCAGCGCTTTGAGGAGCGCCGGGACAACCCAGAGAAGCGCTGGAAGCTCAGCGACGAGGACTGGCGCAACCGGGAGAAGTGGGACGAATACGAGCAGGCCATCGACCAGATGCTGCAGCGCACCAACACCAGCTACGCGCCCTGGCACATTGTCGAGTCCAACTGCAAATACTATGCCCGGATCAAGACGCTGCGCTTGCTGACCGAGGCGCTGGAGGAGGCGGTGCGCCTGCGGCGCAGCGCTCGCTGATGTTGGCCCTTCGGGCCCGCAGCCCCTGCCTTCTTTGCGAGGGGGCGTTGCCCCCTCTGCACTCCCTTTGTGGGAGCACAGCTCCCGAAGCAAGTCGCCAGACTTGGCTTCTACCCTCAGAGTGGAGGGCGCTCCGCCCCTCCGACCCCGGGTGACTTTCCCGTCGCGGGGAAAGTCACCAAAGGCGCGCCAAGGGCTGCGCCCTTTGGAATCCCCCTGGGTTTCAGCAAAACTTTGGGAACCTGACGCAGTCAGGTTCGAAGGATGGAACGCAAGCCCTATTAAACTGGAAGCTATAACCATCCCTTACCGCCCTTTTCGCGCTCGCTTACGCATCACGCCGGGCTACCTTCTGCCTTCAACCTAGATGGATTTGCCACTTTGAGCGGGTGGGCAAACTGGCCTATATTTTCTCCCCAAGATCTACCGGAGTCACACTCTCAGCTGTCAATCCGTGGCGCGGTAGGTGGATTGCTCCCGAGGATGCCGCAGTTTCTAAACCTCCACAACCAATACCGCTAGGGCAGAAGGCCGGGGGATCAAAGGGGGCAGAAGTTAAAGCAGAACGCTTTTACTTCCGCCCCCTTCGCTGGGGGTCAAGACTTCTTCGAAGTCTAGGACCAGGAGGTTCCTGGTGAGTCTTTCGCAGCATTCATGCTGCTAGTAGGCCGGGGCTTGGGGCGGAGCGCCCAAATGGTGGGTCGCAGGAGCCAGCGGCTCCGCAGAAACTCCCCGGGGTTGGAGGGACGGTGTGCCCTTCTCGCAAAATCCCTCGTCCACGGCAGTGGGTCAAAAGTTTTTTAGAAGCGAACCTTCTTAATCAGGTAGTGGACCAGATCCTTCATCGGGACGCGCTCCTGCGCCATCGTGTCGCGGTCGCGGACGGTGACGCAGCCGTCTTCCTTCGACTCAAAGTCGTAGGTGATGCAGAACGGGGTGCCGATCTCGTCCTGACGGCGGTAACGCTTGCCGATCGAGCCGGCCTCGTCGTAGTCAACCATGAAGTGGTCGCTCAGCTCCTGGTAGAGCGCGGTGGCCTCCTCCGACAGTTTCTTGGAGAGCGGCAGGACGCAGGCCTTAAACGGCGCCAGAGCCGGATGCAGATGCAGCACCACGCGGGTGTCGTTCTTCTCTGCGTCCACAACCTCCTCGTCGTAGGCGTCGCACAGGAAGGCCAGAACCACGCGGTCCGCACCCAGCGAAGGCTCGATGCAGTACGGGATGTAGTGCTCGTTGGTTTCCTGATCGAAGTATTCCAGCGGCTTGCCGGAGTGCTCGCTGTGGCGGCTCAGGTCGTAGTTGGTGCGGTCTGCAACGCCCCACAGCTCGCCCCAGCCGAATGGGAACAGGTATTCAAAGTCGGTGGTTGCGTTGGAGTAGAAGGCCAGCTCTTCCTTCTCGTGGTCGCGCAGGCGCAGGTTCTCGTCGGTCATGTTCAGATCCAGCAGCCACTTGTGGCAGAAGTCCTTCCAGTACTGGAACCATTCCAGGTCGGTGCCCGGCTTGCAGAAGAACTCCAGCTCCATCTGCTCAAACTCGCGGGTGCGGAAGGTGAAGTTTCCGGGGGTGATCTCGTTGCGGAAGGATTTGCCGATCTGGCAGATGCCGAACGGCAGCTTCTTTCTGGTGGTGCGCTGGACGTTTGCAAAGTTGACAAAGATGCCCTGCGCGGTCTCCGGGCGCAGATAGATCTGGTTTTTAGCGTCCTCGGTGACGCCTTGGAAGGTCTTGAACATCAGATTGAACTGACGGATGTCGGTGAAATTGGTGCTGCCGCAGTTCGGGCACTTGATGCCGTGCTCCTTGATGAAGTCCATCATCTGCTCGTTGGACCAGCCGTCGGCGGATTTGCCTGTGTAGTCCTCGATCAGCTTGTCGGCGCGGTGGCGGGTCTTGCAGTCCTTGCAGTCCATCAGCGGATCAGAGAAGCCGCTGACGTGGCCGGTCGCAACCCAGACCTCCGGGTTCATCAGGATGGCGCTGTCCAGGCCGACGTTGTAGGGGTTCTGCTGAACAAAGCGCTTCCACCAGGCGCGCTTGACGTTGTTTTTCAGCTCCACACCCAGCGGGCCGTAGTCCCAGGTGTTGGAAAGACCGCCGTAAATTTCGGAACCGGCAAAAATGAAGCCTCTGCCTTTGCACAGGGCGACGATTTTTTCCATCGTTTTCTCGGTATTGTTCATCTTGAAAGTTTCCTCCTCACAAAAAATTTGGTAAAGAGCAGCGTATGTTTCTCTCGGATATAACCTTAAACCCGCAAACCCGCCAGTGAGAAAAGGTGCGGGAAAACAAACTCTTTATATTGTTTAATGATAAACAATTTTAAGAGGGAAGTCAAGTAAGGTTCTGAGCAAAAAACGGCTTTGCTGCGCTCTTTTTCGCATCGGCAGGGACAAAGGGAAAAAGAAGGAGGAATTTGGACGAAAAAACAAAAAAAGGTATTGACAAAACGGTGGAGATACTATATAATAATGGACGTGCTCGACGAGGCGTAGCTCAGTTTGGTAGAGTGCTTGGTTTGGGACCAAGATGCCGCAGGTTCAAGTCCTGTCGCCTCGACCAAAAAAATTTAGTGAAGCTATTGACAATGGATCAAAAGCCTGCTATAATAAATAGGCTGTCTCCACAATATGCTGGTGTAGCTCAGTTGGTAGAGCAGCTGATTTGTAATCAGCAGGTCGGGGG
>URGV01000034.1 GCA_900547455.1 uncultured Oscillospiraceae bacterium
TGCCTACTTTCTCTACGCGAGAAAGTAGGCCGGGGCGCGGGGCGGAGCGCCCGCTCTGGGGGAGTAGGGGCCAAGTCTGACGACTTGCTCCTGAGGGGACGCAGCCCCCTCGCGTCGTCAAGCAGGGTCTGCGGGGCGGAGCAACCGCTCATGGGGATATGGGGGCCGTGCCCCCATTTATAAAACCAGCGGCGGCGGCTCCATCCGCCCCCGCGGCACCGTTACGATGGCTTCGTGAAGCCTCTCCTCGATCAGCGGTGAAAACCGCTCCAAAAGCTCCAGCTCCAACTCGGAAAAATAAACCGGCAGCGGCAGATGCAGCTGCCGCTGCCGCAGCTCCTCCCAGCGGTACTGCGCCGCCTGCATCGACAGGCCGAACAGGTCGCACAGATCCTGCATCTGGCGGATGGTGCCGCGCCGCTGCAGCTCGCAGACCACCACCGTGGGCGCCAGCAGACTGGCGGCAAAGGCGTTGGCTTCCGCCTCCTGTGCGGGGCCGTCGCTCTGGTGGCGGCAGCAGATGTGCCCCAGCTCGTGGGCAATCGACCAACGCCGCCGCGACAGCGAGAGCACACCGCGGTTGTACAGGATAAAGTGCCTGCCCCGGTAGAGCACCGCAAAGCAGTCCTCGCTCTGCTCGCACAGAAAATCCTGCGGCTTCATGCCCACAACCCCGGAAAAATGCTGCACCGAATCGACCACAACCTTGCCGCCGCACTCCAGACAAAAGGGATCGACCGGCAGCGAAAGACGCCGCTGCCGCAGCAGCAGCTTGACCGCCAGGATGTTTGCCCGGTCAGCGTAGTGCACAGAAAATCGCCCGCCTTTCACCTGTTGCAATGCCGTTATTTTTGGGGGATATCGTCATCCGGATCGATGCCCATCGCCTCCAGATAGATGTCGATGGTGCTGCGGAAATTGTCCAGAATCCGCTTGCGGTCGGCCTCGGGGATCTTTTTGGTGTGCCGCGCAAACATGACGATGTCCGGGTCGCTCAGGATATCCTGCACCTCCTCCAGCACCGCGGGGCGCAGCTTGCTGTCGCTTTTGCCCAGCAGATAGCTTTCGGACACATCATAAAATTCGGCGATCTGCGGCAGATATTTCATGTAGGAGTGGTTGGAGCCGTTTTTCCAGTTGGTGATGACGTTGCCGGAAAGCCCCAGATAGTTTGCCAGCTCCTTGCCGGCGCCGTACTTGTTTCCCATGCATTCCAAAATTCTGGTAAGGATGATGTCCATCATATAGCCTCCCTTTTGTTGGGCCGCGCGGCGAAGATGCTTTGCCGGCGCGGTTTGGTGGATCCTTATACCTTAATAATAGTGGAAAGACTTCAAAAATGCAAGAGTAAAATCACACAAATATTTTGATTATTCTTCGCTTTCCTCCGGTATCCAACCAAATTCCAGCCGGACCTCCCGCCGCTGCAGATCGTGATTGGTGTAGCAGATGCGGTCCAGCCCGATCAGCTCAAAGCCCTCGTGCAGATAAAAGCCGATGGCGTTGGCGTTGCAGGACTGTGTCTCCAGGATGATGGCCCGGCGCTTTTGCAGCAGGGCCTGCTGCTTTGCAATCTCCATCAGCGCATGCCCGATGCCCTGTTTTTGCAGGCTGGGGTCCACCCAGAGCTCGGTGACCCGCAGCCGGTTGGACCAGTCCTCGGGGCAGATTTCAATGGCGGCTTTGAGCTGCCCCGCCTCCACGATGCCCCAGGCCTGCGCCTGAGGCCAGTGCTCGGCAAACAGCCGGTCGGGGAAGTCGTGCTCCTGCGGGGTGTGGGTGATGGGGCTTTCCAGCTGCCTTTTCCGGATGGAGATGGAGAAGCCGTCGCGCTCCCGCAGCATGGCGACGTCGTAATATTCCCAGGTGGTGTAGCCGATGGGCAAAATGGCGCCCTGCCAGTCCGCTTTGGGGAGGGGGGTGATGGGGTAGGACATAGAAAAACACCTTTCTTTCAGTCGCTAAGAAAGCGATTTTTTCATGTTGAGCTGTTCCTTGCTGTGCAGATAGCCGCAGTGCTGGTAAAAGAGATGCGCGCCGGTCCGTTCCATGCCGCTGACCAGCCGGACAGCGCACGCGCCCGATTGCTTTCCCCACTCTTCTACGGCATTCAGCAACGCGCGTCCGATGCCCTGGTGGCGGAAAGCGGGATCAACTGCGATGCCGAGGATATTTTTCATATGGTCAAAATAGAGCACATCGTAATCCTGCGCGTGGACATAGCCGACCACCTGTCCGTCCAGCTCGGCCACAAAGATGCGGCAGCGGCCGTCGGCAAGCGAATTTTGCAGCTTTTGTGCGGTAGCTCGCAGGGGATAACCGTACCCCATACACTCACGGTTTAGGCGACAGACAGCGGCGGCGTCCGAAGGCTGGGCCAAACGAATTGTGTGGGAGGTCATAGGTCAGTCCTCCTTTTCATCATTTTGCCGGATGTACCGCTCAATGGCCTCGTCCGAGTAGGAGAGCAGCCTGCCGTACTCGACGGCGATGCGCTTTCTGGCTTCGCCATGGTAGGCACCCTGCTCGAGCAGGCGCTTTTTTTCCTCCTTCAGCGAGAGGTAGAGCTGGATGTCCCGCTCGTCCCGGTAGTAGAGAATGTTAAACTTGCCGCGGTTTAACGAGACGGGGAACAGGTCGGTGAGCAGCGGCTCCTCCTCGACATAAAAGTGGTTGCCGTATTGCCGGCAGATCTGCTCGGAGAAGGGAATCAGCGCCTGGCACTCAGCCAGCGTATCGGTCGGATGACTGAGCGCGATGCGCTTGACGCCTGCCTTGACCACCTCGTTGAAGGCGTCGATGACCCCACACTGATAGGAGAAGGAATCCAGAGAATCGAACTTGTTCATAGATGGGACACTCCTTTGCTTTTTTAAAAAATTATAACATCATCGTGGCTGGAAGGCAATCGCAAACAGCGAGAAGTCAGAAAAAGAAAACAAAAAAGCATAAAAAAACTTGCCTGTTTTTAGATGATTTGATAGAATAGAGAAAAAAGCAGACAAGGAGGAAAATCGCGATGAAATCGTTTACCTTATACCCCATCGGAACGGTAAAGGCTGAGGGAGAGACAGCGGCATTACAGCTTGACGCCGCCTACATTCCGGGACTGGATGGGCTGGAGGGTTTCAGCCATCTGGTGGTGTTGTGGTGGTTTGACCGCTGCGACAATCCGCAGGACCGCGCTATGGTGCGGCAGCTGCCGCACACCGGCCCCAAAAAGGAGAGAGGAACCTTCTCCACCCGCTCGCCGCGCCGTCCAAACCCGATTGCGCTGTCGGTGGTGAAGGTGCGCTCGATTGACTATGAGCGGGGAGAGGTGCTGATCGACTCGATTGAGGCCCAGGATGGCACGCCCATTCTGGACATCAAGCCCTATTCCCCCAAAATTGACGCGGTGCCGGACGCTCTCACCCCCAACTGGGAAGAGCGCACCGAGGAAAAAACGAAAGGAGAAGAGCGATGAGGATTGAACATGTCGCCCTTTATGTGGAGCAGCTGGAGAGGATGCGGGAATTTTACAGAACCTACTTTGGCGCAGTCAGCAACGACGGCTACCACAACCCCAGAACAGGGCTGCGGACCTATTTCCTCTCCTTTTCGGATGGGAGCCGGCTGGAGCTGATGAACCGCCCGCAGATGCAGCGGGAGACGAAAGGCCAGATGCGCACCGGATACATTCACCTCGCCTTTTCCCTGGGCAGCAGGGAAGCGGTGGACGCGCTGACCGAGCGGCTGCGGCAGGACGGTTATCCCGTGCTGAGCGGCCCGCGCGTCACCGGGGACGGCTACTATGAGAGTTGTGTGCTGGACCCGGAGGAGAACCAGATTGAATTGACGGTGTAGGTTTCTTATAAAAAAGAACAATGCCCCTGCTTGTATGATTGCAAGCAGGGGCGTTGTTTGTTTTGGGGAATGCGCTTCGCTGTTCCCTTCTGGGGGCCGGAGAAACGCTTTGTTCTCTCCGGCTGACTGGGATGGTGGTTCTACAGCAGAAAAACCTCCCGCCGGGAGGCCTTTCTAGAATGTACGAAATGGAAGTTTGTCAGGGAGCTTTTCTCTTACAAAAGTTCCCTCTTTTTCAATCCGAATTTCGGATTGAAAAATTCACCCGCAAAGGCGCTTGAACGATACTGGTGTTTCGAGCTCTGCGGAGCTCGACCAGCAGGCGCTGCCCGCTGGACACCTGCAAGCTTTTAAAATAGCTTGACCAAAATTTTGTTTTGCAGAAACTGGGTGCCGCGAGGTAAAAACCAAGATTCTCACCAAACCAATACGCGGATTGGGTGCGGCATCATGCCGCCCGCCCGCCTAGTCGCCGAGGGAGATGCCCATGTCGCGGGCCGCGCGAATCTCGTCGCAGTCGGGGGAGACGGTTTTCAGCTTGCCGGCCACCTCGCTGAGCGGGACGGGAACGATCAGGTTGTTGCGGATGGCGACCATGTAGCCGAACTTCTTCTGCGCAATCAGCTCCGCCGCCGCAGTGCCAAAACGGGTGGAGAGCACGCGGTCATAGGCGCAGGGCGAGCCGCCTCTCTGGAAATGGCCCGGAATGGTGACGCGGATCTCCTGCCCGGTGCGCTCGGCAATCTCGTTGGCCAGGCGGTAGGAGACCGAAGGCTCCTTCATCTGGGCGCGGGCAGCTTTAAATTCCTTCTTGGAGAGCTTGGACTCCTCCTTGGAGATGGCGCCCTCCGCCACCGCCAGGATGGAGAAGGGCTTGCCCTGCATCTTGCGCTTTTTCAGCACCTTGCAGACCTTGTCCACATCGTAGGGCAGCTCCGGAATCAGGATGACGTCCGCACCGCCCGAGATGCCGGCATACAGAGTCAGCCAGCCGACCTTGTGGCCCATCACCTCGACAATAAAGACGCGTCCGTGGGAGGTGGCGGTAGTGTGGATGCAGTCGATGACGTGGGTGGCGATGTCGACCGCGCTCTGAAAACCAAAGGTCATGTCGGTGCCCCACAGGTCGTTGTCGATCGTTTTGGGCAGGCTGACGACGTTGATGCCGTGCTGTGCCAGCAGGTTTGCGGTCTTGTGGGTACCGTTGCCGCCCAGGATGACCAGGCAGTCGAACTTATATTTCCGGTAATTTTCCAGCATCATGTCCAGCTTGGTCTTGCCGCCAAATTCCGGCATGGGCAGGCACATCGTTTTAAACGGCTGGCGGGAGGTGCCCAAAATGGTGCCGCCCAGGGTGAGGATGCCGGAAAAATTGCTGGGGTCCATCTTGCGGATGTCTCCGTAGATCAGCCCGCGGTATCCGTCACGGATGCCGTAGATGTCCACATCCTTTCCAAAAATTTTATACAAAGACTTGCCGACGCCGCGCAGAGCGGAGTTTAAGCCCTGGCAGTCGCCGCCGCTGGTCAACATTGCTACTTTCATAAAATGACCCCCTGTTCGTGTGAACTGAAAAAGTGATCTGGTTCTTTCTTCTTTTTCATATTTCTAGTATAAATCTTCGTGGGGAAAAATACAACGCAAATTTATGTAAAATGCTGTGTAAAAAAGGACAACCCTCTTTTGACAAGAGGGTTGTCCCGGAAGATTGGGCAAGAATCGGAGGAAAAGCGGCTCAGCGCATCTCTCCCTTGATTTTTTCCAGGGCGCTTTTTTCCAGACGGGAGACCTGCGCCTGCGAGATGCCGATTTCCTTTGCCACCTCGGTCTGGGTGCGGCCGGAGAGAAAGCGCAGGGTCAGAATCTTCTTTTCGCGCTCTCCCAGGTTGCGGATGGCGTCCCGCAGGCTGATTTCCTCCAGCCAGTCGCGGTCGTCGCTGTGGTCGCCCACCTGGTCCATGACAAAGATGGTGTCCCCGCCGTCCGAATAAACCGGCTCGTACAGCGACACCGGATCGACCACCGACTCCAGCGCCAGCACAACCTCCTCCTTCTTGCAGTCCAGCCGGCCGGCAATCTCCTCAATGGTCGGCTCGCGGCCGAGCTCGTGGATGAACTGCTCCTTGGCCTGCATGGCGCGGTAGGCCATGTCCCGCATCGAGCGGCTGACCCGGATGGCGTTGTTGTCCCGCAGAAAGCGGCGGATCTCCCCGACGATCATCGGCACGCCGTAGGTGGAAAAGCGCACATCCATGTCGGGGTTGAAGTTGTCGATGGCCTTCATCAGCCCAATGCACCCCACCTGGAACAGGTCGTCCAGATTTTCGCCCCGGTTGGAGAACTTCTGCACCACGCTCAGCACCAGGCGCAGATTGCCCCAAATCAGCTTTTCCCTGGCCTGCTTGTCCCCCTGCCTGCAGCGGCGCAGCAGCTCGGCCTTCTCCTGCTCCTTGAGCACCGGCAGCTTGGCGGTGTTGACGCCGCAGATTTCGACTTTGTTGCTGTACACACATCCACTTCCTATCTGTTTTTCTGACAGTAGTCTGGGATGGTTTGCGGGAAATTATGCTTGTAAAAATATGGGTGGTTTCAGAAAAAAAGCAAATAAAAAGGGCAAGAAAATGGGAATCTATTTTCTTGCCCTTTTTATTCTTCGGATATTTCGATATTAGAAGCAGCATCTTCCAAAATGATGTTGATAACTTCGTTCCTGGAGCGGTTTGTTTTGGCAGCAATGCTTTCAATCAAATTTAAAGTGTCCTCTTTGATGCGGATTGAAATGACCTTGTATTCACCACCACCCTTTTTCGAGATGGTAATTTTCTTATGTTCCATTTTATCACCTCTTACAAAGAGTATAATTCAAATTGGGAAGCAAGAATATATTTTATTTATATTATATATTGACTATAAAATAATTATATTTTATAATACAAATAGAAAATGTATGGAGGAAAAAATATGGCGAGAGCAAGGAATAAAGTCATCGCAGGAGATTATTTAGGGAAATCTGTAGACATTATGTCTGCGGAAATTTTTTTAGGCAACGATGTACGTATAAAAAAATCGGAGGTAATATATTACAATCTGGTCGGGTCAGAACAAAGAAAAAGTGGCAGTAGTGCTGTTATTAGAGGAGGGGCAGGAGCCCTATTGCTGGGACCTGTTGGTTTGTTGGCAGGACTGAGCGCAAAAAATAAGGGAACTTATCTGATTGAGATGGAATTTCAAGACGGGAAAAGAAGTTTGCTGGAAGTGGATGATAAAAAATATAAAAAAATAATTGAAGTTTTATTTTAAAATAAAAAAGGCCTTGATGAAATTTCATCAAGGCCTTTTTTGCGTGTGTTTATTATGCGATCCGGTCGGTGGAGACGTCGTTGCTCGAAAATTCGTGCTCATCCCCCAGAACAGCGTAGACCGGCGGCTCGTTGCGGTATTTTTCGATCGCTTCATCGAACTGTTTGAGCATCTTTTCCTTGTCCTGCGGCAGCGTGCCCCGGACGCGGACCTTCAGCATGTCGTGGAAGCCGTCATAGACAAGCCCCGGAACGTCCAGCAGCTCGATTAGGCGGCGGTCCTCGATGAGGTTATCCAGCTCGCTGGCAGGAACAAAGCGTCCGGCCTGATAGTCCTGATAGAGGGGCGCGCGCCGGTGCAGAAAGAGCGAAAAGTTGGTGATGCGCTCGGGGTGGGTGCGGTTAAAAAATTCCGCCGTCTTTTCGGCGTTTTCCATACCGCGGCCCCTGCCGGCGATGCCGGTCATGATGTGGGCGTTGAAAACAAGTCCCGCCTGCTGCATCCGGGCAATCTGAGTGTAGGCCTGCTGCAGATTGTGGTCCTTTTTGGTAAAGGTGAGCACGTCGTCCAGACCGGTCTCGATGCCGATATACAGGCGGCGGACCCCCTGGTCGTACAGCTGCTTTAATTCCTCGTCGCTCTTTTGGCTGATGTTGGTGATGGTGGCGTCCATGTTGACCATCTTGCAGCCCGGCAGGTAGCGGTGAACCAGTTCCAGGATGCGCAGCAGATGGTCGGTGCTCATGCAGAAGGCGTTGCCATCGCCCAAAAAGACCTGCTCCGGATTGCCGCCGGCGTCGTGTACGCGCTGCAGCTCAGCTTCGACCTGCTCGATGGGAAGCTGTCTGTAACGGAGATGCTTGAACAGGGTGCAGAAGGTGCAGCGGTTGTAAGAACATCCCACCGCGACAGGCAGCATGAAAGAGGACCGCTCCATTGGCGGACGGCAGATTTGACCTTCATATTCCATACAGAAACCTCCTTGTGGTGTTTGCCTGGTTCCGATTTTCTTCTTTGTAGATATTTTATCACGGAAGCAGGAGGAACACAAGAAGGAAAAATTGATAGAAAAGAGGGAGAAGATAAAAGAACAGTCCCGCCATGTGCGCTGTGGCAGGCGAAGCTGTTCGTGTATTTATGCTCTTTGGCTTGAGGAGAGGGGCAACCTTTTATCCTGCTCGGAGATGTAAAACACAATTTTAGTGATGTACTCGCTTTCGTCTCCGGTGGAGAGATAGTCGTTGATGGCAAATTCGTAGGAGTCGGAAAGAATGCGCAGCCCGTTCTGTTGGCAGTAGTTCAGAATCCGCTTGTAGGAGCTGCCGATCGAATCGTAATCGCCGGTGTGATAGCTGCAGACGCACCGGCCGGCCGGCAGCTCCACAACCCCATCGACGCTGCTTGTCTTTTCAATCGGCAAAAATACCGAAGAAGCTTCGGTGTACCGCCCCTGCAGGATATGGTCGAGCGGCACAATCGCTCCGCTCTGGAAGAAGATGGGAAGCTCCTCCTTAAAGGAGCGAACGAAGCACTCCTTGGTGGCGATGCTGACCTGCTCCAGGGTGTATGGCGCCCTGACCGGGTGCACCAGAAGGTATTGATTTTTCATATTTTCAATTGTTACGGCATCGCTGTTGTCCCGGATGGAGACCGCGTGCTCCAAAGTAGAGCAGCGGTGTTCCACGCGGCTTTTGATCATCTGCAGCTCCTCGATTTGCCGCTCGATGGCGGCAAGCTGCTTTCGTAAGGCGAGGATCGAATGGTCGATGGTGTAGTTCTGCATGTGGGCCTTGATCTCGTCCAGCGAAAAGCCGATTTTTTTCAGGATGCAGATGGTGTCCAGATAATCGAGCTGGCTGGCGCTGTAGTAGCGGTAGCCGTTGTCGGGGTCGGTGTAGGCCGGACAAAACAGGCCGATCTTGTCGTAAAAAATGAGGGCCTGCCGGGAAATGTTCTGCTGCTTTGATACTTCGCCGATAGAAAACAAATTTTTCATGATAATCCCCTTGACTTTATAGTTGCTATATAGTTTATGATTATAATGTAAAACAACAAAAGAATCAAGGAGGATGTTCAAATTGAAACCCTGTAAGGTGGATTTTTGGAAGAAAATAAAGGAAGGGGTGACGGCGAAAACGATCCTGTTTTTGCTGCTTGGAGCCATGATCTGCTCTTTCGGGATCCACAATATCCATCAGCGAACCAACATCACGGAGGGCGGCGTCATTGGACTGATGCTGCTGATCGAGCATTGGCTCCAGATTTCACCGGCCTACATTACCCCCATCCTAGACATTGCCTGCTATGGGCTGGCGCTGCGCTTTTTGGGCGTGAATTTTATCAAGCTCTCTGTCATTGCGACCCTGTTTATTTCAGGCTTCTATAAAATCTGGGAGCAGTTTCCGTATATGCTCCCGGATTTGTCCGATAACCCGTTGGCAGCGGCAATCTTAGGCGGCATTTTTGTCGGCGTTGGCGTCGGGCTCATCGTCAGACAGGGCGGCTCCAGCGGCGGAGATGATGCCCTGGCGCTGACCATCTCCCACATAACGCGCTGGAAATTGTCCCGCTCTTATCTGTTTACCGACCTGGTTGTGCTGGGGTTGTCCCTCAGCTATATTCCTGTGAGCAGGATCGTTTTTTCGCTGATTACCGTCACCGTCTCGTCAAACTTGATTGACTGGATCAAGGAGTATAAAACACAGAAGGATTGTACGGAGCCGCCGAAGGTCCCGTCGGTAAAACGGGTGTAAAATAAAAAATCCATGGGAAACGTATCCCATGGATTTTTGTTTTTTTTATCCCCATGATGAGGAGCCTGGCAGGGAAGCAAAGCGTTCCCTGCTTTCACATAGGCTTCGTGGCAGGAGAGCAAAGCGATTTCCTGCCCCCACCTGGCTTCCGTTCAAGCGTCCTCTGCCTTTCCTCAAACTTCTTTCAGCGGGATTTCGTGGCAGGAGAGCAAAGCGATTTCCTGCCCCCACCTAGCCTTCGTTCAGCAGAGAAGCGAAGCGACCTCTGCTCCCTGTAGCCCTCAAAAGGGTAGAAAATGATTTCAGCAGGAACCACCAGTCAGGCAATGAAGCTTTTTCTTTGCCTACTTTCTTTTTCTGCCAAAAAGAAAGTAGGTCGGGTTTGATTATCGGTATTTTGGGAATCCGTTTAAAGTTCAACTCAGCAGAAACTGGCAGTCGGGCAATGAAGCTTTTTCTTTGCCTACTTTCTTTTTTTGCCAAAAAGAAAGTAGGTTAGGGTTTGATTTTGCGGCATTCCAGGTAGAAGCGCTTGTCGGCGGCGGTGCCCATTGAGAAGGTCTTGCGGGGAAGAATGCCGTCAATCAGGATGGTCTCAAACAGCGACTCCTTCGGGATGGAGGGGAATAGAATGCCCACGTTGTCGGTCTGTGCAGCCAGCTGCCGGACGATGTTTTCGCCGTGGACATAGTCCACTTTGCCAGAAAATTCACGGATGTAGTGGTCGATGAAATTCTGGACGGTGCCGGTGACCACGTTGGAGCTCGGATCGGCAATCCAGATGCGCTTGGTCTCGTCCCCGATGACACAGTCAAAATATTGCTGCCCTTCCTGCGGGGAGTAGGAAATGCGGTGGACGTGGCTTAACTGATGCAGAAAGTTTGCGGTGTCCACTCCGAACAGGACACGGTTGATTGGCTCAAACTCAAAGGAATCGTCGTGGAGATTGACAATTTCCGATAAGGTGTAGCGAGCAGGATGATTCCGCAGCTTCTGTGGGGAAAGAGTGCGCTTGAGATTGTCATAATGCAGTTTGGCGGTGGCAATCGAGTTGTTGCCGTCGCCTACCGCGTAGACAAAGATGCCTTTGTCGGTGATGCCGTACTTTTTCTGCATCTCCTCCGGGGTGGCCAGGGCGGTCAGTGCCCGGTCGATCCGCTCGGACTGCTCCGGGGTGACAAGGTAGCCGCTGATGCTGCCGCTGCCCATCATCAGGTCGAAGGAATAAAGCAGCTGCATCTGGTCAAGTTCCTGCTCCAGCGAAGCAAAGACGGTGTTTTCCCGGTCATCGATCAGCAGCATGGTGTGGGAAACTTCCAGCGGGGTCAGGTCCCGGATGGCAAGACGGGGTTCGATCAGGCTTTGAATGACCCCCTCGGTGGCGCGCACGGTGGTCTGAGAGCCGGGGTGAAATTCATACTGCTCCAGATCGATGACACCCACCAGACCGCAGCGGACCTTTCCGTTGCTTAAAACGCGACGGGAGTAGATGTAATCGTGGACCTCATAAAACATGTGGCGCCGAAGATAGGTGCGCATGGCGCGGTTGACCGAGCAGATGCGCTGGTCCAGGTCGTCGCTGGCAAAGCGGATTTCCGGAACCATCATGTTGAGGGTGGAGGGCTTGGTCTTGACAAAGTTCTCCACATCGCGCCAGTACTGCGGTTGAGAGGTATACTGGTCGCACGCAATGACACTCCAGGCTGACATACACTCGACGTTTGGGACCAGAATATCGCCTTTGGAAAAACCGGTATTATTCACAGCTATGATTCCTCCTGTTTCCTATAAGAATCAATTCGTGGAATAAGACTGTTCTATCCCACAGTAAAAAATAAATGAAATCAATCGCTTTCCTTTGGTAAAAATAACTCCATTCATTGTTATCATAACACATTTTTTTCAGAATTTCCAGCAGGTTGTTCAACTTTCCTGTCCACATTGCTGGCACAATGAAGCCAAATGTCAGAAAGAAAAAATGTTTTAAGCAAATTGCTTTATTTAAAGAATTGATTTTTAACAAAATGATGGGGATGGTTATGGAATATGTTTAATGAAAAGCAATAAACATCATCATTATACCATATCTTTCGAGAAAAAACAAAGGGGGAGGGAATCAATTTTTCAATTTTTGTTATCGATTATTTGGAGAGAAAATTTCGTCTTTGATCTCCACACAGCGCGCTGCCCCCAGAAGATCGCGGTGTCGGTAGTCGAACAGCAGAGCGACCGGGCCGGCGCAGCCGGTGTGCGGGTCGAAGGCGAAAACCTGCGGATGCAGCGATTTTGCCAGCTGCTTGGAGCCACCCTCCACCGGGTCGCAGAGAAGCGCGCCTAGCCGCTCGTCGCTGTGCAATAGCTCCTGCAGCTGCTTTTGGAAGGGAAGATTGTGCGCGGTGCTGACCCAGTCGGGCAGCTTTCTGGGCCGGCCGTGCAGACACAGGTCGAACAGGCACAGGTCGTGCAGCAGCGGCAGCTGGCCGGCGCGGTCGGGGTGGCGGGTCAGGTAAAAATCTTTAAGGTTGGTACAGCGGTCCTCAGGGCTCTGCGGCAGCAGGCGAAGGCCGCGCTGTACTAAGAATTGGCCCAAATCCATAAAGAAGGAGAAGGCGGACTCCTCCTGGTCGAGCATCCAGCCGATCTGGGCGGGGAAAAGGGAACTGTTGTAGTAGCCCTCCACCGCGTTTTCCATGTCCCGCAACAGCAGCAGGTCGTCAAAGGAGATCCAGCGGGTGCGGATGACCTGGAAGGGCGGACGGCGGCTGTACTCCAGCCCGTAGGAGGGGGCGGCCTGCTCCATGTAGGAACCTTTGAGCACCTTTAAAAAGCCCAGCTGCATCTGCTGGGGACGGATCTGCATCACCGTGTCAAAGCTGCGGCCAAAGCTGGCAAGGTCCTCAAACGGCAGCCCGGCAATCAGGTCGAGGTGGAGATGGATGTTCTTGGGGCGGTCCAGCTCCCGGCAGATGGCGAGCAGCTTTTGGATGTCGGTGGTGCGGCGGATCTCCCGGATGGTGTCGGGGTTGGTGGACTGGACGCCGATCTCAAACTGGAACAGCCCCGGGCGAACGGTGGCAAGAAAGTCGATCATCTCCTGGTCGATCAGGTGGGCGGTCAGCTCGAAGTGGAAGTTGGTCACGCCGTTGTCGTGCGCGGCAAGGTAGCGCCAGATGGCCATCGCGTGCTCCTTAGAGCAGTTGAAGGTGCGGTCGACAAATTTGACCTGCGGCACCCTGGCGTCCAAAAACCGCTGCAGGCGCTGGAAGGCAAGCTCCAGCGGCAGATAGCGCACCCGACCCGCCACCGAGGAGAGGCAGTAGCTGCACCGGAAGGGACATCCGCGAATCGACTCAAAGTAGAGGATGCGGCTTTGCAGCTGCTCCAGGTCGGAATAGGCAAAGGGCAGCTGCTCCATCGGCAGCGGGCCGGCGGCAGGGTTGCAGATAATCTGCCCCCCATCCCGCCAGACCAGCGAGTGAACCTGCGAGAGGGGGCGCTCGCCGTTCTGATATTGGAGGTATTCCAAAAAGGGAACCTCCCCCTCACCGTAAAAGATGCCGTCCAGGGCGGGGTGCTGGCGCAGCAGCTCCTCGCTGTGAAAGCTGACCTCCGGGCCGCCGGCCAGAATGGTCACCTCGGGGCAGACCTGGCGGTACTCCTCGGCCAGCTCCATCATCATCCCGATGTTCCAGATGTAGCAGGAGAGCAGCAGCACGTCGGGGCGCTGGCGATAGAGCGCGTCAATCAGGTCGGGCAGATGCTGGTTGATGGTGTATTCGGCGATCTCGCTGCGGTAGCCGCGCTGGGCGGCAAACTGCTGCAGCGAGCGCACGGCGAGGTTGGTGTGGATGTATTTGGAATTGAGTGCGGTCAACAGTACCTTCATCTCTGGCAGGCTCCTTTGTAGTGGAATATTCTATTGTCCATCATAGCACAAAGGGAGCAGAGCCTGCAAGCAAAACCGATTAGCGGCCGGAAAGGAGCGAGCAGCAGAAGAAATTTGCCGCAGGCGATTAAAGCTTTTGCGGCTGGGAAAGAATAGGGGAAACGCAAGCTGGGAGGAATGAACGATGAAGTTGATCAAACAGGGAGAACAGGAGGGCCGCCGCTGCGCGGTCGTCGGCCTTTACACCGATCGAATGGCGATGTCGGTGATGCAGCGGGGGGAGCAGGGCAGTTTTTGCCTCTACCGCCGCCAGTGGGAAGGGGAACTTCTGGACCAGCAGGGAGAGTTGGATGTAGAGAGACTCGCCGGGGTGGCGGATTCCTTCCGCCGGCTGTCCCAGAAGCTGTGCTGCGAGGAAGTTCACTTCTGTGGATATGGCCTTCTGCGCTACCGGCAGGGGCTGCGGGAGGAGCTGGAGCAGAAGCTGGGATGCCCGGTGCAGATGGTGTCGGGGCTGCAGCAGGCGAGGGCCGCAAACCTTGGACTCTTTGACGGACAGAGTGCGGGCCGGGGCGCTGCAGGGATATACAGTGGGGACTTGAGCACCCAGTTTTTTGGAGCTGTCGGCTGGCGGCAGAGCGTTCCGCTGGGCTGGCGCGTCCTTTGGAAGCAGGGAGAGGGGCTGATCCCCAACCGGGTGCAGGAGGAACAGCTGCGCCGGACCGCGCGGGAGCTGCTGGCACGCGGCGGGGTCCACAGCGATCTGCCCACCCCGCGCATCGATGCGGGCGGATTTGACGGGGTGGTGCGGCTGGCGCTGCTGTTGTGTGGTGCAGACCAGGACACGACGGTCTGCCTGGAGAGCGAAAACATCCGGCAGCTTCTTTTCCTCCTGCACAATCCTTCCCTAAATTGGCTGGGACCGCTGCAGAAGGCACAGCCGCAGCTGCCGCAGAAGATTTTCTGCCAGCTGATTATTCTGCAGGAGGCGATGCGGGCGCTTGGCGCCGGACAGGCGGCGCTGAGGCAGGTGTGGCTGGAGGATTGGCTCGAAAAAGACGATTGTCGTGAAAAAAGAGGAATTCCCGCCGGGCTGGCAGGAGCCGATTTGTAAAAATACTCTGAAAATTTCCGATTTTTTCCCGTGAAACCGCTCTTTTGCCTTGACATTTTGAGGCATTCCTTTTATAATGATACTACAATGATAGGAGTCGGAAGGGGGAGAACAGGATGGCAGAAATACAAAAAAAGAACAATACACCAGAGCAATCCGGTTTTCCCGGGCGCAGGCAACTAGGCCAGGGCTGCCGTATCGGCGAGTACAGCATTGTGAAAAAACTTTCCGAAAATGTGGAGGGCTTTGTCTATCTGGCGCAGGATTCCATTCTGGGGGACATGGTGCAGATCAAGGAATTTTTCCCCGAGGAAATGGCGGTGCGGGGAAATCTGCCGGAGAACGGCGAGGAGCTGTCCGGCTCGGATGCCCTGCAGCCGCTGGAGGGGTGCGCGGCCAAGTTTAAATATTTCCGCGCCTGCTTTCAGGACCTGTACAGCACGCTGCGGCAGGAGCGGGACAACGAGTGCCTGCTGCCCATCCTGCAGATTGTCGAGCAGAACGCCACCGTATATGTGGTCAGCGAGTACCGCGCGCTGCAGACGCTGGAGCAGCACCTGCAGCAGGTGGGCGGCAAAGAGAGCTGGTGCCGCGCCAAACAGTACCTGCTGCCGCTCTACAACAGCCTTTCCAATCTGCACAAGGCCGGCATCATCCACCAGTGCATCAGCCCGGACAACATCCTTCTGGACGACGAGGGCAACCCGTTTTGGCGGGACTTTTTCCTCTCCGAGATGCACACCGAGGAGAGCCAGCAGCTGGCCTCAGGCTACGCCGCTCCGGAGCAGTACCAGCAGGGAGGATGGAGCGGGGTCTGGACCGATGTCTACTCCATCGCCGCAGTAACCTACCGGGTACTGACCGGCATCACCCCGCCGGACGCGCTTCGCCGCCAGCAGAGGGACACCCTGTGCCCTGCCCGGCAGCTGGACGAGAGCATTGAACCAAACATCTCCCAGGCGCTGTGGGACGCGATGAAGCTGCCCTCCGCCGAGAGGTGCGACAGCGTCGGCGCGCTGACCGCCAGGATGCTGGACAGCGCGGATTCCAACACGATGGTCTTTCAGGTGGAGAGCGACGTCACCGAGCAGACGGTGCATCTGGACAGCCTGCAGGGCCAGTTTGCCCACAAGCTGCAAAGCCAGGGAGCGGCCGCGCTGGAGCCAAAGGAACAGCCCTCCCGCGCAAAGCTGGGGGGCATGTACCTGGTCATCACCATGGCGGCGACTTTACTTGTGCTGGCGGTGGGAATGCCCCAGCTGCTTCGCTGGGCCGGCGACAGATGGGGCACGCTGGGAGAAAGCGCCTCCCAGGGGGAGCAGCAGGCCGACTCCAACAACGTCATCCAGCTGCAGGGCAATGCCGCAGAGGAAACGCAGACCCATGCAGTGGATAGCTTTGTGGGCCGAAGGGCGCAGACGGTGCTTTCCAACAGCGACTATGAGGAGTGGTACTACTTCCAGACCGAGGAGGTGTACGACGAGGAGTTCGCGGAGGGATTCATCGTCGATCAGTCACTTGATCCGGGCGAGGAGATCAGCCGCCGCACCAGCATCACGCTGTATGTCAGCAAGGGCTCCGAGATGGAGCCGATGCCCAACCTGATTGGCAAGACAGCGGAGGAAGCGGTCGCCCAGCTCACCGAGATGAACAAGCGCTATCAGCTGGTGGAAGGAACCAGCGATGAGGTGAATCCGGGCGAGGTGTTCCGCACCGACCCGGCGGCGGGGACCGAGCTGAAAAAGGACGAGAACGATCTGGTTTTGCTGTACGTCGCCCAGGAACAGGCACAGACCGAGGACGAACAGACTGAGGAAGAGGACGGTGTCCAGATCCTCAGCCAGAAAAACTCCGATCGGAAGGTTATCAGGAAGAAAGATACCAGCGATACCACCACCGATGACACGACTGACGAAGAATAGATTGGAACAAATGCGCGCCGGCGAAAGCTGGCGTCTCTTTTTATCAAAGGACATTTGGAGGGAACCGGATGAAGCGGTTATTGTTGATTACAGGGGACATCGCGGCGGGAAAAACCACCTTTTCCAACCAGCTGGCCCAGAGGTACAGCGTCGCGGTGTTTCAAAAGGACACCATCAAGGGAATTTTGGGCGATAACATCGGCTTTCGCGACCGGGAAGAAAACAGGAAACTCTCCAATGCGGCTGTGCAGCTGATGGCCCACCTGTTTTGGCAGATTGCGCAGACGGGAAGCGACCTTATCCTGGAAGCCAATTTTCACGGGTCGGAGTTGGAGCAGCTGCATGAGCTTGCAAACAGGATGCAGTACCGCGTCCTGACACTGGTGCTGCGGGGTGAGGCGGAAATTTTGTACGGCAGATACTTGCACCGCATGCGCGCCGAGAACCGGCATCCCGTTCACCTGAGCACAACGCTGGATGTCAAGGAGGATTTTATCAGCACAGCGCAGCTGATTCGGAGCGAAAAAATTGTTGGGGAAGCTCTCTGGATAGACGCCTGCGATT
The DNA here is from genome assembly GCA_900547455.1 of uncultured Oscillospiraceae bacterium. Classification (GTDB taxonomy): domain Bacteria; phylum Bacillota; class Clostridia; order Oscillospirales; family Ruminococcaceae; genus Negativibacillus; species Negativibacillus faecipullorum. The sequence goes on from URGV01000034.1 coordinate 17,386, forward strand.
TTTCCTACCAGCAGGATGAACAGCTGCTGAGAACGATTGATTTGTTTATGAAATAGATTTCACCGCCGGCGCAGCAAAGGAAAAAAGGGAACGCAAAAAGAGACAAGAAGATGAAAAAAACTCTTTGCAGGAAGGTGTTGCGCAGATGTGGGGGAAAACGTTGAAATTAAGGCGGGTCTGTGTTACAATAAAAGGCAAACAGCACAACCGAAGTGCGAGGCTGAGGAGGAGAGCAGAAACGATGAAGTTAGGTTTTTCGACGATAGGCTGCCCGGAGTGGGATTGGGCAGAGATCCTGGGGACGGCAAAGGATATGGGGATTGACGGCATCGAGATCCGCGGCGTGGAGGACGAGCTGGATCCGATGAAGATCACCATCTTCGATAAGGAACATTTGGCAAAAACCCGCCAGCAGCTGGCGCAGGCCGGCATCGAGATCGCGATGCTCGCTTCATCGGTCACTCTCGGCAGCCCCAAGGGCAGCGAGGAAGGGGAACGTCAGCTGCAGCAGGCTAAAAACCAGATCGATTTTGCCGCAGAAAATGGGATTCCCTTTGTACGCGTATTGCTGACGCTGGACCCAAAGCCGGTCTCGGCCGACCTGGAGGCGGCGGAGGAGCGCTACTGCGCGCTGTGCAATTACGCCAGGAATAAAAATGTGCGGGTGCTGGTGGAAAGCTGCGGTCTGTTTTCCGACACGGCCCTGCTGGGATACTTCGTCCGCAAGGCGGACCCGCAGACCCGCGGCGTTTTGTGGGATATCCAGCACCCCTACCGCCACTGCGGCGAAAAGCCGAAGCAGACGGTGGCAAACCTCGGCGATGAGATCTATTATGTGCAGGTCAAGGACTCGGTGGTGGACGAAAACGGCGAGATCGAGTACCGCATGATGGGCCTGGGCGACCTGCCGGTCTATGACGCGGTGCGGGAGCTGCACCACAAGGGCTATAACGGCTATTTGACGCTGGAGTGGCTCAAGCGCTGGCGTCCCGAGCTGCGCGACCCGGATGTGATCTTCTATCACTTCCAGACCTACATGGAGACGCTGCTGGCAGAGATCGAAAACGACGAAAAGTAGAATGGAAAAAAAGGTGGCCTGCGCGGGAGAAAAGCTCTCTGTGCGGGCCTTTTTTTCTTTTGTGGCGGTTTACAGATGGGGGAGGGGTGTGCTACAATAAGCACAGAAAATGGAAGCAGAAACAGGAAAGGTGGTTGCCGCAAATGAAACAGAGAACAAGGCTGCTGGCGATGCTGCTGGCGGGGATGATTGTGCTGGCTGGATGCTCCCGCCCGGCGGCCGATACGCCGGCGGAAAACGACGACCCTGCCCCGGAACAGCAGGAGCAGCAGGAAGAACAGCCGCAGGAGGACCCGTCGCAGTCCGAACAGCAGGAACCGGATCAGCAGCCGGAGCAGCCGGATGAGGAAACTGCAGATGAGCAGACGGAGGAAACAGACGAGCAGACCGACGAGGAGGAGACTTCTGCCGATGCCGGGCAGCAGGACGAAGCGGGCGCCAGGCAGGGCTGTTACCGCCTGTTTGACAGCGGATTTGAGATCACCGTCGAGGACCCGTTTTACATTGCCTACGATGAGCTGATGGGCACCATGCAGGTGACCATCCCGGACGAGCCGGCCTTTCAGGCCTACATCTACTACGATCCGACCGGCCAGACGATGGACCAGCTGGAAAGCAGCATCAAGACGCTGGAGGAATCCTATGAGGACGACCCGACCGTTTCCAACATGCAGACCCAGGTGGACGAGCAGGAGAACGGCCTGTTTTCGATCAGTTTTTCCTATTCGGCGGGCGCCACCGAGGGCAGCCCGGCGGGATTTTACTTTATCCATTACCAGAAGACCCAGGAGGGCCTGCTCACCGCCAATATCTACAGCGACCGCGCCAGCAATTCCGAGGCGATTCAGCGGCTGGTCAGCACCATTCAGCTGGAGACCGAGAACGCGCAGGACTACCCGACCGGGCAGGAGTAGCGGCATGGCGGAGCAGGTGATTGTCTGTATGCGCTCCCTGCCGCAGGGGACGGCCAGGGAGGTCAGCGCCCTGGGACACCGCCTTGCCTGGCGCGCTCTGGGGCTGCTGCTGGACCGCGCCGAGCAGCAACTTTTTGAGAGTGGGGTACGCCTGGCAAAGGAGGAGAGCGGCCGGCCAGTGTGGACGGGGACGGACTGCTTTGTCTCGATCAGCCACACCGGGACGACAGCGGCAGCGGCGGTCAGCCGGGTGCGAATCGGCATCGATCTCGAGCCTGCCGGTCGGCAGAATCTGCGGGTGGCGCGCAGAATGTTTACCGAGAATGAACAGCGATGGCTTTCTCAGCAGCTGCAGAAGGGCGCACAGGACGCCTTTGCGCGGTTGTGGACATTGCGGGAGGCCTATGCCAAATGGACCGGCCTGGGGCTTGCGGGCCTTGCCAGGCGCGACCAATCTTTCCAGCCGCTGGAATTTGCAGTCGATGCGCAGGGAAAAGTCCGGTGCAGCGACAGCCTTTGCGCGGCGGGATGCGTGCGGCTGGGGGAGCATCTGCTCGCTGTCGTGCACGGCGTCGCGATCGGCCGTCTGCAGGTTCTCGTCGTCGGTCTGCATCGACAGGTAGGCCACGCCGCGTTTCTGCGCCGCCTTCGCCTGCAGCATGAGGAACACGAAGCCCAGCACGCCGGCCAGAAGCGACGCCGCCAGAATGGCCAGCTTCGCCGTGGCGATGTGCATCTCGTCGGTGAACGCGAGGTTCGCCACGAAGATGGCCATCGTGAAGCCCACGCCGCCCAGGATGCTGGCACCCAGCATGTGGAACCAGTTCACGTTCTCGGGCAGCGAGGCCAGCTTGCTCTTCACAATGGCGAAGCTCATGAGCATGATGCCCAACGGCTTGCCCAGCAGCAGGCCCAGCATGACGCCGTACAGCACGGGGTCGGTGAGCATGGCGCCGATGTCCATGCCGGTGAAGCTGACGTCCGCGTTCGTGAGCGCGAACAGCGGCAGGATGCCGAAGTACACCCACGGGTACAGGCGGTGCTCGAGGCGCGTCGCGGGCGGCACCACCTGACGCGCCACGCGGCTGAGGTCCTGTACGGTTTCGATGTACGCGCCCTGCGCGATGACGGGCGTTTCAGGCTCGAACGCGTCGCGCGCCTGGCGCACCTTATTGCCCGACCAGGTGATAAAGCCCTTGAGGTTCACGCGCGAACCCGACGGAATGACGAACGCCAGCAGCACGCCGGCGATGGTGGAGTGCACGCCCGACATGAACACGCAGTACCACAGCACCGCACCCACCAGCAGATACGGGATGAGCGAGTAGATGTGGTTGCGGTTCATGAGCACGAGCACCACCAGCACGACGGCCGCCGCACCCAGCCAGAAGATCGACGGGCTGTGGCCGTAGAAGATGGCGATGACCAAGATGGCGATGATGTCGTCGGCCACGGCCAACGTGCTGAGGAACACGCGCACGCCGCTCGGCACGCGGTTGCCCAGCAGGGCCAGAATGCCCAGCGCGAACGCGATGTCGGTGGCGGTGGGAACGCCCCACCCCTGCGCCGTCTCGGGGTTCGCGGCGTTGAA
>URGV01000035.1 GCA_900547455.1 uncultured Oscillospiraceae bacterium
CGAAAATACTTGGCGGGCGACTGCCTGGAAAGATAGAGCGGTGCCAACACAGATTGAAAAAGCGACTCGCATTTTGCGGGTCGCTTTTTTGCTGTGCATAAAATTTTGATAAAGATTGTACTTGATAATGAAAACGCCTCCCTTTGAAGGGAGGCGTTTTGGGTAGCCTATCGACATAACAGCCAAAGGCTTTGCCTTTGGAAACCACAAGCTTAAAAAAGCTAAAACTTTTATTTTTGCTCCTCACAAGCACGGTGCCGCGAGGCAAAGCCTGTAACCAATACGTGAATTGGTTGCAGGCTCAGCTTTCTTATTTGTTGGCTTCTTCTACTGCAACTGCGCAGGCGACGGTGGCGCCGACCATCGGGTTGTTGCCCATGCCGATCAGGCCCATCATCTCAACGTGCGCCGGTACAGAGGAGGAACCGGCAAACTGCGCGTCGGAGTGCATTCTGCCCATGGTGTCGGTCATGCCGTAGGAAGCAGGGCCGGCAGCCATGTTGTCCGGATGCAGGGTGCGGCCGGTGCCGCCGCCGGAAGCAACCGAGAAGTACTTCACGCCGTTCTCGACGCACCATTTCTTGTAGGTACCAGCTACTGGATGCTGGAAGCGGGTCGGGTTGGTCGAGTTGCCGGTGATGGAAACGTCCACCTTCTCCAGCTGCATAACCGCAACGCCTTCCTGAACGTCGTCACAGCCGTAGCATTTTACCTTGGCTTTGTCGCCGTCCGAGAAAGCAACCTCGCGGACGACATGCAGCTCACCGCTGAAGTAGTCGTACTGGGTCTCCACATAGGTGAAGCCGTTAATTCTGGAAATGATGTACGCTGCGTCCTTGCCCAGACCGTTGAGGATGACGCGCAGCGGAGATTTTCTTGCCTTGTTGGCGGTTCTGGCAATGCCGATTGCGCCCTCCGCAGCAGCGAAGGATTCGTGTCCTGCCAGGAAGCAGAAGCAGCCGGTCTCCTCGCGCAGCAGCATTGCGCCCAGATTGCCGTGGCCCAGACCTACCTTGCGGTTTTCTGCAACCGAGCCAGGTACGCAGAACGCCTGCAGGCCGATACCGATGGCCTCAGCGGCCTCGGCAGCCTTGTTGATGCCCTTTTTCAGCGCGATTGCAACGCCCAGGGTGTAGGCCCAAACGGCATTTTCAAAAGCGATTGGCTGCACGCCTTTGACGATCGACTCAACATCAATCCCCTTGGAGAGACAGAGGTCTCTGGCTTCTTCCAGGGAGGTCATTCCGTATTCTTTCAGAGCTGCCTCAATTTTGGGCATTCTTCTTTCCTGTCCTTCAAATTTAGCCATGATCGTGTTCCCTCCTGTCCCTTATTCTTCGCGCGGATCGATGTATTTGGCGGCGTTTTCATAGCGGCCGTAGGTGCCGATGTTCTTCTCGTACGCCTCTTTCGGGTCCATGCCGTGGCGGATGGATTCCAGCATCTTGCCTACGCGGACAAATTTGTAGCCGATGGCCTCGTTGTTCTCATCCAGCGCAACCGACAGGATGTAACCTTCGGCCAGCTCCAGATAGCGAACACCCTTGGCTCCGGTGGAGAAGATGGTGCCGACCTGGGAGCGCAGGCCCTTGCCCAGATCCTCCAGGCTGGCGCCGATCGGCAGGCCGTCCTCAGAGAAAGCGGTCTGGGTTCTGCCGTAGGCCAGCTGTTTGAAGATTTCACGCATGGCGACGTTGATGGCGTCGCAGACAAGGTCGGTGTTGAGCGCCTCCAGCAGGGTTTTGCCCGGCAGGATCTCGCCGGCCATCGCTGCGGAGTGGGTCATGCCGGAGCAGCCCAGCGTCTCTACCAGCGCTTCCTGGATGATGCCGTCCTTGACGTTGAGGGTCAGCTTGCAGCAGCCCTGCTGCGGAGCGCACCAGCCAATGCCGTGGGACAGACCGGAGATATCCGAAATCTGGTATGCTTTTACCCATTTGCCCTCTTCCGGGATCGGCGCCGGGCCGTGATGCGGGCCCTTCGCGACCGGACACATTCTCTCAACTTCATGAGAATAGTTCATATCGATAACCCCTTTCAAACTATGGCAATAAATTCCTTTATCTACCTGCCTTCTATTATAAAAGGAATACCGAAAATTATCAAGAACTTTCCCGTTAAAATATTGTCAAAAAAGTGACGTTCTCATCGCACAAATTTATGATGGATTTTGACAATAAATTTCGATTGCCTGCGCGAAAAATTCCGCCAGGCCGTCAGCGTAACGGTTGAGGTTCTGAGCGAACCGTTCATCCGCGCGGTACATCTCTCCCAGCCCCGCCAGAATCTCGCGGGTGCAGTCGTAGTGGTTGCGGGTGATGTAGTCCTGCCAGCGCGCCACCATCCGCTGTGCCTCTTTTCCTGCGGGGTCAGTGCCGACCAGCAGGGCCATCTCCTGAAAGATTGCGTCTGCTTCCTCCTTCACCTGGTTCCAATCCTCCTTGCTGCGTCCTTTTGCCTTCTGCTGGCTCTGTTGCCAGGCGCCGGTATTGCCCCAGCGCTCCTTGGCTTCCTGCTGGTACTGCAAAAGTTCCTTTTCGTCAAAGGGTTTAAAATTCATCTGTAGTTCTCCTTTCCAGCCCTGTTCGGTCAGGGCGATCAATTGTTCCAAACGTTTTTTGCGCAGCAGGAGCAGCTTGCGGTGCTCCTGCAAAGCCCGCTGCCGGTCAAAATCCGGCTGGCGGAGGATGCACGCAATTTCCTTGAGCGGAAACTCCAGCTCCCTGAAAAATAAAATTTGCTGCAGCGTCTGCAAATTTTCCTGTGTGTAGTACCGGTACCCGTTCTCCCCGACCTGCTGGGGTTTGAGCAGGCCGATCTGGTCGTAGTAGCGCAGCGTGCGCACGCTTACGCCGCTCAATGCTGCGGCCTGCCCGACGGTGAGGTAGTGTGGTTGGTTCATTCTGTCTCCTTTCTCCGCCCTCCGGTCAAGTGGAGGGGCGATTTTTCTTGACCTGCCCCCAGTATACACCATGACGCAGCGTCAATGTCAAGCGGGCTGAGCCCGCGCCCCATTCGCGGCAGGCTGAGCCTGCACCCAATTCACGTATTGGCAGGGAGGGCGGCCCGAGCCTTTACCTCGCGGCACCGAGTTCCTAGAAGTAAAGTTTTGGTCAAGCTTTTTCAAAAGCTTGTGGTTTCCAAAGGCAAAGCCTTTGGTCGAGCTCCGCAGAGCTCGAAATCCTTGCGCTTTTTTCACTCTATCCCCAAAGCTCTGTTGAAAATTTACTTGTAAAGAAAAAGGATGCTTTTTTTCACATCCTCCACAGGAAATTGTGGAAAATAGAAGCCCTTTGAGAAAGAAGACTTTCGTGCTATAATCATGACAGGACGTAACTTTGCAAAGGACAGGCTGTGAGAAGGGAACAGGGCAGATTGCTCAATTTTTCACAAGCGCTTTGTCAGAACTGCAAAATCGTTTCCCCGGCTATTCTCGGGGAGAACAAAATGTTGTATAATAAAAAGAAGCTGTTTGTCCAAAAGGGGAGGGCCGGGGGATGAAGCAGGAAGAAGCAAGGAAAAAACACGGCATCTGGAAAGGATTGCTGAGCTCATTGCTGACAGGCACCGATGCCCTGACCTGGGGAATCCCCATCCTGGGACTGCCGCAGGCCGAGGAGATTGTCTCGGCGCGGGCAACCTTTGCGGGGAGCACCGCGGAGGCCAAGCCGGTGGACATGGAGCTTGCCAAAAATCTGCCCGGTGTCCTGCACGCCTGGTTTGGCAGGGCGGAAGAGCGGATGCCCCAGGCGGTGATGACCTACACGCTGGCCGACGGTAGCGAGGTGGTCATCGCGGCGGATGAAGGGGTCATCTGTTTCGATGGAAGGTACCGCTGTCCCAAGGGCAGCAGCGGCAAACTGTTCTATCATATGGTACAGGATTTCGTGGAAGGACGCGATTAAAAAATGGAGGAATCAAACAATGTTGGAAGATCCGCGCACGCAACGGATGAAACAAATGAAGATTGAGCTGCTGAAAAATTTTGTGATCTGCATCCTGATCGCACTGGTGATCTACTTTGTCAGTGTGGGGCTGCCGCTGTTCGGGATGCCCAAGCTGGACGATGTTGTCTCGGCACAGGCAACCTATGACGGGCAGACGGTGGAGATTGCGCAGGAGGACATGCAGATTGCGGTCGACCTGGCTGGCGGGCTGCACATCTGGCCGGGGACGGTGGAGACGGGGCTCACCCGCGCCTACATCACCTATCAGATGGCCGACGGCAGCCAGATGGTGGTCGGTGCTGACGCGCAGAAGGTGTATCGAGACGGCGAATGTTACCCGGTCAAAGGGGATAACGGCGGGCTGTTTGAGACGGTGGTAGCGGGACTTTTCTTCGGTGTCGAGCCGCCGCAGGAACAGGCCGCAAAATAAAAAAAACAAGGGGAAAGGATGACACAACATGAGGACGCTGATTTTTAACGGTTCAGCCAGAAAGAACGGGGACACCCAGAGCCTGATTGAGGAACTGACCCGTCAGTTGGAGGGGGAGGTTCGGATTATCAACGCGCACGACTGCAATGTGCGCGCCTGCATCGACTGCCGCCATTGCTGGGAGAAGCCGGAGTGCAGCATCCAGGACGGCTGGCAGCAGATCGACCCGTATCTGCGCAGCTGCGACAATGTGGTCATCGCTTCGCCCGTTTATTTTTGCGAAATCACAGGGCCGGTGCTCAGCACCCTCAGCCGCCTGCAGCTTTACTGGGCGGCGCGCAACTTCCGGCACGAAAAGCTGATCGATACCCCTAAGCGCGGCGGCATGATTCTGGTCGGCGGCGGACAGGGCACAGCGACAGCCCCCATGAACACCGCCGCGGTGCTGCTGCGGCAGATGAACGCGAGGGAAATCTTCGACCCGGTGTGCTGCTTTTGCACCGATCGCTGCCGCGCCATCGAGGACGAGCGTGTCGTCCAGCAGGTGGGGGAGCTGGCAGCATTTTTAAACAGAAAATAACAGGGGAGCACAGGACTTTGCAAGGTCTTGTGCTTCTTTTTTTCCGCGCTTTGATAAAAGCGGGTAAATGTAAATTTTTGCGGCAGATTAGATAAAGCGCAAATTATACAATTTAGCGCAATCGAAAGGGGAGGGAAAAGGAAGAAAAAGAAGGATTTGCTTTTGTGGCAGATGCATAAGCAAATATTTGTATGCCATACAAATACAAATGAACGCGATAGAACGACAGGTAAAAAAGCAGATATCCGATTGGCTTGTGCAAGATAACAGTCTAGACAAAATGCAGACAGTTTGCAAAAGCGAATTCGTTGAAAGTCATAGTCAAAATGTACAAATATGGAAAGGGAATTGTTCGGAAAGATAAAAAGTTTTGTGATTTGTTGGGATAATTTCAAAAAGATATGAACAAATCTCACGAAATTGTATCGCGGATATGAATATTCTATAGACAAACTCATAAATTTAAGCTATAATGAAACTACCAACAAAAACCAATGTTGAGGAGGAAATTTAATGGAAGCTTTTATGGATCAATTGAACCAAGTCGTCGTATCACTACAAAGCGTAATGTCCGGTAAGGTTCTGGTTGTGCTCCTGGTTGGTACCGGTATCTGGTTTACCATCAGACTCCGCGGCGTTCAGTTCCGCGAGTTTGGCAAATCTCTGAAAGCGGTATTCGGCAGCATCAACCTGAACGGTGCAAAGGCAGGCAAGGACGGTATGTCCTCCTTCCAGGCACTGACCACCGCGATTGCCGCGCAGGTAGGTACCGGTAACCTGGCCGGTGCTGCCACCGCGATGGTAATGGGCGGCCCTGGCGCTATCTTCTGGATGTGGGTATCCGCCATCTTCGGTATGGCCACCATCTTCGTTGAGGCGTCTCTGGCACAGAAATACAAGACCGTTGATGAAAACGGCGAGGTAACCGGCGGACCTGCTTACTACATCCGCGCTGCTTACAAAGGTCCTTTCGGCAAAGTACTTGCGGTTATCTTTGCGATCCTGATTTCTCTGGCACTCGGCCTTTTCGGCAACATGGTACAGTCCAACTCGATCAGTGCTGCGTTCAACAGCGCCTTCGGCATTGAGCCGGTTATCGTCGGCGTTGTTGTAGCGGTTCTGGCTGGCTTTATCTTCCTGGGCGGCATCGGCCGTATCGCGTCCGTAACTGAGAAACTGGTTCCAATCATGGCAGTCTTCTACATCCTGGGCGCTCTGATTCTGATCATCATGAACATCGGCAACTTCCCGGAAGCGCTCCGTCAGATCTTTGTCGGCGCGTTCAATCCTGGCGCTGCTCTGGGCGGCTTCACCGGCGTTGCGGTATCCTCCGCAATCCAGTACGGCGTTGCCCGCGGCCTGTTCTCCAACGAAGCTGGTATGGGTTCTACCCCACATGCGCATGCGGTAGCAAAGGTTAACCATCCTTGCGACCAGGGTCTGGTTGCGATCTGCTCGGTATTCATCGATACTCTGATCGTTTTGAACCTGACTGCTTTCTCCGTACTGTGCACCGGCCAGCTGCAGGAATACAACCAGTCTCTGACCGCTGCTGAGCTGACTCAGGCTGCGTTCGAGAGCGCATATGGCCACTTCGGCGCAATCTTCATCGCAATCTGCATGTTCTTCTTTGCCTTCTCCACCATCATCGGCTGGTACTTCTTCGGTGAGAAGAACGTAAGATACCTGTTCAAACATCATCCGGCTGCTGCCGCGAAGGTTTACGCTGCGATCGTTGTAGTGTTCATCGTTGTCGGCTCCATGCTGAAAGTTGACCTGGTTTGGAACCTCTCCGACCTGTTCAACAGCTTGATGGTAATCCCGAACGTACTCGGTCTGTGGGCTCTGTCCAACGTTGCAAAAGACCTGTACGACGACTGGAAGAAACAGCCTGCAAAAGTTAAATAAGATTGCACACTTGTTTCACGATACATGTCTATCTGGGGAAAAGGCGTCCTTGCGGACGCCTTTTTCTTTGCCTAAAAAAGAAAAAGGCAAAGGGGAATTCCGCAAAAAGAAGATTGTGTGTAAGATGTAAATTTTATGCCATGTCACAAAATTTGTGAACGCAGTCAGAAAAGCAATCCTTGGGGGTTGCAAAAAATCCCCCTCTCCCGTATAATTTGTGCAGCCATGGCAGGGAACAATCGACCTGCCAACCTAAAATGAAAAAACGGATGCAGGAGAGAGGGATATTTTTATGCAGGAAAAAACCAAACAATGGCTCAACGACTTTTTCATTTTAAATGCGGGAACCTTACTGACTGCGGTGGGCAGCTACTTTTTCAAATTCCCCAACAACTTTTCGACCGGCGGCGTCACCGGCATTTCGGTTGTGATGACCCACTACTTTCCGGGCCTGAGCAACGGAACCATCGTTTCGGTCATCAACATCGCCCTGCTGATTGTGGGCTTGCTGCTGTTGGGCAAGGGCTTTGGGTTCAAGACCTTTTACGTGACCGTTGCCTTCTCGGCGATGCTCAAAATTCTGGAGGTAATCTGGCCGATGACCCAGCCGCTGACCGACCAGCCGTTTATGGAGCTGCTGCTGGGCGTCTTTTTGCCGGCGTGGGGTTCGGCGCTGCTGTTTAACATCGGCTCCTCCACCGGCGGAACCGACATCATCGCGATGATTGTCAAAAAATATTTCAAATGCCACATCGGCAGGGCGCTGCTGATCGTCGACTTTTTCATCACCCTGCTGACCTTTGTTGCCTTCGGGCCGGAGACAGGTTTGTTCTCGATGGTTGGTCTGTTCATCCGTTCCTTTTCGGTGGACCTGTTCCTGGAGAACATGAACACCTACAAATATTTCACCATCATCACCGACAAGCCGCAGGAAATTTACAGCTATATCACCGACGTGCTGCACCGCGGTGCGACCGTTTACCAGGCGGAGGGCCTTTACAAGCACACCGAAAAGACGGTCATCATGACGGCGCAGGGCAAAAAGCAGGCGCTGCACCTGCAGGATGTGATCCGCCAGAAGGACCCGCACGCCTTTGTACTGGTTACCAACACCAGCGAAATTATCGGCAAAGGCTTCCGCGGCGGCAACTAGCGGCGGGCTGAGCCCGCCCTCGATTCGCGAACGTACCTTCTGTGAATCGAGGGTTAACGCTCTCGCGTAGATCGCTTGCCTCCGGCTGCGCTCGCACCCCATTCACGTATTGGCTGGGTGGGAGCCCAGTTTTTTACCTCGCGGCACCGAGCTTGTAGGGTGTAAAAATAAAGTTTTGGTCAAGCTTTTTCAAAAGCTTGTGGTTTCCAAAGGCAAAGACTTTGGTCGAGCGCCGCAGCGCTCGAAATACTTTTATCGTTCAAGCGCCTTTTGAAGGGAAAATCAGCAAGGCAATTTTGCCTTGCTGATTGGGGAACTTTTTGTAAGAGAAAAAGTTCCCGGCAGACTGGCCGTAGTGTACAAGCCCGCCCAACCGTTCTCAGGAAGATTGGGCGGTGATAGAATCCGCAAAATAAAATTTACGGCCCCTCTTTCCATCCTCCTTGAACCCAAAAGAACGAGCTCTACTTTCAAAATTTGCTATTTTTCGCGTTCAAAAATAGAATCGAACCAACCAACAAAAGCGGCTCACCAACAGCGGGCCGCTTTTTTGTTGCAAATGGGCGTTGACGTAGGGAGAATAGATTGATACAATAATAGCAAAGCAAAATATTTGGGGATTGCGAGAGGAAGGCGAAAGAAATGGAAGAACTGAAACAGCGAATTTTGAAGGATGGAAAGGTGAAAGAGGGCAACGTGCTGAAGGTGGACAGCTTTTTGAATCACCAGATGGACATCCGCCTGCTGGACGAAATCGGAAAAGAGTTCCGCCGCCGGTTTGCAGGGGAGAAGATCAACAAGATTTTGACCATCGAGGCATCCGGCATCGGCATCGCGGTGGCGGCAGCGCCGCACTTTGACTATGCGCCGGTGGTCTTTGCAAAAAAGAGCAAGTCCAAAAACCTGGACGGAGAGCTGTACACCGCGCAGGTGACCTCCTTCACCCGCGGCACCACCTTTGATGTACAGGTATCGAAGAAGTACCTGCAGCCGGGCGACCGGGTGCTGATTATCGATGACTTTTTGGCCAAGGGCCAGGCGCTGCTGGGCCTGCTGGACATTGTGGCGCAGTCCGGAGCGGAAGCGGTGGGCTGTGGCATCGTGATTGAAAAGGGCTTCCAGGAGGGCGGCAAGATGCTGCGGGAGCGCGGCGTCCGTCTGGAGTCGCTGGCGATCATCGACAGATTTGAAGATGGCCGTCCCATCTTCCGCCAGGCTGAGTAGGCTGAACCCGGAACCGATTCACATATGGGTTAGGCGGAAAGTCAACTTTCTGCCTCGCGGCACCGAGTTTGTAGGGGAAAGAATAATGTTTTCGTCCACTTTTTTCAAAAGGTGACGGGTGTCCAGTGGGCGGCGTCTGCTGCTCGACCTAAAGCTGAACTGTGTTCAATTTCCCGGGCGGTGTCCTGAGAAACTTTCGATTTGATAAAGCCAGGCCAACCTTCCACCGGTGGAAGGTTGGCCTGCAATAGAATTAGAAAAAATTTTGCCAATCTGCTGCCGGAAGGGCCGACAAAAAAGGAGGAAGCCTATGCGGATGTATGATCTGATCGAAAAGAAAAAGCAGGGCCGGTCGCTGACCGGGCAGGAGCTGGACTGGATGATTGCGGGCTTCACTGAAGGGGCGATTCCCGATTACCAGATGGCGGCCTTTTTGATGGCGGTCTGCTTTCAGGGAATGAACAAGCAGGAAACCACCGCGATGACCCTGGCGATGGCGCGCTCCGGCGAGATCGCCGACCTGTCCGCCATCCCAGGAATCAAGGTGGACAAGCACTCCACCGGCGGCGTGGGGGACAAGACCACCCTGATCGCTGCACCGATGGCCGCCGCCTGCGGCATCCCCATCGCCAAGATGTCCGGCCGGGGGCTGGGTTTCACCGGCGGGACGGTGGATAAGTTGGAATCGATTCCCGGCTACCGCACCGCCCTGCCGGAGGAGGAATTCTTTGGCATCGTCAACGAGGTCGGCATCTCGCTGATCGGCCAGAGTGGGGAGCTGGCGGTGGCGGACAAGAAGATTTACGCTCTGCGGGACGTCACCGCCACGGTGGACAGCCTGCCGCTGATCGCCTCCAGCATCATGAGTAAGAAGATTGCCGCCGGTGCAGATGCGATTCTGCTGGACGTTAAGACCGGCTCCGGCGCCTTTATGAAGACCGAGCAGGACGCGCTGGCCTTGGCGCAGACGATGGTCGACATCGGCTCCGGCGCGGGCAAACGGACGGCGGCGCTCATCACCGACATGAACCAGCCGCTGGGCCGCACCGCCGGCAACGCCATCGAGGTGGCGGAGGCGGTGGAGACGCTGCATGGGAACGGCCCGGCGGATTTGACCGAACTGTGCATCCATCTGGCGGGCAACATGCTCTGGCTGGCGGAGAAGGGGGAGCTCCCCGACTGCCTTGCAATGGCGAAGGCAACCCTCGCCGACGGCAGCGCCTTCCAAAAGCTGCGCGCGATGGTGCAGCGCCAGGGCGGGGACGTCTCCTATCTGGACCACCCCGAAAAACTGCCCTGTGCCCCAGCCTATGCGGTGCAGGCGGAGCAGGACGGCTTTGTTGCCGCCATGCAGACCGAGGAGATCGGCGCGGTGGCGGGCATGCTGGGCGCGGGCCGCGAAAGGAAGGAGGACAAGGTGGACCCGGCGGCGGGCATCCGCTTTGTCAAAAAGATCGGGGAGCCAGTCCAGCGGGGAGAGACGCTTGCTTTCCTCTACACCAACCGCCCCGACCAGGTGGCGCAGGCGAGCGAGCGCTATCGGGATGCGGTGCGCATCTCCTCCGCGCCGCCGGCAGAGCGCAGGCTGATTTTGGCGCGGGTCTGCAAGGAATGATAAAAAAGGAGAGGCTTCTGCCTCTCCTTTTTGTATACACGTTTCTTTTGTCAGGTCCGCTTTAAGCTTTGCGGATGATGCCGATTGGGGTCTGCTCCAGCGACTGGCCCAGCGGGTTGTCCTTGAGGATTTTGACCAGCAGGTCGCGGTCCATCGATGGATCGGAGGTGCCCAGAATCTGGCCTTCCAGGTCGTTGATGTCGGTGATGGCTACCTTGATGCCACCCAGCCGCTGGGACATCTTTTTGGCGGTCTCGTCCGGTTCGGCTGGGCCGAGAACGACGTACTCGTTGTACGGCGGCAGGGTGTAGTCGCACGGGCCGTCGATCGAGCGGGCCTTGTAACCGGCAATCTTATAGAACCAGCCGCGCTTGTGGAACAGCTTGCCCACCGCGGAAACGGCGGCGGCGAACAGAATCTTCGGCGTGCCGCACTCCTGCAGGGCCATCTCCATCGTTTCCGGAATGCCCAGGCCGATGCCGTACGGGGTTTTCAGCACAAACTTGCACAGAAAGCGCGCCAGCGGCCGCGGGTGGATGTCCTTCATCGGGATGGCGCGGCGCTGGGTGCAGGCCACCGCCTTCTCGGTCATAAAGACGATGTCGTCCGGGCGGGCATGGGGCTTGGCGTATTTTTCAATGACGTCGCAGACGTCGTCCTGGTCGGTGATGACGTGGGTGCGGATGGCCAGGCGCTGATACTTGACGCCGTCCACCTCGATGATCTCGTTTTTACCTTCGTTGACAATGTAGTTTTCTTCGCTCATATTTTTCACAGTCCTTTCGACAGGTGATCCTTTCGGACGAGGAGACGCCGAAGGCTCCCCTCAGATATTCCTATTTTACCCCAAAAATCCCATAAACTCAATATCGCTGCCTGATTTTGTTGCCGGTTTGTCAAAAAAGACAGAGCCTGCCGGAGAGGAGCCGATTAACTTTTTAAAAATTTTGTTCGACAGATGAAAAACCATCTTTTATTCCGCGCCGTTGTGGTATATAATGAAGGATGCAGAGCAAGGAAGCCTGGGGAAAAGGGAAGGATGCCCCAGGAGGGAAATAGGGGAGGAAAACATGGTCTTTTCAAATCTGTTCTTTATTTATCTGTTTTTGCCGCTCAACCTCATTTTGTATTTTGTGGTCAAAAACAGGACCTGGCAGAACATCGTGCTGCTCGGATTCTCGCTTTTTTTCTATGCCTGGGGGGAACCGGTGTGGGTGTTCATGCTGATGCTCACCGCCTTTTTGGACTACACCTGGGCCAAATGCATTGAATATTTCCGGCAGAGCGGCCAGACCCGGCGGGTGAAGCTTGCGCTGGCGGCTTCGCTCATCTTCGATTTGGGGATGCTGGGCGTCTTTAAGTACAGCGGATTTTTAATCGAAAACATCAATCTCCTCACCGGACTAAATCTCCCGGTGCCGCAGATTGCCCTGCCGATCGGCATCTCGTTTTACACCTTTCAGACCATCAGCTATGTGCTGGACGTCTACCGCGGCCAGGTCCCGGCGCAGAAAACCTACTACAAATACCTGATGTACCTCTCCAGCTACCATCAGCTGGTAGCCGGCCCCATTGTGCGCTACAGCGACGTGGCCGCCGAGATCGAAAACCGCACCGTCTCGGTGCAGGATTTCAGCGAGGGCATCACCAAATTCTGTGTGGGCCTGACCAAAAAGGTGGTGGTCGCCAACACCGCAGGCCAGCTGGTGGCCCAGTATATGGACGGGCAGCTTGCCAGTCTGTCGGTAGCGGGGGCGTGGTTTGGCGCGCTGCTCTACGCCATCCAGCTCTACTACGACTTTTCCGCCTACTCGGATATGGCCATCGGCCTGGGAAGGATGTTCGGTTTCCACTACCACATCAACTTCAACTACCCCTATATTGCAAAGTCGGTCACCGAGTTCTGGCGGCGATGGCATATCTCGCTCAGCTCCTTTTTTCGGGACTATGTTTACATCCCGCTGGGCGGCAACCGCAAACACCAGATTTTCAATATCTGTATAGTCTGGTTCCTGACCGGCCTGTGGCACGGCGCCAGCTGGAACTTTATCCTGTGGGGCGTCTTTTACGGGGTGCTTTTAATTGTGGAGAAGCTGGGGCTGCTCAAGGTGCTGGAAAAAATCCCGTCCTTCTTCTCCCACCTCTACCTGTTGTTCATCACCCTCGTCGGCTGGACCATCTTTTACACCACCGATCTGGGACGGCTGGGCGGCTATTTAAGTGTGATGTTTGGCCTGTCCGGCAACCCGCTCACCGACACCCAGCTTTCCATCACCTTTTTGAACCGCATCTTCTGGCTGGCGGCGGCGATTCTGTTCTGCATGCCGGTCACCCAGTGGGTGAAGGGCCGCCTGCAGCGGCTGCAGGGCGAGGGAGCGCAGGCACTGGTCTGTGTCGGCACCGCGCTGATGAATCTCACACTGCTGTTTGTCTGCACCTCAATGCTGGTGGGCGACAGCTACAACCCGTTTTTGTACTTTCGATTTTAAGGATGGAGGTTTTGGGAGATGTCCAATAAACCGAAGCGGCAGCGCCTCCAGAGCCTGCATCTGATCAACGTCTGCGTCACGGTGCTCACCCTGATTGCGGTGGGGGTGCTGGCCCTGGTGCTGCCCAAGCCCACCGTCTCGGAGGTGGAGCGCCGCGAGCTTGCAAAAAAGCCGGAGTTCACCCTGGAAAGCTGGTTTTCCGGGGAGTTTGCCCAGCAGTACGACGCCTACTATGCCGACACCTTTCCGCAGCGGGAGGAGCTGGTGACGATGGCCTCCAAGATCGAATCGATGGAGGGCATCCGTCCGGACGACGTGCGCATCTATCAGGCCAACAGCAGCCCCCAGCAGGGGACCGAACAGCCTGCGACGCCCCAGCAGCCTTCTGACACCCAGTCCGAGGAGGTGACGGTGGGGGAGAGCGAGGACGCGCAGCAGGCAGAGCAGCCGGCCGAGGAGCAGCAGCCCACCATCGACTATGATTCTTACGACGACCCCAACGCCCCCGGCAACGGCCTGAGCCAGGAGGGCACCGACGGCGAGCAGGCGGGCAACCTGTTTTTGTATAAGAATATGGGGATGCAGATCTTCGGCTCGAGCGAGTCGCTCTCCAAGCGGTATGCGCAGGTCATCAATTCCTACGCCGAGGACCTGGACGGGGTGCAGGTGTACAGCCTGATCGCCCCGACCTCGATCGAGTTTTATCTGCCCGAGGGCTATGAGGGCATCGCCTCCAGCCAGCGGGAAAACATCGACTATGTAGCGGAAAATCTTTCCGACAAGGTCAAATCGGTGGACGCCTACAGCGAGATTGAAAAGAACAAGGACGAGTACCTCTATTTCCGCACCGACCACCACTGGACGGTGCGCGGGGCCTATCAGGCATACATCGCCTTCTGCAAGACGGCGGGCCTGACGCCGGTTTCGCTCGAGGAGATGGAGCACCACCAGATCGACGGGTTCCTCGGCACCTTCTACAGTCAGACCCACGACCAGCAGCTGGCAGCGACCCCGGACTTTGTGGAATATTTTGTCCCGCCGGTCGAGTACACCGCCTGGCGCTACAGTACGGGCAGCCCGTACACGCCGGTGGAGTCCAGCCTGTTTGCCAGCTACGCCACCAGCGGCCCCAACACCTACAGCGTCTTTCTGCACGGCGATTTCCCGCTGCTGCATGTGCAGACAAGCAACAACACCGGCCGCAAGATCATGATTATCAAGGAATCGTTCGGCAACGCCTTCGCGCCGTTTCTGGTCTCCCACTACGACGACGTCTACATCGTCGACCAGCGATACTTTGAGCTGGGCGTGGAGGACTTTGTGCGGGAGAACGGCATCACCGACCTGCTGTTTTTAAACAACATCTTCGCGGTCAACACCGGCGTGCGCATCGACGAGCTGCAAGGCATCCAGAATCAAAGCTACACCGCACCGGCAACTGTACAGCAGCCGGCGCAGCAGTCTACAGAGCAGCAGCAGGAAACGGAAGAACAGCAACAGCAGACGCAGCAGCCTGCGCAGCAAACTGCCGATGAGCCGGAGGAGCCACCGCAGAAAACCCAGACAGACCAGCAGGAAGAACAGGAATGGTGGGAGCAAAAGCCGCGGCGGCGATTGGGCGGCTAAACAGCAAGAAGAAAAAGGAGGGATCGGATGGCACGATATCTGAAAAGGGCGGCCGTTCTGCTGGCGGCGATGAGCCTGACGCTGTTTGCGGGCTGCACGTCGTCGGAGAATCCGCGGCTCGAACCGGAAAGGACGGTGACGCTGTCGATGGCAATTTCCACCGCCGCGCCGGAGAGTGTCAAGCAGGCGGCGCAGGAATTTGCCAACCGCCTGGCCTACTACTCCGACGGAGAGCTGGAGGTGGTGCTCAGCCAGAGCGCCGAGCTCGGCAACGTGCTGTCAGCGGGGGACACCGCCTTCGCCTTTGTGGAGAACGAGCGCCTGGTCGACCAGATTGAGGAGCTCAAGACGCTGGAGCTGCCCTTCTTTTTTAAGCACGCGGATTACCAGTTCACCGCGCTCAACTCCGAACGCACCAGGGCGCGGCTGGACCAGCTGATCGGCGAGGTCTACCCGATGCAGGTGCAGATGGCGACGGTCTGCGGCTACGAGGATCTGGCCGCGGACGGTACGGTGGACCTGACCGATTTCCGCAAGCGCTATCCGTTGGCGGTGACCGAGTCCTTCTTCTCCGACGAGCTGCAGCAGGAGATCGGCGCGCTGGAGATCGAAACCGACCGGCCGCTGGCGCTGTTGCTGGAAGGCGGGGCGGAGATTGCTCAGACCGACCTCTCGGAGCTCATCCGCGCGGTGAGCAGCCCCGATTTTGCCGGGGAGATGGTGCTCTTTAAGAGCGCGCACAAGGTCAAGACCGCCTATCTACTGGTGCAGGACGGCCTGATGGAAACCCTGACGTCAAAGCAGCAGGCGGCGGTGGAGCAGGCAGCGGTGATGGCCTGCGGCTACTGCCGCACCCTGACCGACCAGCAGCGCGAGAGCCAGCTGGCCGAGCTGGAGGAGCTGGGCGTTTCGGTGCAGGAGATTAACCTGGAAAAATATTTTGCCCTGCTGGGGGATATCTACCAGTACGAGTCGGCCGGCATGAACTACCGCCCGGATGACGAGCTCAGCCGCTATGTGCGCAGCGACGGGGCGCAGGAGACATTTTAAGTTTATTCGGGCTTTTCCGCTGGCGGAGAGGCCCAATTGCTTTTTAGAAAGAACAGCACCGTCAGCGCCGCGCAGGGCATCAGCACCGCGCCCAGCACCCCGAACAGCCGCAGCCCGGCATAGACGCACACCAGGCTGAGCAGCGGTGGCAGGCCGATGCTGGAGCCGACGATGCGCGGCTCCAAAAAGTTGCGCGCGACGGTGATGACAAGGTAGAGGACGATCAGTCCCCAGCCAAGCCCGCTTTCCCCGCCCAGCAGCGCCAGCACCGCCCAGGGGATGAGCACCGAGCCGGTGCCGATGACTGGCAGCAGATCGAGCAGGGCGATGACGGCGGCGACGGCGGCAAACGGCCCCACCCCCAGCAGCCACAGTCCCAGGCACAGCTCGCCGAAGGTGATGAGGAGCAGCAGCAGGTAGGCGCGCACCAGCCGCAGCAGGGTGGTGGCGGCAAAGTTTTTCAGGCGCGCAAGGCCCGGCCGCAGCTTTTGGGGGATGGGGAGCAGGAGCAGCTGCATCACCTTGGGGTAATCCAGCGAGATAAACCCCGAGCAGAAGATGGTGACCACCACCGTCAAAAACCACAGCGGAATCTTGCCGGCGATGTCGGTGCAGGCAGCCAGCAGCGCCGAGGAAGCGGAGGTGGAGAGCTTGGCGGCAGCGGAAGCAAAGCTCTGCATCCACAGCTGCACCGCGCCGGAAAGGTCGGGCGCGAAGCGGGCCAGCAGCGCCGACAGCCACTCAAAGAAATCGGCCAGCGCGGGCAAAAAGACCGTCTTGTAAAGCTGGGGCAGCCGGGCGGCGATCGAACAGAATTGCCCCCACAGCAAGGTCAGCAGCAGCCAGAGCAGCAGTCCCAGCAGTGTATAAAAAAGCGCGGTGACAAAGACGGCGGCGCGGCGGCGCTTTAAGCGCAGCAGGCGGGAAAACAGCAGCGTCACCGGCCGCAGTACCGCCGCGATCAAAAGTCCCAGCCAGAAGGGCAGGGTGGCCGGCAGCAGGACGCGCAGCGCAAAAAAGCCCCAACCGGCCGCGCACACCGCCGCCAGGGTGTAGAGGATGAAGGAGCGGATTCGTTGTTGCTGCACAAAAAGCACCTCCTTGGACAGATGGCTTTAGTGTTTGCAGACAAAGAATCGTTTATTCGACAGGGCAGCGGGGAGAAACAAGTTGACAAACGCCCAAAATCATGGTAGATTAAATTCATCCCCAACAAAATTATATGAGCAAATCGATGAGAAGGAAGTAAAACGGTCAGCGCGCTCACAGAGAGCCGGCGGCAGCTGAAAAGCCGGCAGAAAGCGGAACCGACAAGGTAGCCTTTGAGAGTATGCCGAACGGAAAAGGATTCCAATTTGTAAAATGATGTCGATTTTATACAAAATGGAGCTTTTCTCAGTAGATCATAACGGTTGGACCCCGTTACCGGTCCGGCGCGTCAGATAAGGCGCGTGCTGAGTGGGCGGCGAAAAGGCCGTCAATGAAGGTGGTACCGCAGGAGTTTGAGCCTGTCCTTTGCAAAAAGCAAAGGGCAGGCTTTTTTGATTCTTCTCTTTTGGCCTTTCAAACAGGGGAACAAAATGGAAAAAGGAGGAAACTGTCCTATGAAAGAACTTTCGAAAATCTACGACCCAAAACAGGTAGAGGACCGCACCTACCAGTTTTGGCTGGACGGCGGCTATTTTCACGCCGAGCCAAATCCCGATAAAAAACCGTACACCATCGTGATCCCGCCCCCGAACATCACCGGTCAGCTGCACATGGGCCACGCGCTGGACGAGACGCTGCAGGACATCCTGATCCGCTTTAGACGGATGCAGGGCTATGAGGCGCTCTGGCTGCCGGGCACCGACCACGCCTCCATCGCCACCGAGGCCAAGATCGTCAATGCGATGAAGGAGGAGGGCCTGACCAAGGAGGACCTGGGCCGCGAGGGCTTTTTGGAGCGCGCCTGGGAGTGGAAGCGCAAGTACGGCGGCCGCATCATCGAGCAGCTCAAAAAGCTGGGCTCCTCCTGCGACTGGGACCGCGAGCGTTTCACCCTCGACGACGGCTGCTCCAAGGCGGTCAAGGAGGTCTTTGTCAACCTCTACAACAAGGGCCTCATCTACCAGGGCGAGCGCATCATCAACTGGTGCCCGCACTGCATGACCTCCATCTCGGACGCCGAGGTTGAGTATGAGGAGCAGGCAGGCCACTTCTGGCACCTGCGCTACCCGCTCAGCGACGGCAGCGGCGAGGTCATTCTGGCTACCACCCGTCCAGAGACGATGCTCGGCGATACCGCCGTTGCGGTCAACCCCAAGGACGAGCGCTACCGGAATCTCATCGGCAAGACGGTCATCCTGCCGTTGGTTGGCCGCGAGATCCCGATTGTCGGCGACGACTATGTCGACATGGAGTTCGGCACCGGCGTCGTCAAGATCACCCCGGCGCACGACCCGAACGACTATGAGGTTGGCCGCCGCCACAACCTGCCGATCATCAAGGTGATGAACGACGACGCCACCATGACCGAGGCCTGCGGCAAGTATGCCGGCATGGACCGCTATGAGGCCAGAAAGGCCATCGTCAAAGACCTGGAGGAGCAGGGGTACCTGCTCAAGATCGAGGAGCACACCCACAATGTCGGCACCTGCTACCGCTGCGGCACTACCGTCGAGCCGATGGTCTCCAAGCAGTGGTTTGTCAAGATGGAGCCGCTGGCAAAGCCGGCCATCGACGTTGTCCGCAACGGCGAGATCAAGCTGATCCCAGAGCGGATGAACAAGACCTACTACAACTGGATGGAGAACATCAAGGACTGGTGCATCTCCCGTCAGCTCTGGTGGGGCCACCGCATCCCGGCCTACTACTGCGACGACTGCGGCGAGGTGATCGTCGCCAAGGAAGCGCCCACCACCTGCCCGAAGTGCGGCAGCACCCACCTGCACCAGGATGAGGACACGCTGGACACCTGGTTCAGCTCGGCGCTGTGGCCGTTCTCGACCCTGGGCTGGCCGGACAAGACCCCGGAGCTGGAATACTTCTACCCGACCAACACCCTGGTCACCGGCTACGACATCATCTTCTTCTGGGTTGCCCGCATGATCTTCTCGGGACTGGAGCACACCGGAAAGATTCCGTTCGACACAGTTCTGTTCCACGGCCTGGTCCGCGACGCGCAGGGCAGAAAGATGAGCAAGTCGCTGGGCAACGGCATCGACCCGCTGGAGATCATCGACCAGTACGGCGCCGACGCGCTGCGCTTCACCCTTGCCACCGGCAACACCCCGGGCAACGACATGCGCTTCAGCGACGAGAAGGTCATCGCCAGCCGCAACTTCGCCAACAAGATCTGGAACGCCTCCCGTTTCGTCCTGATGAACCTCAAGGACGAGCAGATGGACCTTGCTCTGCCACTGGACAAGCTCGCCATCGAGGACAAGTGGGTGCTCTCCAAGTTCAACAAGCTGGTTCGCGAGGTCACCGACAACCTCGAAAAGTTCGAGCTGGGCATCGCCGTTAGCAAGCTGTACGACTTCATCTGGGATGTCTTCTGCGACTGGTATGTCGAGCTGGTCAAATCCCGCCTGTGGGAGGACGGCGCCGAGGCCGAGGTTGCCCGCCAGGTTCTGGTCTATGTCCTGAGCAACACCCTCAAACTGCTGCACCCGTTCATGCCGTTCATCACCGAGGAGATATGGCAGGCGCTGCCGCATGAGGGCGAGAGCATCATGGTTTCCCAGTGGCCGGTCTACGATGAGAAGCTTGACTTTGTCGCCGAGGAGCGCGAGTTTGAGAAGGTCATGGACGCCATCAAGGCGGTCCGCACCCGCCGCAGCGAGATGAACGTACCGCCCTCCAAGAAGGCGACCCTCTACATCGAGACCGCTTCGCAGGCAATCTTCGAGCAGTCCACCGCCTTCCTGACCCGCCTTGCTTGGGCCGACCAGATCGTCATGGGCAGCCCGGAGGACCTCAAGGGCTGCGTCCAGGTCATCACCGACAGCGCCAAGGTCTATATGCCGCTGTCCCAGCTGGTCGACCGCGACAAGGAGATCGCCAGACTGACCAAGGAGAAACAGGCCTGCGAGAAGGACATCTCCTTCCTGGAAGGCAAGCTCAACAATCCGGGCTTTGTCTCCAAGGCGCCGGAGAAGGTGGTCAACGACCAGAAAGCCAAACTCGAAAAGGCCAAGGAGCTGCTGAGCAAGATCGAGTCGAGCCTTGCAGCTTTCAACAACTAAACGTCCCTTTGTGGAAAAGGAAAGCGCCGGA
>URGV01000036.1 GCA_900547455.1 uncultured Oscillospiraceae bacterium
CGGTTTCTTCCGGAACCTCGGTTTCCACCTCGACCTTTTCCGGCTTGTCCTTTACAGGAGCATCCGGCAGCGGCTCCCAGTCGTCGTCATCGTCGGGGCGAGGAGTTGGGTCTGGATCAGGATCGGGGTCAGGAGTCGGGTCGGGATCTGGGTCTGGGTCTGGCGTTGGAACGGTTGGCTGTTCCAGCTCGATGATGTTGTAATAGGTAAAACTATAATTTTGATAAGAGTTACCCATGCCTGGGCCGTCAATTCCGTATCCGGACCAGATTTCCAGAGTATCTCCGGGCTTAAATCCATCGGTTGTTAAATCGTTAAAGTACTGGTTAGTTTCAGAGTACAGTTCTGTTCCGGGCAGATAATCGCCGACAGCATGAGAGCGGGAAAATTCCAAATCTCCAGATAGATTAGGGTTAAGATTTTCAGCATTTTCCTGCCCATAGACTACACTGAAAAGGCCCATGTAGAAACTGTTGTAGCTGACGGCGGAAATTTCCGGTTCGGGCCATTTGATTTGAACTTTTAATTGGTCACCAGTTTCAGCCTTTGTGGCATAGACAAACTTATCGATCCAAGGATATTGCTCGATGTAGCCGAGCAGTTCTTCTTCCGTCATAGGGTAGATGCCGTTGGAGGTAAGCTTAGAACCATCCAGCCAATCCGGGTGGTCAGCAAAGAGATCAGTCAAATTGCTGTAATTGACGCCACGCTGCTCGTTAAAATATTTGAGCAGATAGTCGGTAATGGCTTCATCTCCGGTATATCCGGCCTCGGCGAGATAGTCGTAAATCCGACAGAGCATATCAAAGGTTACATTGGCGCTTCCGGCAACATGGAAAATATCTTCATAGAAATATTCGGGGATGATAGAACCGGAAAATCGAATAGGCATTAGCTGTCCGTCATAGGTCAGGACAGGCAGGAGAGAACCTTCTTCGATACTGCCAAAGTTGCTGGTATCTTCAGGGGCGAGGACAAAGCTGTTGTCTTTGTAGTGATAGGTGTTCCCCGATTCGTTTGTAATGAAAATCTGGAATTTATAGTGATCTCCAGGGATTTGACTTTCATTTTGCCATAAATCGAGCGCACCATAGGCGAGGTCAATCACGAGGTCAGACCCTGCACCCTCATGGATTGTGTAATGGAAGATAAAGTTGCCGTCACCATCGGATTCGTATCCGTCATAAGTGACCGAGTCAGATTGGCGTTTTGTGTAATCTACAGGACTGGTTTTCGATGGATAAGAAATGTTCGGCTGGATAGTTGCTTCCGGAATTACGTTTACCTGTGCCAACCCTGCCAGCGCACCTTCCAGAGCAACCAGTTTCTCGAGTGCCGCTGCATCGAAGATTGCTCTTTCTTCCTCGGTCAGCGCATCGTAGGCTTTGCGGGCAGCGGCGACCTGTTCTGTGAGCTGTTCGATGTTAGTAGTGCTGGGGTCGAGTGTTGCTGGGTCTGGCAGGGCACCAATCTGTTCAACGACTGTAGCAATGTTCTCTGATGCCGGAGTGGTTTCATTTAGGTTTTCGTTGTCGCTGCTCTGCCCAATGGTCAGTTCATCATCAGCCCCCTCGCCGCTTGTCTGTACAGACAACAATTCAGGCATGCCTGAATTATCACCGTTATCAGCAAAAGCGGTAACGCCTTGTGAACCGAAGACCATCGTTGCGGCAAGAACCAGAGCGACTGCGGATCGCCTAAAGTTTTTGCTCATAACAATTTCTCCTTTATTCATTTGTAAAAATTTCGGGTTTGACCCGATGAAATCATTCTTATAGTACCACAAATAAAAGAAAAAGTAAATTCTTTTTGAACAAAATACTGCACATAAAATACAGTTCTAAATTAGACACATTGCTCACACCCACGCTCCACGGCGTACCCCGCTAACCTTTTTCTCATTGAATTTCCCCCACCGCCGTGCTATACTGAAACTGTGGAAAAACTGCCGCCTGGCGGCAATCAAATAGGGAGGAATCTGCAATGAATATCAATTACAATCAAAGACGCCAGCAGCTTCTCAGCGACAAGCAGGGTCCGTGCGCGGCCATCCTGTTTTCCGGTCGTGCGCTGATGCGCTCGGCGGACGGAGCTTATGAATTCTCGGTCGACCGCGACTTCTACTACATGACCGGCATCGACCATGCCAACATGATTCTGGTGTTGACCAAGGACTACGCCGGCAACTATGTTGAGGCCCTCTACATCGAGCCCTACGATGAGGTGCAGGCCAAGTGGGTCGGCGGCAGAATGAGACCCGCCGAGGCCACCGCCCTCAGCGGCATTGAAAATATCCGTTACCTCGACACCTTCGAGGCGGCGGTCAACACCTTCATCCGCACAAACCGCGGCGAGGGCAGCATGACCTGCTGGCTCGACCTGTGGAAACATACCCCCGATCAGGACCCAACCTTAGCGCATAAATTTGCTCACAAGCTCCAGCAGGAGCAGCCGGCGGTCAAGATCGAGGACATCTTCGGTGACATCGCCCGGATGCGCGTCATCAAGTCCGAAGCCGAACTGGAAAAGATGCGCGTCGCGCAGGTCACCACCCAGCACGCCATCGAGGCGATGATGCGCTACGCCCACCCAGGGGTCAACGAGTGCGCGCTGGAGGGTGCCTTCGATTTTGAGCTTGCCAAACAGAACGTCCGCGAGTACGCCTTCCACTCGATTGTAGCGGGCGGCGCCAGAGCGACCACCCTGCACTACGGCGAGAACAACCAGGTGGTCAACGACGGCGAGATGGTGCTCATCGACCTTGGCAGCGCCCACGAGCATTACTGCGCGGACATCTCCCGCACCTTCCCGGTCAACGGCAAATTCACCGAGCGCCAGAAGGAAATTTACAACATCGTGCTGGCTGTGCAGGACCTCATCATCGAGAAGGCGCGCCCGGGCATGACGCTTGCTGACTTAAACAACATGGTCATCGACTTCTATGCCCAGGAGCTGCCGAAGGTCGGCCTGCTCAAGGACGGCAAGACGGTTCGCGACTACTACTACCACAGCGTCAGCCACAGCCTGGGACTGGATTGCCACGACGTCACCACCCCATCCTGCAAGACGCTGCGCCCCGGCATGGTCATCACTGTCGAGCCGGGCCTGTACATCGAGGAGGAGGGCATCGGCATCCGCATCGAGAACGACATCGTCATCACCGAGGAAAAGCCGATCGACCTTTCCTCCAACATCCTCAAAACCGTCGAGGACATCGAGGCGTTCATGGCGGGGAATAAGGCCTAGCGAAAACCACACGCCGACGCCGCACGAGCTTTTGCACTGCGTCCCGCGAAGAAGACGGTTTCGTTTCCTTTTTAAAAGAACAAAGGAGGGTAGTTATGAGGCGTAAATTTGCGCTGTTGCTATTGCTCATTTCCCTTGCGGCCCTGTCATTCTCCAGCTGTGCGGATGCGCAGGAGAAGCAGCAGGATGAGCAGACACAGCAAACGGCGCTGCAGGACACCCCTGATTCCCAACAGGCAGATTTGCCGGAAGAACAGCAGGGCGTCCGCGAGCAGATCGACGCTCTGTGGGCGCAGTTGGACACAAGCGAGCTGCCAAGGTTAAATTTTACCCCTCTTTACCGCCCCTTTGAGGAGGAGTTTTCAATCGAGGACTGGCCGCTGCAGGTGCTCTACCCCCAGGATAAGACCGCTTACCAGCTGGCGGCACAGATTTGTAATCTCACCTACTACTACATAGGAAATGTGCTCCCGGATTTTGAAGAGGAACCGACTTGGAATATGGATGATGCGATGTTGCTGACCGCTCTTTACCGCACCACTCCAATTGATTTGGGCTACTGGATAGATATAGATGGAATCAGATCCTTCGAGGATAACCCGGATCACCTCATCTCCGCCATCATCAACGAGTACGAGCAGGATGGGCGTTACATTTCCAGTGCCTACTATGCAGAAGATGTGGAGGAGATCATTCACTTCCTTTTTGGCAAAGATGTAGAGGTGTATCACCAGGACTGTAACCGTTATTATTACTCAAAGAGGGGCGGCATCTATCTGCAAACAGGAGACTACGGCGGACCGATATGGCCCTACGCGCAGATCACCAGCTACCAGCAGACCGAAGACGGCTACCTCTGTGAGGCGGTGATTGTTCGTGCTTACGACACATCGACTCCGCCTTGGGTTTACTCGGAAGATTATGAAAGTATCTATCTTACCGAGGAAAATTTTGAGCAGCTAACCGCCGACCTGACCGAGCGTTACCGCTATACCTTCCAGTGGGAGGACGGACACCTCATCCTGCGGGGCCTGCAAAAATTAAGCTGAGTCGATACCTGACTGCAACTGCTTTCTACAAAAAACAAAAAATGGCTTCCGTAATGGAAGCCATTTTTTATTACAAAAAGAAAAATGATTATAGAGCGATTCAGTTGGAAAAAGTTTTACAATTATCTGGAAGAAAAAAGCCTGCACCTGGTAGAAATCTTCATAAAATCCTGCTATCCTCAAAGAAGCATACACAAAAAAGAAAAGAGGGATAACAGGATTGGGTAAAAAAGTTTTGTTTGCCGCATTGGGTTTATTGGTTGTGGCGACCGCTGCCTGGGTGATTTGGAGCAACGTGACGGTGGAGCTGCACCGCATCACAGTGCAGAGCGCCAGACTGCCCACCGCTTTTGACGGGGCCAGGATCGCCCATGTCTCCGACCTGCACAACGCTTCCTTTGGGGAGGAGAATCAGACGCTGCTTCAGCTGCTGCGCCAATCGCAGCCGGACATTATCGCTATCACCGGCGACCTTCTCGACTCCCGCCGCACCGATGTGGAGACAGCAGCCCGCTTTGTCGAGCAGGCAGTGCAGATTGCGCCGGTCTACTACGTCACCGGCAACCATGAATCGCGTATCCCGCAGGCCTTTGCACAGTTGGAGGAGCGCATGACGGCGGCGGGCGCACAGATCCTGCGCAACCAATCGCTCTACTGGGAGCGGGAAGGGCAGAGGGTTCAGCTGATTGGGCTGGATGACCCGAGCTTTTTGGTACAGGAAAGCCAGCTGGAAGATCACCTGCATTCCCTGCAGAACGAGGACTGCTACCAGATTCTGCTTTCTCACCGCCCGGAGCTGTTTGATGTTTACGCTGCTGCCGGGGTAGACCTGAGCCTCACCGGCCACGCCCACGGCGGGCAGTTCCGCATCCCGTTTGTGGGCGGAGTGTTCGCACCGGCGCAGGGCTTCTTTCCAAGGTATGACGCCGGGCTGTACCTACAGGGGCAGAGCGCGATGGTGGTCAGCCGCGGCATCGGCCAGAGCGTCATCCCGGTGCGCCTGAACAACCGGCCGGAGATTGTGCTGATCGAGCTGCGCAGAGAGGCTGATTCTGCTCAAAAAGTTCATGAGTATTAGCAGTTTCGTGTATTGGGTAGCAGAGAATATTCTATAGCGGTGCGCAGTTGGCCAGTTTGATCTCGCCAGCAGTCAGGGCGAACGGCGGTTTTCATAAAACCGAGTTTTTCATAAACGTGCTGGGCACGTTTGTTTTCCAGCATGGTGCTCACCACTATTTTTTTGCAACCAGCATTTTCAAAAAGTTCTTGGCATAGCATGGAGAGTAGAATGGAACCCAACCCGCAATTCTGTTTTTCTGGCACGCAGATTTTGATACCGATTTCTGCGATTGCCGGTTCCAGCCAGTGAAAGCACATTTCACCGATAGGAGCAGATGCATATTCGATCATGAGCCGCATTTTGCTTCCGTCCTGATTGCAAATCTGTTGCTCCACCTCCTTCGCTGTTGTGCCTATACCATGCGGGAATCCGGCGTGTGCCATCACGTTTCCATCGTTCCACCAGCTGCATAAAAGTGGTGCGTCTGAGGGAAGTGCATCCCGAATGATGAGTTGAGATTGCTGTAAAAACATTTTTCTCCTTTCCAGTTAGAAAAGGCCCCCGCATGGTTGCGGGGGCCTTTTTGTATGTGCGGGAAATTATTCAGCGGTTTCTTCGGTTTCCTCAGCAGGAGCCTCTTCCTCAGCGGCAGGAGCTTCTTCCAGCAGAGCTTTCATCGACAGGCTGACTCTCTTCTTCTCGAAGTCGATGTCGGTGATCTTCACCTGAACTTCCTGACCGATGGTCAGAACGTCCTGAGGCTTGTTGATGCGCTCGGTGGAAATCTGGGAAATGTGGATCAGGCCGTCAACGCCCGGGATGATCTGAGCGAAGGCGCCGAAAGCGGTCATCGAAACAACCTTAGCGGTGACAACGTCGCCGATCTGGTAATCTCTCTTGAGCACTTCCCAAGGGTTGTCCTCGGTCTTTTTGTAGCCCAGGGAGATCTTCTTGTTCTCCGTGTCGATGTCCTTGACATAAACATCCAGCACGTCGCCAACTTTAACAACGTCGGAAGGATGTTTGATGCGCAGCCAGCTCAGCTCGGAAATGTGAACCATGCCGTCTACACCGCCCAGGTCAACGAATGCGCCGTAGCTGGTGAGGGATTTAACAACGCCCTGATAGCGTTTGCCGACCTCAACCTCGCTCCAGAATTTCTCTTCCAGCGCTTTCTTCTGCTCTTTGAGCACGTCCTTGATCGAGCCAACCGCTCTGTGACGTTTCTCGTTGACTTCGCGGATGACAAAATCAACCTTCTGTTTGAGAAGCTGATCCAGCGAGTCGTTCTTGGAAACGCCGGACAGGGAAGCAGGGATGAAGACTTTGACGCCTTCGGTGACAGCCAGAACGCCGCCCTTAACAACATCGGTGACGGTGCCGGAGAGTACTTCGCCGGTGCCGGCAGCAGCCATTACCTTCTCAAAGCCGGCCTGTGCATCCAGACGTTTTTTGGAGAGCATGACAGTGCCCTCTACGTCGTTGACGCGCATAACGATCAGCTCGATTTCATCGCCCTTCTTGACGATGTCTTCCGGCTTCAGGCTTGGGTCGCTGGTCAGCTCGGACAGCGGCACATAGCCGGTGTGTTTTGTACCGATATCGACAGTGATCTCGTTCGGAGCAATGCCGGTAACGATACCCTTCACCTTCTCCCCTGTATATGTACTCTTGAAGGACTGGTCAAGCATCTCTTCAAAGGACATTTCTTCTTCTTTCAAAATCTCACTCATGGTTTTTTGTACCTCCTTAATTATACGAACCGGTGTCGAAGCACCGGCAGTAACACCAATTCGACTGCCCGCGCCAATCTGGCAGACCTCGTCCGCCTGACCGCTCAAAAGTTCCCTTGCCGTTTCGACCCAAATGGTTTTGCAGCACCGGCTGCAGATATCCGCTAATTTCCCGGTATTGGAGCTGTGCCTGCCGCCTATCACAATCATGATATCTGAAACTTCTGCCAGTTGCGCGGCTTCTGTTTGCCGCATCAGTGTAGCCTTACATATTGTATCAAATATTTTCAGATTTGTATACAGTTTTTTTGCGGTTTTTACGCATTTTTGCCACTCCGACGTGTTAAAAGTGGTTTGAGCGACCATGATGCTGTTCATTTTTGCTAAGAAAGGGCGGCTTTCGGTCAGATTTTGCAGTTCCTGGGTGGATTTAAATGTAACATATGTTGCATTGCAATGACCAATAATTCCCTGCACCTCCGGGTGGGCGGCATCGCCTGCAATCAGCACCAGCGAGTCGGCGGGCTGATTTTGCACCCGCTCCTGAATCAGCTTGACATAGGGGCAGGTGGCGTCGATGTAGGGGATGCTGTTTTGCTCGAGCGCGGTGTAGACCGACCGCGGCACGCCGTGGGACCGGATAATGACCGGAACCGGCGGGTTGGCTTGTGCCTCCAGCGTGAGCAGCTGCTCGAGTGAATCGACCGCGACGGCCCCCAGCGAGCGCAACTCCTCGACCACCTGGGGGTTGTGGATGATTTCGCCGAGGGTATACAGCTTTGGAAAACCGGTGAGCTGGCTCTCTTTCAGCTGCTGGTAGACGGTATCGACCGCCCGCTGCACCCCAAAGCAGAAGCCGGCGGTTTTGGCGACGGTGACTGGCATGGCAGTTCATCCTTTCGGGATGGATTTTTTAAAGGTTCTGGGTTTTGAGCTCCTCCATAATGGCGTGGATGCGGCGGGTCGCTTCCTTTAATTCCCTCGCATGGGAAAGGTCCGCCTGACCTCCGGTGCTGGTGATGCCCAGCTCCTCGCAGGTGATGAGCTTGCCATAGGTGACCACCACTCGGGAGCGGAAGCTCTTTTTCGGGTCACAATAGGTGATGGTGACCGGCAGCACCGGCGCGCCGCTCTGCTGGGCAATCAGCGCAAGGCCGGACTTAAAGCGCAGCAGCTTCCCATCCTTGGAGCGGGTGCCCTCCGGGAACAGTCCCAGCACCTCCTTGTCCACCGTCAATACCTGGATGGCGTTTTGGATGGCGCTCATGTCGCCCGCGCCGCGGGAGACCGGGAAGGCGTTCAGCCAGCGGATGACGTGCTTTAAGACCGGCACGTCGAACAGCTCGGCCTTGGCCATGTAGTGGATGGGGACCCGGCGGATGCCCTGGCAGACAATCATCGGGTCGATGGCCGAGCAGTGGTTGCTGGCCAGAATGTAGCCGCCTTCCTTCGGCTCATTTTCGCGGCCGAAGATCTGCAGCTTGAACCAGAAGTGCCACAGCAGATTGACGGCGCGGATTGCGATCTGATAAAACAATGTATTTCTTCCTTTCAGCGTGGATTAGATCGACAGGGAAAGCGCGGCGGCCCGCTGAACGATCAGCTTTTTGATGGCGTCGACCGTCTGCTCGAAGGTAAGGTTGGTCGAGTCGATCAGCACAGCGTCGTCGGCCTTTCGCAGGGGGGCCGCTGCCCGGCTGGAGTCCTGCTGGTCGCGGCGGAGAATGTCCTGCAAAATTTCCTCGTATGTCACCTCCTGCCCCTTCTGGATGTACTCCAGATGGCGGCGTTTGGCGCGGGACTCGTTGGAGGCGGTCAGGAAAATTTTCAGCTCAGCGTCGGGGATGACCACCGTGCCGATGTCCCGCCCGTCCATAATCAGGCTCTGCTTTTTGGCCATCTCCTGCTGCAGCCCCAGCAAAAAGGCGCGCACGCCGGGGATGGCGGAGACGTCCGAGGCGGCCATGGAGGCTTCCGGGCTGCGGATGGCTTCCGACACATCCTCCCCGTTTAAAAAGATGCGCTGGCCCGCCTGCGGATCGTAGGTGGTGTGCAGCTCGATCTGCGCAAGGCAGGGAAGCACCTGCTTTTCATTTTTGGTGTCCAGTCCCTGCCGCAGGACATACAGCCCGATGCAGCGGTACATGGCGCCGGTGTCGACATAGATGATGGAAAGATCGTGGGCGATCCGTTTGGCGACGGTGCTTTTGCCCGCGCCGGACGGTCCGTCAATGGCAATGCGGATCATAGTGGATACCTCCCGTATCTGTATTCTTTTATTATATCATAGATTTGCAAAAAAAGGGGAGCGATTTTGAAAAAAATCTTTATTTGGCGTTCTGGGGGAAGTAAGCATAGTTGTGATCGACGGTGATGACGCAGAAATAGCTGCCCAAAGTCTGCACCTGTTGCTCGATGCGGCGGCTCAGCTCGCTGTCGCTTAAGGAAAATCCGGGCGGAACCACCACGTCAAAGACAAGGTTGGTGTGGGTGGGGCCGAACACCGCGCGGAAGTCGTGCATACTCAGGTTGGAATCGATGCCCGCCACGATCTGCTGCACCTGAGCGTGCAGCTGGTTTAACCGCTCGTCGTCGGTGACCACCGGGTCCATGTGGATGACCAGGTTGAGGTTCATCTCGTGGCCGACCTCCCGCTCGATGTTGTCGATGATGTCGTGGCTGACCAGAATGTCGCGGTTGGCGGGCACCTCGGCGTGGACGGTGGCAAAGACGCGGCCGGGGCCGTAGTTGTGTACCTGCAGGTCGTGGATGCCGATGACCCCGTCGTAAGCGGTGATCTTTTCCTCCAGCTCCCGGACCATCTGCGGGTCAGGCGCCTGGCCCAGCAGCGGGCTGCCAGTTTCCATGATGAGTTTGACGCCCGAGACGGTGATGAAAATGGCGACCAGCATACCGACCCAGCCGTCGATGGGGATGGCGGTGAACTGGTAGACCAACGTGCTCAGCAGCACCGCGCCGGTGGAAAAGACGTCGTTTAAGCTGTCGGTAGCGGTGGCCTGCAGCGCCTCGGAGGAGATGCGTTTTCCCAGGCTGCGGTTAAACATTCCCTGCCAGAGCTTGACGGCAATCGAAACGATGAGCACCAGATAGGTCAGCGCCGAGACACCTACCTCCTCCGGGTGCAGGATCTTCTCAAACGAGGACCCCATCAGCTCCAGTCCCAGCAGGATGATGATGAACGAGACCGCCATGCCCGAGATGTACTCCATGCGGGCGTGGCCGTAGGGGTGCTCCTCGTCGGCGGGCTTGCCGGCAATTTTAAAGGCCAGCAGGGTGATGACCGAGGAGCCGGCGTCGGACAGATTGTTGACCGCGTCGGCGGTGACGGCGATGCTGCCGGAAAAAAGGCCGATCAGCCCCTTGATGATGCACAAAAAGATATTGGACAAAATGCCCACTGCGGCGGCCAGGGTGCCGTAGCGCTCCCGCACGTCGGTGCGCTGTACCTGCTGCCAGTCGGGGACAAAGCGTCGGATCAGAAATTCAATCATACAGTGATGCCTCTCTTTATTTGGAAATTGTCAAACACAGCTCCCTTATTGTATCGCAAAACCGGTGCGATTGCAATCGACCAGAAGGTTTTTTTCGGACGGGAATTGAGAAAGCGCAAAAGTTATGTTACACTGGAGCATAGAAATAAAAATCTCTTGCAGACAAAAGGGGGAAACGGTGTTGGAACAGAGCAGAAGGGCGCTGGAACTGGTCACCCGCATCGGTGAGGTGCTGCTCAAAAACGGCGGCGAGATTTTCCGTGTCCAGCAGACGATGCAGCTGGTGGCAAAGGCGTATGGCATCCCGGGATTTCAGGTGTATGTGCTGGCAAACGGGCTGTTTGTCTCGATGCAGGAGGAGGGCAGGACCATCACCCGGCCGGTAAGAGAGACAGCGGCGCCCTTGCAGGAGCAGCCGGGCCGGGAACACCTGGCTAACCAGACCCTGGCCAGCCAGGTGCGGTATGTGCCGCTGTCCTCGGTGCATCTGGGACGGGTGGCGGCGGTCAACAACCTCTCCCGCGAGATTGTGGCACAAAAGTACACGGTGGAGGAGGCCTCCCGGAAGATCGAGCAGATCGACAAGCTCCCCTTCACCAGCAACGCTGTGCAGACGCTGATGTCGGGCCTTGGCGCGGGGGCTTTCTGCATCCTGTTTGGCGGCAGTCTGCTGGACAGCGCGGCGGCCTTTCTCTCGGGGCTGGTGCTGTGGATCTTTGTGCTGTTTTTGACCGCGCGCGGCGCCAACAAGATCATGGTCAACATTCTGGCCAGCGCCCTGGTCACCGCCATGGGCGTGCTGTTCTTCCACCTTTTTTCCTTTGGGGACAGCATGGACATGATTGTCATCGGCTCGATTGTGCCGCTGCTGCCGGGCGTGCCGCTGACCAATTCAATCCGCGATTATCTGAATGGGGACTACCTCTCCGGCACCATCCGCATGATCGACGCGGTGCTGGTGGCCTGCTGCATCGCGCTGGGCGTCGGCATTGTGCTGCGGGTGTTCCAGTTGGTGACGGCTTAAAGGGAAGGAGGAAAGGACAATGTTCCAACTGCTGACACAGACGCTGGTGGCCTTTGTGGCCACGGTGGCTTTCGGGGTGCTTTTTCAGGTGCCAAAGGAGCAGTACGCCTTTTCGGGCATCTGCGGGGCGGCGGGATGGCTGTGCTATCTGCTGGTGATGCAGAACTACCCCTCCACCACCATCGCCTCCTTTGCGGCGGCGGTGGTGCTGACTATGATGTCCCGCATCTTTGCGGTGTGGCGCAAGACGCCGGTGACCGTTTTTTTGATCTGCGGCATCTTTCCACTGGTGCCGGGCGCAGGCATCTACTACACCGCTTATTATTTCATTATGGGGGACAACGCGATGGCGCTGTCCAAAGGGATTGAGACCATCAAGATTGCAGTGGCCATCGCGCTGGCGATTGTCTTTGTTTTCTCGATGCCCAATCCCGTAGCGGCGGCACTGCGCCGCAGAAAGTAGCTTTTTTCAAAAAGGAACCCCGGCCGGGGTTCCTTTTTGATCTTCCCAGACTGTCAGCCTCTGCAACGCCGAGGAGGGCGCTCCCCCCTCCGCCCCCAAGCATCCTCGGAAGCAACGCACCTGCCGCGCTACGGATTGACAACTGCAAGTGTGCCCTTTGTAAGGCGTGGGAAGAAAACAAGACCAGT
This sequence comes from uncultured Oscillospiraceae bacterium, assembly GCA_900547455.1. Classification (GTDB taxonomy): domain Bacteria; phylum Bacillota; class Clostridia; order Oscillospirales; family Ruminococcaceae; genus Negativibacillus; species Negativibacillus faecipullorum. The sequence goes on from URGV01000036.1 coordinate 12,276, forward strand.
TTGCCCGCTCACTTAAAGTGGCAAATCGATCTGGGTCAGTGGCAGAAACCCTTTTGAGGGGGTAGCAGCACAATGTGCTGCAGGGGGAGCGAAGTCTCCCCCTTTAGGGGAGTACCCAGAGGGGAAACCCCTCTGGGAGATTCTTTGGTGACTTTCTCATCGAAGAGAAAGTCACCCGGGGTTTGGGGTGGAGCGCCCAAAAGGTGGGTGCAGGGGCTGCCGTCCCGCAAAAGTCCTCCGGTGGAGGCCTCCCCCGAAAGAAAAAGAACGGTAAAATCCGGGTAAAGAGCAGGAAAAAATCGGTAGATTGTATAAGATTTTTTGATAAAAAGGATAAAAAGAGACAAAAAGATAGAAAGAAGGCATTGTTAACAGAAAAAATCTTGCACCAAAAAAGCAGGAATGATACAATATTTAAGATATTGCTTATGGATACGCGGTTTGCAGCTCTTTTTGTTTTTTGAAAATAGGGGTCAAACCGTCGTTTTGTCTTGTCCCAAAATTGTGGAAAATTTACATCCTTTCCCCAATTGGCTGCAAAAACGCCGCCGCAGCGGGGAAAGATAACGCTGTATGAGGGACGGGAAAACTTTAAAGCGAAATGGAGAACTGTGTTGTGAAGGAGAAAAAAGGCTTGAGCAGATACCGCAAACAGCTGGTGTTCCTGATGGATCTGTTCCTTGCAAATATCGTTTATTTTGTCATGATCTACTGGGTGCCGATCCGCAACGGCACAACCATCCAGCAGGTAATCGACTGGATGCCAAACTTCGGGCTGATGCTGCTGTGCCTGTGCGGCTTTTTGTGGGCATCCAAATCCTACGACAGCCTGTGGCGCTATGCCGAGACCGACGAGTATATCTCGATGATCCTGATGGGGGCGCTGGCCTATGTGGTCTACTTCATTCTGCAAAAGCTGCTGCCTATCCCCAAAATCCCCAGCGTGCTGTCGCTGTGCATCTACTCGATGTCGCTTTTGCTGATGATGACCGCGCGCTTTATCTACCGCAAATACCGCATGAAGGCAAACTCCCGAAGCCAGGAGCGAAAGGTGCGCTGTGCCATCATCGGCGCGGGCAATGCGGGCGTCGGGCTGCTCAACGAGATGAAGAACAACTCCTGCAACCATTATCAGCCGGTCTGCTTTTTTGACGACGACCCGGAAAAGATCGGCAAGTTTATCCACGGCATCGAAGTCAAGGGCAAAATCGACATGATGCCGCTTTTGCTGCGCAACACGATGGTCACCGAGATCATCTTCGCCATCCCCTCGGCCGACCCCATCCGCCGCAAGGAGATTCTGGAGATGTGCTCCACCCTGCACTGCCACGTCAAGGTGCTGCCCGATACCTTCGCTGCGGTGCAGAGCGGCAACCTCAGCCAGAATGTGCGCAACGTCAAGATCGACGACCTGCTCGGCCGCGAGCGCATCGTCTTTAACAATCAGGAAGTGTTCGACTTTTTGCGCGGCAAGGTGGTCATGGTCACCGGCGGCGGCGGCTCGATCGGTTCGGAGCTGTGCCGCCAGATTGCCAAGCGCGCCCCCAAGGAGCTGGTGGTGGTCGACATCTATGAAAACAACGCCTACGACCTGCAGCAGGAGCTGAAGATGGAGTACGGCGGCAAGCTCAACCTGAAAGTTGAGATTGCCTCGGTGCGCGACCGCGAGAAGGTGCGGGAGCTGGTGGAGTTCTACCGCCCGCAGATCATCTTCCACGCCGCCGCCCACAAGCATGTTCCCCTGATGGAGGAGTGCCCGGAAGAGGCGGTCAAAAATAACGTCTTTGGCACCTACAACGTGGTGCACGCCGCCGACGAGTTTGGGGTGGACAAGTTTGTGCTGATCTCCACCGACAAGGCGGTCAACCCCACCAACGTCATGGGCGCCACCAAGCGCTTCTGCGAGATGATTCTGCAGAGCATGAAGGGCGTCAGCAAGACCGAGTATGCGGCGGTGCGCTTTGGCAACGTGCTCGGCTCCAACGGCTCGGTCATCCCGCTGTTCCGCCGGCAGATCGAGGCGGGCGGTCCGGTCACCGTCACCGATAAGCGCATCATCCGCTACTTTATGACCATCCCGGAGGCTGCCCAGCTAGTGCTGGAGGCCGGCGCGATGGCGGGCAGCTCGGAGGTCTTTGTGCTGGATATGGGCCAGCCGGTCAAGATTCTGGACCTGGCGGAAAACCTCATCAAGCTCTCCGGCTATGTGCCGTATGTGGATATCGACATTGTGGAGACAGGGCTGCGCCCGGGTGAAAAGCTGTATGAGGAGCTTTTGATGAAGAGCGACGGCCTGATTAAGACCACCAGCAGCAAGATCTTCATTGAGCGCCAACAGGAAATCTCCCAGCAGGAGATGAACCAGAAGCTGGAGATTTTGCGCCAGGCGCTGCAGCGTGGAGACCGCGAGAGCATCCGCCGCGCGATGAAGCGGGTAGTGCCAACCTTCCGTGACCCCGAGGAGGTCAACCGCGAGGCCAGCGAGCAGAACCGCCTGGAGCAGCGGGTGCAGGAAGACTAAAAAGGGTTTGACAGCATAGGAAAGGGAAAGGAGAGTCCGACATGCATCAGAGCATTCAGGGCAAGGAAGTTACCTTTAAGGATGTGCTCATCCTGTTTTTCAAAAAGTTTGAGAGGATTTTGGCCGTCGCGCTCATCTTCGCCGTCCTCTTTGCGGCGTATGGGGCCTGGCGCGGCTACAGCGCCATCAGTGGGGAAAATATGCAGCAGCAGTTGGACGACTACCAGATTGCGCTGGACGAGTACAACGCCTCCACCCAGAGCCTGCGCGATACCATCGAGCGGGACCAGCAGCGGCTGGACAGCCTGCAGGCCTACACCGAGCAGAGCATCTACTACAATCTGGACCCCTACAATGAGGCGGTCAGCGAGCTGATCTTTTACATCGATACCGGCTACCAGATCGCGCCCAGCCAGTACTACCAGAACCCCAACAAGACCGGCGAGTTGGTCAGTGCCTACTGCGACGCCTACCGCAGCGCCGAGCTGTACGAGGGTGTCAGCGACATCCTGGGCCAGGAGGTTGAGATCAAGTACATCGATGAGCTGCTGACCATCGAGCGCGCCGGCGACATCCAGATTCGGGACAGCGTGGGCAACGTCACCGTCAAGCACAGCGACGGCAACGAGGGCGTCATCGTCATCCGCGCCAGAGCGCAGGACGAGGAGACCGCCTCCGAGATCACCAGCTTTGTCTACAACTACCTGCGGGAGCAGTTTGGCGACACCATCGCCGAGCACACCACCACCATCGTCTCCGACTCCACCATGCGTGTGATGGACAGCGAGCTGGAGCAGAGCCAGAAGCAGATGGTGGATGACATCGCTGCCCTGCAGGAGAGCATCAAGACCAACGAGGCCCAGCTGGATACCATGGAGCGCGATATGCCCCAACAGCCTTCCGCCTCGATGACCAGTGTGCTCAAGAGGGCGATTCTGTTCGGCATCATCGGCGGTGTGCTGGGCGGCGTCATTATCTGCCTGTGGGTGCTGCTTTCCTACCTGGCGGACAACCGTCTGGACGGCGCTTATCAGGTGGGCAAGCTCTATAACATTGAACTCTTTGCGGTCGTTTCTTCCGAGGAGAAGAAGCGCAGACCGCTTTTCCATAAACTGATCGACTGCCTGGAGCAGAACGCCAGCCGCCGGCAGTTTGCCGAACGGGAGCGTGCGGTGGACTATGCCGACGTTTCGGTCCAGTCGCTGGAGCGTGCGGGTCAAGGCCCGCTGACGGTGGCGGCGGTCAGCAGCTGTCAGGACGAACAGGTGCAGAAGCTGCTGGACAGCTTTGAACAGAAGAGCGGCGATGGGGTGCGCTATGTTGCCTGCCCGGCGGTGCTGTCCGACCCGGCCTCGATGGAGAAGGCCACTGGGGCGGACGCGGTGCTGCTGGTGGAGCGCAGCGGCGTTTCGCTCATCCCGCAGATGAACGCAGAGATCATCCGTCTGGAAAAGGCCGGACGGGAGATTGTGGGCATGGTGCTTGCAGAGTAAGCAGCAAAGCGAAGGGAGAATCGTTATGAAAATTCCGTTTTCTCCGCCGGATATCGGCGAAGCAGAGATCGCGCAGGTGGCGGATACCCTGCGCTCGGGCTGGATCACCACCGGCCCCAAGACCAAGGAGCTGGAGCGCCAGGTGGCATCCTTCTGCCACACCAGCCGCGCGGTGTGCTTAAACTCGGCCACCGCGGCCATGGAGCTGACGCTGCACCAGCTCGGGATTGGCCCGGGCGATGAGGTCATCACCTGCGCCTACACCTACACCGCCTCGGCCAGCGTGGTCTGCCATGTGGGCGCAAAGCTCGTCCTGGTGGACTGCCAAAAAGAAGATTACCAGATGGACTACGACGCTTTGGAGCGGGCCATCACTCCCCGCACCAAAGCCATCATCCCGGTCGACCTGGGCGGCGTGGTCTGCGACTACGACCGCATCTTTGAGATTGTCGAGCGCAAGAAGGCGCTGTTCACCCCCTCGGACAACAAGATTCAGCAGGCGCTGGGCCGCGTAGCAGTCATGGCCGATGCCGCCCACGCCTTTGGCGCGCAGTGGCACGGCAGGATGTGCGGCGAGATCGCCGACTTCACCTGCTTTTCTTTCCACGCGGTGAAAAACTTCACCACCGCCGAGGGCGGCGCTGTTACCTGGCGCGACCTGCCGGGCATCGACAACGAGGAAATCTATAAAAACTACATGCTGCTCTCGCTGCACGGCCAGTCCAAGGACGCGCTGGCCAAGACCCAGCTGGGCGCGTGGGAATACGACATCGTGATGCCGGGCTACAAGTGCAACATGACCGACATCATGGCGGCCATCGGGCTGGCGCAGATGCAGCGCTATCCTGACTTGCTTGCCAGAAGAAAGCAGATCATCACCCGCTACAATCAGGTGATGGACACCCTGCCGGTCTCCTACCTTCGCCATTACGGCGAGGACTTTGCCTCCAGCGGGCACCTGTATCTGGTGCGCCTGAACGGGCGCGACGAGCAGTTCCGCAACGACTTTATTGTTAAGATGGCCGAGCGGGAAATCGCCACCAACGTCCACTTTAAGCCCCTGCCGATGCACACCGCCTACAAAAAGCTGGGCTTTGACATCAAGGACTATCCGAACGCCTTCGCCATGTACCGCAACGAGGTTACCCTGCCGCTGCACACGCTGCTGACCGACGAGCAGGTGGAGTTTCTGCTGGAAACCTTTGCCCAGCTGCTCAGGGACTAGGCGATGCGGCTCAAAGCATGGGAGGAGCTGCCCGACCAGCTCAAAACCGAAAGCGTGCGGCCCTACTACGACGCCCTGCGCAAAAAGCAGGGGGCGCTGTTTTGCAAGCGCCTGACCGATCTTCTGCTGTCGGCGGCGCTGTTGGTGGTGCTGTCGCCGGTGCTGTTTGTCCTGGCCATCTGCATCAAGCTCGACTCGCCCGGCACCGTCTTTTTCCGGCAGGTGCGGGTGACTCAGTATGGCAGGGAGTTTCGCATCTTCAAGTTTCGCACCATGGTGCAGGACGCGCCGAAGCTGGGCAGTGCGGTCACCGTCAAGAACGACATGCGCATCACCCGGATGGGCAGGCTGCTGCGCGGCTGCCGCCTGGACGAGCTGCCGCAGCTCATCAATATCCTTAAAGGGGAGATGAGCTTTGTCGGCACCCGACCGGAGGTGCCAAAGTATGTGTCCCAGTACACCCCCGAGATGATGGCGACGCTGCTGCTGCCCGCGGGGGTGACCTCCGAGGCGTCCATCCAGTATAAGGACGAGGACCGCCTGCTGGACGGGGCCAGCGACCCGGACAAGACCTACGTCGAGCAGGTGCTGCCCGGCAAGATGGCCTACAACCTGCAGAGCCTGCGGGACTTTTCCTTCTGGGGCGAATGGAAAACGATGCTGCACACCGTCACGGCGGTGCTGCATTAAAATATACAAATTGTAAAAGAGGGAACCGATATTACGATGAGGGTCTGGATTATCAACCACTACGCCATCCCGCCGTCGATGGGAGGGCTGGTGCGGCACTACTATTTCTCAAAATTCCTGCGGGAGCGCGGCAATCAGGTGCGCATCTTCACCGCCAGCGAAATCCACAACACCGACATCAACATGATCCGCGACGGCGCGCTCTACCGCGAGGAAACGATGGACGGCGTGCCCTATACCTTTTTAAAAACCCGCGACTACAGCGGCAACGGGCTGAGCCGCATCATCAACATGCTGGAATTTCCACTACGGATTCAACAGAGTGTAAATCGTTTTGCTAAGGCGGGCGAGCGCCCGGACGTCATCTACACCTCCGCACCGACCATCTTCGCGGCGGCCTCGGCGGTGATTGCGGCCAAGCGCCTTAAGGTGCCCTGCGTGGTGGAGGTGCGGGACATCTGGCCGGAGTCGATTGTCGAGTACAAGGGCATGTCCCGCAAAAATCCGATTATTGTGGCGCTGTACGCCCTCGAGAAGTGGCTCTACAAAAACGCCGACCGCCTGATCTTTACCATGGAGGGCGGCCCGGACTACATCAAGGAAAAGCACTGGGAAAACAAAATCCCGCTTGCCAAGATCGACAACCTCAACAACGGCGTCGACCTTGCCGAGTTTGACGAGAACTGCCAAAAATATACCCTCGACGACCCCGACCTGCTCGACGGGAGCACCTTCAAGGTGGTCTACACCGGTTCGATTCGTCTGGTCAACAACCTCGAAAAGATCGTCGAGGTGGCCGAGCGGATGCAGCAGATGGGGGAGGAGAAGATCCGGTTTTTGCTCTACGGCGACGGCACCGAGCGCGAGCAGCTCATCGAGGAGTGCCGGCAGAAGGGGCTTTGCAACATCCGCTTCCCCGGCAAGGTGGAGAAAAAGTACATCCCCTTTATCCTTTCAAAGTCGGACCTCAACATCAACCACGTCAAGCAGACCGGCATCATGCGGTTTGGCTGCAGCTTAAATAAACAGTTCGACTACTTTGCCAGCGGCAAACCGGTCCTCTCCGACCTGACGGTCAACTACGACCTGATTCAGCGCTACGGCGCGGGCGTCACTTTGCCCAATCAGGACACCGAGAGCCTGTGCCGGGAGATCTTGCGCTTTGCACACATGCCAAAAGACGAATACCAGTCCATCTGCCGCAACGCCCGCCGCGCCGCCGGAGACTACGATTACCGAACGCTGACGGGGAAGCTGGAGGACATCCTCCAGACCGCCGTTTCCGATTACCGGGGGCGGTAGGCGCTTTCCTCCTTGCAAGGAGGGCGCTGCGCCCCTCGGCCTCTGCTGACCGATGCGAGGGGCTGCGCCCCTCTGCACTCCCCTAAGTGGAGGGCGCTCCGCCCCTCCGACCCCGGGTGACTTTCTTGTGAGAAGAAAGTCACCAAAGACTCACCAGGAACCTCCTGGTTCTAGACTTCGAAAAAGTCTTGACCTCCGGCGAAGGGGGCCTTGCCCCCTTTGATCCCCCGGCCTTGTGCCCTAGCGGTATTGGTTGCGGTCAATAAAACCCTCAAGCATCCTCGGGAGCAACACACCTGCCGCGCCACGGATTGACAGCTAAAAGTGTATCCCCTGTAAGGCGCGGGGAGAAAACAAGACCAGTTTACTCCACCTGCCCAAAGTGGCAAATCGGTCTGGATTAGTGGCTGGGACGAGCCCGTGTGCAAGCGAAGCGCAGCACGATAAGGGCGATCTTCCCGCATAAGGGAGTCCAGAACCGCAGGTTTTGGCGAATCTTTGCCTACTTTCTTTTCGGGCAACTTGTCAAGTCAAGTGCAACAGCAAATTGGAAAAGATTTCAGAGGGGGAG
>URGV01000037.1 GCA_900547455.1 uncultured Oscillospiraceae bacterium
CGCGGCCAGCAGGGCGATGAGGATAGCCAGTATTTTCTTCATGTCCATTCCTCCCACATATTTTTGTATATACAAAAAAGGGGAATTTATAAATTCCCTTATCTTACCTTTATTGTAAAGCCACCTTGCCCAAAAAGCAAGCCCCAAAAGAATTTTTTCAAAAGAAAAAGCGCCCGCTTTCGGACGCTTTTGGGGCTCGGGTTAGACCGAGAACTTGTCGATGATGGAAATGATGATCGTCAGAACGAACAGCGCCGCGGTCAGCACCTTGGTGCCTTTGGACAGCATGGCGTCTCTGGTTCTGCCGTAGTTGCGGCCAATTGCTTCGGACTGGCCGCCGGTCAGCGCGGACATGCCGCGTTTGCTCTCCTGCATGGAGACCAGAGCGATGACGGCGATGGAAGCCAGAATCAGAACGATCGCACAGATGATATTCAGTACGCCCATTGTTAACCTCCTAATTGATTTGCAAAATCAGGCGGAGGACAGCCTCCGCATCGTAACCTAACCCATTTATCATAGCATACCGGGGCCTGTTTTGCAAGGGCCGGCGCGCCTTTTTCGCGCAGAAAATTTTGCGGAGTGGAAAAATTTTCCGCCGCATAAATCCTTCCCGCCCGGCGCAAACTAGAACTGTTTCACCCATTCCTTGTCTGAAAGTCATTTTACAGACGGCGTTTGTGGGGTCTGTGTCCGGATGGTCACAGCAGATCCAGTGTCCAAATGGACACAGGCAGATCCAGTGTCCAAATGGACACTGGATCGGAAAGGGCGAAACGCACAAATCCGGTTATCGTTTTTCTTTGCCTGTTTTTAAGAAAGGGATACCGGTGAAAAAGAATCCGGTATCCTTCGACCATCCGGACAGTCCCACCTTTTTGGAACTGACCGTGCAGCCGTGCAGCGCGGGGTTGGAACACTGACCCAAAGCACACCGGCAGGAAGAGGAGAACGGATTCTTTTTTTACATATTTACAGCGCGATAATGGGGATCAGCATGCAGGTTCCTCCGTTTCTGTTGGGATATGGTTTATGATTTTGCGGCCTTCCACTTGAGCAGCAGGGCCGAGTTGACAATGACCAGCACCGAGCCGGCGTTGTGCACCAGCGCCCCGACCACCGGATTGAGCGCGCCGGTGATGGCAAGGATGATGGCGATGAAGTTGAGCGCCATCGAGAAGGTCAGGTTGCACTTGATGGTCAGCATCATCCGCCGGGAAAGGCGCACCAGGTGCGGCAGCTCCCGGATATCGTCGTTGATCAGGGCGATGTCGGCGGCGTCCACCGCGATGTCGCTGCCGATGCCGCCCATCGCGATGCCGACCTGCGCTTTTTTGAGGGCGGGCGCGTCGTTGATGCCGTCGCCGATCATGCAGACCGGGCAGCTTTGCCGCTGGCTGTGGTCGATCCAGTTGAGCTTGTCCTCCGGCAGGCAGCCGGCGTGCACCTGATCGATCTGCAGGACCTTTGCCACCTGGCGGGCGGCATTTTCGTGGTCGCCGGTCAGCAGGACAGGTGTGACGCCCGTTTGTTTGAGCGAGCGGATGGTCTCGGCGGCGCTCTCACGCAGCTGGTCGGACAGGGCGAGCAGCCCGGCAAAACGGCCGTCAACCGCGGTGAAGATGAGGGTGCAGCCCTCGCCGCGCAGCTGCTCAGCCCGCCCGAGGGCCTGCGGCGGGATGGTGGCGCCGTTTTCTTCCAGCAGCTCCCGATTGCCCGCCAGCACCGAAAGCCCCTCTGTCAGCGCCTGCACGCCGCGCCCGGGAATCATCCGGAACTGCTGCGGGTCGGGGATGGGCTGATCTGCCGCGAGCGCGGCACGCCGCTCGCGGCAGCAGCGGACAACCGCCTTGCCCAGAGGGTGCTCGGAGCGCAGCTCCGCCGAAGCGGTGAGGAGGTAGAGCTGTTCATCGGAGAGGCCCTCCTGAAAGCTCTGCACCGCACAGACCTGCGGAGCGCCGTAGGTCAGGGTTCCGGTTTTGTCAAAGCCGACGCACTTGACCCCGGCCAGACGTTCCAGCGCGTCACCCTCCCGCACCAGAAAGCCGTGTTTGGTCGCGTTGCCGATGGCCGCCATGATGGCGGTGGGGGTGGCCAGCACCAGAGCGCAGGGGCAAAAGACGACCAGGATGGTGACCGCGCGGATGATTTGCCCGCTGATCAGCCAGGTCAGTGCGGCGGCGGTCAGGGCGATGACGACAATCCAGGTGGCCCAGCGGTCGGCGATGCCGACGATTTTGGCCTTGCCGGCGTCCGCTGACTGCACCAGCCGGATCATGCGCTGAATCGAACTGTCCTCGCCGACGCGGGTGGCCTTCATGTCAAACGACCCGAACTGGTTGACCGTTCCGCTGGAAACCGCGTCGCCCACGCCCTTATCGACCGGCAGCGACTCCCCGGTCATGACTGCCTGGTTGATCGAGGTCTGTCCGGAGAGGATGACGCCGTCCACCGGGACGGTCTCGCCCGGCAGCACCCGCAGGATGTCCCCGGCCTGTACCTGCTCGGCGGGGAGGATTTGTTCCTGTCCGGCCTGAATCCGGCGGGCGGTGTGCGGGGTCAGATGGACCAGCTTTTCGATGCCGGCGCGCGCCCTGGCGACGGTGAGGTCCTCCAGCAGACCGCCCAGCTGCATGATGAAGGCCACTTCGCCCGCGGCGAAGTCCTCCCCAATCAGCACCGAGGCGATGAGCGCGATGGAAACCAGCACGTCCGCCTTGATGTCAAAGGCGGTGACCAGCCCGATGACGGCCTCCAGGATGATGGGGACGCCGCACAGGATGATGGCGACCCAGGCCATATCGAAGGGGAAGGGGTTCAGGTGGAAGATGCTCAGCAGCAGGGCAAGGCCGGAAAGAATCAGAAAAACGATGTCCCGTTTGGTGCCGCCCCACTCGAGCAGCTGTTCCAGCTTTTGCATGGCAGATGCCTCCTCGATAATACCGGTAGGGGTATTGGTATATTCTGCTATCAGTATACCGGTGGGGGTATCGGTTTGTCAAGGGGAAAAAGAAAAAACAGCTGCATTTGTGCAGCTGTTTGGGGGATTTTTGTTAGATCATGTTTGCAAATCGCTCGACGGCCTTGGTGAAGTTGGCGATGGTCTGCTCGGCGTCGCCGTGCTCGATGCCGTCGCGGACACAGTGGTTGATGTGTCCTTCCAGAACGACCTGTCCGACCTTGTGCAGGGCGGACTTGGCAGCGTTGATCTGGGAGAGGATGTCCTCGCAGGGGATGTCCTCATCGATCATGCGGTCGATGGCCTGCACCTGTCCGATAATTTTTTTCAGGCGGCGGTGTAAATTTTCCGAATCCATGCACTGTCTCATAGCAGGGCCTCCTTATTCAAAATGCTTTTTCTTATTATCGGCTAAATCCATTTTTTTGTCAATACACGACAAATGAAGTAAAATCAATAACCGCTTGACTTCCCGCGGAAAATATTGTATCATAGGAAGGTAAATTTTAGAATCAGCACGCCGCTGTGGTGGAATAGGCAGACACAAGGGACTTAAAATCCCTCGGAGTAAAATCCGTACCGGTTCAAGTCCGGTCAGCGGCACCAAAAAAGACCGGAGCCTTAAGGGCTCCGGTCTTTTTTGGTATTGGTTGAGGACGGACTTGAACCATTCAAGCTCCGGACAGCGGCAGCCGCAAAAAGCCTCAGCTTTTTGCGGCTATTGGTTTGGAACGGACTTGAACCTTTCAAGCTCCGGACAGCGGCAGCTGCAAAAGCCTAGGCTTTTGCAGCTATTGGTTTGGACCGGACTTGAACCTTTCAAGCTCCCCAGGCTGAGCCTGGACGCGATTCGCGCACCGGGATTTTTTGGAAGATTTAAGCCAGGCGGCCCGCGGCGGGGGAAAGCTGTTCGCCTTTATATCTTAGGAGAGCAGGCTGAGCCTGGACCCAATCCGCGCACCAGGCTGAGCCTGGACCCAATTCGCGCACAGAGCTTTTTGAAGGTTCAAGCCAGGCGGCCCGCGGCGGAGGAAGGATGTTTGACTTTATATCATAGGAGAGTAGGCTGAGCCTGGATGCAATTCGCGCACAGGGCTTTTTTGAAGGCCCAAGTTAAGCGGCCCGCGCAGAAAACCACACAAAAAAAGAGGCAGCGAACGCACAGCTCGCTGCCTCCTCTTTTTTGGCTTTATTTGTGCGGCTGCCTATGCCAGCGTGCCGTCCTTTGCCATCTTCACAATATCCCCCACACCGTCCAGCACGATGGTTGGGCGGTAGGCGTAGGTCTTGACGGTATCCTCGGTGGAGACGCCGGAGAGCACCAGCACGGTGGACATGCCGCTCTCCATGCCGGAGATGACGTCGGTGTCCATCCGGTCGCCCACCATCACCGCGTCGCCGGAGTGGCAGCCCAGGATCCGCAGGCCGGTGCGCATCATCAGCGGGTTGGGTTTGCCGCAGAAGTAAGCCTGGGTACCGGTGGCCATCTCGATGGGGGCGATCAGCGCGCGGCAGGCCGGCGCGATGCCGTTTTCGATCGGGCCGGAGACGTCGGAGTTGGCGCCGATCAGCTTGGCGCCCTGCAGCACCAGGTTGGTGGCCTTGGTCAGGGTGTCCAGCGAATAGGTGCGCCCTTCGCCGACAACGACATAGTCGGGGTTGACGTCGTTCATGGTGATGCCCGCGTCATACAGAGCGTTGAGCAGGCCGGCCTCGCCGATGGCAAAGACCGAGCAGCCCGGCGACTGCTCCTTTAAAAAGGCGGCAGTGGCAAGGGCGCTGGTGTAAAAGTGCTCCTCCTGCACGTCCAGTCCCATGCGGGCCAGCTTCTGCTGGAGCTCCCGCGGGGTGTAGCCGCTGTTGTTGGTGAGGAACAGATATTCCTTGTTTTCATCGTGCAGCCACTGAATAAATTCCGCGACGCCTGGCAGGATGCGGTTGCCGTGATAGATGACGCCGTCCATGTCGCAGATGAAGCCTTTCTTCTGGTTGAAATCAATTTTATTTCTGTTTTCCATCTCTTTTATAAATCCCTTTCTGTTATTGGTGCAGCGGGGGAGCTTTTGCGCTCGCCGGTTTCCCGAAAGATTAAAATGGCCCTGGCGCTGGGGGTTACCGAGCAGGTGATGAATTGGTACCCCTGCGCCTCCATCTCGTTGGCGGTCTCCTCGATGCGCTGCGCCATCTTTTTGGTCTTGGGCTGATAGCCGATCACAACGGTTTTGATTGCCATAATCTTCTCTTCCCTTCTTTCTCTCTTCCTTTTTTCTGCTTTATTCTATTATACCATTTTGAGTATAGCAGAGAAAGGGGTGGGTTTCCATCAAGAATCTGTTAAATTTGTTTCGGAAAAGAAAAGAACTTCCCCCGCTTGATAGGATACCACGAATGTGGTACAATGGAAGCAAAGGAGGGGATCGCATGTTCAGCAGAACTGCAAAGAGAAGGATGCTGGCTGTGGTGGCCGTGCTGGCGGCTGTCTTTGTCGTGGCCGTTGTCAAGGCCAGACTGATCGGGCAGAAACCGTTCCGAAGCTGGGAGAAAGCGGACATCGCCCAGGTGGAGCTGACGCTGACCCCGCCGGACCAGAGCTTTGTGCTCACCGACGCCGAGGTTGGGGAGCTGCTGCCGCTTCTGCAGAAGGTGGTCCTCTACCAGGGCGACAACAGCTACACCGACTATGCGGGACAGGCGGTGGTTTTTGATGTCACCCTGCGGGACGGCTCGACGACGCAGGTGGTGGCCTACAACCCCTTTGTCATCATCGACGGTGTGGGTTACCGCACCAAGTACGAGCCGTGTGAGGCGCTCAACGCTTTTGCCAACCGCCTCTTGCGTGAGCGAAACTGAAAGAAAATTGTGCGCGTGTAGCGGACAGATTCTTGAGCACACTTTTCATTTCGATGAAATCGGAGAGAGGGAAAGCGAAAAGCGGGGATTATACGCATTGTAAATTTGAAGAAGGAAAAAAGGTAATAAAAACTATAATAAAAGAATAAAAAGGTAAAACAAAGAAAAAAAGCGAGCATATAATTACTGCAAATTGTGGAAATCGAAGACTTTATTTTGTTGGATAGGGAGAAAATTTTTTGCCTAAATTTATTGCTTTTTTTGAGCGTTGCGCAGATAAAGTCTGGTGTCAAGCGTTTTTTTAATATTTTTTATAAATGTAAATATATAGATATTGTCAAGGTATTTTACCTTGACAATATCTATATGTAGTGGTATAAGAAAAAAGTAAATACAAATTATAGATTATAAATAATAAAATTTATTATACAATTTGTATTATATATATTTTTAATTATTAAATGGGGGAATCGAGATGATGAAGGAAGTTATCAAAAGGGACGGCCGAATCGTCAGCTTTGACAGCACCAAGATTCTGTCCGCTGTGGAGAAGGCAATGAAGGCGGCCGGCTGCGCGACCCTGCAGGGCGCTGCGGCGGTGACAGAGGCGGTCGTGAAGGACCTGGAAACCAAATATCCCGATACCCCGCCGAAGATCGAGGAGATCCAGGACGTCGTTGAGCGCGAGCTGATGCGGCTGGGCTTTGACGACGCCGCCAAGCAGTACATCCTCTACCGCGCCAACCGCACCCGTATTCGTGAGGCGAACACCAGTCTGATGAAGACCATCGACGAGATCACCAAGGTGGACGCCCGCCAGAGCGACGTCAAGCGCGACAACGCCAACATCGACGGCAACACCGCGATGGGCAGCATGCTGCAGATCGGCACAGCGGGCGCCAAAGCCTACAACGAGGCTTACCTGCTGACCCCGGAACAGGCCAAGGCCTACCGGGAGGGCGACATCCACATCCATGACTTCGATTTTTATTCGCTGACCACCACCTGCACCCAGATCGACATCATCAACCTGTTCGACGGGGGCTTCTCCACCGGCCATGGTTTCCTGCGCGAGCCGCAGAGCATTCAGAGCTACGCGGCGCTGGCGGCCATCGCCATCCAGTCCAACCAGAACGACCAGCATGGCGGCCAGAGCATCCCGAACTTTGATTACGGCATGGCGCTGGGCGTCGCCAAAACCTTCCGCAAGGCCTACACCAACAAGCTGATGGAGGGTGTGGAGGACTATCTGGACACCGAGGACGAGAAGGAAGGCATCGACGCCATCCTCAAACAGGCCAAGGAAAAGACAGGCTTCACCCCCCGCCTGGAGGACGGCGCCAAGGAATTTGACGCCGCGGTGGCCGAGGGCCTGACCGAGCGCTACCAGATCCCGCAGGCAAAGGCGGCGCGACTGGTGGAGGTTGCCCGTCACCGCGCAACCCGCAAGGCCGACCGTGACACCTATCAGGCGATGGAGGGCTTTGTCCACAACCTGAACACCATGCACTCCCGCGCGGGCGCGCAGACCCCGTTCAGCTCGATCAACTACGGCACCGACACCTCCCCGGAGGGACGGATGGTCATCAAGAACATCCTGCTGGCCACCGACGCGGGCCTGGGCCACGGCGAGACCTGCATCTTCCCAATCCACGTCTTTAAGGTGAAGGAAGGGGTCAACTACAACGAGGGCGACCCGAACTACGACCTGTTCAAGCTCTCCTGCAAGGTCAGCGCCAAGAGATTGTTCCCGAACTACATCTTCCTGGACGCGCCGTTTAATCTGCAGTACTATAAACCCGGCCATCCCGAGACGGAGGTGGCGACCATGGGCTGCCGCACCCGCGTCATGGGCAACGTTTATGACCCGACCCGTGAGATCAGCTACAGCCGCGGCAACCTGTCCTTCACCTCGATCAACCTGCCGCGCCTGGCCATCGAGTCCAACCACGACGAGAAGCTGTTCTACCAGAAGCTTGACAAGATGCTCGATCTGGTGGCCAACCAGTTGCTCGACCGCTTTGAGATTCAGGCGGCCAAGCGGGTCTACAACTTCCCGTTCCTGATGGGGCAGGGCGTATGGCTGGACAGCGACAAGCTGGGCCCCAACGACGAGGTGCGCGAGGTGCTCAAACACGGCACCCTCTCGATCGGCTTTATCGGCCTTGCCGAGACGCTGACCGCCCTGTACGGCCATCACCACGGCGAGAGCGACGAGATGCAGCAGAAGGGCCTGCAGATTGTCAAATATATGCGCGACTACTGCGACCGCAAGAGCCAGGAGATGAAGATGAACTTCACCCTGCTGGCCACTCCGGCGGAGGGCCTGTCCGGACGGTTTATCCGGATGGACAAAAAGCGCTACGGCAACATCCCGGGCGTCACCGACCGTGACTATTACACCAACTCGTTCCACATCCCGGTGTGGTTTAACATCTCCGCCTACGACAAGATCAACAAGGAGGCGCCTTACCACGCGCTGACCAACGCCGGCCACATCAGCTATGTCGAGCTGGACGGCGACACCTCCAACAACGTCGAGGCGTTTGAGTCGGTGGTCCGCTGCATGCACGACGCAGGCATCGGCTATGGCTCGATCAACCATCCGGTCGACCGCGACCCGGTCTGCGGCTATGTCGGCGTCATCGGCGACGTCTGCCCGCGCTGCGGCAGACGCGACGGCGAGGCGATCAGCCCGGAGAAGCTGGCCCAGCTGCGCAAGCAGTACCCGGATATCCCGACCTTCCGCGGCATCAACTGATAGCCTCAACGGATGTGGAAGAAAAACAGTAAATTAACAAGAATGAGATAGAAGAAAAGGAGAATGAATCATGTCCGCTATGCAGAAACAGTCCACCGTAGGAAAAGACGTCCGCTTTGAGAGAATCCGCCGCATCACCGGCTACCTGGTCGGCACCATGGATAAATGGAACGACGCCAAAAAGGCCGAGGAGCACGACCGCGTCAAACACGGCCTGACCAACGGCTGCTGCAGATAAGCGATGGAGATCAATGTAGCGGGAATCATCGGCGAAAGCATCGTGGACGGCCCTGGCATCCGCCTGACGGTGTTTTGTCAGGGATGTCCGCATCACTGCCCCGGCTGCCAAAACCCCGAAACCTGGGAGTTTGCCGAGCGCACACGGATGCGTCCTGAACAGATTTTGTCGATGGTCAAACAGAATCCCCTCATCCGCGGGGTGACCCTGTCGGGCGGCGAGCCGTTCGCACAGGCGGCAGAGCACGCAGAGCTTGCAAAGCTGCTGCGCGAAAACGGCTATGAGGTGGCGGCCTACAGCGGCTATACCTTTGAGGAGCTGCTGGACGGCACACCGGAGCAGCGGGAGCTGCTGAACAACATCGATGTGCTGATCGACGGGCCGTTTTTGCTGGCGGAGCGCACCCTGGAGGCGCGCTTTCGGGGAAGCCGCAACCAGCGGATCATCAACGTGCCGCAGAGCCTGCGGGAAGGCAAAGCCGTGCTGGAGCTCAGCGAGCGCTGGGGCGGCGGCATGTAAGCTTTAAAACAAACAGGATTTCAAAAAGAAAATGGTTCGCTGCTTCCGTAAAGGGGCTGGCGAACCATTTTTGTCGCTGGGGGAAAATTATTTTCGGGGGCCGAGCGGGAATCTGCGAAACTCCTCCACAAAGTCGCGGATGTAGGAGACCGAAAGTTTGATGGCGCGCTGGCCGATTTTCTGGCTGGAGTGTTTGGGGTCGCCGGGACCGAACCAGCCGCTCGGCGCGTTTTCCCTGGTGTCGCGCGGCAGGCGAACCATGCCGCCTTGGAAATCCACCGCCTGGATGTAGGCGGCCTTGGCGTTTTCACTCGGGTCGTGGGCGTTCATCGGCTGGCACAGCTCCAGGTGGACCGACTCAGGATCGACCACCATCATGGCCGAGGTTTCCAGAAAATCGCCGTGGCCGCCCTTGAGCGAGGGGTCCAGCTGGCCCACCAGGCTCCACCAGTCGATGCTGGCGCAGATGCCGCCCGCGTGGTAGACCTCCAGCGCCATCTTGTCGATCGAAGGGTTGTTGCCGCCGTGGCCGTTGAGCACCAGAAAACGCCGCGCGCCGTGCTGCATCAGTGAGAAGGCGATGCTGCGCAGGACGGTATAGAGCCCCTCATAGCCGAGGTCGATGCTGCCGGCGAAGCTCATGTGATAGGGGCAGACACCGTAGGGGACGGCAGGCACCACCAGCACGTTGTCGAGATCGGCAATCCTGTCCGCCAGGTAGCTGGGGATCATAAAGTCGGTGCCCAGGGCGCACTGGGGGCCATGCTGCTCGGTGCTGCCCACCGGAATGACGACGATGGGGTCGTTTTGCAGGACGGTTTTGGCCTGCGCGGTTGTTAATTTGGCAAGATACATCTGGATCATCCTTTCCTGTATAAAAGAAAAATAGGCTTTTCCTCTCTACGATTAAAAAAATCGATTCGAATTTCACAAAAACCTTGTTTTGTTTTACCAACAATCCTTTACATTTGCTCCAATATCCTGTAAAATATTAACTAGAAGGGCTTGCAGAAAGATGCCTCTCTCCGCTTCATTATATACGCTGTGCAGATGAAAGTAAAGATCGGGGGGCGGAGAGCCTTTATTTTTAACCTCAAAATTCGGAAAAAGGATTGGGAAAGATATGGATATTATTCAAAGAATAAATGCGCTGTATCCCAAGATGACCAAAAAGCAAAAAAGCATCGCGGACTGCCTGCTGGAATCCCCGGAGGATATCGCCTATATTACGCTGGCCCAGCTGAGCAAAAAGACGGCCTCCTCCGAGCTGACGCTGCTGCGCTTTTGCCAGAAGTTGGGGTACGCCAACTTCCTGGAGATGAAGAACGCCTTCCGGGAGTACACCCAGAACATGGTCAAGCTCCTCTCCTCCCCGCAGTACTTTGTGCCGGACGCTACCATCACCGACGAGAACGGCAAGTCGGAGCTGCTGCGGGAAATCTGCAAGGAGGAGTCGGAGGCGTGCAAAAAGTTTTTCTCCTCGCTGGATCTGCTGGCAATCATCTCCGCCGCCGAGGCCATCCGCCGCAGCAAGCGCATCTTTATCTGCGCGCACGACATCTCCCATGTGCTGGCGGAGTTTTTGGCGGCAAGGCTGAAGCTGCTCTATTTTGATCCGCAGATCATCGACCTGAGCAGCCTCAACGACACCCAGGAGAAGCTGGAAGCGATGACGCCGGAGGATCTGGTCATCTTCATCGCCTTTCCAAAGTACTATTATCCGCTGGGCAGCATTGCCAAAAACGCCGTCTCGCGCGGGGCGCAGCTGCTGACCATCACCGACAGCATCTCCTCCCCAACGGTGCAGTACAGCAAATACCTGTTGGTCTGCCACACCTCCACCCGGGTCTTTTACAATTCCCTGACCCTGCCGATGGCGATGGCAAACCTGCTGCTCTCCTACCTGGTCATCGACCTGGGGCCGGACTACCGCAGCCGGGATCTGACCAATGCGGTGCAGGAGCAGATCCTGCGGGAGCAGGATTCCGCGGACAGCACCGAAAAATAAAAGAGAACATACCAAAGGGCCGTCCTGTCAGGGGCGGCCCTTTGCTGTGCGTTTTTGTTTTTTGGATTGACCGTTATTGCTTGGACTGCAGCGGGAAGATCAGCTCCATCGAGGGCAACGCGATCTTGCTGCGGCGGTCGTACAGCTCGCAGGACTCGATGCCGTCCAGCATCTTGTAGCCCGAGTTTGGCAGCCAGGTGTGGAAGAAATATTTTTTTGCCTTGGCCATCTTCAGCGGAAGGTCGGTCGGAACCTTGAAGTCGATGCTGATGTGGGCGTATTTGCCTGCGGGCAGCTCCCGTACAACAAAGCAGTCAGCCTGCTGGGCGGTATCCACCAGGTCCCCTACAAAGTAGGTGAAGCTGCCGGCGCTGTCCGGCAGAGAGAAGATGACCATGGTGCCGCTGGGGTTGGTGCGGTTTTGCAGCTGGTCGCGCTTGCCGTTGAAGGAGGTCTGCAGCGCGCTGACATCCTTGCGGTAGCTGCGCTTGGTGGTTGGCGTCTGCATGCCGGCGACAAAACGGGGCTGTTCGTATTCCTTGATGCGGACGGTAAAGGGATCTTTCTTTTTTTTGAAAAAGGAAAACATAACAGAGAAAGCCTCCTGGATAAAAATAAGCCCCCTGAGGGAAACTCAAGGGGCATTTCTCACAGGGAGCAAAAGCGCACTGTGAGGGAAAACACTGAGGTTAGTGGGTGGAGCCGCTTGCAGAAATAATGTCTTTTTCGTTTTCGATTGCAGCCTCGATGGAGAGCTTCAGGCCTTTGCTGATCTCCTCGATGGTCATCGAAGCGAAGTTCGGATGGTTCTGAATGGTCGCGTACGGAACATGGATGAAGCCGCCGCGGATATTCGGGAACTCATGGTCGATCTGATAGAGCAGATGGTACATCAGGTCGTTGCAGACATAGGTGCCGGCAGTGTTGGAAACGGAGGCCGGAACGCCGTTGTCCATCATCTTTTTGACCATCGCTTTGATTGGCAGCTTGGAGAAGTAAGCGTCCGGGCCGTCCTCATAGATCTTTTCACCCTGTGGAACGTTGCCTTCGTTGTCCGGGCCGCCGGTCGGGCAGTCCTCGCAGTTGATGGCGACACGCTCCGGGTTCATCGCGGTTCTGCCGCCGGCCTGACCGACCAGAATGACGATGTCCGGTTTCTCGCTGCGGACAAGCTCCTGAACCTTTTCGCCGCCCTTGTGGAAGACAACCGGGATCTCGGCTTTGACAATCTGCGCGCCCATGATCTCATCTGGCAGCAGGCGGACAGCTTCGAAGGAAGGATTCATTGTCTCTTTGCCGAATGGCTGAAAACCGGTAATCAAAACTTTCATGGTACATTCTCCTTTTTCATTAAAAATAGCGTGTTTTTTCATGAGGTTACACTTATGAATCAAACGGCGGGAAGGCCGTCTTTCATAATCAGCGTGCTGTCAGCATAGATGGTTGGCTCCCGAAAGACCAGGTCAAAATGGCCGGCGGCGTCGTGGATGCCACCCAGAGCCAGGTTTCTCCCCATGCCGATATGGAAGGTGGAGAAGGTGGATTCGTCCTCGATGTAGCAGTTGCCAAGGCAGCGGGAACGACGATTGAGACCGATGCCAAACTCCCCGGCGACATAGATGCCGGGATCGTCAAAGCTGTCCATATAGCAGCGCAGAACCTCCCCGGCGGCGCTCTGCTCGATCTCGGACAGCCTGCCATCGTGAAAGGTCAGGGCAATGGGGGAGGATGGAACGCCGATATAGCCGAGCGAGGCGTCCACCACAGCGTGCCCGTTGGTTTTGGTTTCCTCGATGCCGATGTAGATTTCAAAGCTGGAGGAGCCCACCTTTCCAGAGGTGTCGGCCATACCGTTAAACAGCCCTGGCTGCCGTCCCCTTTTGCCGAAGGTAAGGTCGGTGCCGAGCGCGGTGGTAACATGAATCTGCTGTGACTGGGACAAAACCCGCAGCATACCGGAGGCGGCCTCCGCAGCTTCGCTGGGGTCCATCTGCAAAAAGTCGAAGGTCAGCATCGACTGGCGGTTGTTGGTGGCAAGTGGCAGCGACAAAAAGCGTTTGCCGTGAAGCAGCACCTCCCGCACCGCCCGCGTGGTGATCAGCGAGAAGTTGGTGGCGCCGATGATGACATCGTTGTACAGGAAAAACTCCAGCATGGTGTCAAACAGATGTCCCGGCTGGGAGCTGTTTTCCGGAATGGTGACCATCGAGACAGCCCCGCCGGCCCGCTGCACCGCCCGCCACAGCGCAAGACCTTCCTGCTGGTGGGTGTCGTCGGTGATAATCAGAACCTTTTCATCCGGTTTGACCCGGCACCATCGATGGATGACAATATCCGCGCCTTCTTCGATAGACAGCATTGCGGGATCACATCCTTTAAAGGTTCTGGAAAGGGCCTGAAGCGAAGCGCGACAGACCCTTTTCCAAAAACGATATGTTTTATGCGTTGACCATCAGGCACATGTAGATGATCTGGAATACCAGCATCAGGATGGAAGGGATAATCTGCATCTTGATGATGGAATATTTGTTCTTGACCTCCAGGTAGATACCGGGAACGATGTTGAAGTTTGCAGCCATTGGGGTGAGCAGGGTGCCGCAGTAGCCGCAGGTCATTGCCAGCGTTACCATGTACAGCGGGTTTGCGCCCTGGCTGATAACAAACGGAACACCGATACCGACGGTCATAACCGTGATGGCCGCAAAAGCGTTGCCCATGATGATGGTAAACAGAGCCATGCCGACAGCGTAAGCGATGATGCCGATGTAGACGTTGTTGGCAGGGATGATGGCGCCGAAAACGTTGGAGAACGCGTCGCCGACACCGGCCTCGGTGAAGACCGCGCCCAGGCAGGTCAGCAGCAGAGGCATGATGTAGGTAGGACCGGTCATATCCAGGAAGCGGCGGCCCTCCTCCAGGAAGGTCATTGCCTTGTTCTCGCGGTTCCAGATAACCAGCAGGATGACGCCGACGATGGTCGCAAACAGCGAGCCGAGCAACGAGCTCCAGCCGGAGAGGAAGACGGAGATCAGGATGGAGAACACACCGGCGCCGAACGCAGGGATAAAGATCTTCATACCGATCTTCTTAAAGTTCTTCTGCTGTTCCTCTTTGGTTGCGGATTCCAGGTTGCCGCGTTTTACCATGCTCAGCGCAGCAGGGACGCTGACGATGGCGACGATGATGCCGCTTGCGATTGCAGGCAGCCACTGGCCGAACGCGACAACGATGCCCAGCGCGAACCAGAAGCATCCGGTTGGAATGTAGTGTTTATTGGCTTTTACCATCCACGCTCTGACGCCGCAGTACATGCAGAAGAGGCCGGACAGGATGTACATGATCTGTACAAGCTTGTCGGAGATGGTGTAATCAGCGCTCATAAAGTAAGATAACATCTGAATTTGTCCCCCTTCCGCTTAGTTGGCTTTGGCAGCATTACCCTTCTTGTAGATGTCAGGATAATGTTTCTTGATCTGGCGGTTATCGACGATGAGGGTCTGGGTGGCGTTGACGATCGCAGCGAAGATGGCGACTGGGATCTGAACAACAACGATCTGCATAACGTCGACCTCGTAGCCGATGGAAAGCAGGGTGGACTGGATGAGCAGTACCGAGGAGTTGGCCGCGAACAGGCACTGACCAAAGAAGTTGGAAATGTTGTAGTCTTTGCCGTACAGGGCCTTGATGGTTTCCTCGTGTTCCGGATCGACGTCGTAGCCGTGCGCTTCGATGATACCGGTGGTCATAGGCATCAGGATTGGACGGACAAAGCTGGTGATGCCGGTGATCGGGATCTTGAAGATGATGCACAGCTGGTCGATGACGCCCCAGATGGCGATCAGCATACCGGAGGTCAGGCCCTTGATCTTGCGGATCAGGTCGGCGGCAGCTTCCTTCAAGCCGTTGCGCTCCAGGGTGCCGGTCAGGATCATCAGGATGATGGTGATCAGCTGGCTGCGGCTGGAGACAAAGTTGGTGCCGATGATCTCCAGCAGGTCAACCACGTTGATGCTGCCAGCGATTGCGGTGACGACGGCGGAGACAAAGATGATGGCGATCGGTTCGAGTTTAATGGCGAAGCCCACAATTACGACAAGCACGCCAAGTAAACACCAATACATAAAAACACCCCTTCATAGAAGATTAAAAAGATCGAGGAGGAACCCGTTCCTCCTCACATAAAGATTGCCGGCAATCTTTATGCTTTCTTACTGTATTATACTACAGCAAACGCTTAAAAACAAGACGTTTTCACCAAAATATGA
Organism: uncultured Oscillospiraceae bacterium; assembly: GCA_900547455.1. Taxonomy (GTDB): domain Bacteria; phylum Bacillota; class Clostridia; order Oscillospirales; family Ruminococcaceae; genus Negativibacillus; species Negativibacillus faecipullorum. Next base: position 15,601 of record URGV01000037.1, read on the forward strand.
ATTTTTTATGAAATTGACAAATCGAAAAAAAACGTTTTTTCCAGAATGGAAAATTCATTGGTAAAAGCCTACAAATCCAAGATGCTTTAACAGACAAAAGCGACAAAGCTATATGAAAAATATGTAAAGAAACAAGGCGGATGGCGGAAGCGTGAAGGGGAATTTTGCATAAAATTTTAATAGAGTGAATTTATACACACCTGATTTTACAAAAGAAAATAAAGATGGCCACCAGTCAGATGCGTGTTTTGTCCAAAAATAAAGAACCCCGCAAAGCGGATGCTTTGCGGGAACACAGCATTGTAAAGATGCGGCAACGAAAAAGTGAAGCAAAAGCTGCATAGCCTGAGGAAGCGGCAGGCATCCGGCTAGTCGTGCAGCTGCATGGGCAGGCCGATCAGCTCCTCCCAGCTTTCGGCAAGCGGTTTGGAGAGGGCGTGGCCGATCTTGGAGATAAAGATCAGGCGGGACGACGAGTGCGGCATGCAGGGGGCAAAGTGGATGCGGGAGCCCACCACGTCCACCTGGCTCCAGCCGTTTTCAAACAGGCAGAAGCCTTTGATGCGGTAGGTCTCGGGGATGAAGCGCTCGATGAAGGCGACCACCTTGTCCCGCGGCAGGCGGTGGACGCAGTTGAGCACGATCGAGTCGGGCAGGCGTCCGGCATCCGTATCCTCCTCCTCGCTGGTGGGGTGGGAGAGCAGGTCGTGCTCCAGCAGCTCCAGGCTGAAGCCGCCGTAGGAGCAGCTGACGATGTCGCAGTCGGGGTTGATGCGGTGGATCTGCGCCTTGAGCATCCCCAGCAGCTCCGGCGCCACCAGGTCCGCCTTGTTGATGACCGCAAGGTGGCAGTGGCACAGCTGGCGCCCCACCATCTCCACGTCCTGAATCTGCTCCATGAAGTTGTCCGCGTCGATCAGACAGATGATGCCCTGCACCGCATAGTGCTGCATCAGGCCGGCGTTTTCCTCGCTCTCCAGAATTTTTTTGACGTGGACCGGGTCGGACAGGCCGGACACCTCCACAAACACCATCTCCGGCTGGCAGCGGTGCATGTAGGCCAGCGCCTGCGCCAGGGCGTCCTCGCTGCAGCTGCACTGCAGCGAGCCGTTGTCCAGCATCTCGATCGAGATGTCCTCATTCTCCTGAATATTCTGCCGGTGCAAAAGGGGCGGCTCGGTGAAGATGACGCCGATCTTTTTGTCCGGGTTCTGGCGCAGGATGCTGAGCAGGGCGGTGGTTTTGCCCGAGCCGACAAAGCCGGTCAGGCAGTATAAAGGAATTAACGTTTCGAGCATAAAGAATCCTCCATTCTGCTATCAAAATTTCCTGCCGTGAAAAAACGGCGGAAAGAGGTTGCGGGCAGCAGCGGTATAAGAAAAGTCTACAAAATCAGTTTACTGTTCTTTGCGTCGATTGTCAATGAGAAAAGGGAACAGAAAAGGAATTTTTTCGCAGCGGCCCTGAAAGCTTGTCCCGGCCGCGGCAAAGCAGTATAATGAAAAAGAGAAAGGGAGGGAGAAAAATGAATGTACAGGGCCTTGCACAGTCGCTGGGCTGCCGCCTGGTGGAGGCGATCGAAAAGGGCTGGTCCGGCGACCGCAAATTCCTGCTGGAAGATGGGGCAGGCGAACGCTTTGTGCTGCGCCTGTCGGCAAAGCAGGAGGAGCAAAAAAAGCGCCGGGAGTTTGAGCGGGTGCGGCAGCTTCACGCGATGGGACTGTCGGTGTCCCGGGCGGTGGCCTTTGGCTGCCGGGAGGATGCGGTCTACCAGCTGCTCGGCTGGGTGGAGGGGTGCGACCTGCGCCAGACGTTGCCGGCCCTGCCCGAGGACGAGCAGTACCGCCTGGGGGTGCAGGCAAGCCGGGTGCTCAGAAAAATCCACACCCTGCCGCTGCGCCCCGGTGAGGGCAAGAGCAGGGAGGAACAGCAGCAAAAGCTCCTCTCCCGCCTGGACCAGTACGAGCAGGGGCAGCTGCGCCTGCCCGGCGACGAGCGGCCGCTGCGCTTTGCGCGGGAGCAGGTCGGGCTGGTGGGGCAGCGCCCGCCGGTCTGGTGCCACGGGGATTTCCACGCGGGCAACCTGATCTATACCCCGCGGGGGGAGGCGGCGGTCATCGACTTTAACCGGATGCGCCCGGTTGACCCCTACGAGGAGTTTTATAAGGTGGAGCTGTTCGACGCCGAGGACAGCGTCCCCTTCGCTGCCGGGCGGATAGATGGGTATTTTGACGGGGAAATCCCGCCCGCTTTCTGGCAGGTGCAGAAGGTCTATGTGGCCTACACCATCCTGTACAGCCTCCTGTGGGCAGCGCCCTTTGGACAGGGGGAGGTCGACGGGATGCGGGCGCGCTATGAGCGGTCGATGCGCGCCTACGACAACTTTGAGCGGGAGATCCCGCACTGGTACGAGGACTACAAAAAGAGGTAGAGCAGCGCCAGCATCAGGCCGTTGTCGCACCTTTCCCCGGCCAGCAGAAAGAACAGGGCGAGGATGAGCAGCCGGTCGTGGTCCAGGTGCAGGCTGTCCAGCACCTGATCGAGCGAGAAGCCCCCCTGCCCCAGCGCGGGAAGGGAAAGACCAGACCCGTTGGCAGAAGGCTGTCCCTGGGATGGATGTTGCTGCTGTGGCCTTGGCTCCGGCTGCGGCGCAGGAGAAGGAGCGGGCTGTGGCTGTTGTACCGGCTCCTGCGGCGGCAGCTCTGGCTGACGCTGCTGCTGCGTCTCCTTCGGAGGGGAATCCTGGACAAAGAAGGAGGGCGCGCGCGGCGAGTGGCGGATGGCCTGCTCGGAGCGGCGCTGCATCTGGCGGACCCGCTCCACAGCCTCCTGCTGCATCCGCTGCAGCTCCTGCGGGGTGTATCGCTTTTCTTCCCACTTCATTGGCTGTCACCTCCCAGCGCGAACAGGCCGCTCTCCTTGAGGGCCGGCAGCAGCTGGATCAGCTGCATGATGCGGATGGCGTCGTCCACCTTTCTGGCCCGCCGCGGGGAGAGCAGCGGCCGCATCGCCCGCAGCAGGTCGATGTTCGGGTTGGAGCGGGAGAGGGCCTGCATCGTCCGCTGAATTTTTAAGATGGTGTCCATGCTGATGGCGGGCGCGTTGGCCCCGGATTGGGAACCCTGTAGCGCGGACAGCAGGGAGGAGAGATCAGCTCCTGATGGAGCCTGCCCTGCAGAGTTTGTACCATTTTGCGCCGCGCCCTGCTGCAGGGCCAAGAGCAGGGAGGAGAGATTGGGGGCAGCAGCTTCTGTTGTAGAAGCAGAACTGCCCTTGCTCCCGTTTTCCATCTGCTGCTGTAAAGTCGAGAGCAGGGCGGAAAGATTGGCTCCCGCAGGGGCCTGCGAAGGCTGGTTCTGGCCGCTGCTCCCGTTCTCCATCTGCTGCTGTAAGGCCGAGAGCAGGGCGGAAAGGTTGGGTTCAGAGGATGCCTGCTGGGCGCTCGTCTGCGCGTTGGCCGGCCCGCCCAGCCCCAGGGAGGAGAGCATCTGTCCGAGCTGCTGCATCTTCTGCGGGTCGTTTAGCTGCTGGAGCAGCAAGTCGCCAATATTTTCGGTTTGGGGCAAAGCGGATCACTCCTTTGCGGTGAGAGAATCGATTCAGCGCAGGCGGTTTAACAGCTCCTGCATCTTCTGCGGGTCGTTTAATAGCTGCTGCATCTGCTGCTGGATTTGCTGCTGCTGGTTTCCCAGCGCGCTCAGGTCGCCGTTTTCCAGCTGGCGGCGCAGCGCCTGCGGGTCGATGTGCAGCTGTTTGCCCGCCATCTTCAATAGCAGCTCGAGCTGGGCGGGGGAGATTTGATTTTGGTTCATGGCAAGTCGCTCCTTTTTGCGTTTTGGGTACGGACGGATTTTCTTTTTCTTATTATATGAGGGCAAAACCGGAAAGTTGCCTCTGACTTTTTGGCGGCGGCCTGCCGCCGGATGCGAGGAGGGCTAACGCCCTCCTCTGCGCTCCACCTAAGTGGGGGCCGAAGGCCCCCACAACCCCCATGGGGAGGGCGCTCCGCCCCTCCACCCCCGGGGGATTTTGCAGGGGCGGGTGCCCCCTGCACCCACTATGCAGGCGCTCCGCCCTGCACCCGGGTGACTTTCCCGCCGCGGGGAAAGTCACCAAAGGCGCGCCAGGGGCTGCGCCCCTGGACCTGCCGGTGCGGGGTTACCGCCCTTTTCGCGCTCGCTGCGCTGCGCTTCGGCTCGCGCCGGGCTACCTTCTACCTCCGACCCAGACCGATTTGCCACTTTGAGATAGCGGGAGGAATCGGGCTCATCTTCTCCCCAAGACTGGCAGAGGTCACACCTCCTGCTTTCAAACCGTGGCGCGGCAGGGCGAACTGGTGGTTCGTGTTGGCCGCACATAGCAGGGGGCCGATTAGAGATAGGAGTTGCTGGGTAGGTGCACAAACAGCACAGACTGCACACTCATTTCCTAACTCCCTCTCTCTATA
>URGV01000038.1 GCA_900547455.1 uncultured Oscillospiraceae bacterium
GGGAGTGCAGAGGGGGCGTTGCCCCCTCGCATATCGTAGGCCGCAGGGGCCCCCGTCCCTGCAAAAACCTCCGAGGGAGAAGCAGTCCCCCCTCTACCTATACCCCGAAACGAACAAAAAGTTGCATCCCAACGTGCAACCCCGGAAGGGAAAAATCAAAAAAAGGGAGCCCCCTCCCCTTGCTTTTCTGCCGGCCCTGTGCTATACTCTATTTAAGCATTTAAGCAAATACTAAAATAGATTAAAAGGAGGACCCCTATGGCCCTACAGGAAACAATGAAGGCTCTCTCCGACCCGGTACGGCGGCAGATTCTGGTGCTGCTGCGGGAGGGGGAGCTGCCCGCGGGCGAGATCGCCCAGCAGCTTGGCATGAGCCCGCCCGCCACCTCCCACCACCTGCAAAAGTTAAAAACCGCGGGCCTTGTCTTTGAGCGCAAGGAAAAAAATTTCATCTTCTACGAGCTCAACACCTCCTTCTTCGAGGAGCTGCTCTTGTGGATCAAACAATTCCAATCCACCCAGGAGGAACGCCATGAAACTGCTGAACAGACTTTGCTCGATTCTCACCTTTCTTCCCCTGACCGTTAGCGCGCTGCTGCTGCCGCTGATGCCCCAGCAGATTCCCGCCCACTACAACCTGTCCGGCCAGATCGACCGCTGGGGCAGCCCGCTGGAACTGCTGCTGCTGCCGTTGCTGACCCTCGCTGCCGGCCTGCTGGCCCGCCATCTGCTCATCCCGCATCTGATGCGCAAAAATCCCAACAACTCCCCACAGGCGCTCACAGCCGCCCTGTGCTGCGTGCTGGCCGCCTTCAATCTGCTGACCGGCGCGATGCTCTTTTCTGCCCTCAGCAGCGGCAGCTTTGCCGAGCCGGGCGAAGCCTTTGTCCGCATCGTCAACGTGCTGATGGGGCTGATGCTGATTCCGATGGGCAACATTATGCCCAAGGTCAAGCGCAACGGCGCCTTTGGCCTGCGCACCAAGTGGAGCATGGCAAACGACGCCTGCTGGAACCGCTGCCAGCGGATGGGCGGGCTGAGCCTGATGGTCACCGGCGCGCTCATCGTGCTGGGCGCGCTGCTGCTGTCGCCGGCCTACAGCACGGTGCTGATGCTGCTCCTCATCCTGCTCGACGCCGTCTTTTCCACCGTCTACTCCTACCAGGTCTATCAAAAACACGGCCGCAATTAAACAGATTTTTGCATAAAAAAGGCTCTGCTGGTTACAACACCAACAGAGCCTTTTTTTCATTTAGCTGGCAAAATTCGGAAGGGGGGATGCGCCTTGCTTTTCTGGTTCGGTCTTGGCATCGGGCTGCTGGGCGGCTTTTTCGGCTCGGGGGGCGGCATTCTGGCGGTGGCGCTGCTGCAAAAACAGGGCCTGGAGCCCCGCCGGGCGCACGCCACCAGCATCGCCATCATCCTGCCGCTGTCGCTGATCAGCCTCATTGTCTACTGGCTCAACGGCAATCTGCCCCTTACGCAGAGCCTGCCCTTCTTTGTGCCCGCCCTGCTCGGCTCGGCGACCGGGGCCGCCCTGTTAAAGAAGATTCCGGTGCAGCTGCTCAAGCTCGTCTTTGCCGGGCTCATCCTCTATTCCGGGATTCGCCTGCTGATGCGCTAGTTCTGTTTCTCCTGCTCCTTTGCAAACTCCGGCCGCAGCACTTCCTTGGGCGGCTCGATCTCGTAGGCCAGGGTGTGCTCGGTCAGCTCGGAGAGCAGTTTTATTTTGGCGTTGAGGATCGGCCGCATACAGTTGGGGACGTGCTCCTGATGCGCCCGGTGAATCGCCACACACTCCTTGCAGTTGCCGTGATAGCGGCAGGCCTTCTGGCAGGGGCAGTGGTCCTTGTCTTTGTACTCCTCGCGGAACTGCGCCGCAAATTCTTCCTGCAGCCGCAGCCCCTCCGGGCGGTTGCCCTTGTGGAACTGCTCCATCGCCGCAAGCTGTTTTGGGTTCTTTTCAATCTGCATGATTTTTTCCTCCTTGTGGTTTCTGCGCCTATTATAGCACGTTGCTCTTTCTTTTTCCATCCTGATTAGGAGGTGATTTTTACGCAGCTTTCCCTTTTCTCGCTGCTGGCCGTCTTTGCTTCCTCCGCCGTTGCGGCGATGGGGCTGGGCGGCGGCACCGTCCTGCTGCTCTACCTCAGCTTTTTCTCCGCTCTCTCCCAGCCGCAGATGCAGGCGGTCAACCTCTTGCTCTTTCTGCCCGCCGCCGCGCTCTCGCTCTTTTTCCACCGCAAAAACGGCCTGATCGTCCCGCAGGTGCTTCTCCCCTGCATCCTGGGCGGGGTCTTAGGGGGCATTGCGGGCAGCCTGCTCTCCAACCTTCTGGAGCCGGAGCTGCTGCGCAAAGCCTTCGGGGGGTTCCTTCTTTTGATCGGCCTGCGGGAGCTTCTGCTATGGCTAAAAAGTTTGCGCAAAAACTTTTCTCACCCCAAGGCATAAACGGCCGCTGCCGGTGCAAAATACAGTCAGAGGAAAACATCTTACCTATGAAAGGATTGATCGCTCACCATGAGTAATGGATTCCAGAAATTCATCTCCGGCAAGGGATTTTATCTTGCTTTAGCCGTCTGCCTGGCCGGCGCGGGCGCAGCAGCCTGGGTCGCCGTGGACAAGACCATCGAAAACATCGAAACCACCCCTTTATCCGAAACGCCGCAGGTGCAACAGCAGGCCGACTCCGCCCCTGCGGAGCAAAAGCTGGACAACATCGCCCAGGACGATTCGCTCTCGCTGCAGAAGGAGGAGCCCGAGGATTCCACCTCTGCCGCCGCAGATGGGGACTCTGCCCCCGCCGATCAGAGCATGAAGCAGCAGATCAACGCCGACGCGGGCGAGCAGGACGACTCCTCAACGCAGGTATCGCAGCCCTCTGTACAGCCCGAGTCCTCGTCCTCTGCCGGCGAATCGGCCGAAGCGTCCGCACTGCCCGAACAGCAGCAGTCCTCGGAGGATTTCTCGTTGACACTGCCGGTCAGCGGCGCGGCCATCACCCCCTTCAGCGGGGACATGCTGGTCAAGAATGAGACGCTGGGCGACTGGCGCACCCACAACGGCATCGACATCAGCGCCGCCACCGGAACCGCTGTCACCGCCGCCAGCGACGGTATCGTCACCAGCGTCCACAGCGACCCGATGTGGGGCAACGTCGTCGAGGTGACCAGCGGCGAGGTCGTGATGACCTATGCGGGCCTTGGCGACGACATCGCCGTCTCGGTCGACCAGCAGGTCACCGCCGGTGAGACGCTCGGCTCGGTCGGCCAGATTCCCTGTGAACTCTCGTTGGAGCCGCATCTGCATTTCGACGTGCAAGTCAACGGCGACTATGTGGACCCGGCTTCCCTTGTAGAATAGACACCCCTCCTCTCAAACCAAAAGGCTCCTCCCGATTTGGGAGGAGCCTTTTGCCGTCTAAATGAATATTTTTATCGATTGGGTGTGGAGCTCAGCTCCGGGTTTTTGATCCAGTTTCCCTGCGCGTCCCTGCGGTAGGGCAGCACCGCCGTCACCGCTTCGCGGTTGACAAGGCCATAGATGTGGGGATATTCCCTCCCACAGCCTTCCAGGTCCTCCCAGCGAACCGGCGCGTCCAGCCTGTCGGTGTCGATGCAGAGCAGCAGCCTTTCTTCGCTGTCATGGGCAAAGTTGGGCGCGACCCGCCAAAAATACTCCACCGAGGAGCAGTGGATAAAGCCGGAGGCGTCCAGCATTGGCTGGCCGAACCGCTCTTGCTCCTTCATGCTGTCCCATTCCTTTTTGGGGATGCAGTGCAGAATGGTCATCTCAATCAATCCTTCCCTTACTCCCTGCCAACCTTGTCGTTGTAGGCGACCGCGTTGGTGTGGGTGCTGATGGTGGTGGACGGTGTGCCGGCCGGAACCAGTTTTGCCATGACGACAAAGCGCTGGTTGTTGGTGTTGCCGTACATTCTGGTGCAGGTGGAGAGGGTGAGGATCTTGTCCTCGCTGGTAACCGAGACGTTGTAGTTCTGGCGGCTCTTGGCCTTGGCTTCGGCGATGACCTGCTGGGTCTGCTCCTGGGTCATGTTGGCAAAGTTATAGCCGAAGCTGAGGTCGGTGTAGAAGGCCGCAAAGACCTGGAACACATAGTCCTGCTCGGTGGTGGAGAAGTAGATGAACGGGTTCTGCTGGGCAAAGTCGGTGTAGTGGTAGGACATGACCAGCGAGAACATCAGGTCGTTGGACTGCATATTCTCCAGCGTTCTTGGGGTGTAGATGTTGTACCAGTTGTGGCCGTACAGGGTGGTATTCTGCGAAAGCTCCGGGAAGGTACACTCATAGTCGGCCCAGATTACGCCGTCCTTGCTGTACTGCTTGTCGTAGCCCAGGCTCTCATAGTAGGCGTAGTTTTCCACGCCCGCCTTGTAGACAACCGGATAATCGACGTTGGTGTTCGGAATCTGAATCCAGCCGATGGTGTCGTCGTTGGTGCTCGCCTGAAATTCCGCCGCCTGGGTCGACAGCGATTCCTCCGGCAGCGCCGCGACGATGTTGGCGTTGACGCCGTCGCCGTCCGATTCCAGGGTGCCGGTCAGCTCATTGATGGCGATCAGGTCGACCAGCTGGGTCATGGTCGGCGCCAGCTGCTCCTTGGCGCTCTGCAGAACCTGCTGCAGATCCTGTTCCTGCTGGCTTAAGCCTGCGGTGTTGGTCGGGTACTCCACCGACGGCTCCACATGGGCGGTGCCGCCGCCTGTGCCTGTGCCCCGGTTGCCCACCAGCAGCCAGACGGCAACCGCAATCACGATCACCAGCACAACCACCGCGCCGATGATCAGCGGCAGCTTGCTGTTTGGCTGTTTGCCGCCGCCGGAATACCCGGCAAAGCTGTCCGGCTTTGGCACGCCGGTCACGCTGGAAGCACCCTGCTCGGCAGGTTTTTTCTTTTTGCTGGACTGTCCGATTCGATCCTTCATAAAATTTTCATCCCTTACTTGATTTATTTTTTCTCAGCGGGCAATCCAAATTCTTGCGCACCCGCCCTGCATGTTTCCGAACAAGCTGCGGCCCAAAAGCGCCTTTCGAGCCTGTTCCCGATTATTATAGCATAAAAGAGTACGCCTGTGGAAGATTGCTGAAAAAATTTTAAAGATTCATTCATATAAATTTTGACGCCATTTCCTGTCAAAAATGACAAAAAAGGGGGCGCCGGTCAGGACGGCCCCCTTGATCTGCCCGATTTTGCCCCCAAAACCTAGTCCAGATCCAGCTTGCCGATGGTGTAGCGGTCAACCGCATCCTGGTTGAGCACGAAGGAATCGTCCTGGGCAACCTGCAGCAGGTACTCCTCCATCGTCTCGTCGCGCAGCGCATGGCGGATGGAATCCTTGACGTAATCGAAGTCGGTCGGGTCCTCATGAATGTCGGCAGTCGCACCAACTGCGATCATGCTGTCGGTCTGCACCATGACAACCTCTCCGACCTCGGCCTCCTTGAGGGCCTTGATGACGTCGGCGTCGAGGGTGGTGGTTGCGGTGTCGAGCAGGCGGTAGTTGTCGGTGGTCATGTCATATTCCTCATCGGAGGACTGGTTTTCCTTCTTGTACTCGTTGAGAATGTCGTTGAAGCTCTGACCGTTTTCTGTTCCGATCTTTGCCTGTAAATAGAAGGTGTTGGCGTTGGTGTAGACGTTGGAGCGCTCGCTATCGTTGAATTCCTCGTACGCTGCCTTCTCGTCCTCGGTGGCATCTTCCGGGATCTCCATGTCGGAGAAGCTGAAGGTCTGTACCGCCATCTTGATGTAGTTGTCGTCGTAATAGTTGCTCAGTTCCTCGTCGGATACCGGGTCCTCTCCGGATGGGCCGTAAAGGGCCTGGAACAGCTGGGTCTTCATGTAGGCGATCTGGTAGATCAGCTCGATGGAATCCTGAGAGATGCCGTTCTTTTCCAGATTGTCCCCCGCCTGCTCATAGTAGGACGCTGCCTGCTCCTGGCAGCTGAGCAGCTGCTCCTGGGAGAAGGCGATGTTGCGGGCGTTAAACTCGCTGCAGATGGCCATTGCCTTTTTGGTCTCGTCGATCGCGTTCTGCTGAATCCAGTCCTCGGCGTCCTGGCCCTCGATCTGCTGGCTGAGCACATCCTGCTCCGCGTCCTCCACCAGCGTTGTCGCCTCATAGTAGCTCTGAATCAGGTTGTTGATATAGACGCCCACCGGCATTTCCAGCGGATCCTTGCGCATAATCCAGCTTGTATCCGAAGAGCAGGCCGCCATCGAAAGGGCCAGAGCCCCCGCCGTCAGCACGGCCGCGCATTTTTTTCGCAGATTCATTGTTAAAAAATCCCCCTTGTTTTCTACTTTCCAAAACCTTAAGGCCCCGGGCTTTTACAAGATACCCTGCTATTATACACCGAATTTTGCAAAAAGTCCATTAAAAATCGCTGAATACTCCGCCCGATCAGGCGCGCGGCGCATCCGGGGACATGGCGTCCAGCGCAAGGCGCATGGTGTCCACCGGTTTTTCGCCCTTGAGCACCCGGACCGCAAGGTAGGGTTTTGCGCCTGCGTTGAGCATCACGCGGCCTTTGAGGTTGGCTGCCAGCCGGCTTGCCGCCTCCATATCCACCACCTCGGGGTAGAACAGCAGGCTGTCGGTGCGCTGGGAAATTTCCTTGATGCCCAAAGACGCCGCCTTGTTGCGCAAAAGCGACACGTCGATCAGTCCCTTGACCGATTCCGGCGGGTCTCCAAAGCGGTCGATCAGCTCGTCGGTGATGTCCAGCGCGTCCTGGTCGTTCTCCACCGAGGCGATCTTCTTGTAGATGTCGATGCGCTGCGGCAGGCTTTCGATGTAGTCCTCCGGGATGTGCGCGCCGATGCGGATGTCCACCTGGCACTCGGTGGCCTGGGTGTCCGGCTTTTCGCCCTTGGCCACCGCTACCGCGTCGGAGAGCATTTTCAGGTACATCTCATAGCCCACCGCCTCCATGTGGCCGTGCTGCTGCGCGCCCAGAATGTTGCCCGCGCCGCGGATTTCCAGGTCGCGCATGGCGATGCGGAAGCCCGAGCCGAAGGTGGTGAACTCCCGGATGGCCTCCAGGCGCTTGGTGGCCACGTCGGTCAGCGCCTTGCCCTTGGTGACGGTCAGGTAGGCAAAGGCCCTGCGGCTGGAGCGCCCGACCCGTCCGCGGATCTGGTAGAGCTGGGAGAGGCCCAGCCGGTCCGCGTCCTCGATAATCAGGGTGTTGCAGTTGGAGACGTCCACGCCGGTCTCGATGATGGTGGTGCAGACCAGAATGTCGATCTCGTGGTCGAGCAGCCGCTTCCAGACCTTGGAGAGCTGCTCCTCGCTCATCTTGCCGTGGGCGACCACCACCACCGCGTCGGGGATGAGCTTCTGGATGGTGGCCGCGCAGCTGTCGATGGTGTCCACCCGATTGTGCAGGTAGAACACCTGCCCGCCGCGGCGCAGCTCCTTGTTCATCGCCTGGGACAGAATGCCCCAGTCATGCTCCATGACATAGGTCTGCACCGGCTGGCGGTCCTGCGGGGCCTCCTCGATGGTGGACATATCCCGGATGCCGGACATCGCCATATTTAAAGTGCGCGGGATCGGGGTGGCCGAGAGGGTCAGCACGTCGACGTTGTTGCGCATCTCCTTGAAGGTCTCCTTGTGCTTGACGCCAAAGCGTTGCTCCTCGTCGATGATGCACAGCCCCAGGTCCTTAAATTTGACGTCCTTCTGCACCAGCCGGTGTGTGCCGATGATGACGTCGATCTGGCCGCGGCGTAGTTCCTCCAGCACCTGCTCCTGCTCACGCGGGGTGCGGAAGCGCGAGAGGATATCCACCTTGACCGGAAAGCCCTCCATCCGGTTGCGGAAGGTCTGATAGTGCTGCCAGGCCAGGATGGTGGTCGGCACCAGGACGGCGCACTGCTTGCCGTCCATCACGCACTTGAAGGCCGCGCGGATGGCCACCTCGGTCTTGCCGAAGCCGACGTCGCCGCACAGCAAACGGTCCATCGGCACCGGGCGCTCCATATCGGCCTTGATCTCCTGAATGCAGCGCAGCTGGTCGTCGGTCTCGTCGTAGGGGAAGCGCCGCTCAAAGTCGTTCTGCCAGTCGGTGTCCTGCCCGAAGGCGTAGCCCTTGGAGGCCTCGCGCTTGGCGTAGAGCTTAATCAGCTCGTCTGCCATGTCCTTGACCGCCTTTTTGACCCGGGCGCGGGTCTTGGCCCACTCGGCGGAGTTTAATTTGTTGAGCTTGACGACACCCTCCTCCTTGCCGCCGATGTACTTGGTGACCAGGTCCATCTGGGTGACCGGCACAAAGAGCATGTCGGTGCCGGCATAGCGGATCTTGATGTAGTCCTTGACCACGCCGTGAATCTCCCGCTTGACGATGCCCTCAAAGATGCCAATGCCGTGGGAGACGTGAACGACGTAGTCGCCCACATTGAGGTCGGAGAGGTTTTTGATGTGCCCGCCCTTCTTCTGCTTTGGCGCGCGGGTGCGGCTGACGCCGGTCTTGGCATGGCTGATGATGGCCAATTTTAACTGCGGGTACTCCATGCCCGCCGACAGGGTGCCCTCCAGCACATAGATCTTGCCCGGCGTGATGGCCGGGACATCCTGCACGAGATCCGCCGAAAAGTCCTGCCGCAGATCCTCCGCCAGCGCCTGCGCGCCGCGGGGCGTGCCCGCAAAGACGACGCAGCAGAAGCCGGTCTTCATGTAGTCCTCCACATCGTCCTTGAGGATGGCGTACTCGCCGCTCCAGGTGGAGAGCTGGGAAGCGGTGATCTGCACCAGCTCCTTGAGCGGCACCTCGTTTAGGGACCGGGTGAAGGTGTCCATCAGCACGCCCTGATGGCAGCAAAGCTTGCGGCACAGCTCGGTGAAGTCGTCGTAGTAGACGCTGCAGCCTTTAAAGAGGACGCCCTCCTCCAGCAGCATCTTGATGTCCTCGTGGTGCTGGGCCATGGCGTTGGCAAAGTTTTCCCTGCAGGAAACCGGCTCGCACAAAAAGGTCAGCGCCTGCCCGTCAAAATAGTCGAGGATGGTCTGCGGCTCATACAGAATCGGCAGATACCGGTCGATGCTCACCGGGTTCAAGCCCCCGTCCAGCCGCTCGATGTCCCTTTGCAGGTGCTCCTTGACCTGCACGCCCGCCTTGCCCTTCTGGGCGTCCATCTGCTTTTGCAGCAGGGCAATCAGCTTTTGCGGGCTGTCGTACAGCACCTCCCGCGCCGGCGGGATGGTCACCCGCTCCACCGGGTCCTGGCGGCGCTGGGTGTCCACCTGGAAGGTGGACATGGTGTCGATGCTGTCGTCCCAGAACTCGATGCGCACCGGCTGGGTGCGGTCGGGCGGGAAGATGTCCAGAATGCCGCCGCGCCGCGCAAACTGGCAGATGCCCTCCACCTGGTCGCGGTGCTGGTAGCCCATCGCCACCAGCTTCTGGACAATCTCCTCCTCGTCGTAGCTGCCGTCCTGGTCGATCTCCAGGATGGAGGCAGCGAGCTTCTCCTTGGGGATGGTGCGCTCGCAGGCCGACTCGGCCGAGGCGACCACCACCCGCGCCTCCCCGCGCAGCAGGGCGCTCAAGGTCCCAAGACGCTGGTGCTCAAACTCGCCGGACGCCCCGTCGACGTCCAGCAGCACATAGTCCCTGGCCGGGAAGTGCAGCACCCGCTCCCCCAGCAGGGTGTTGAGGTCGGCCGCAAAGCGGATGGCGGTGCTCTCGTCCGGCACAATCACCAGCGCCGGGCGCTGCAGCTGGTAGACCAGCGAGGCGATGATGTGGGTCTTGTGCGCGGCGGCGGCTCCGGTCAGCGAGACCGGCACCCTGCCCTGCTCGATTGCCTCCTTGAGCTGGCGGTACTCCATCATGCCGTCCAGCAGACTAAAAAACTGTTTCATCGTGATTCACCCACCTTTCTGTATCGGTCAGTTTCTGTTCTACTCTAATTAAACAGGTTCATCGCCCTGTCGATGTTGCCCTTGAGCATCTCGCGCACCGCGTCGTAGCAGTGGTCGAACACCGGCTGCAGCGCCTTTAGGTCCTCGTCGGAGAAGTGCCCCAGCACCCAGGCGGCAAGGTCGTAGTCGGGGCGCGGCTTTTTGCCGACCCCCACCTTGATGCGCGGGTACTGGTCGCTGCCGGTCAGATAGATGATGCTCTTGATTCCGTTGTGTCCGCCGTCGCTGCCCTTGCGGCGGATGCGCATTTTGCCCACGTCGAGGCTGACGTCGTCGAAGATGACGATGATCTTCTCCGGCGGGATCTTATAAAACTGGCTTGCCTCCCGCACCGCCTCGCCCGAGCTGTTCATGTAGGTGGTGGGCTTCAGGAGCATCACCTTTTTGCCCTCCAGCTCGCACAGGCCGCACAGAGACTTAAATTTGAGCTGGTTTACCTTGCAGCCCGCCTTTGCGGCGATGTGGTCGATGGCCATAAAGCCGGCATTGTGGCGGGTGGTGTCGTATTTGGGTTCCGGGTTGCCCAGCCCCACCACCAGATATTCCGGCGTGCCGGTGACGGTGGGCTTGGCGCTCAAAGATTTCAGCTTCTCAAAAAGATCGTACATGGCTTTTGTCCTTTCCTGTTTTTGTCTTGCCTCCCCGGTTTCGGCAGGGTCGGCAACAGGGCAGGACAACCACCGGCGCCCATCCTCCCGATGGGTGCCGGTGGTCAGCCTGCCCGCCTTATTCTCTTTTTTCACCGCTGTCCCGAGCGGCTTTTCTCTTACAAAAATCGCGCAAGATTTTCCCGCACGACCCTCATAATGTCCGCCGAGCATCAGGTGCCCTTTGGGTTTTTGTTGGCGCAGTCGCAGTGGCTCATGGCGCCGGTTGCGGCTTTGATTTCCTTTAAAGAGCGCGCCCCGTTTTCCATGGCGCGGATGATGTCCTCCTCGGTGACCCTGTCGCAGTAGCAGATGTACTCCATCCTTTTTCCCTCCTCCATAATGCCTGAAAAAGGGCAGGTAAGACACCTGCCCTTTTTCGACAAAAACAGATTAAACAAATAGTGGGGAAACCGGCTTATCCTGATAGATGCGCTCGATGGCCTCCGCAAATACCGGCGCAACCGGCAGCTGGGTGATCTTGGTGCCGCTGTTTTCCGGCAGCGGGATGGTGTCGAGGATGACGACCTCTTTCAGGGCGCTCTTTTCGATGCGCTCGATGGCCGGGCCGGAGAGGACGCCGTGGGTGGCGCAGGCGATAACTTCGGTGGCGCCGCCGATCTCAACCAGGGCGTTGGCGGCGTTGCACAGGGTGCCCGCGGTGTCGATCATGTCGTCGACGATGATGACCTTTCTGTCGCGGACGTCGCCGATGATGTTCATGACCTCGCTGACGTTGGCCTTCGGTCTTCTCTTATCGATGATGGCCAGCGGCACGTCGCAGCGCTCGGCAAACTTTCTGGCTCTGGTAACCGAACCCAGGTCCGGGGAAACAACGGTGTAGTTGCCCGGCTCCGCGCCGATCTTATCGATGAAATGCGGCAGCAGAATCGGCACGCCCAGCAGGTGGTCGACCGGAATATCAAAGAAGCCCTGGATCTGGGCGGCGTGCAGGTCCATGGTCAGCACGCGGTCCGCGCCAGCGGCGGTGATCAGGTCCGCCACCAGTTTCGCGGAGATCGGGTCTCTGGCCTTGGCCTTTCTGTCCTGGCGCGCATAGCCAAAATACGGGATAACCGCAGTGATGCGTCCCGCAGAAGCGCGCTTGAAGGCGTCGATCATAATCAGCAGTTCCATGAGGTTGTTGTTGACCGGTGTGCAGGTGGACTGTACCACAAACACATCCGAGCCGCGCACCGACTCCTGGATGGAGACCGCAATCTCGCCGTCCGAGAATGTCTTTACCTCGCTTTTTCCGACCGGAAGGCCCAGACAGGCCGCAATCTCCGCCGCTACCTTCGGATTGGAATTGGCGGTGAAGATCTTGATGTCCTTACCATGCAAATTCATTTCTTTTCTGACTCCCCTTACTTTTCTTCGGCAGATTTCTCCGCCCACCTTCTTTAAGGCGCGGCAGGTTGCGCTGCGCGCGCCCTTCTTTCCTCTTTAGACCCTCTAAAGAATATCCGGCTTTTGCCGTTAAACAGCCGTCCGCCCCTGGCGGAGCCTTCGGCTGTATGATACAACCTTTACTTCTTTTCGTTCTTTTCCTTTTCCTTGAGCGCAAGCTCCTTCGCCCGGTAGCCTTCCACCCAGCCTGCCTTTTCCACCTGGCGGGCCCGGGCGATGGCAAGGTCGCCTGCCGGCACGTCGTCGGTGATGGTGGAGCCCGCCGCGATGTAGGCGTTCTCCCCGACCTGAACCGGGGAAACCAGGTTTGTGTTGCAGCCGATGAAGGCGTTGTCGCCGACGGTACTGCGGAACTTGCGGTAGCCGTTGTAGTTGACCGTCACCACGCCGCAGCCGACGTTGATATTTTCCCCAAAGTCGGAGTCGCCGATATAGGTCAGGTGCGCCACGCTGGTCTTTTGTCCCAGGGTGGAATTTTTGATTTCGACAAAGTTGCCGATCTTGACCCGGTCGGCCAGCACGCTGTTCGGGCGCAGGTGGCTGTTGGGGCCGATGCGCACGCCGCTGCCCACCTGCGACTGCTCGATCAGGGAGGAATGGATCTGGCACCCGTCCCCGATGCGGCTGTTTTCGATGATGGTGTTCGGGCCGATCACGCAGTCCTCGCCGATGACCACATGGCCTCTCAGCTGGGTGCCGGGAGCGATGGTGGTGTCCCTGCCGACCACAGCGTCCGGAGAGATGACCACACCATCCGTACAATAGAAGTTTACACCATCTTCCAAAAGTCTGTCAACCACAATTTTGTTCGCGATTTCATTTAGTTTTAACAATCCGGCCCTGTCATTGGCGCCCAGCACCAGCTTCTCGTCCTCGCACAGGCAGGCTTCCACCTTTTTCCCCTGCCGGAAGGCCACCTGGACGGTGTCGGTCAGGTAGTATTCGCCCTGGCTGTTGCGGCAGGTCAGCTGCTCGAGGGCCTCCAGCAGAAAGCCGCTCTCAAAGCAGTAGGCGCCGGAGTTGACTTCGGCAATCTGCTTTTGCTCGCCGGCGGCGTCGCGGTCCTCCACAATGCCGGTGACGCGGCCGTTCTCCCGCAGGATTCTGCCGTAGCCGGACGGGTCATGCAGCCTGGCGGTGACGACGGTCACCTGCGCGCCGCTCTGGCGGTGGTGCTCCAGCGCACTGCCAATTACCTGGTCGCTGACAAACGGCGCGTCGCCGTTTAGGACCACCACGTCGCCGGGGTGCTCCCGGATAAATTCTTTTGCCATCATCACCGCGTGGCCGGTGCCCAGGCGCTCGGTCTGCTCGACGGTGACGCACTGCTGCGGCAGCGCCGCGCGCACCTGGTCCGCCCCGCTGCCCACCACGACGCAGATCTTTTCGATCCCCGCCTTCAGGCACCAATCGGTGACCCAGTTGATCATCGGCTTAAACAAGACCTCCGCCATTACCTTTGGATATTTGGACTTCATCCTGGTTCCCTGTCCGGCCGCCAGGATGATTGCGCTGGTTGCTCGCATGACTGATCACTCCCATTTCGGTTTGATGTGCGCTCTCCCCTTTTCCCTTATATTATAAAATTTACTACCACAAAATTCAAGGCGCTGGCGCATTTCCATCGGCTGAGATAAATTTGCGCAAAATTACATTTGACGGTTTGTACACTTTGACTGTGCTTTGGCTTCATTGATAATAAATTGTCAATTTTATTGTCCTTCAGCATCAAAAAGATAGAAAAAAGCCACTGCTGTTCATGAAAACCCATCACAAATTTTTATGGAAAATTTATAAAGCGGGGACTGGTATTGTCGGTTCGGTTTTGGTATAATATGTAAGAAGGTTGTATTGGTTTTTTTACAATTCCTTTTGTGCGGGGAAGAAATCGGGAAAAATCCCTTCCCTGCCAATCCACCTTTTCCAAATTTCATTCGGGAGGTTTTTACGTTGAGCAAGAAATTTGTTTATGCTTTCTCCGAGGGCAACGCCAAGATGCGTGAGCTGCTCGGCGGCAAGGGTGCCAACCTTGCTGAGATGACCGTTCTGGGCATGCCGGTTCCGCAGGGCTTCACCGTCACCACTGAGGCCTGCACCCAGTACTATGAGGACGGCAAGCAGATCAGCCCTGAAATCGAGGCGCAGATCTTTGAGTATCTGGCTAAGCTGGAGGAGCTGACCGGCAAAAAGTTTGGCGACGAGCACAACCCGCTGCTGGTTTCGGTCCGTTCCGGCGCCAGAGCTTCCATGCCGGGCATGATGGACACCATCCTGAACCTGGGCCTCAACGATCAGGTTGTCGAAGGCTTTGCCAAGATGACCAACAACGAGCGCTTTGCTTATGACTCCTACCGCCGCTTCATCCAGATGTACTCCGACGTTGTTATGGAAGTTCCAAAGCACAACTTCGAAATCATCATCGACCAGATGAAGGCCGCCAAGGGCGTCAAGCTCGACACCGAGCTGGATGCCAACGACCTCAAAGAGATGGTCAAGAAATTTAAAGCCTACTACAAAGAGCAGATCGGCTCCGACTTCCCACAGGATCCAAAAGAGCAGCTGATGGGCGCTGTCAAGGCCGTATTCCGCTCCTGGGATAACCCGCGCGCGATCTACTACAGAAGAATGAACGACATCCCGTCCTCCTGGGGCACCGCGGTCAACGTTCAGACCATGGTATTCGGCAACACCGGCAACACCTCCGGTACCGGCGTAGCCTTCACCCGCAACCCTGCCACCGGCGAAAACAAGCTGTTCGGCGAGTTCCTGGTCAACGCACAGGGCGAGGACGTTGTAGCCGGCGTTCGTACCCCACAGAAGATCGACGAGCTGAAAACCATTATGCCAGAGGTTTATGAGCAGTTCAACGACGTTGCTCACCGCCTGGAAAAACACTACAGAGACATGCAGGATATGGAGTTCACCATCGAGAACGGCAAGCTCTACATGCTGCAGACCAGAAACGGCAAGAGAACCGCTACCGCCGCCATCAAGATCGCCTGCGACCTGGTGGACGAGGGCATGATCTCCAAGGAAGAGGCCGTCTGCATGGTCGATCCAAAACAGCTTGACGCGCTGCTGCACCCACAGTTTGACGCAGAGGCACTCAAGAACGCAAAAGAGATCGGCACCGGCCTGGCTGCTTCCCCTGGCGCTGCCTGCGGCAAGGTTGTCTTCACCGCTGAGGAAGCCACCGAGGAAGGCAAGAAGGGCGAGAAGGTTGTTCTGGTCCGTCTGGAAACCTCCCCTGAAGATATCGAGGGCATGAACCACGCACAGGGCATCCTGACCGTTCGCGGCGGCATGACCTCCCACGCGGCGGTTGTTGCGCGCGGCATGGGCACCTGCTGCGTATCCGGTTGCGGCGACATCGTGATGCACGACGCAGAGGGCTACTTTGAGCTGGGCGGCAAGAAGATCTGCCGCGGCGACTACATCTCTCTGGACGGCTCCACCGGCAAGATTTACGGCGAAGCAATCCCGACCGTAGCCGCTTCCGTTTCCGGCGACTTTGGCCGTCTGATGGCCTGGGCCGACGAGGCAAGACAGCTGCAGGTCCGCACCAACGCCGACACCCCAAGAGACGCTGCCCAGGCTCTGGCCTTTGGCGCACAGGGCATCGGTCTGTGCCGCACCGAGCACATGTTCTTCGAGGGCACCAGAATCAAAGCGGTTCGCGAGATGATCCTCTCCAAGACCGAGGAGCAGAGACGCGTTGCGCTGGATAAACTGCTGCCAATGCAGCAGGGCGACTTCGAGGCGATCTACGAGGCGATGCAGGGCCTGCCGGTCACCATCCGCTTCCTGGACCCACCGCTCCACGAGTTCGTTCCGCACACCGAGGAGGAGATCAAAGAGCTCTCCGAGGACATGAACATTTCCGTCGAGGAAATCCACAACGTCATCGACTCGCTGCATGAGTTTAACCCGATGATGGGTCACCGCGGTTGCCGTCTGGCTGTTTCCTATCCGGAGATCGCCGAGATGCAGACCACCGCTGTCATCCGTGCAGCCATCAATGTAAGCCGCAAGCATCCTGATTGGGACGTTGTTCCGGAAATCATGATCCCGCTGGTCGGCGAGGTCAAGGAGCTGGCTTATGTTAAATCCATCGTCACCAAGGTTGCCGACGAGATCATCGCCAAAGAGGGCGTTCAGATCCACTACAAAGTTGGTACCATGATCGAGATCCCGCGCGCGGCCGTCACCGCAGACGAGATTGCGCAGGAAGCGGAGTTCTTCTCCTTCGGCACCAACGACCTGACCCAGATGACCTTTGGCTTCAGCCGTGACGACGCCGGCAAGTTCCTCAACTACTACTACGACAAGAAGATCTACGAGTTCGACCCATTCGCAAAACTCGACCAGAACGGCGTAGGCAAGCTGGTCAAGATGGCCTGCGATCTGGGCAAGCAGACCCGTCCGGACATCAAGCTGGGCATCTGCGGCGAGCACGGCGGCGACCCGTCCACCATCGAGTTCTGCCACAAGACAGGCCTGACCTATGTCTCCTGCTCTCCGTTCCGCGTACCGATTGCCCGCCTTGCTGCTGCACAGGCTGCGATCAAATATCCTAGATAAACTTTGTTGTTCCGTTCGGATACAATAAGCCAAAAGCCCCGCTGCTAAAAAGCAGCGGGGCTTTTGATTTTCTTATCCAAAAAGTGTGGAATGAATCTGTCGGCGTTTACCAGTAAATGTTCATGTTCTTTCTGATGAGCTTGATCTTCTCACTTACTTCGGGCGGATAGTCCCGGATATAAATTTCCTCGCAGTCGGCCAGCGTTTTTTGCAGCGTTTTCCGGGAGTCCTGCAGGAGATGTTTGAGCAGGATGTACGCCGCCCTGTACTGCGGCGGGTCCTCCTGGAGAAAAACCTCCTCACAGGTCGCGAGTATCAAGCCCAGGCGATCGTTCATCTTGATTGTCATCTTTGCCATTGTGGAGTACATCGTGCTGAAGCGCTCCAGCTCAAGCGCCAGCTCCTCTTCCCCCTCGGTGATGGGCGGCTCATCCTGCTGCCCTTTTTCTCTGGAGGGGGCTGGCTGTTCGGGGTGCTGCCCTTCCCTGCTTTGCTCCGAGGTGGGGTCTTGTTCTGCCTGTTTTGATTGTTCTAAGGTTTCGATTTTTTCCTGATTCTCGCCCATTTTTCATCACCTCTGAATTAATTGTATTCGATTATGGAATAATTGTCAATATGCAGAAACTGCATAATTTAATCTATCCTTGAGGTGATTAAATTGCATCTGCGTATCCGAGATCTAAGAGAAGATTCCGATTTAAGTCAAGAGCATATTGCAAACATGCTGCACGTTACGCAGTCCACCTACTCCCGCTACGAGCGCGGTGCACTGGAGGTTCCGCTGGACGTGCTGGTTCGTCTGGCGCAATTTTACCACACCAGCACCGACTACCTGCTGGGTCTGACCGACGAGAAGCGCCCCTACCCGCCCTCCAGGCGAAAATTTTAAGACAACACCAAAAGATAAAACCCGCACCCTGCAGACAGGGCGCGGGTTTTTTTGGCTGTTCTGGGGTAAGGGGGCGGCAGCTCACCACTCCCTCCCCGACGAATGGACCAGCTTATACTCAATCGCGTCGATCAGGGCGTTCAGGCTGGCCTCGATGATGTCGGCCGACACCCCCACCGTTGTCCAGCTCTCCTGCCCGTCGGTGGACTCAATCAGGACGCGGACCTTGGAAGCGGTGCGCTCCCGGCTGTCCAGGACCCTGACCTTATAGTCGGTCAGGTGCACGGTGCGCAGAATGGGGAAAAAGCGTTCCAGCGCCTTGCGCAGCGCGCAGTCCAGCGCGTTGACCGGGCCGTCCCCTTCGGCGGCGTTGATCTCCTCCTGGCCGCCCACCTCCACCTTGACCAGCGCCGTGGCGGAGGCCTTTTCCTCCCCGGCCTGCTGCTCCCCGATGGTCTTAAATTTCCGCACGGCAAAGTGCGGGCGATAGCGGCCCAGCTGGCGGCGGATCAGCATTTCCAGCGTGGCCTCCGCCCCCTCGAACTGATAGCCCTGATGCTCCAGCTGCTTGAGGTGCCAAATGATCTTCTCGGTGATCTCATCGTCGCGCTGCACCGTCGGGTCTATCTTCCGGATGCGCTCCAGCAGGGTGCTGCGCCCCGCCACCTCGGAGATCAAAAACCGGCGGCTGTTTCCCACGCTCTCCGGATTGATGTGTTCAAAGGAGGAGGAAGCCTTGTTCACCCCGTCGATGTGCATCCCGCCCTTGTGCGCAAAGGCGCTCTTGCCCACATAGGGCATGTTCTCGGCAAGGGCCACATTGGAAATTTCCGAGACGGCCCGGCAGGTGCGGGTCAGCTTTTCCAGATTCTCCGCCGGGATGCAGGTGTAGCCTCTCTTGAGCTGAAGGTTTGCAATGACGGTGGAGAGGTTGGCGTTGCCGCACCGCTCCCCAAAGCCAATCAGCGTCCCCTGCACCCAGCTTGCGCCCGCCTGCACCGCCACGATGCTGTTGGCCACCGCCATCCCGCCGTCGTTGTGGGTGTGGATGCCCACCGGCGCCTTGAGCCGGCGCACGGCCTCCGCCGTCACCTGGGCCACTTGATCGGGGAAGGCGCCGCCGTTTGTCTCACACAGGCAGATGCAGTCCGCTCCTCCCCGCTGCGCCGCGTCCAGCGACGCCAGCGCGTACGAGGGGTTCCAGGCATAGCCGTCGAAAAAGTGCTCCGCATCAAAGATGACCTCCCGGCCGTTTGCCTTGAGAAAGGCGACGCTCTGCTCGATCATCCGCAGGTTCTCCTCCAGCGTCGTGTGCAGGATGTGGGTGACGTGAAAGTCCCAGCTCTTGCCAAAGATGCAGACGGCGGGGGTGTTTGCCTGCAGCAGGGCGCGCAGGCCCTCGCTGTCCTCGGCGCGCTCGTCCTTGCGTCTGGTGCTGCCGAAGGCCGCCAGCCTTGCATGGCGGAGCGGCAGCGCCCTCACCCGCTCAAAAAATTCCAGGTCCTTTGGATTGGACGCCGGATTGCCCGCCTCGATATAATCGATGCCCAGCTGGTCCAGCGCCGACACAATCCGCAGCTTGTCCTGCACCGAAAAGGAAATGTTTTCTCCCTGCGCTCCGTCCCGCAGGGTGGAATCCAAAATCCACAGCTTGTTTGTCCGCTCCATATTCTTTCCCTCCTGTTTCCCCTCAGCCAAAAAGGGCTTTGCGGCTATCATAGCAGACCTTTCCCCCTTTTGTCAATCCGGTCCGGCTGTCCCCGCAAAGGTGTGCGGGACAACAAAAAAACGCACCCCACTTTGGTGAGGTGCGCGGATTGGATGGGAAGTGTTGACCCAAAAGATACCCACCATAGACGCGAGCGGCAAGACAAAAGAAAAAGAGCCTGGAACGCGAATTGCGTCCAGGCTCAGCCTGGCGGAGACGGTGGGATTCGAACCCACGTGCCTATCTCTAGACAAAACGATTTCGAGTCATTTCCCCCTTGTGACTTTTGGTGGAAATTAAGCGAAGATGGAAGTACACAACGGAAGCCCAAAAGCTGCG
>URGV01000039.1 GCA_900547455.1 uncultured Oscillospiraceae bacterium
TCCCCGCGACGGGAAAGTCACCCGGGGTGGAGGGGCGGAGCGCCCTCCTGGTGGGGGCAGGAGCCAAGTCTGACGGCTTGCTCCGGAGGCCGAAGGCCCCCACTTTGGGGGGCAGAGGGGCGCCAGCCCCTCACAGGGTTCGGGGCAGGGGCCCTCGGCAGCGTCCCCATATAAAAAAGTCATATCCCCCATGCGGACAAACATATACTGTCTGCAGAACCGGACAGGAAGGGGTATGCAGATGAGAATGATGGCGCTGATGGCTGTGCTGCTGGCGGTGTGCCTGGTGGTGCTGCCGCTTTTGTTTAGCAACAAACCGTTCCAGCCGACCCGGATGGAACAGGAGCAGCAGATGCAGCCGCTGCAAACGCAGGAGCCGCAGCAGCAGGCAAAACAGGAGGAACAGCAGGAAGAAGAGCAGGCAGAGAAGGCGGCAGATTGGGAGCCGTTTTTGATCCTCAACCGCACTACCGGTGAAATCGAGGAAGTTCCGGTAGAGGAGTATGTGGTGGGGGCGCTGTGCTCCGAGATGCCCGCCACCTTCCACACCGAGGCGCTCAAAGCCCAGGCGGTCAGTGCGCACACCTGGGCGCTGTACTGCCAGCGGCAGGCGCGGGAGAGCGGTCAGCCCTACGACTTTTCCGCCGACCCGCTCAACTGGCAGGGCTACGTCACCGAGGAGCAGGCCAGAGAGCGCTTTGGCGACTACTTTGACCAGTACTGGGGCCGGGTCAAAAATGCGGCTCAGGCGGTCTGGCAGGAGATTGTGGTGGATGAGGCGGGCGAGCCGATTGTGGCGGCCTACCACGCCATCAGCTCCGGCCGCACCGAATCGGCGGAGAATGTCTGGGGCAATCCGCTCTCCTACCTGGTGCCGGTGGACAGCGCCGGGGACATCCACGCGCCGGGCTATGAGGAGAGCGTCTCCTTCACAGTAGAGGAGCTTCAGTCGCTCTTGCAGGCCGCTGAGCCTGCCCCCGCGCTTTCGGACGATCCCTCCCAGTGGCTGAGCGTGCTGGAACGTTCCGGTTCCGGCTATGTGACGCTGGTCCGGGTAGGGGATCAGAGCATCAGCGGCATCGAGCTGCGGGAGCTGCTGGGGCTGCGCTCCAGCGACTTTGACTTTACGTTGCAGGACGGGACCTTTACCTTCACCACCCTCGGCTACGGACACGGGGTGGGGATGAGCCAGTACGGGGCGGATTATCTGGCGCGGCAGGGAAGCGACTATCGCGCTATCCTCGAGCACTACTACACCGGGGCCTCGGTGGTGGAGCGGGAAGAATGAGCGCAGCGCCTTCTATCCCAAAAAGAAAACTTGCTTTTTGGCTGAAAATAAGGTATCATAAAGGGGAAACCATGTATGAACAACCGCTCATATGTTGAGCCGGACCGAGCAGCTTGCTGCGGAAAGGAAAGGACACGATGTCAAAAATCAATGGGGAACAGGACCTCGACCGCTGCCAGGTGACCCACCACCATCAGCTGGAATACTTAAAAAACCGCATGCCATCCCAGCAGGAGATGGAGGCCGCAGCGGAGCTGTTCAAGGTGTTCGGCGACCCGACCCGGCTCAAGCTGCTGGCGGCGCTGCTGGGGCAGGAGATGTGCGTCTGCGATTTGAGCGACCTGCTGGGCATTTCCCAGTCGGCGGTCTCCCATCAGCTGCGGCTGCTGCGCACCAGCCGCCTGGTCAAAAACCGCCGGGAGGGCAAGTCGGTGTTCTACTCACTGGATGACGACCACGTCGCCACCATCCTGGCGCAGGGAATGGAGCACATCCGCCATCAATAAAAGATCAGTTAAAAAGGACCGCGGCGCGCCCGCTGAGGAGCAGGGCGCCGCGGCACCTTTTTGCGCCGGGATGAATGGCACTTTTGCGGCGCTCATATACTAGAGGTGTCAGACAGCTTGCCGCTGGCAGGCTGTGAATTTTTAGAAAAGATTTTTGCAAAGTAATTGAACAAAGCGCCGCGATGTGGTACGGTATAACAATAGGCCAAGTGCGTTTTGAGAAAGCGGGTGGACAGTTGAGAAAGACAGATCAAAAGCAGGGCTTTGTGCAGGGAGCGATGATCCTGATGATCGGCACGGTGACTGTCAAGGTGGTCAGCATGCTCTTTAAAATCCCGATCAGCAACATGCTGGGCGGGACAGGATACTCCTATTTTACCAATGCCTATGAGATCTTTAACCTCATTTCCACCATCGCCACCGCCGGATTTCCGGTGGCGATCTCCAAGCTGGTTTCGGAAAACAGCGTCCTGGGGCGCTACCGGGACAGCCGGAAAATCTTCCGCATCTCGCGCCTGTTCTTTTTGCTCACCGGCTTTTTGTGCATGGTGGTGATGATTCTGGGGGCGGGAACCTTTGCGGCGATGATTCCAAATCCCGGCGCCAGGCTTTCCATCATCTGCCTTGCCCCCGCGGTGCTGACCTGCTGTTTGATGTCGGCTTACCGCGGCTACTATCAGGGGATGCAGAACATGTACCCGACCTCCATCTCCCAGATCATCGAGGCGGTGACCAAGATGATTTTTGGGCTGGGCTTGAGCGGCGCGGTGCTGTATCTGACCCAGCGGGAATATGAGACCTACGGCACGGTGCTGGGGCAGAGCTATGCCGGCCAGGCGCAGGCCCAGGCGGTGATTGCGCAGCTGGCCAGCGGCGCGGCGGTGCTGGGCGTCAGCCTGTCCACCGCGGCGGGACTGCTCTACCTGATGATTCGCTGGCGCAAAAAGGGCGACGGCGTCTCCGACGAGCTGGTCAGGCAGTCGCCCCAGCCGCAGCGCGCGGGCGTGCTCTTTAAAACCATTATCGTCATCGCGGTGCCGGTCTGCCTGGGATCGCTGGCGGTCAATTTTTCCGGCATCATCGACCTGATGACCGTCACCGGTCGCCTGGCAGAGGTGATGCAGACTGCCCCACAGGCCCTGCTCGACTGCTATGGAGCGAACATCCCCGAGGCGGAGATCATCAACAACAGCGTCCACAACTACCTCTACGGGGCGTACAGCGGCAAGGCGGTGGTGATTGCCAACCTGGTCCCGGCGCTGACGGCGGGTCTGGCGGTGAGTGCGCTGCCGGTGGTGGCCGAGAGCTTTGCGCAGGGCAACCGCCTGCGCACCCAGCGCAGCGTCCAAATGGTGCTGCGCATCACCACCATCGTCTGCATCCCGGCGGGGCTGGGCATCAGCGCGCTGGCGCAGGAGGTCTGCGAGCTGTTCTTCGGCTACAACAGCGAGGTCGCCATCGGCGCGCCGCTCTTGCAGGTGCTGGCCATCGCCTCGATCTTCATCGCCCTGACCGCCGCCATCAACAGCCTCCTGCAGGCGGTGGGGCGGGTGAGCCTGCCGGTCAAGCTGATTTTGATCGGCAGCCTTGTCAAGCTGGCGATGAACTATATCCTGGTCGGCATCCCGCAGATCAACATCCAGGCCGCGCCCTGGTCGACCCTGGCCTGCTATCTGCTGGTCACGGTGCTCAGCCTGATTGCGCTGCGGCAGAGCGTGGGGGAGCTGGGCGTCGTATCGGTCTTTGTAAAGCCTTTGCTGGCGGGGCTGCTCTGCGCGGCCTTTGCGCGGCTGAGCCAGAACCTGATTTCCACCGTCATCGCTTCGCGCTTTGCGGTGCTGGTCTCAGTAGCGGTGGGGGCGCTGGTCTACCTGATCGCCCTGTTTTTGCTCAAAGCCTTCAAAAAAGAGGACATTGAGATGCTGCCAAAGGGGGAAAAAATAGCAAAGACACTTGAAAAGTACTCGCTTTTAGGGTAATATATATAAAGTCGCATGATAAACCGAAGGCCACAGGCGGTATCCAAAGCATGGGAGTGTGATATTGTGAGCGTGTCTTATCAAAAAAAGGAAAAGTACGGCATCGACGACCTCCTGCAGATTATGCAGATTCTGCGGGGAGAAGGAGGATGCCCTTGGGACAGGGAACAAACGCACGAGTCGATGCGCAGGGATATGCTGGAGGAAGCGTATGAGGTGTGCGAGGCGATCGATCTGAACGATCGGGACCTGCTCAAGGAGGAGCTGGGCGATGTGCTGCTGCAGGTGGTGCACCATGCCCGCATCGAGGAGGAGCAGGGTAGCTTTAACTTTGAGGATGTCTGCGACGGCATCTGCCGCAAGCTGATTGTCCGCCACCCGCACGTCTTTGCGGATGTGCAGGTCAGCAGCACCGGCGAGGTTCTGGACAACTGGGAAAAGATCAAGCAGCAGACCAAGGGCCAGACCACCGGAACCGAGACGCTGACCAGTGTCCCCAAGACCTTCCCGGCACTGATGCGCGCCCAGAAGGTGCAAAAACGCGCCAACAAGCTGGGCTTTAGCTATCCGGATGTTTATTGGGCGATGGACGACCTGAACAGCGAACTGGACGAGCTGCAGGAGGCAGTGGAGGAGGAAGATCCCCAGAGCTGCTTTGAGGAGCTGGGGGACGTGCTGTTTTCTGCGGTGAACGTCGCGCGCTTTCTGCAGGTGGATGCGGAGGAGAGCCTGAACGCCTCCACCCAGAAATTTATTGCCCGCGTGCAGAAAACCGAGCAGCTGGCTGCCCAGCGCGGACTGGATTTAAAGGAAGCGTCGATCCAGGAGCTGGAGGAGCTGTGGAAGCGGGCCAAGGAAGAATGTTAAAACAACCGTCCTCTTTGCAGGCGGATGAAAAAAGAAAAGATCACTTAAATGGAGGATAATCA
The DNA here is from genome assembly GCA_900547455.1 of uncultured Oscillospiraceae bacterium. Taxonomy (GTDB): domain Bacteria; phylum Bacillota; class Clostridia; order Oscillospirales; family Ruminococcaceae; genus Negativibacillus; species Negativibacillus faecipullorum. The sequence continues at coordinate 4,703 of URGV01000039.1, forward strand.
ATATGACGAAAGCAGAACTGATCAATGCTGTTGCACAGAAAACCGAACTTTCCAAAAAGGACAGCGAGAAAGCTGTTGTAGCGGTGCTGGACGCCATCTCGGAGACTCTGGCTGCCGGCGAAAAGGTAGCGCTGGTCGGCTTTGGCACCTTTGAGGTAAAGGAGCGCGCCGCCAGAGAGGGCATCAATCCGCGCACCAAGGAGAAGATCGAGATCCCGGCTTCCAAGCTGCCTGTCTTCAAAGCGGGCAAGGCGCTCAAGGAAGTTGTCTCCAAGTAAGGAAAAGCAAGGCTTTCATCGATGCAGCAGCTCCGGGGAATTCCGGGGCTGCTCTTTTATCGAAACAAAATGAAGGAGAGTGTTTTATGCGCTTGGATAAATATTTAAAGATCACCCGCCTCATCAAGCGCCGCACCGTGGCCAACGAGGCCTGCGACGGCGGCCGCATCCTGGTCAACGGCAAGGTGGCGCGCGCCTCCTATGCGGTTAAGGAGGGGGACCTGATCGAGATCCAGATGGGCAACAAGCCCCTGAAGGTCAAGGTGCTCTCGGTCAGCGAGTACGCCACCAAGGAGAGCGCCTCCCAGATGTACCGGGTGGAGGAATGATTTTCCTCCGAAACTCCCGCCAAAACCGATGAAACCAAAGCTGGAGAGGAAAGACAATTTGTCGAATTCGACAAATATTTTCCAACATGGTTGACATCCGCGGCGGGAAGCGGTATCATAATTGCTACATGAGCGGTGAGAAATGTTCTGCCGCTCTCCAAACTGAACAGCCTTATCAAGAGTGACAGAGGGGACAGGCCCTGTGAAGTCCGGCAACCTGCAAAAAGCGAAGCGCTTTGTAAGGTGCCAAATCCTGCGGCAAAGCCGAGAGATGAGGAAAGCAGGACTCGATCTCGCGGTCGGGTCCTTTTTTTATTCCAGCTTTAAAAAAGGAACAATCTCGAACAAGCTGCGCGCTGTTTGGTTGACCACCATATCCACATTGCAAAAGAGAAAGGAACGAAAAAGGAAATGGCAAAATATCTGTTTACCTCCGAATCGGTCACCGAAGGACATCCCGACAAGATCTGCGACCAGATCTCCGACGCAGTGCTCGACGCAATCCTCGAGCAGGACCCGGACGGCCGCGTAGCCTGTGAGACCGCTGTCACCACCGGCATGGTGCTGGTGATGGGTGAGATCAGCACCAAGTGCTATGTCGATATCCCCAAAATCGCGCGCGAGGTCATCCGCGACATCGGCTACGACCGCGCAAAATTTGGCTTTGACTGCGACACCTGCGGCATCATCACCTCGATCGACGAGCAGTCCGGCGACATCGCGCTGGGTGTTGACCGCGCGCTGGAAGCCAAGGAAGCCGGCATCACCGAGGAGGACAACGGTGCGGGCGACCAGGGCATGATGTTCGGCTTTGCCTGCGACGACACCCCGGAGCTGATGCCGATGCCGATCTCGCTGGCGCACAAGCTGGCAAAGCGCCTGGCCCAGGTGCGCAAGGATGGCACCATGCCTTACCTGCGTCCGGACGGCAAGACCCAGGTCACCATCGAGTATGAGGACGACCGGCCGGTCGCGGTGGAAACCATCGTCGTCTCCAACCAGCACTCCCCGGATGTGCCGATGGAGCAGCTGCGCGCTGACATCAAGCGAGAGGTCATCGACGCCATCGTTCCAAAGGAACTGATGCGCCCCGAAACGAAAATCTTCATCAACCCCACCGGCCGCTTTGTCATCGGCGGCCCGCAGGGCGACAGCGGCCTGACCGGCAGAAAGATCATTGTCGACACCTACGGCGGCATGGGACGCCACGGCGGCGGCGCCTTCTCCGGCAAGGACCCGACCAAGGTTGACCGCTCGGCAGCCTATGCGGCGCGCTATGTGGCAAAGAACATCGTCGCTGCCAAGCTGGCCAGAAAGTGTGAGGTCCAGCTGGCCTACGCCATCGGCGTGGCGAAGCCGGTTTCGATCAACGTCAACACCTTCGGCACCGGCAAGGTTGCCGATGAGGTCTTGGAGCAGGCGGTGGAGAAGGTCTTTGACCTGCGTCCGACCGCAATCATCCGTTCTCTGGATCTGCGCCGTCCGATCTACCGCAAGCTCGCTGCCTACGGCCACATGGGCCGCGAGGATCTGGGCGTCAGCTGGGAAAAGATCGACAAGGTCGACGCGCTGCTGGCGGCTGTCAAATAGCTTTTTTCTGCAGGGAGCTGTCCGAAAGGGCAGCTCCTTTTTTTGCAGCAAAATGTTCGACAAAGGGAGGAAAGCCCCTTGCAAAAGGGATGCGAATCATGTACAATAATAGAAAAAGCAATGCTGCAAACAGGAGGTGCTTTGCATGATGAAGAAAAGATGTCTGCTGCTTTGTCTGTTGCTGTTGTTGTCAGGATGCACCCAGCAGAGCGTGGAAAAGATGCCGGAGGAGCTGCCGGTGACGGTGGGGGAGTCCACTCCGGGGGCGCCGATGCCGGAAAATGAGGCGCAGCTGCCTGCCCTTTCGGCGGACCTTGAGGAGCTCAACCGCGTCCATACCCCGGCGCTGTACGCCATGGGAGGCTACGGCAACTGGGACGACCCGGCGGAGATGAGGCCGGACAGCTTTGTCGATTACTATCAGTATCTGCTCAGCGCGCAGCCGGAGCTGGAGGAAGATGCCGGCATCTACACCGACGAGGATAAGCTCCGCCGGATGGTTCCACAGGAGTCGCTGGAGCAGCTGGTCTGCCCGCGCTTTGGCGTGTCGGAGGAGCGGGTGCGGGAGTCGTCCTTCTATGACGCCGGGGAAGAGGCCTATGAGCTGACCGGAATTGGCAGCGCATGGAGCTGCCAGATTCTCTCAGCCGAACAGCAGGGGGAGGAGCTGAGGATGCGGTTTGTGATGCTGGATAGCCACGACCTGCCCATGAGCTACGGCACCCTGACAGCGGAGCTGGCGGACGATGGTTTCCAGTACCGTTCGATGGAGCGGGAGGACTATCCCTCCTTCCAGCTGGAGTATCCGATGGCCTATGATGGAACCTACAGCGATGGGAAGTTTCTTTGGGATACCAGTGCAGGAATCACCCAGCGCCCGGACCCCGCCACCGGCGAGGAGCGCGTCTGGAGGGGCGATAGCCTGGAGGATATCGCCGACTTTTACCGGGGACAGCTTGCGGCCCTGGGCGCCAGCGGCGAGGAAGGTTCTAGTGAGGACAGCTGGAGCTTTACCGGCAGCTACAGCGGCGGGGCGATTGAGATTCAGGTTGCGCCCAACGGGGACGGCTATCGTATTTCCTGCACCATCGACCAGCCGGACTGGCCGGGCGCGGAATAATTGCTAAAAAAATGGAGTTTCCACTTTACTTTTCTATCCATAAAGGCTATAATGGAAGAAAAAAACAGGAGGGAACCTCTGTGGAAATTTTACAGAAAACAATCGAACAAATCCGAAAACAGTACGGCCTTGCGGGGGGCATCCTGGTTGCAGTCAAGGACGGAAAGGTTGTGCTCAAGGAGTGCTTTGGCATGGCCGATGCCGAGCAGAACAAGCCGGTGGACAGTAAAACCCTGTTCCAGATCGCTTCCTGCTCCAAGGCCTTCACCACCATGGTGGCCGGACAGCTCTGCGACGAGGGCAAGATGACCTGGGACACCCCGGTCAAACAGCTGATGCCCGATTTTCAGATGGTGGACAAGTACGCCGAGGAGCACGTCACCCCGCGCGACATGGGCTGCCACCGCACCGGCCTGTGCCGCCACGACGTGATGCGCACCTTTGTGCGGGAGGACCGCGCGGATCTGGTGCGCCGCATCGCCTACTTCCCGCCGGCGTTCGGCTTCCGGGAGAAGTACAGCTACCAGAACCAGATGTATGTCGCCCTCGGCTACCTGTGTGAGCGGCTGACCGGCAAGACCTGGGAGGAGCTGCTCAAGGAGCGCATCGGCGAGCCGCTGGGGATGGATATGTACTTCCGCGGCATCGACACCATCGAGGACAAAAACGCCGCCATGCCTTACGGGCAGAAGGACGGCAAGATCTACCGCGTGCCGGAGGTGGTCGGCAAGGCCAGCAACCCCTGCGGCGGCCTGTACACCAACCTCGACAGCCTGGAACGGTGGATTCTGATGCTGGCCAACGGCGGCGAGCTGGACGGCAAGCGGATCATCAGCCCGGAAGGCTTTGCCGAGCTGATTAAGCCGAACGTCGTCATCCCGGGCCGCGCCTCCCATCCGCAGGAACTGCAGCAGTCCTACGCGCTGGCCTGGATCACCTCGGCCTATAAGGGCCATCTGATGGCTTCCCACTCCGGTTCGACCAACGGCTTTAACTCGATGGTCGGCTTCTTCCCGGAGGAGAACGCCGCCTACGCTCTGTCGGTCAACACGGTGGATACCCCGGCATTAAACTGCCTGAAGTACCTGCTGTGCGACCTGCTGATCGGCGACGTACAGGACGACTACTCCTTCCTGATCGACATCTTTAACAAGCGGGTCAACCTCGGCCCCAACTACACCGAGGAGGAGAAAAAGACCCAGCCGCTGAGCGAGGAGCAGGCGCAGAAATATGTCGGCCGCTACTACAATCCCGGCTACGGCGTGATGGAGTTTGTCTACCAGGACGGCCATCTGCGCCAGCACTACGGCCTGATGGATCAGGAGTTCGACTACATCGGCGGCGACAAGTTTGTCGGCTTTGAGGTGCTGGACACCCGCACCTACCGCGCGCAGTTCACCGAGGACGGCAACCTCTGGATGCGCCTTTCCACCGACGCGGTCTGCCCGATCTTTTTTGAACGGTTCTAAGAAACACTTTTTATAAATGACAAATAAAAAGAGATGGAAGCAATGTGGATTCGCTTCCATCTCTTTTTTATCTTTGCAGGTTTCCTTATGCTTTGGAAAACACGCCCTTGCTGACCCCGAAGGCGTTCCAGAAGCTGCGGAAATCCGCCTTGTCAAAGTCTCCGCCGCTGACGATGATCTCGTAGCTTTCCTCCCGCCAGCGGTACTGGACGCCGGAGGAGCGGTAGCCGCTTTTCTGGTAAAAGTGCTTGCGCTGCCGGCGCTCGGTGTTGTTGGGAGCGTCGCTGGTCTCCAGCTCGATGTCGGCGATCAGGCGGCTGTGCGGGTAGCGCTGCCGGATGGCGGAGAGCATCCCGGTGCCGTAGCCCCTGCCGCGCAGCCGGCTGTCGATGGCAAGGTAGAGAATGTGGGTGATGTCCTGCCAGGAGAGCAGGCAGACAAACCCGCAGAAGGTTTCCCCGTCGTACAGGGCGAGAAACTCCCCGCTGCCGGACAGAAAGGGGAACATCTCCTCCAGCGGCCGCCGCTCGTTTTCCGGGAAGGCGCTGTGGTAGAGGGCGGAGACCTTATCAAAATCCGCAAACTGTGGGGTCACGGTTTTCAGCTGCAGCATAGCTTCACACTCCTTTTGACAAGATGAACGCTACTGGCCAAGAAAGCGGCTGTACAGCTCGCCTTTTTTAAAGCCGGTCTGGTGTGCCACATCCTTGGCTGCCTTGGAGAGCGGTTCACCCTTGTCCACCAAAGCGCGCACCAGCTCCAGTGCCTGCTCGAAGGAGAGCTGCTCCTGCTGCTGGGATGCGCCCTCCACCACCAGCACAAACTCGCCGCGCGGCGCCTTTTCCCGGTAAAGTTCCAGCGCCCGGGAGAGGGTGGTGCGCACAACCTCCTCATAGATTTTGGTCAGCTCCCGCGCCAGCGAGATTTTGCGGTCGCCCAGCACCTGCAGCATCGCCTCCAGCGTGTCGGTCAGCTTGTGGGGCGCCTCGTAGAAGATGAGGGTGCGCTGCTCGTTTTTGAGCTGTTCCAGCCGCTCCAGCCGCGCGTTTTTCTGTGGGTTTAAAAAGCCCTCAAAGACAAAGCGGGAGGTGTCCAGCCCCGAGACGGCCAGCGCGGAGATGGCGGCGCTGGGGCCGGGGATGACCTTGATGTCCACCCCGTTTTCGGCGCACAGCCGCACCAGATCCTCGCCCGGGTCGGAGATGCAGGGCATGCCCGCATCGGTGACGATAGCGCAGTTTTCCCCGTTGAGGATGCGGGTCAGGATTTCGCCGCCCTTCTGCCGGGCGTTGTGCTCGTGGTAGCTGAGCATCGGTTTTTTGATTGCAAAGTGGTTGAGCAGCTTCAGGGTCACCCGGGTGTCCTCGGCGGCGATGAAGTCCGCCTCCTGCAGGGTGCGCACCGCGCGCACGCTCATGTCCTCCAGGTTGCCGATCGGCGTGCCGACCACATATAAAGATCCAGCCATGTTGGTCCTCATTTCTGTTTTGATAGGTTGGGCGTCAGCCGGTAGATGCGCTGCAGCTCGGGGGAAAAGCCGCCCTTCTCGTCCTGAATCAGCAGCGGCGGCTCCACCTTTAAAAAGCGCCTGCCGCCCTTGTGCCCCTCCGCCAGAAAAAGCCAGGGGGCAGTGTCGCCGCGTTTCTGCACAAAGCGCACCCGCTTAGGTTCAATCTTGTGGGCGCGCATGCTCTCCAGCACGTCCAGCAGCCGCTCCGGCCGCTGGCAGACGCACAGCCTGCCGCCGGTCTGCAGCAGCTTGGCGGCGGCGGCACAGACGTCGTCGATCGAGCACATCGTCTCGTGCCGGGCGATGATGTCGCTGGCCGACTCACTTAAAATGCCGTGCTCGGCCTTTTTGTAGGGCGGATTGCAGGTGACAAGAGAGAAGCTGCCAAACGGCAGCTTCTCTTTGAGCTGTTCGAGGTCGGCAAGGTTGCATTCGACCGGCAGCACCCGCTCCTGCAGCTGCGCCTGCTCGACGGTGTAGCAGAGCTGCCGGATGGCAAGCGGCTGGATGTCCACCCCGTAGGCCACCTGCGGGGCCTCGCTGCGGTCGCGAAACCATAACAACGGGATGATGCCGCAGCCGGTGCCAAGGTCGCAGGCGGTGTCGCGGCGGCGCACATTTGCAAAGTCGGAGAGCAGAAAGGCGTCGGTGCCAAAGCGGTGCTCCCTGGTGACGCAGACCGAAAGGCCCTCCGCCAGCTGCTCCATGGAAAACGCAAAATCCGGTTTTGGCATCGCTTAAAACCTCTGCATCGACGGGATGACAAAGCCGTCCACCAGCTTGTCCAGATACTGGAAGGACTTGCCGGTGCCGATGGCGACGCAGTTGACCGGGTCCTCGGCCAGTGCGGTGTGGATTTTGGTCTGCTTTTCGAGCAGGCGGTCCATGCCGTGCAGCAGGCTGCCGCCGCCGGTGAGGGTGATGCCGTTGGTGTAGATGTCGCCCACCAGCTCCGGCGGGGTCTTCTCGATGACCTCCTTGACGGCGGTGACGATCTGGTCGACCTCCTTCATCACGCAGTCGTACAGCATCGAGCGGCTGATTTCCAAGCTGCAGGGCAGGCCGGTGGTGAGGTTGCGGCCCTTGACCGGGGCGGAGATGTCCTCGCCGTCCTCCCAGCAGACGCTGGCGACGGTGCGCTTGATCTGGTCGGCCATCCGCTCGCCGATTAAGACGCCGTGGCTGGAGCGGATGTATTTGATGATCGAGTCGTTGATGGCGTCGCCGGCGACCTTGATCGATTTTTTGTTGACGATGCCGTTTAAGGAGAGCACGGCGATGTCGGTGGTGCCGCCGCCGATGTCGACAATCATGTTGCCGTTTGGCTTTTCGATGTCGATGTTGGCGCCGATGGCCGCGGCGACCGGCTCCTCGATGAGGTAGACCTTGCGCGCGCCCGAGGCGATGGCGACGTCGATGACGGCGTTGGACTCGACGTTGGTGATGCCCGACGGCACGCACAAAGCGATGCGGGGCTTGACCAGGCTGTCCCGGCAGACCTTTTTGATGAAGAATTTGACCATCTCCTCGGTCATCTTGTAGTCGCAGACCACGCCCTTGGATAACGGGCGGATAGCCTGGATGTGGGAGGGGGTTTTCCCCACCATATCATAGGCCTCCTGGCCGACGCTGATGACCGAGTCGGTCTTTAAGTTGACGGCGATGACCGAAGGCTCGCTGAGCACGACCCCCTGGCCGCTGATATACACAATGACTGTTGCGGTTCCCAAATCAATTCCTACGTCCACACAGCACCATCCTTTTCTGTTCTATCTGTATCTATCTGTTATAACGGTTGCCCGCTTTCCTTTTCTTCATGGGGAACGGAGTCCCATTGCGCTATTTTCATTTGGACAAATCGACAAATTTTTGCAATCTTATTATAAAGGAAAAAAGCCTTTCTTTGCAACCCCTTTTGCGCTTTTTATGCTTCCTCGGCCTCGCCCAGCAGCAGCTCCTTGAGGTTGGTGTAGCGCACCGTTTTGCGGTCGTTTTCGATCATGGCCGCGATGGTGTTTTCCTGCCCGAGGATAATCAGCCGGCTCCTGGCGCGGGTGACGGCGGTGTAGAGCAGGTTGCGGTAGTGCATCTTGCTCTTGTAGCCGGAGAGGGGCATCACCACCGCCTCAAACTCGCTGCCCTGGCTCTTGTGCACTGTGATGGCGTAGGCAAGCTCCAGCTCGGGGGCCATCTCGAACAGGTACTCCGCCACCCGGTCGTCAAAGCGGATGCGCAGCGTCTTGGCGGGGCGGTCGATCGACTCGATAAAGCCGATGTCTCCGTTGTAAACTCCTAGGCCCTCCTCGCCGTTGTCCCGCTGCCAGAGGATGTCGTAGTTATTTTTGATCTGCATCACCTTGTCCCCCACGCGGAACCTGCGGCCGTTGTTTTCAAACTCATCCTTTTGGGGGGAGGGGGGATTGAGCACCTCCTGCAGGCTCTGGTTTAAGGTGTTGGCCCCCACCGCGCCGACGCGGGTGGGCACGATGACCTGGATGTCGGTCATGGGGGAGTAGTTGTAGCTTTTGGGCAGTCGCTTGGCTACCAGGTCCAGGGTGGTGGCCTTGATCTGCTCGGGGCTTTCCCGCTTGAGGAAGAAAAAGTCGTTGTCGTGGCGGTGCAGCTCCGGCATCCGCCCCTGCACGATGGCGTGGGCGTTGGTGACAATCAGGCTCTGCTGGGCCTGGCGGAAGATTTCGGTCAGGCGCACCTGCGGCACCTTGTCCGACTCGATGAAGTCTCGCAGCACGTTGCCCGGCCCCACCGAGGGCAGCTGGTCGCTGTCGCCGACCAGAATCAGCCGGCAGTTCATCTTTAAGGCGCAGATCAGCGAGCGCATCAGCGGGATGTCGACCATTGAGGTCTCGTCTACGATGACCGCCCCGGCGTTGAGCGGATTTTTCTCGTTGCGCTTAAACTGCAACGAGGTGGGGTTGGCAAAGTCGGTTTCCAGCAGGCGGTGGATGGTCTTGGCCTCCCGGCCGGTGACCTCGGACATCCGCTTGGCCGCGCGGCCGGTGGGGGCGCACAGCGCCACCTTGCAGCCGGACTGCTCCAGCAGGTCGATGATGGCGTTGATGGTGGTGGTTTTGCCGGTGCCGGGGCCGCCGGTGAGGATGAAGATTTTGTGCTGCAGCGCCTGCAGGATGGCTTGCTTCTGCAGGCCGGCGTAGCGGATTTGGCCGGACTGCTCCAGCTCGGCCAGCAGCTGCTCGGGGGAGGATTTTATCTGCAGCGGCTCGTCCGAGCGCAGCATGAAGAGCACCCGCTCGGCGATGTAGCGCTCGTCCTGCCAGTATTCGGGCAGGTAGCAGTAGGGGCGGCCGTTGACCTGCACCTGCACCAGCTGGCGGCGGCGCAGCAGCGCCTCCAGCTCCTTTTCCACCATGATTTCGCTCTGGCTCAGCAGCTTTTGGGCGGTGGGCAGCAGCTTGTCCTGCGGCAGGCAGGTGTGGCCGTTTAAGAGGTTGTGGCGCAGGATGAACTGCAGCGCCGCCTCGATGCGGTAGGAGCTGTCCGGCGGGACCCCCAGGCGGCGGGCGATGGCTTCGCAGTCGTCGAAGGAAAGCCCGATCTCCTCGCTGCACAGCAGGTAGGGGTTTTCCTCGATGATCTTCTGCGCCATGGTGCCCCAGCGCTTCCAGATGGCCACGGCGGTGGAGGACTTGATGCCAAACTGGGACAGAAAGAGCATCACCGCGCGCATGCCGAACATCCGCCCCAGCTCCTCGCGCAGTTTTTCGCACTTGGCCGGGGAGATGCCCTGCACCTCGGTCAGGCGCTGCGGCTCGTTTTCCAGCACCTTTAAGGTGTCGTCGCCGAACTGTGCCACCATTCGGGAGGCCAGCACCGGGCCGATGCCCTTGATGGCGCCGGAGGCCAGATACCGCAGGATGGCCGAGGCGGTGGCCGGCAGCTGCTGTTCGGCAGCCACCGCCTTAAACTGGGTGCCGTAGCTGGGGTGGGTGCGGAACGAACCGTGCAGGGTCAGCACCTCGCCCTCGCCCACCGAGGACAGCTCCCCGACGACGGTGAGCGGCTCGCCGTCGTGGTCCAGCTCCAGCACGGTGAAGCCGGTTTCCTCGTTTTTATAGATGATGGTCTCCACCGTGCCGGAGATCTGAATCAAATTTTCTTTCTGCATCGCTCATACCCTTTTTCGATCGGTTATCCATTTGGTCTACCTCTTAGTATACCGTATCTTGCACGCCTTTGCAAATTTCCTGGAATTCTTTTTGGGTGCAGAAGGTCACCCGCTTTTTGTCCTGGCACCAGCGGCGGCAGTCGTCGGCGCTCTGGGGGCTGAGGCCGCAGTCGATGACAAAGGCCAGCTGGCTTTCGGGGCTCCACAGCGCGACCTCCTGGAAATAGCCGAGCAGCTGGTCGATGTTTTCAATCTGGCCGGAGAGCGGCATCACCGAAAAGCTGACCGGGCGGCGCGGCGGGCGGTGCATCCAGATGGACAAAAATTCGCCCAGCTGCACGACGCCCAGAATCCCCAGCAGCATGATGCTCCACTGAAAAAATACCTCCATCTTTTTCTTTCCCCTTTCTGTAGAGAATATTTTGTGTTTCCCTTTATTCTATGTCGGAGAGGCGGTATTTGCTTTTCAAAATCCGCCTCTCATAAAGTTTCGCTTCCTGAACAGGTCGTTTTAAACGCTGCAGCTGAAGCAAACAAGGCCCTTCTCCCGTTTTGATAAAAAAGGGGGAGAGAAGAATGGATGAACAAAAAAGAGGTGCGCCCTCTGTAAGGGCGGTGCCAAACGCGAATCCGCTGCCGGCCGGCGGGGCCTTCGGGGTGGAAAGCTCGCTGGCTGCGGTGGCGGGATATCTGCCGGTCATCATTTTGTCACTTGTCAATCTTAAAAGAAAATGCTAGAATATACTTAACGGGAACCCCACATTACATCCAAAAAGGGAGAGGTGTTGTATGATGAAAAAAAGGACGCTGACAACCGCTGCTGTTGCCGTTGCATTGACCATGACCCTGTCGGGACTTCCTCTGACCGCTTCGGCGGCGCTGGGCGGCCTGCCGGAGGTGAGCACCATCCGCCAGACCGGGGCCGACAGCGACTATGACAGCGAGAAGGCAATTCTTTCTGCGGACAGGCTTTGGGTCACCGCAAAGGGACTGAAACAGGAGGAGACCTCCCGCGCCAGCTATGAGCGGCTGGACTGGAGCTTCCAAAAGCTCAGCGGGGTGGATACGCTGTTTGACTTTACCCTCATAAAGGCCGAGCAGCACACCTTCACCATCGACGCGAAAATTTCCGGCGAGGCAAAGCTTGTCCTGACCCAGGACAACAAGACCGCCACTACCCTCTGGGAGGACGGCGACGTGCAAAAGACCACCAAGACCCTGACCCTGCAGCCGGGCCGCTGGCGGGTGCGCTTTGTCTGCACCGATGCAGGCGGCAATTTGAGCGTGACGGTCGACGAGCCAAAGAGCCTGTTCACCCACACCCGCGAGCGGGCGCAGAAGGCCTACGACACCATCATGGAGCCGGCACAGAAGGCGTATGAGCAGGCGGTGGAGAAGGCCTATGACCGGTACGACAACACGATGGTGCAGGCGGGCGAACTGTATGTCGACGCCGGGGACGAGGCCTACGACCGCTATGATAAGCAGATGGAGCAGGCGGGCGAGTTTGAGCGCGCAAGCTATCTGGACGCCGAGGACGGCAAGGAGCAGGACAGGGAGTATAACCGCCGCTACTCCAGGATTGAGCGGGAGTATGACGATGCGATGGAGAGCGCGCAGGACGATTACGACGAGCTCAAAGACCTGGCGGACGGCTACCTGCAGGACCGCCTGAACAAGGCCAAGGAGGAGCTGGAGCAGGCACAGGCCAAAGCGGAACAGGCCTGGGACGAAATTGTTGGTTAATTATTTTTAAGATAAGGCTTTGTTTGCAAAGGGGGGACTGCCATGATCCGACAATGGATGCAGAGCGAAAAAATGGGGATGGCGCTCGCTGCGCTTTTCCTGTTCAGCGTTTTTCTCCTCAGCGGTTGGGGAGCGGCAGCCTGCTTTGCCGTGGTGGCCGCGGCGGGATGGTACTGGTATCGGCATCGCGCGTTTTCCGCCCGGAGAAAGGTCCTTCTGGCGCTGTTTTTGCTCGCAGCGGTTGCGTTGGCGGTGATTTTGGTGATACAGATGGCGCCAACCCGCTATTTTGACGAGGTGTGCGGCAACCTGTTCCAAAATCCACAGCAATACCGGGCAATCGACAGCGAGGGAAAGGATGTTACCGAGGACTTTGTAGCGCGGTATCATGAAGATTATGAAGCGGGCAGAGAAAAAGTTTTGCGCGAGGCTTTTCTGGAAGAACTTTCCGCAGTCGCATGGCTTGAGCAGACACAGAACCGTGAGCAGGGAAAAATCTATTCCGTTTATCAGTTCCATGTCTATCAAATGGACTGTGTGCGAGCTCCGGAAACGCGGTGGATGGAACAGATGTATACGGTAAAGGGCACGGTTGAGCAGGATGAGCAGACAGGGCAGGTGCTGGATTATAGCGACCCGACCCTGGACCTGGGAGAATTTTATGGACAGGGCGGGCTGAAAGGACAGGTGATCAGTGTTTCTGTTAGTGCGGAACCATCGGCAGAGGATGGGAGACTCCGGGTTCGGAGCAGTGTCACCGTCAAGGCTGGCCGTTATGGATTGCCGGCGTTGGGCGACGCCGTGATCGTTGAAATCTAGCAGAGCATCGTGGACAAAACAAAGAGAACAACTGGAAACGACAACAGTCGAGAAGATTTGCCATCCCCGGAATAATGGGCAGCAGACCTTCTCGGCTGTTTCACTTTTTCCTTTTTATGCCTGGAAAGAGGAAAACAGTGCGCTTTTGCCTCATCCCCCCGCCGCGACCATCGGCACCTCGCAGAGCGTCTGTCCATCCAGCGTGTAGACCGCCCTGGCGTAGACCTGCTGCGGGGAGGAGGGCGCATAGACAAACGGCTCGCAGAGCAGGTCGCGCTGAAGCCGGGCAGATTCCCCCTTTTTAAGCGGCACACGGGCCTGCCAGGCGGGGGAGAGCATCAGCTCCTGCTCGATGCCGTTTTGCTGCAGCCCTCCGCCGACCAGGGTGACACTGGCGGGCGACTGCGGCAGCGGCTGCATCGAGTAGTCTTGAAAGCACTGGTCGTACAGCGAGGCGTGCAGGTTCCAGTCGTCCTGCGCGTCGAGGGTGACGCAGATGAGGGTCATGCCGTTCCGCTCGGCGGCGGAAACCAGACATCGGCCCGCGTCGTCGGTGAAGCCGGTCTTGACGCCGATGCAGTCGGGGTAGAGCTCGAGCAGGCGGTTGTAGTTTTGCAGCCACCGCTCATAGGGCGGGTTGCCGAACTTGACCTTCATGCTGGACTGGGAGCAGATGAAGGCGAAGTCCTCATTCTGCAGGGCCACGCGGGTGAGCTTGGCAAGGTCAAAGGCGGTGGAATAGTGCCCCTCCGCGTCCAGCCCGCAGGCGGTGACATAGTGGGTGTTGTGCAGGCCGAGCTCCTGAGCGCGCTGGTTCATCGCCTGCACAAAGCCCTCGATGCTGCCGTACAGGCGCACCCCTGCGGCGTTGGCGGCGTCGTTGCCGGAGGGCAGCAGCATCCCGCAGGCCAGAGCGTACAGCGAGACCGAGTCCCCCTCCTGCAGCCCCATCGACGAGCCCTCCACCTGAATGGCGTCGGGGTCGACGGTGAAGGATTCGTCGAGATTCGGCTGCTCGAGCACCATCATCGCGCCGATGATCTTGGTGGTGCTGGCCATCGCCAGCCGCTCGTGGATGTTCTGTCCGCACAGCACCCGCCCGGTGGTGGCCTCCATCACGATGTAGGCGTCGGCGGCGCACTCCTCCTGCTGGTAGAGGGGATATTCCTCCAGCGAGAGGGGCGAGAGGGAAAGCGGGGTGGTGTTCTCCTTGGCAGCGGCGTTTAGACAGAGCCCCATCGAGAGGATGAGCGCGCAGACGCCGCGGAGCAGCCCGCGGGGAAAAGCTTTGATCAAGGCGGCGGCCTCCTTTGCTGACAGCGTTATACGCTACAGCCTATGAGGGAGGGGGGATTTTTATCCCACTTCCGTGGGCGGGGAGAGCGGCAGCGTATCCCCGCAGGTCCGGGGGCGCTCCGCCCCTCCACCCCGGGGCTTTTGCGGGGCTAGTAGCCCCTGCTGGCAGCTCCTGCGCCCACCAGTGGGCCTACCCGGCCCACACCCGGGGTTCCTTTCGTTTCACGACGAA
>URGV01000040.1 GCA_900547455.1 uncultured Oscillospiraceae bacterium
GCACCCGGGTGACTTTCCCGTCGCGGGGAAAGTCACCAAAGGCGCGCCAAGGGCTACGCCCTTTGGAATCCCCCGGTGTGTGGTTACCGCCCTTTTCGCGCTCGCTGCGCATCGCGCCGGGCTACCTTCTGCCACAAAAAACTTAGACCGATTTGCCACTTTGAGTTTGTGAGCAAATCGGTCTTGCTTTTTTCCTCTGGTTTCTTCAGAGTCACACTCCCTGCTGTCAATCCGTGGCTCGGCAGGATTGCCTTCGAGGATGCTTGAGGGTTTAATTGACCACAACCGATACCGCTAGGGCAGAGGGTTGGGGAATCCAAGGGGGTCCGCCCCCTTGTGCCGGAGGTCCAGGGACCAGGAGGTCCTTGGCGTATCTTTGCCTACTTTCTCTACGCGAGAAAGTAGGCCGGGTGCAGGGCGGAGCGCCTGCATAGTGGGGTGCTGGGGCTACTAGTCCCGCACAAACTCCCGGGGCGGAGCGCCTGCTCTGGGGGTTGTGGGGGCAAAATGCCCCCACTTGGGGAGTGCAACCGGCTCCGCAGAAGCCGGCAGCTTCTGCAAAAAATGAGGGGGATGCAAGAAGGGGGACCCTTAGCAGGGTCCCCCTTCTGATTTTAAAAAAACTATTCTGCCAGCGATCCCATCGGGTCCCATGGCTCCAGCATGGTCGGCTCGGAAGCGTAGATGTCCAGAACCTCCTGCGACAGATACTTCTTGTTGACAACGATTTGGTAGGTGTATTCGTTAAACCACTCGTCGGTCATGACATAGTAGCCGTCCTTGCAGGCGTCCTCGCCCCAGCTGTTCTCCACTCTCCAGCGGTTCGGTTTGCCGTTCTCGTCGAGATTGACGCCCTGGAAGACCATCGCGTGGGTCATCAGGCTCTGGCCGTACTCCAGGCGCTCGGCCTTGTTCATGCCAAAGTGGGTTCCGAACAGCCCGTCCAGATTGTAGATGTCCAGATCCAGAATGCCGTCGCTGCGGGAGCCGCGCTTGCCAACATCGCAGCCGAACCATACCGGCTCGCCCGCCTGCATCTGCGCGATAGCTGCCTTTTTGAGCTCCTCAATCGGGAGGTTGACGTATTTGACCGGGCGGCCTTCCTTGACGTTGCCCAGGTATTTGACGCTGTAGCTCTTGTGGTACGGCTTGTCCGCGGTCGGGGCGTTGATGAGGCTGATGTAGTCGTCCACCTTCGCGTCGATGTACTTGTCATAGAACTGCTTCGGGGTTAGGCCGCAGTCACGGTAGAAGTTGCCGTCGCGGTCTCTCCACTCGAAGTCGAAGGTCTTCGGCGGCTTGCCGATGCAGATGCACAGCATGTTGTAGACGGTAGCCATCATCTCGTCCTTTTTGGCGCGCAGCTGCTCCATCGAGGCGCCTTCCTTGTGCGCCTTGCGCAGCTGGCAGGCAAACTCGCGCAGCTTTTCGGTCATGTAGCCGTTCATCTCCTGGGTGGCGGAGGAAACAGCAGTCTCCGGCATGGCGGTTTTTGGAACCAGGCCGTATTTGTCCACCAGGTTGCACAGCATATCCCACTGGCCGCCGTCGTTGAGCGGTGCGGAAAGCAGGTGGGCGATCAGGCGGCCCTCGGTCGGCTCGTCGAGCGTTTCCAGAATGCTCTCCAGGAAGTAGTTGGATTTTTCCAGTTTATCATAAAAGAGGGTGTAGCTCTGGGAAAGCTCGAAGGTATCGAGATTGAGCTTTTTCATCACCGAGAAGCGCAGGCAGTTAAGCGCGGCGAACATCCAGCAGCGTCCGCTCTTCTTCTGATTGGTAACCTTGCCCTGTTTGAGGCTGACCGAAAACTCATGCACGTCCTTGCGCGGGATCTGGTAGTTCTGCGCGCAGGCGTTGATGCCGTTAGCGGTGACCGCGTTCATAGCGACGGCGTTGACCGGATTCTGGTCGAAGGCCTGCTCAAACTGGCTGAGATTTTCCATCGTAATATTGGTGTTCACAATCAATCACTCCTTCAAAAATAGTGCAGGTGCTTTACCTGAGATTATTCTACCACCATTTTGCAAAAATGGACATTCTTTTTTCTTTTTTTACAAAAAATTTGTCAGGTTGTGCAACAAAAACAAGATGGAGTGCACAAAAGTGACGAAGCCTTTTCTCCTTCCCTTCAAGATGTCAGCAAAACGGGCGAAACTGTCCGCTTTGGTTGGTGGATTTTGACTCCCTCCTGCCGTATAATCAAGGAGAGGAGCGGGAGCTTTGTTCGCTATTCTTTTTATTTTAAGAGAAGATGTTCGCATTTCCTATTGACAAAACTATATTATATAAACTATAATATGTGCAGAAATCATAGGAGGTGCTCTGTATGAAAAAGATATCCTTTTTGTTAGCCATTGTTTTGCTTCTCTCCTTCTGCTTTGGCGGGTGCGGTCAGCCGCAGCCCAACCCCAAGCTGGACGATTTGAACCTGCTGTGCGAGACGCTGGAAACCGGACACTATGACCTGTATGCCAACATCTCCGAGGAAGAATTTCAGGCCGAGCGGGAAAAAATTGCCAGGCAGACGCCCAACATGACCGATGCGGAGTTTTACTGGTCAGTACGTCACCTGCTCTCGCTGGTCGGGGACGCGCACACCGCCGCCTATCCCAGCGACTACTTCATGTCGGTGCTGCCATGGAACATCAAAAAGTTTGACGAGGGCTGGTTCATCCTGATCCTGGACAAGGCGCACGAGCAATATCTCGGCACGCGGGTGGTCGCCATCAACGATCTCCCCATCGACGAGGTGGTGGAGCGCACCTGTCAGGTCATCTCCTACGAGGCCGACACCTGGCTGTGGCAGAAGGTACCGGATGTGCTGATCTGGAAAGAGGCGCTGGAATATCTGGATATTGTGGAGCCCGACGAGCCGGTTCAAGTGACGGTGGAGACAGCGCAGGGCGCCGAGGAAACCTTCGAGCTGCCCGCCTATGATGACTGGAGCGACGAAAAAAAGCAGGAGGTTTTGGTCGGCTTCCAACGGGATTCCGTTCCAGTGACGGCGGAGCAGGACGCAATCTACTGGTCGACAGCGCTGGATGAAAACACCTACTTCATCCAGTACAACAGCTGCAAGGAGGACCCCGACCTGCCTATGGCGCAGTTTGCCCAGCAGGTGGAGGCGGATTTGGAAAGCGGCGGCTACCAAAATATCATCATTGACCTGCGCTACAACAGCGGCGGAAACAGCGAGGTCATTCGGCCGCTGGAGCAGACGCTCTCTCTCTATGCAATCAACGCTGGGTCAGACGTACAGTTCTATATTTTGGTTGGCGGCTTGACCTTCTCCTCCGCCACGATAGCAGCGACCGATTTCAAAAAGACAACAATTGGCAACAGCATTTTTGTCGGCCAGCCGACCGGCGGCGTTTTAAAATGTGCCGGTGACGTCCTGCCACTCTTTATGGAAAATACCCCCATCGCTATGCAGTATTCCACCAAATATTTCGACCTGCTTTACGGTGTGGAAGGCCCGCTGGAACCGGACTACACGGTGCCGCAGCCCTTTGCACAGTACGCCAAGGGGGAGGATGCGGAGATCGCCTACCTCTACAAAAACCTGCTGTAGTTCTCCCGCCCCTATCCACAAAACTACCCACAACACAAGGAGGACCATACGATGAGTTTAGGAAACAGCCTGTTTAACGCCCGCAAAAAGAGCGGCCTCTCCCAGGAGGAGGTCGCGGAAAAATTAGGGGTCAGCCGCCAGACCATCTCCAAATGGGAGCTGGACGAGACGCTGCCAGACATCCGCCAGGCCAAAAAGTTGTCCTCGCTCTACCACCTCAGTCTGGATAAGCTGATCGACTACGACATGGAGGTCGAGGAGATCGAGCGGGCCATCGAAAAGACCAGCGAGGCAACCCAGCAGAAGATCGACTGGAACGCCGTCTGGGGCAAAAAGTATCCGGTACTCACCACCTACCGCCAGACGGTGGCGGTGGGGGACTACGCCGTCCGCCTGCAGGAGCTGTTGGAGAGCCTCAAGAACCGTTACGGCTACAACGACCTGGATGCCATGCTGGTGCTGAAAGATATTTTGGCGCAGGTCTGGAAAAGGTAGTAACGAAAAAGAGGGGCTTTCACTCCTCTTTTTCGTTACTGCCCCCTGTGCGGACAGTCCACCCTTGCACCCCAATATTTTTCTGGGACTGGCAGCCCCTACGCCCCTGGACCCTGCTATCGCAAAGTTTCCGCCCTCTTTGGTGCTGCGCTGCGCTTGCACCCGGGCTGCTTTTTGCCACAACAAAAGACCGATTTGCCACTTTAAGTTAGCGGGCAAATCGGTCTTTTATTTCTCCCCAAGCCTTACCGGGGTCACACTTCCTGCTGTCAATCCGTGGCGCGGCAAGGGTGTCCCCTAGAACGCTTGATGGTTTGACCCATCACAACCAATCCTGCTAAGGTAGAGGGGGCAGTGTGGAAGGGCGGAACGCCCTCCTCTGGGGAAGTAAGGTGCCGCGCCCCCTCGACAGAAAGAAAATCCGTTTTTTCTTTGCCTGCTTTCTTTTTTTACCAAAAAGAAAGCAGGACCTTGACATTTGGCAAAGTGTATTGTACACTAAAAAGGTAAGGTATCAACCAGGACGGCTGGACGGCGAAGAAGTGTGAGGTGAACGACATGCATATTACTTTGGAAGCCGATTACGCAATCCGAATTGTCCAGGTGCTGGCGCAGAACCAGCGGCGGCTGGACGCCAAAACCATCTCCGAGATGACCGGCGTGACGCTGCGCTTCTCTTTAAAAATTCTACGCAAGCTGGTGGCCGCCGGCATCATCAAATCCTTCAAGGGCACCCAGGGCGGCTATGAAATCGGCCGTGAGCTGGACCAGATTTCGCTGGGCGAGGTCATCGAGACCATCGAGGGCCGCTATACCCTCAACCGCTGTGTGACCGGGGAATATGCCTGCACCCGCAAGCGCAGCCAGTGCTGCAAGTTTCAGAAAATCTTCCGCGAGGTCTCGGAGGATGTGCGCGCAAAATTGTACTCCTATAAATTTTCCGATTTTGTCGAATAAGCGCTTTTGTCAAAAAAGGGAAGGAAACCGGATGTCCGGTTTCCTTCCCTTTTTCTTCTCTTTTTCTCAAACTCTCCTAAACAAAGGCTACAGCAAAACCGGCTGGCTGAGCTGGCTGCGGTTGGCAATCTGCAGGGTGAAGTCCCCTCTCTCCAGCCCCGCCTGCAGCAGCGCCTGCTCGGAGGCCTGCTGCGCCAGCAGGCCCAGATTGTTGTTCTGGCTCAGATGCCCCAGCACAAAGTTCCGGGTTCCGTTCTGGGCCAGGGCGGGCAGCGCAGCGGCGCAGTCGCTGTTGGAGAGGTGCCCGCTGCGCGACTGGATGCGCCGCTTTAAGTAATAGGGATAGTCGGAGACAAGGATCATCCCGTCGTCATAGTTGGATTCCAGCATCACCGTCCGGCAACCGCGCAGGCCCTCCTCCACCGCTTCGGTGTAACAGCCGAGGTCGGTGGCAAAACCCAGCTCCTGCCCGTCCGGCAGGCTGATGCGGTAGCCGAGGCTCCCCACGCTGTCGTGGCTGGTGGCAAAGGGCCGCACCATCATCTGCCCGACGCAAAAGCCCTCCGGGTCCGCCTCATACATTGGCAGGCCGGCAGGCAGCTCCACATGCTCCCGCAGATATTCCAGCACCGGCTCGGAGGCGTAGAGCGGGAGCGGATATTTTTTCAAAAAGACGCGCAGGCCCTTGATGTGGTCGGAGTGCTCATGGGTGATGAGGATGCCCTTCAGCTTGGAAAAATCCGCTCCCAGCTGCTGCAGGGCGGTGACAGCGGCACGGCAGCTGACGCCAAGGTCGATGAGCAGCGCGCTTTCTCCCGCGTCCAGATAGGTGCTGTTGCCGCTGCTGCCGCTGTAAAGCGGACAGAACATTGCCATAGAATGAGCCCCCTTGTCAAAACAGATTCTGCAAAGCATTGTAGCACAGCCGGGCAGAAAATGCAACCGCCCGCCCCAAAACAAAGGGAGAGAGCTGACGTTCCCTCCTGCGAGAGAACCTTCTCCCCTCTCCCCAAAAACAGTTCGTTTGTTTATGCGTTCTGCGCAAAGGCCGCGTCCGGCACCACGACCTTGTGGATGTCCGCACCCAGGCCCTGCAGCTTGCCCACCAGGTCCTCGTAGCCGCGCTCGACCCAGTAGATGTCCTCGATCTCCGAGGTTCCCTTTGCTGTCAGCGCAGCCTGCACCAGCGCCACACCGGCCCGCAGGTCCATTGCCTTGACCTGCGCCCCGGAAAGCTGCTCGACGCCCTCCACGACGGCCACCTTGCCGTCCACCTGGATCTTGGCGCCCATGCGGCGCAGCTCATCCACATACTTAAAGCGGTTGTCCCACACGCCCTCGGTGACAATGCTGGTGCCCTGGGCAATGGCGAGCAGGGTGGTCATCTGCGGCTGCATGTCGGTCGGGAAACCGGGATGCGGCAGTGTCTTTACGTTAGTCTTATTCAATTTTGCGTTGCGGCGCACCAAAATCGAGTCGTCGTACTCCTCGATCTCGCAGCCGGTCTGCAGCAACTTGTCGGTGATCGCTTCCAAATGCTTTGGAATGACATTTTTAATCAGCACCTCGCCACCCGCAGCCGCGGTCATGGTCATGTAGGTGCCAGCCTCGATCTGGTCGGGGATGATGGAGTAGTTGGTGCCGTGCATGATGTCCACGCCGTGAATCTTGATGACGTCGGTGCCCGCGCCGCGCACATCCGCCCCCATCGAGTTTAAGAAGTTGGCAAGGTCGACGATGTGCGGCTCCTTGGCAGCGTTTTCCAAAATGGTCAGTCCCTTGGCGCGCACCGCGGCCAGCATGATGTTGACCGTCGCTCCCACCGAAACCACGTCCAGATAGATGTGCGAGCCGAACATCTCGTCGCAGGTGGC
This sequence comes from uncultured Oscillospiraceae bacterium, assembly GCA_900547455.1. Lineage (GTDB taxonomy): Bacteria > Bacillota > Clostridia > Oscillospirales > Ruminococcaceae > Negativibacillus > Negativibacillus faecipullorum. Next base: position 6,898 of record URGV01000040.1, read on the forward strand.
GTTGATAAAGCCGTAATCGGTGGTGACGGTGGCGCCCAGCGCCTCAAAGCCCTTGATGTGCTGGTCGATAGGGCGCACGCCGAAGTTGCAGCCGCCCGGAGGCGAGACATGCGCCTCGCCAAAGCGGCCCAAAAAGGCCCCCAGAAAATAATAGGACGCGCGCAGATGCCGGGCCGACTCGTATGGAACAACCGGCTCGGTGATGTTGCGGGTATCGATTTCAACCGTATTCTTGTTGAGGTAGCGCACCTTCGCGCCCAGGTCGTTTAATATCTGAAACAGGATGGATACATCGCTGATATTCGGCACATTTTCAATGACGCAGACGTCCTGCGCCAGCACGGCCGCCGGGATGATTGCGACCGCGGCGTTTTTTGCTCCGCTGATCTCCACTTCGCCGTGGAGGGTATTTCCGCCGTTAATTACATATTTCTCCAAGGTTTTCTCCCCTTACCATATTCTTTTTTTGACATTGTCCGGCGCCTTTTTGTCGTCTATCTGCTTTGCCGGACTCCCCTGGTTCCCCTTGCATTGTGTCTTCCCGTTGCCCTTTGCTTACCGGAACATATCCTTCTTCCAGAAAATAAGGCTGAACACCAGCATCAGCATCGCGGCCAGCACCAGCACAAACCAGAAATGCGGGTAGGGCAGGTCGACCACGTTGGTGCCGTACAGGCCAAAGATGATGTTGGGCAGCTCCATGATGATGGTCAGCGCCGCCAGCAGCTTCATGACGATGTTCAGGTTATTGTTGATGATGGACGAAAAGGCGTCCATTGTGTTGGAAAGTACGTTTGAATAGATCGAGCACATCTCGATGGCCTGCTTGACCTCGATGATGACGTCCTCCAGCAGGTCCTCGTCCTCGTCGTACAGCTTGATGATGCGCCCGCGCAGAATCTTTTCCAACGTCACCTCGTTGGATTTTAAGGATGTGGAAAAATAAACCAATGATTTTTCCAGTCCAAGGATCTGAATCAGCTCCTTGTTCCGCATGGTTTTTTGCAGCAGGTTTTCGGTTGTATAGGAAATCTTGTCTATCTGTTTTAGGTACTGCAGAAAACGGGTGGCAATCCGCAGCAGAATGTTCAGTAAAAATTGTGTCCGCAAATGGGTCTGGATATTCTTGACCAAACCCTGGCTGATCTCATTTACCACCGCGTTCTCCCGCAGGCAGACGGTGGTGATAAAGCGGTTGTTGGTGATAATGGCCATTGGGATGGTGGAATAAACCACCGTTTTTTCCTCATCCTGGCGCTCGGCTACCGGCACGTCCACGATGACCAGCGTCTGGTCATCCTCCGACTCGACACGGGAGCTTTCCTCCTCGTCCAGCGCCGCGCGCACAAAGTCCTGCTCCAGTCCCAGAATATCCACCAGGTACCGCACTTCCTGCTCGGTGGGGCAGATGGCGGAAACCCAGCAGCCGTCTTCAACGGCTGGAACTGGCAGCACCCGGCCGGCAATCGTTTTATAGAAATTGATCACAGGCATTCCCTCTCTTTTCAGGACAGGACTGCCACGCCTGTCCCCTGTTTGCTTGTTCGATTTGACATTCGACAACCCAGCGGGTCAGGCTTCAAATAACTCACCTCTTATTTAAGTGGTTGCGGCGCGCTCCAATCTTGCACGCCTTTTTCTATTCATCCTTCACAAGAACGGCAGCAGAGCATCTTCGTTTTTTGCATACCACGCCGCATTCCCATTCGGCGCAGGCTCTGCCGGGCATAGTTTGCCCATTAGCCTGTTTTTATTATAGCATAATTTGGCTTGATTGCAAGCAAAAAAAGCCGATCTTCTTTTCCGCTTATGAAGAAATCAACCCATTTTGACGTCCGCATTTTGTGCATTTTTTATCATTTTTACAAATTACTTGTGGTACTTGGTGTGGTTGTTGATCGCGCACGCGCGGTAGATCTGCTCCAGCAGCATCACCCGCGCCAGCTGATGCGGAAAGGTCATGCGCGACATCGAGAGTTTGAAGTCTGCGCGGGCCTTCACCGCCCCATCCAATCCCCAGGAGCCGCCGATGATAAAGGCAAACTGTCCGCTGCCCTGCACGCTCTGGCGGGCAATCTGCTGCGCCAGCTGCTCGGAGGAGAGCATCTGCCCCTCAATGCACATGGCAGTCACAAAGCTCTGCGGCGCAATTTTTGCCAGGATTGCCTGTCCCTCCTCCTTCAGCGCCGCGGCAATCTGCGCCTCGGAAGGGTTCTGCGGCACGCGCGCTTCCGGCAGCTCAAGGATTTGAACCTTGGCAAAAGCCCCCAGCCGTTTTGTGTACTCCTCACAAGCGCGCCGCCAGTAATCCTCCTTAAGTTTTCCCACCACCAGCAGATCGATCCGCAGCATCGGTCATCCCGTCCTTCCTTGTTCCGTCTTTCTTTCCTTTTTATTTATTGTAGCACATCCACCCGTTCCGGTAAAGGACTTTGCTCCGACAGGTGACTTTGTTGTTCATAATTTTTTCATTTGACCTCGAGTATACTCCAGGTTGTAAGGTTAAAAGGGAGAGAGGGCCGACAGGAGTTCTATTTGTTTAGCCATGAAAGCTCTCCCGCCTTCAATTGCGGATTTTTATTCGCTGTAAAATCGAAGCAGCAAAAAAAGGGGCTTTTAAATGCGCAAACCATTGATTATTTATTATTCCCGAAAAGGAGAAAATTATTGGAACGGGCAGATTAAAAATCTGGCCAAGGGCAACACCGAAATTGTGGCCGAGATGATCGCCGGCCTCACCGGCGGCGACCTCTTTGAGGTCCAGACGGTGCAGAACTACGCCGCGGACTACTCCGCCTGCACCGACCAGGCAAAAGCGGAGCTGCAGCAAAATGCCCGCCCCGCCCTCAAACGCTTGCCGGAACATCTGGAACAGTACGACACCATCTTTGTCGGCTACCCCAACTGGTGGGGCACCATGCCAATGGCGCTGTTCACCCTGCTGGAAGGGATTGACCTGAGCGGCAAGCGCATCCTGCCGTTCTGCACCAATGAGGGCAGCGGCATGGGACGCAGCGAGTCCGACCTGCGCAAACTCTGCCCGGACGCAATCGTCGAGCAGGGGCTTTCGATTCACGGGGCTGAGGCCGCCGCTTCCAAGCCGAAGGTGGAGCGCTGGCTTCAAAATCAGCTGTAAACGACATCCTCTTTTATCAGGATCAGCCAAAAATATAAAGGAGTGTTTTGTATGACAAAAGCAAAGGTATACTTCACCAAGGAGATCACGCCGCAGAGTCTGATCGCCATCTACAAGGCGCTGGGCGTTGAGCTCTCCGGCAGGGTGGGCGTCAAAATCTCCACTGGCGAGCCGGGCGGACACAACTACCTCCACCCGGAGCTGATCGGGGATCTGGTCCACCAGCTAAACGGCACCATCATCGAAAGCTGCACCGCCTATGAGGGCCGCCGCATGGACCCGAAGGAACATTGGAAGGCCATCGAAGAACACGGCTTCAAGGCGATGGCCCCCTGCGACATCATGGACGAATTCGGCGAGATCGAGATTCCGGTCGAGCACGGCTTTCATCTGGACAAGGACATCATCGGCGAGCACTTTGCCAACTACGACTCGGTGCTGGTGCTCTCCCACTTTAAAGGCCACGCGATGGCCGGCATGGGCGGCGCGCTTAAAAATATCAGCATCGGCATCGCCTCCACCGCCGGCAAGACCTACATCCACACCGCCGGCGTCACCACCAAAGCCGCCGAGCTGTTTAGCAAGCTCCCCGAGCAGGACCACTTCCTCGAATCGATGGCCGACGCCTGCAAGGCGGTCATCGACTATAAAGGCGCGCAGAATATGCTCTACATCAATGTCGCCAACCGCCTGAGCGTCGACTGCGACTGCGATTCTCACCCAGCTGAGCCGGAAATGGCGGATCTTGGCATCTTTGCCTCCACCGACCCGGTCGCCGTCGACCAGGCCTGCTACGACGCGGTCATCAACGCTTCCGACCCAGGCAAGGCCGCACTGATCGAGCGGATGACCTCCCGCCACGCCATCCACATCGTCGAGGCGGCGGCGGAGCACGGGCTGGGCAGCCGCGAATATGAAATCATCCCGCTGGACTAAACATCAAAAAGGACAGGTGAATCAAATGAGCATCACAGACAACGCAAAGGCATATCACGAAAAAATGTTCCCCGGACAGCAGTCCGCGCTTGCACAGACCGACCCGGAATTCATCGAGCGGTTTGACAACTTCGCCTTCGACGAGGTTGTGAACCAGGGCGACCTGGACGACCGCACCCGCATGATGGCCATTCTGGCCACCCTCCTGGGCTGCCAGGGCATCGATGAATTTAAGGCCATGCTGCCGGCCGCGCTCAATCTCGGCGTCACCCCGGTGGAGGCAAAGGAGATTGTCTACCAGGCGGCGGCGTATCTTGGCATCGGCAGGGTGTATCCCTTCCTGAACGCGACCAATGAGGTCCTGACCGCGCGCGGTGTCAAACTGCCGCTGGAGGGCCAGGCGACCACCACCATGCAGACCCGCCTGAAGGACGGCGAACAGACCCAGGTGGACATCTTTGGCGATCACATACGCGGATTCTCCCAGTCCGGCCCGGAGGAGAGCCGCCACATCAACAAGTGGCTGTCGGACAACTGCTTCGGCGACTACTACACCCGCAAAGGCTTAAACTATCAGCAGCGCGAGATGATCACCTTCTGCTTCCTCGCCGCACAGGGCGGCTGCGAGCCGCAGCTGACCTCCCACGCGGGCGCCAACATGCGCATCGGCAACGACAAGGCGTTTTTGATTCAGATCATCTCTCAGTGCCTGCCCTACATCGGCTACCCGCGCAGCCTGAACGCCCTGCGCTGCGTCAATGAGGCAGCCGCCAAATAGGAGGAAACGCAACATGAAACGGATTCCGTTAGGAAACTCGCAGCTTTCCGTCTCCCGCATCTGCATGGGCTGCATGGGCTGCATGGGATTTGGCGACGCCAACAACGGGCAGCACAGCTGGACGGTGGACGAGGAACAGACCCGCGCCATCATCAAGCGGGGACTGGAACTGGGCATCAACTTTTTCGACACTGCCATCGCCTACCAGAGCGGCACCAGCGAGCAGTATCTGGGGCGAGCGCTCAAAGACTTTGCCAAACGGGACGAGGTGGTGGTCGCCACCAAGTTCCTGCCCCGCACCCAGGAGGAGATCGAGGCAGGCGTCACCGGCCAGCAGCACATCGAGCGGATGCTCAACACCAGCTTAAAAAATCTGGGGATGGACTATGTCGACCTGTACATCTACCACATGTGGGACTACCAGACCCCGCTCTACGACATTCTGGACGGCCTGAACCGCGTGGTCAAGGCCGGCAAGGCGCGCTACATCGGCATCTCCAACTGCCTGGCCTATCAGCTGGCCAAGGCAAACGACCTTGCCCGGGAGGAGGGCTTTGCCCAGTTTGTCTCGATTCAGGGGCACTACAACCTGATCTTCCGCGAGGAGGAGCGCGAGATGGCAAAGCTGTGCCGGGAGGACAACATCGCCATGACCCCATACAGCGCGCTGGCGGGCGGACGGCTCTCCAAACACCCGGGCGAAACCTCCAAGCGCCTGCAGGAGGACAGCTATGCCCGGCTCAAATATGACGCCACCGCCCAGCAGGACGCGGTCATCATCGACCGGGTCGCCGAGCTGGCGGACAAACGCGGCGTCTCGATGACCGAGATCTCCCTGGCCTGGCTGCTGCAGAAGGTGACCTCCCCCGTTGTAGGCGCCACCAAGCTCAGCCACGTCGAGGGCGCGGCCAAGGCGGTGGACCTTGTCCTGACCCCGGAGGAAACCGCCTACCTGGAGGAGCCCTATCTTCCCCACAAGCTGGTGGGTGTGATGGCGCAGAACACCTCTGCCGCCGCCAAGGAGCAGCACGTCTGGTCCACCGGCAGACAGACAATTGAGCCGTAGACAAAAGCGGGTTGCTTTTGTCCACCTTTGCTCTGTTCCAAGCCGGCGCAACGGAGCCTGCTGAAATGGCTCTGATTTTTCCCATATAAAGCAACACTGCTTTTTCGCTGCCGGACGCAATTTAGCGTCCGGCAGTTTTTTATGGATTGTTGGCGTAAAAATTCAGATTGCACTGAACTGCGGCAATTTTCATCGAGGAGATTGGTCAGTCCCCACAAAATTCATTATAATCTTACAAAAAAACGTTGCCCATTCTATTGACAATTGCTGATTCGTGTGCTAAAATTTTGTTTGCTTCCGAACAATCTACGGAGGAGTTCTGTATTCTGACTGACGGAGAGGAGGAAGGATCCGGATGGAAAAGGATTGTGGGATGTGGATCAACATCCTGTCCCACATGCTTAAAAAGCGCATGAATGCCAACACACAAAGCTTGGGCATCACCGGGGTGCAAAGCCATGTCATGCACTACATTCTGGTAAAATGTGCTGACGGTCCGGTGTTTCAGCGCGATGTGGAAAGGGCGTTCAGCCTGAGCCGCTCCACTGCAACCGGTATTTTGCAGCTGATGGAAAAAAACGATCTGATCCGACGGGAAAGCGTGGCCAGCGACGCACGCTTAAAAAGCCTGATTCCAACCAAGAAGGCGGCAGACCTGGATGCACAGATCGGCGAGTTTCTCCGTCAGACCGAGCAGCGACTCACGCACGGGCTTTCCGACGAGCAGCTGGCGCAATTTATTCAGACCGCTGAACACATGTACGCCAACCTGGACAGATAAACGTCTGGCAACCCGTTTTTACCACTTAATCAGGGCGCGCCATCTGCGCTGGCCGCCCCAATCTTTGGAGGAGGAATGTCACACATGATAAAAACGCTAGCTCGCAGTATCCGCGAGTTCAAAAAGCCGGCCATCCAGACGCCGCTGCTGGTTACGGTCGAGGTCATTCTGGAATGTATCATTCCGTTTATCATCGCCAATCTGATCAACCAGATGCAGGCCGGATGTGAGATGAGTGTCATCGTCAACTACGGCATCGTCCTGGTCGTCATGGCGGTGCTGTCGCTGATTTTCGGCGTCGCGGCCGGCAACACCTGTGCCACCGCGTCCACCGGTTTTGCGCGCAACCTGCGCCAGGATATGTTCTATCACATTCAGGACTATTCTTTTGAGAACATCGACAAATTCTCGGTATCCAGCCTGGTCACCCGTATGACCACCGACGTCGTCAACGTGCAGATGTCCTTCATGATGATCATCCGCGTCGCCATCCGCGGCCCGCTGATGCTGATCTTCTCGTTTGTGATGGGCTTTGTGATGGGCGGCCGTCTGGCCATGATCTTTCTGGTCACCATTCCGCTGCTGGGCATCGGCCTGGCGCTGGTTATCCACGCGGCCATGCCGATCTTCCGCCGGGTATTCCGCAAGTACGACGCGCTCAACGACTCGGTTCAGGAAAACGTCCAGGCCATGCGCGTTGTCAAGAGCTATGTCCGCGAAGATTATGAGAAGAAGAAATTCGCGGCTGCTGCCGAGGATGTCTGCCGCGACTTCACCAAGGCCGAGCGCATCATGGCGCTGAACAGCCCGATGATGCAGATCTGCGTCTACGCCGGCATGGCGTTCGTGCTCTCCTTCGGCTCGTACCTGGTCATCAGCAGCCAGGGCACCGAGGTTGCTGTTGGCCAGATGTCCGCCATCCTGACCTACAGCTTCCAGATTCTGATGAGCCTGATGACCTTGTCGATGGTTTTCGTCATGATCGCCATGTCGATGGAATCTGCCGAGCGTATCGTCGAGGTGCTGTCCGAGCAGAGCAACCTGACCAGTCCGGAAAACGCCATCACCGAGGTCAAGGACGGCTCGATCGACTTTGACAATGTCAACTTCAAATATTCCAAAAAAGCCGAGCGCAACGCTCTGTCCAACGTCGACCTGCACATCAAATCGGGCGAGGTTATCGGCATCCTGGGCGGCACCGGTTCTTCCAAGTCCACCCTGGTTCAGCTGATCCCGCGTCTGTACGACGTCACCGAGGGCTGCGTCAAGGTCGGCGGCATCGATGTCCGCAAATATGACCTGGAAGTACTGCGCAACAATGTCGCCGTTGTGCTGCAGAAAAATGTCCTCTTCAGCGGCACCATCAAGGACAACCTGCGCTGGGGCAATCCTGACGCCACCGATGAGGACATGCTGGAAGCCTGCAAGCTGGCCCAGGCCGACGAATTTATCCAGCAGTTCCCGGACAAGTACGACACCTGGATCGAGCAGGGCGGCTCCAACGTCTCTGGCGGTCAGAAGCAGAGACTGTGTATCGCCCGCGCGCTGATGAAAAATCCAAAGGTGCTGATTCTGGACGACTCGACCAGCGCCGTCGACACCCGCACCGACGCGCTGATCCGTCAGGGCTTCCGCGAGTTCATCCCGGAAACCACCAAAATCATCATCGCGCAGCGTGTTGCCTCGGTGCAGGATGCTGACCGCATCATCGTCATGGAGGGCGGCCGCATCAGCGACATCGGCACCCACGACGAACTCCTGAACAGAAATGAAATCTACCGCGAAATCTATACTACCCAGAACAAGGCAGGTGATCAAAATGGCGAAGAATAAAACCAATACCGCCCCTTCCACCACGCCGCGCGGACAGCGCGCGCCAAAAGGTGTGCTGTGGCGCCTGTTAAAAACCCTGTTTGAGTTTTATCCCGTGCTGCTGCCGATCACGCTGGTGTGCATCCTCATCAACGCCATCGTCAGCTCTGTGCCGTCGGTGTTCATGCAGAACATCATCGCCCTGGTGGACAGCAGCTACAAATCGGGCGACTGGAGCTCCGTTTCCGGCCAGATCCTAACCTTTGTCGGCATCCTGGTCACCATGTACATCATCAGCCTCATCGCCGGCTTCTGCTACACCCAGCTGATGGCCATCATCACCCAGGGTTCCTTAAAGAAGCTGCGTGAAAAGATGTTTGACCACATGGAGGATCTGCCGATCCGTTACTTTGATACCAACGGTCACGGCGACATCATGAGCTATTACACCAATGACGTCGACACCCTGCGCCAGATGATCAGCCAGAGCCTGCCGCAGATGCTGATCTCCGGCGTCACCCTGCTGACCGTCTTCTGCATCATGATGTACTACAGCATGATCCTGGGGCTGATCGTTGTTGCCGGCATCGTCTGCATGACCTTTGCTGCCCGCTATGTCACCAGCCACTCCTCCAAATACTTCCTGCGCCAGCAGGTCACGCTGGCCAAAGCCGAAGCCTTCATGGAGGAGATGATGACCGGCCAGAAGGTCATCAAGGTCTTCTGCCACGAGGACGAAACCAGAGCAGATTTTGACAAAGTAAACGACGAGATCTTCTTCAACGCCCGCAACGGCAACCGCTTTGCCAACATCCTGATGCCGCTGCTGAGCAACATCGGCAACGTCATGTACGTCGTTGTCGCACTGGTCGGCGGCGCGCTGCTGCTGACCGATGTGCCCAACATCAGCGTTTCCGGCATGGCCTTCAGCATCAGCATCGTCGTTCCTTTCCTGAACATGACCCGTCAGTTTGCCGGTGCAGTCGGCCAGGTGTCCAACCAGGTCAACATGGTCATCATGGGCTCTGCCGGTGCGCACCGCATCTTTGCTCTGCTGGACGAGGAGCCGGAAACCGACGACGGCTATGTCACCCTGGTCAACGCCAAAGAAAATGCGGACGGCACCCTGACCGAGTGCGAGGAGCGCACCAACGTCTGGGCCTGGAAACATCCGCACCACGACGGCACCCTGACCTACACCAAGCTCCAGGGCGACGTGCGCTTCTATGACGTCAACTTCGGCTACACCCCGGAAAAGACCGTCCTGCACAACGTCTCCCTGTATGCGAAACCGGGCCAGAAGCTGGCCTTTGTCGGCTCCACCGGCGCCGGCAAGACGACCATCACCAACCTGATCAACCGCTTCTACGATATCAACGACGGCAAGATCCGCTATGACGGCATCAATATCAACAAGATCAAGAAGGCGGACCTGCGCCGCAGCTTGGGTATCGTGCTGCAGGACACCAACCTCTTTACCGGCACCGTTATGGAGAATATCCGCTACGGCAACCTGGATGCCTGCGATGAGGAGTGCATCGCCGCCGCCAAACTGGCCGGTGCAGATGACTTCATCCGCCGCCTGCCGGAGGGCTACAACACCATGCTGTTCGGCAACGGTTCCAACCTCAGCCAGGGCCAGCGCCAGCTGCTTGCCATCGCGCGCGCCGCGGTAGCAGACCCGCCGGTTATGATCATGGACGAGGCAACCAGCTCGATCGACACCCGCACCGAGGCAATTGTCCAGCGCGGCATGGACGCGCTGATGACCGGACGCACCGTCTTTGTCATCGCGCACCGCCTTTCCACCGTGCGCAACTCCAACGCCATCATGGTACTGGATCACGGACGCATCATCGAGCGCGGCACCCACGAGGACCTGCTCAAGCTCAAAGGTACCTACTATCAGCTGTATACCGGAGCGCTGGAGCTCGACTAATCCAAAACCAAAATGCCCCCGAGCCAAATTGGCTCGGGGGCATTTTTGATAATCTCTTTATCGTCCACACCATTAACAAAGCAGAAAATATTTGCAATATTTTCATTTCATGCTATACTTTTATTAAGGAGGAAAAAAATGAGAAATATTTTACCACCATTTTCTATAAATATGTTTTTTCTGATTATCATTGGGATAGTCTTAATAGGAGTAATCGTATACTGGATTTTTCAATCTCCGTTCCAATACCCATATAAAAAAATTTTCTTCGACATTTCCGGAAAGAGAAAACCAAATGAAAATGATTTATTGGATCATTATTTAATCCAACATGGAATCCAAGAATTTGTAGATCATGCTTCTTATGTGGAACTATGGAAAAAAGAATGTGAACAAAAAATTCAAAAATCTAAATTGAAAAACTTGCGTAGTAAGCAATACCTCGAATGTATTGATGACGAGGGAATGTTTCTCTTTATACTTGAAAGGAAACAAACCCGATATCGACAGGTAAATTATGTAAAGCACCATTACCATGTCAAAATTCCCGTCAGAACTTTGGCAACTGACCTGTGTCATATACAGATTCGTTACGATGCCCTTAAAAAAATAGGGTTTGAATGCACATTATCAGAATATTATGCAAAAGATCAGCGAAAACGGATGACGAAAGAACTGCGTGAAAAAATTGCAAAGCGAGACAATTATACATGTCAAATTTGTGGAAAATATATGCCAGATGGTGTAGGTCTTCACATTGACCATATTGTTCCCATTGCCAAAGGTGGCAAAACCGTTGAATCCAATTTGCAAGTTCTGTGTTCTAAGTGCAATGGAAGAAAATCAAATAAATAAATTATATCTTTTTCCCTTATCATCGACTGGTTGAGTTAGTAACCGCAAAAATTTGTGTCTGCAAGTCATTTAAAAAGAAAACAAATATTTTCAATTTCTTCCCTGCCGCGAGTGGAAAGGCCGGATAAAGGAAAAGAGTCTGAACGCGAACTGCGTCCAGACTCAGTCTGGTGGGCGAGGGTGGATTCGGACCACCGAAGTCACTGACAACAGATTTACAGTCTGCCCCCTTTGGCCACTCGGGAACTCGCCCATATGAAATTTTCAATTTAGTGGAGCTGGTGGACGGACTCGAACCCCCGACCTGCTGATTACAAATCAGCTGCTCTACCAACTGAGCTACACCAGCAT
>URGV01000041.1 GCA_900547455.1 uncultured Oscillospiraceae bacterium
CCTTGGGGGGCATTATCATCCCCCCAGCGGCACGACGCTGCGCGGCGTTGCCGCTCCCCCCAGAAAGGGTTTCAGACACAAAAATAGACCGATTTGCCACTTTGGGTTGGTGGGCAAATCGGTCTTTTTTCTCCCCAAGCTATACCGGGGGTCACACTTCCTGCTGTCAAACCGTGGCGCGGCAGGGGGTGCTCCCGAGGATGCTTGAGGGCTTAAGCCACCGCAACCAATACCGCTAGGGCAGAAGGCCGGGGGATCAAAGGGAGCAGAAGTAAAAGCGTTCCGCTTTAACTTCCGCCCCCTTCGCCGGGGATCAAGACTTCTTCGAAGTCTTGGACCAGGAGGTTCCTGGCGTATCTTTCGCAGCATTTATGCTGCTACTTTCCTCTACGCGAGAAAGTAGGCCGGGGATTGGGGCGGAGCGCCCAAAAAGGTGGGCGCAGGGGCCGGAGGCCCCCACTTGGGGAGTCGCATCAGGGCAGGAGGCTACGCCTCCTCATTCCGCTCCTTCTCGGGAACAACCACCACCACATTCTCCTTCCCTAAAATCTTCTCCAACTGGAAGTACAGCGGGTTGTTGAAGGTGATCCACAGCTTCTGCGGCGCGCAGACCAGCTTCTTGGTGTCGAGGAAAAAGTAGTAGACCGGCACCTCCCCCTCGAAGATGTCGAGGTACTGCTCCGATTTTAAAAACTCCCGGCTCTCCCTCGATGGCACCCGCAGGTAAAGCCCCGGGCGCTTGCCGCGCTTGCGGCGGACCTGCGGCTTGTCATCCTTGCGCTTGTGGTGCGGCGGAATGGCGATAAAGCCCTCCGGCTGATCCAGCACCTCCTGCGGGGTCGCCACCGCCCGGCAGACCAGTTTGGTGTCCTCCTCGCGGATGCTGAGTCTGGCTTCGATGTAGAGCACCTGATTCTCCTCCAGCAACTCGCGGTACTGGTCGTAAAGCGGCGGGAAAACCAGCATCTCGATCGAACCGCTGGTATCCTCCAGCGTGATGAAGGCCATATAGCCGCGGCGTTTGAGGATGCGGGTCTTTTTGCCGGTGACGATACACAGCACCCGTACGATGTCCCCGTCCCGATATTTGCCCTCATCCAGCCCCATCGAATTTTCTTCTTCGTCCTCTGGAAGCAGCTCCTCCAGATCCACCGTCTCCAGCTGCCGGGCAATCTCGCGGTACTGCGCCAGCGGATGTCCCGAGACATACAGTCCGGTGACCTCCTTCTCCATCGCCAATTTTACGTCCGGCGGAAATTCCTCCTTCTTCGGCAGCTGGGAGGGGTGCTTGCGGTGGGTGGGGTCCAGCTCGTCGAACAGATTCATCTGCCCCTCCAGATTGTTCTTGTACCGGTCCTCGATGTCCAGCATCACCACCTGATAGCCGTCCAGCAGTGTGCGGCGGTTGTGACCAAAGCTGTCCAGCGCCCCACACTTGATTAAGCTCTCGACGGCGCGGCGGTTGAGATCCTTGCCGTACATCCGGTCACACAGGTCGTCCAGGTCGTTGAAGGGGCCGCCCTGCTCCCGCTCCTGTACCAGCGCCTCCATGACCCCCCGGCCCAGATTCTTGACACCCAGAAAACCAAAGCGGATGCAGCCGTCCTCGACGGTGAAGCCGGTGAAGCTCTTGTTGATGTCCGGCGGCAGAATCTTGATCTTCATCTGCTCGCACTCTTTTAAATAGCTGAGCATCTTGTCGGTGTTGTCCAGGATGCTGGTCAGCAGTGCCGCCATGTATTCCTTAGGGTAATGGGCTTTGAGGTACGCGGTGCGGTAGGCCACGATGGCGTAGGCCGCGGCGTGGGATTTATTAAAGGCGTAGGAGGCAAAGGAGCTCATCTCGTCGAACAGCTCGTTGGCGACCTGCTCGCTGATGCCGTTGGCCACACAGCCGACGCACTCGACCGAGCCGTCCTCCTTCTTTGCGCCCCAGATAAAGTTCTTGCGCTCCTGCTCCATGACGTCGTGCTTTTTCTTGGACATGGCGCGGCGCACCAGATCCGCCCGGCCATAGGAGTAGCCCGCCAGCTTGCGGCAGATCTGCATGACCTGCTCCTGATAGACGATGCAGCCGTAGGTGACATCGAGGATGTCTTTTAAGAGCGGGGTCTTGTAGGTGATCTCCTGCGGGTTGTGGCGGTTGCGGATATATTTGGGAATCGACTCCATCGGCCCCGGGCGGTACAGCGAGATGACCGCGATCAAATCCTCGATCGATTCCGGCTTTAACTGCACCAGCACCTGCCGCATGCCGCCCGATTCAAACTGAAAGACGCCCTTGGCCTGCCCCTTGGACATCATCTCGAAGGTCAGAGGGTCGGAGAGGGAAACCTTTTCGATGTCAAAATCCGGCTCGTACCGGCGAATCATCTTCTCGGCGTCGCTGATGACCGTCAGGTTGCGCAGACCCAAAAAGTCCATCTTCAAAAGTCCCAGCTCCTCCAGCGTCGTCATGGTGTACTGGGTGACGATGGCCTCGTCGTTTTTGGCCAGCGGCACATATTTTTCCACCGAATCGCGCGCGATTACCACGCCGGCCGCGTGGGTGGAGGCGTGCCGCGGCATTCCCTCGATCTTGGAGGCGTGGTCGATCAGCTCCTTTACCTGCGGGTCGCTCTCGTACATGATGCGCAGGTCGGGCGAGCGCTCCAGCGCGGTGGCGATGGTCATGTGCAGCTCCATCGGGATGGCCTTTGCCACCCTGTCCACCTGCTGGTAGTCCATCCCCATCACCCTGCCGACGTCCCGCACGCCGCCGCGTGCCGCCATGGTGCCGAAGGTGATGATTTGCGCGACGCGGTCCTTGCCGTACTTGCGAATGACGTAGTCGATGACCTCCTCGCGGCGCTCGTAGCAGAAGTCGATGTCGAAGTCGGGCATGCTGACACGCTCCGGGTTGAGAAAGCGCTCAAACAGCAGATTATACTTCATCGGGTCGATGCCGGTGATGCCGATACAGTAGGCCGCGATGCTGCCGGCGCCCGAGCCGCGCCCCGGCCCGACCGGTATGCCGTTTCGCTTGGCGTAGTCGATGAAGTCCCAGACAATCAGGTAGTAGTCGACATAGCCCATCTTCTCGATGACCGACAGCTCATACTCCAGCCGCTCCTTATATTCCTGCGGGGCATCCTCGCCGTAACGCTTTGCAAAGCCCTCCCAGCACTTTTCCCGGAAGAAGGTGACGTTGTCCCTGCCGTCCGGCACCTCGAACTTGGGGAGGATGTGGTGTCCGAAGGTAAACTCCACCTGACACCGCTCGGCGATCTTGACCGTGTTGTCCAGCGCCTGCCGGATGGCCTCCTCGTCGCCGGTGCACTCCCGCATGGCGTCGAACATCTGCTGGCGGGATTTGACGTAAAACTCCTCGGTTTCAAACTCCATCCCGTTGTCCTCTTCCAGCGTGTGGTTGGTCTGGATGCAGAGGAGGATCTTTTGAGTCATGCTGTCCTCTTTGGTCAGGTAATGGCAGTCGTTGGTCGCCACCAGCCCGACGTCCAGCTCCTTTGCCAGGCGGATTAAGTCCGGCAGAATCTTCTGCTGCTGGCGGATGCCATGGTTCTGCAGTTCGATGAAGTAGTGGTCCTTGCCGAAAACGTCCAGATAAAACTGGGCCGCTTCCTTCGCCTTCTGGTAGTCGTTCTGGCTTAAGGCGCGCGGAATCTCGCCCGCCAGGCAGGCGGACAGCGCGATGATGCCCTCGCTGTGTTCCCGCAGCAGGTCGCGGTCGATGCGGGGCTTAAAGTAAAAGCCCTCGGTGTAGCTGCGGGACACCATCTTGATCAGGTTCTGGTAGCCGGTCTGGTTTTCGCACAGCAGCACCAGATGATAGGGGGAGGTGTCCAGCCCGTTTACCTTGTCAAAGCGGGTCCTCGGCGCGACATAGACCTCGCACCCGATGATCGGGCGGACGCCGTTGGCCTTGGCTTCCTTATAAAAATCGATGGCGCCGTACATGGCGCCGTGGTCGGTGATCGCAACCGCGTCCTGTCCCAGCTCCTTGACCCGCTGGATCAGCTGTTTTATCCGGCACGCGCCGTCCAGAAGGCTATACTCGCTGTGGACGTGCAGGTGCACAAACTGGTCTCCCATCAAAAACCGCGCTCCCTTCTTCCCTTTTGTTTATTCCTTTTCTTCCAAGCCACCGGCTTTGCCACCGGCTTTGCCAGCGGCATATCCT
The DNA here is from genome assembly GCA_900547455.1 of uncultured Oscillospiraceae bacterium. Taxonomy (GTDB): domain Bacteria; phylum Bacillota; class Clostridia; order Oscillospirales; family Ruminococcaceae; genus Negativibacillus; species Negativibacillus faecipullorum. Next base: position 4,181 of record URGV01000041.1, read on the forward strand.
TCAGCCCTTGCCTGCTTTGCAAGAAGGCTGATCTTCTGCAGCCGGTGGTTGATTCCCGAGCGGGAGACGCCCAGCAGCTCCCCCAGCTCCCGCAGGGACATGTCCGGATTTTGCAGCCGGGCCTCCCCCGTCTGCTTGAGCGCGGGCTCCATCGTGTCAAACAGGCCGACCTGCTTTAGATACCGGATGTCCGCCGCCTGCACCGTCGCCGCACTCACCGTCTTTTCGATGTTGGAGGTCTCGCAGTTGGTGACGCGGTTGACCTTGTTGCGCATGTCCTTGTAGATTTTGACGTTGACCACGTCCATCATCGCGCCGGTTGCCCCCACCATGGTCAGCAGCTCCTCGATCGATTTGCTGTCCTTGCAGTAGACAATCTGCTGGCCGCGGCGGGTGGTGCGCTTAAAGTTAAGCGATAGGCTGTCCAGCACCTGCATCAAAAAGAGGGTGGTCTGCTCACCGGCCAGCACAAACTCCAGGTGGTAGTCCTTGCGCGGGTCGCTGATGTTCGAACAGCTCAGCATCGCCCCCGCCAAAAAGGCATGGCGGGCCTGCTCCCCTTCCAGCAGCTCCACATTGTATCCCCCGCCCTGCCGGTGGCCGAAAAAGGCGAGGATGGTTTTGCGGTCCTCCCCGTCGTCCACGCTGACCGCATAGGTCGGCTGCTGAAAGTTGCCGTTGTATTCTCTGGTCGTCACGCTGGTCTGCATCGGAATCTGCTGAAAGATCAGCTTGGCATACAGCTTTGCGACGTGCTTATTTTCGGTCGTCATCGAGATGCTCTCTGCCGAAAAGCTCTTTCCGCACAGCAGCATTCCGTAGGTAAACGCCTTTTTGTTGCGGGCAATCAGCCCTTTGTTGCGGCTGATCTCCCCCTTGACCTTCGACGCGAAGGTGTTGCGGCCTTCCTGCGCCACTTACAATCATCCTTTCCAGGCGGGTTGAACCCGCAAACAATCGCGGCGGGTTGAACCCGCGAACAATTCGCGTTGCCGGCTCCTGCTTATCGGAGCTTAACGCTCTCGCGCAGGTTGCTTTACTGCGTCATTAGTAAAAGCTCCCAGCCGCGCGTACAAGGTAGCTTCGATCGCTAGCTCGGGCGCGGATCGGGTGGCCTCCGGCTGTTCTCGTTTGTGGAAGCCCTTTTCGCGGGGGCAAGACAGATTTTAGCACAAGCCCTGCCGCGAAATTGCGTGCAGGCTCAGCCTGCCCTGCTCCCCGCGCACCATCATCACAGTCGAGCCCCAGTGCTCGGTTAGAAACGCATTGACCGCAAGCCTTTGCTCCCCTTGATCCTGGGCGGGAGAGAGCCTTTGCAGGGCAGGCTGCCTGTCCTCTTTTTCCCACGTTGTCTGCTGCATCGTTTCTCCTGCTCCCTTTACAGCTTCTTTTTCTCGATGTCCCGGTGGGTGGTGATCACCCGCAGGCCCTTGGCCGAGAGGTGGTTTGCCAGCTCCCGCGCAATCGTCACCGAACGGTGCTTTCCCCCGGTGCAGCCGACGGCGATAATCAGCTGGCTTTTCTGCTCGTCGTGGCGGTAAAGCGGAATCATGTAGTCGATAAAGTCATAGAACCGCGTCAGGAAGCCCTGGGTCTTGGGCGAGCGCAGCACATAGTCGCGCACCGGCTGGTCCAGCCCGGTCATCGGCCGCAGCTGCGGGTCATAAAAGGGGTTCGGCAGGCAGCGGACATCGAACATCAGATCCGCGTCCACCGGCACCCCAAACTTAAACCCGAAGGAGATGCAGTTGACCACAAAGTCGTCCTTCTCCGGGTCGTCGCTGCGGAACAGGTCGTGGATGTGGCTGCGCAGCTGGGAGGCACTGAGCAAAGTGGTGTCGATGACCATGTCCGCCCGGTCCTTGACGGGGCTCAGCAGCTCCCGCTCCCGGCTGATGGCCTTGGCCAGCGACCCGCCCTCCCGCATCAGCGGATGGGGGCGGCGGGTGATCTTATAGCGGTTGATCAGCTCGTCGTTGGCCGCATCCAGAAAGAGAATCTGATAGCTGACCCGCTCCCGGTCCAGCTCGGCTAAGGCTCCGGTCAGCTCCTTGATAAAGTTTTCGCCCCGCAGGCCGCTGCGCAGCCCGCGCGCGTCCACCACCAGCGCCACCCGGTCGATGCCGGAGCTGTCGGTCCCGCTGCTGCCGAGATACGCAAACTTCGGAATCAGCGCCGGGGGGATGTTGTCCACGCAATAGACGCCCACGTCCTCCAGCGCGTCCACCACCGCCGACTTGCCCGCACCGGACATTCCTGTTACAATGATAAACCGCATAAGCCTTTTCCCTTCCCCTCATCTAAATGGCTACGGGAGCTGCCTTACCTCCAGCTCCAGCAAATAGCCCGTCTTTTCCTGTACACATTCCTGCACCTGTCTTGTCAGTTCCAGCACATCCGCGCAGGTGGCCTTCCCTGTATTGATGACAAAGCCAGCGTGCTTTTCACTCACCTGTGCGCCGCCGACGGTGAAACCTTTCAGCCCGCACTTGTCGATCAGCTGCGCCGCAAAAGCGCCTTGCGGACGCTTGAAGGTGCTGCCCGCGCTGGGGTATTCCAGCGGCTGCTTCTGGCGGCGCTGGTTTAAGATGCGGTCCATCTCGGACTGGATGGCCGCCTTCTCTCCCCTTTGCAGCCCGAAGGCCGCGCGGACAATGCAGCTTCCTTCCATCCCTTCTTCCATAAAGCGGCTGTGCCGGTAGGAGAGAGAGAGCTGCTCCTGCTCCAACCGGACAATCTCTCCGGTCGGGGCAAGGTACTCCACCCAGAGCAGGCGATCCTTCATCTCCCCGCCGTAAGCCCCGGCGTTCATATAGACAGCGCCCCCGACGCTGCCGGGAATGCCGTAGGCAAATTCCAGTCCGGTCAGCCCCGCAGCGCAGGCCGCCGCACAGACTGCCGACAGCTTTTTGCCCGCTGGGGCCAGCAGGACGGTGCCGTCCAGCTCGATCTCCCCGTCAAAGCTACTGTCCAGCAGGATCGCAATGCCGTTTAAGCCCGCGTCGCTGACCAGCAGGTTGGAGCCGTTGCCGATATACCAGCTGTCCACACCTTCCCGCTGCACAAATCCGACCAGCTCCCGCAGCTGCCGCCGGTCCTTCGGGGCACACAGTGCGGCCGCAGGCCCTCCTATCTTAAAGCTGGTGTGATTTTTCATCGGTTCGTCCCACAGGACGGGGATCTTCTCAAGCTGGCAGAGGGCGGCCAGCCGCTCCTTTGCCGCAACATCCAGACAAGCCATCGGCATACTCCTTTCTTTGTTTGCGCGATTTATTGGTTGAGGCCCGCGCGCTTCTGTGCAACCACCTCTTCAAAGCGGTCGATGTCCGCGTTGATAATCAGCTTCTTTGGAAAATCCACTTCCTCCAGCAACGCCACCGCCTGGTCGAACACGCCGATTCTGGCGGCGAAGTGGGCGTCGCTGTTGACCACCACCGGCACCTCCAACCGCTTGCAGGCCCGCGCGATGTCGGCGCAGGCGGCGTGGTTGGCGCTCTTTTGCAGGGTGGCGTTGTTGATTTCGACAATCTTGCCGTACTCCTTAAAGGCACGGATGACCTTCTCGTGGTCAAACGGATAGTTGCCGCGGCCGCAGTGGCCGATGACGTCGACGTGCGGGTTTTCGGCAACCTTCATCCAGGCCCTGGTGTGCTCCTGCTCGGTGGCGGGCGCAAAGCAGGGCCCGTGCATCGAGGCGATGACCCATTCCAGCCCCGCCAGTATCTTGTTGTCGATGTCGAGCGTCCCATCCTCATCCATGACGTCCACCTCGATGCCGTGCAGGATATTGAGGCCCTTGTACAGCGAGGGCACCTCCCACTGGTTGACGCAGTGCCAGATGTGCGGGGCGTCCGGCATTTTAGGACCGTGCTCGGTCATCGCCATGTACAAAAGTCCCTGCTCCCTTGCCGCGACGATGTTTTCCATCACCGTGCTGTAGGCGTGGTTGCTGGCAAGGGTGTGCGTATGTGTATCAGCTATCAGTCTCATTGTATGCCCACTCCTTTACTTTTATCTTCTCTGCTGCATCAATACAGATCGTCGTCGTCCTTCTTCACCGTCTCGGGCGGCAGGTCCTCGGTCATGCCGAGCTGGCGCAGCAGCTCCTGGGCGGCATTGTAGCCCATCTTTTTCTGGCGGTTGTTCATCGCGGCGACCTCGATGATGACGGCCAGGTTTCGGCCGGTCTTGACCGGGATGGTCAGCGACGGCACCTTGATGCCCATAATCTCCATGTACTCGTTGGTCATGCCCATGCGGTCATAGACCTTGGTCTTGTCCCACTGCTCCAGCGAGATGACCATATCCACCTTCTCGGTCATCTTGACCGAGCCCATGCCGAAGATGCGGCGGGCGTTGATGATGCCCACACCGCGCAGCTCCATAAAGTGGCGGATGTTGGCCGGGGAGGAGCCGACTAAGGTTTTATCCGAAACCTTGCGAATCTCCACCGCGTCGTCCGCGACCAGCCGGTGGCCGCGCTTAATCAGCTCGATGGCGGTCTCGCTCTTGCCGACGCCGCTCTCGCCCAGCAGCAGAACGCCCTCGCCGTAGACCTCCACCAGCACGCCGTGGCGGGTGATGCGCGGCGCCAGGTCCACCTTCAGGGTGGCGATCATCGTCGCCATAAAGTCGCAGGTCGGAAGACTGGTGCGCAGCAGCGGAACCTCATAGGTGTTGGCCGCCGTCACCATCTCCTCGGGGATGTCCAGGTCGCGGCTGATGATGACCGCCGGCACCTTTTGGGAAAAGAACTGATCCAGAAACTGCTGCCGCTCCTCGGGGGTGTACTTTTCCATATAGGCAAACTCGCCCAGACCGAACAGCTGGATTCTGTTGCTGTCGAAGTAATCATAAAATCCGCACAGCTGCAGTCCCGGGCGGTTGATGTCCACCGTCTTAATCATGATCTCCTGCGGGTCACGGGGCATATAGACCGTTTCCAGCTTCAGGTCTTCGATCAATTTGGAAAGCGCGACCGAATACAGCTTTGCCATAAACCATCCTCCTCACATGTTTATCAAAGTAGGACGCGGGAGAATTTCCTTCAAAAAATCTCCGCCAGCCCTTTTTATTTTGTAAAATAGAATCATTTTTATTATACCACATCTTGCCATTCAAAGAAACTCTCCGCCCGAATTTATTTGTTTTTTCTCTTTTTTTCTTTTTTTCGCGGCGGAATTGTGGTATCATAAGGGGGTACAAATTTCCCATTTTTTAACAAAAGAAGGGTCCTTATGAATCTGATACTGACCGACCGCCCCCTCCGCGCTCCCCTCAGCGGCGGCGCAGACAGCTGTCTTGTCGATCTGTCCTCCCGCAAAATCGCCGCCTGCACCGGCTGCTTTTCCTGCTGGACCAGGACGCCCGGACGCTGTGTGATTCGGGACGACGCCGTCAAAATCTATCCGCTGATCGCCCGGTGCGACCGCCTGCTCCTCATCAGCCGCATCCGCTTTGGCTGCTACGATCTGCCAATGAAGCGCCTGCTGGAGCGCTCGCTGCCCATCCAGCAGCCCTTTTTGCAGCTGCGCCAGGGGGAAACCCACCACGTCCTGCGCGACGTGTGCCCCAAGGACGCTGTCCTGATCGCCTACGGGGAAAGCAGCCCCGAGGAGCGGCAGCTGTTTTCCCGGTTAGTCGAGCGCAACGCCCTCAATCTCTGCTTTGCGAGCAGCCGGGTTCTCTTTGTCGATGAAGAAAATTTGGACGGCGCCGTCGCCAGGGAGGTGAGCAGATGGGAAGAATGATGATCTTAAACGGGAGTCCCCGCGCTTCCAAATCCAACTCGCGGGAATTTGCCCAGCTTTTAAAACGCTCCTACCCCGGCGCGACGCTGGAATATAACCTCGCCTCCCAGAACCACCGGGACATCTGCAGTGCGCTGGAAAGCTGCTCCAACCTGGTCTTTGTCTTTCCGCTCTATGTCGACTGCCTGCCCTGCTGCATGCTCGACTTTCTCTCCTGTCTGGAAAAAAGCCCCCTCGCCCACAAGCCAACCGTTCACCTGATCGTCAACTGCGGCTTTCTGGAGCCCCGGCAAAACGAGATCGCCATCGACATGCTCAAGCTGTTCTGCCGGAAAAACGGCTTTCCCTTTGGCAGCAGCCTTTCGATCGGCAGCGGGGAGGCCATCTTGCAGACCCCCTTCGCCCTGTTTGTCAAGGGAGCCATCCAAAAGCTGGCGCGCGCCATTTCCTCCGGCAAGACAGTGACCCTTTCGACCCGGATGCCGCTCTCCCAAAAGCGGTATGTGCAGGAAGCCGAGCGGTACTGGCTCAAAGCCGGCGGAAAAAATGGCCTCAGCGCCCAGCAGATGCGGAGCACGACAATCGAATCAAAGGGAGCTTCCTCTCAAAAGGCATAAAAAAAGAGACCCTTTTCCGGGCCTCTTTTTTGATTTCTTACAGTTGTTCCAGCAGTTGCTTTTTAAACTTTTTGTAATAGAGCAGCCCCGCCAGGTCGGCAAGCAGCCAGCCAATCGGGATGGACCACCAGATCCCCACCACCCCGATGGCCGGAATGGAGGCCAGCAGGTAGGACAGCACCACCCTTGTGCCCAGCGAGAGGACGGTGAGCACCACCGAGATGCCCGGACGGCGCACCGCACGGTAGAAGCCGTAGAGCAAAAACAGGCAGCCGATCCCGCAGTAGAAGGCGCCCTCGATGCGCAGGTACTGCACCCCCACCGCCAGAATCTCGGTCTCCTGCGGCTGGACAAAGATCAGCATCAGCTGCCGCGCAAAGACAAAGACCAGCGCGGACACAATCAGGCAGAACACCACCGTAACCCCAATGGCGCTGCGGATGCCCCTGCGGATGCGCTCCTCCTTTTTGGCGCCAAAGTTCTGTGCGGCAAAGGTGGAGAAGGCGTTGCCGAAATCCTGCACCGGCATATAGGCGAAGGCGTCGATCTTGACCGCCGCCGCAAAGGCCGCCATCACCGCGGTGCCGAAGCTGTTGACCAGCCCCTGCACCAGCAGGATGCCAAAGTTCATCACCGACTGCTGGATGCAGGTCAGAAAGGCGTACTGGAAAATCTCCCGCAGAATCTGTCTGTTCATCTTCATGTACCGGCGGTCCGGACGGAAGGCCGGGAACTTGATAAAGGTGTAGGCGGCGATGCCCACCGCGGACAGCGCCTGCGCGATGACGGTGGCCTCCGCCGCGCCGGCCACGCCCCGCTGGAAGGTGACGACAAACAGCAGGTCCAGCACGATGTTGGTGACGGCGGAGACGGCCAGAAAGAGCAGCGGGGCCAGCGAGTTGCCCACCGCGCGCAGCAGGGCCGCAAAGTAATTGTAGAGAAAGACAAAGCCGATGCCGGCAAAGATCACCCAGAGGTAGTCCCGCATCATGCCGTAGACGTCGGAGGGAATGTTCATGAAGCGGATGATGGGGTCGATCAGTAAAAAGACCAGCAGGTTCATCACCAGCGTCACCAGGGCGATCATCACAAAGGAGACAAAGATGCTGGATTTGAGCTTCTCCTCGTTGCGCTCCCCATACCGGATGGAGAACACCGCCCCGCTGCCCATGCACAGCCCCAGCAGGATGGAGGTCAAAAAGGTCATCAGCGTGAAGGCGCTGCCCACCGCCGCCAGGGCCTGCGCCCCCAGAAACTGCCCGACAATCAGCGTGTCGGCAATGTTGTAAAACTGCTGCAGCAGGTTCCCGGCAATCATCGGCCCGGCAAACAAAAGCATCGTCCGGGTGATCGGGCCCCTGGTCAGATCGTGCTGCATCCTATCCACTCCTCCTCAAAGTACACAGAAAAAAACCGGCAGATCAAATCTACCGGATGATAAGCTGCCGTTACCAGGCAGGATGCCCGCCGCAAACGCGGGCGAAAAGGCAAAAGAAAAAGCCGAGCCCAGAACGCGAACCGCGTCCAGGCTCAGCCTGGTGAGGACAAGTGGACTTGAACCACCGACCCCTTGCATGTCAAGCAAGTACTCTAACCAACTGAGCTATGCCCTCTTATCTTGGTGGAGACGAGGAGGATCGAACTCCCGACCTTACGGATGCGAACCGTACGCGCTCCCAGCTGCGCTACGCCCCCATGTCAGCGACGAATATTATTATACAGGACTTCTCTTAAAATGTCAAGCGTTTTCAGGAAATTTTTTCATAGATTTTCCGGCAAAAATGTGTTATCCTAAAAAATAGGATTTTTCAAGAGATACAATCAGAGAAGGATGTGTAAAAGTATGGAAACAGGCATTATCTTTGACCTGGACGGCACCCTCTGGGACGCCACCGAACAGATGCTGCCCGCCTGGAACCGGGTGATGGCCCGCTACAGCGACCGCGAACCGATGACCCTGCCCGAGCTGCGCAGCTATATGGGCAAGACGGTGGAGGAGATTGCCGCCGCTGCCCTGCCCGCCTTGCCCGAGGAGCAGCGGGTGGAGGTCTTTAACCGGTGCAGCATCGAGGAGCTGCCCTGGCTGCGGGAGCATCCGGGCACCCTCTATCCCGATGTGCCGCAGGTGCTGCGCACCCTCTGCAAACGATACCCGCTCTACATCGTCAGCAACTGCCAGGACGGCTACATCCAGACCTTTCTGGAGGTGTCGGGGCTGGGAGACTGCTTTGCCGGCTTCACCTGCTCGGGGATGACCGGGCACGGCAAGGGAGAGAACCTCAAGATGATGGTGGAGAAGCATCAGATTCAGCGCCCGCTGTATATCGGCGACACCCAGGGCGACTGCAACGCCTGCCGGTTTGCGGGGGTTCCCTTCATCCACGCCGCCTACGGCATGGGGCAGGTGGACCGTGAGGTGCCGCGCATCGAACGCTTTGCCGACCTGCTGGAGCTGATTCCGACAATTTTAAAAGACTAGCTTTCTCCGGTTAGTCAGATCAGAAAGGCCGGTTTGCCATGAGGCAAACCGGCCTTCCTTTGTCCTTCTCTATTTCTCAAACCACTTTGGCTCTTCGCTCTCGCCCAGGACCAGGAAGCCGTCGTAGCCCTGCTCCTCGAGCTTGTTTAAGAACTTGCCCATCTTCTTTGGCCGCAGGTAGACGCTGGCGTCGATGCCCTGCGCGCGCAGGCGGTCGGTCATGCGGATGGCGTCCGCGCCCTGGCCCTCGTCGCACAGCACCGCTGCTTTTTTGCGGCGGTCCGGGATGGCAAAGCCCTGCTGTTCCAGAATCTGGAAGATGCGCTCAAAGCCGATCGAGAAGCCGACCGCCGGGACGTTCTCACCGGTGAATTTGCCGATCAGCCCGTCGTAGCGTCCGCCGCCGCCCACAGCGCCCTTGTACTGGTTGCTCTGAATCTCAAAGACGGTGCCGGTGTAGTAGCCCTGGCCGCGGATGAGCAGCAGGTCGAAGGCCACGTCATACTTCCCGTCGGCCAGCGCGTTTGCGTCGGCGATGATGGTTTTGAGCTGCTCGATGTACTGCGGCTGTCCGCAGAGCTGCTCGGCCTGCTCGATGGTGCGGCCGCCGTCCAGCAGCTCGCCCAGCTTCTGGCGGGCGGCAGCGTCCAGCTGCTTTTCCTCCAGCTCGGCCAGGACCCCCTCGGTGCCGATCTTGTCCCACTTGTCCAGCGTGACGCAGACGGTGTCCATCTGCTCCTCGGCGACGCCAAGGTTGTGCAGCACGCCCCGCAGCACCCGGCGGTCATTGATGCGGATGGTGAAGGAGCCGATGTTCAGCTTCAGCAGCGCCGCGGCGGTGGTGTGGATCAGCTCCAGCTCGCACAGCGGCGAATCGCTGCCCAGGATGTCGATGTCGCACTGGACAAACTCGCGCATACGGCCCTTCTGCGGGCGCTCGGCGCGGTAGGATTTGTCGATCTGGATGACCTTAAACGGGTTCGCAAGCTTATTGCGGTTGCCCGCGTAGAAGCGGCTGAGCGGCAGGGTCAGGTCGTAGCGCAGCCCCAGGTCCGCCAGATTCCCATAGTCCTGCTTGTCCAGCGCCGCCGAGAGCTTGTCGCCCCGCTTTAAGATTTTGAACATGAGGTTGAGGTTGTCGCCGCCCTCGCTCTTTTCCAGGTTCTCCATGTCCTCGATGGCCGGGGTCATGATCCGCTCAAAGCCGGCCTCGCGGTAGGTCTCCAAAATGATGTTTTGCAGGTAGTCCCGCAGCAAAGTCTGGGACGGCAGGTAGTCCGCCGTGCCCTTTACGGGGTTGATCTTCATACAATATCCTCCTTCAGATTGGGTTCTATCTCATTGACAATTAAACCGATTTTCTGTCCCGGCTATCCTGCCGGTTTGAGCGGCGCTCATCCGACCTCCCCGCTGCCGCTGTCCGCACTCTGCATCGTGGAATCGCTGTCCCCTTCCAGCCCCGCTGTGGGGTCCGGCGCGCCCGCGATGATCTCGGCGGTCATCGGGTCCTGGATGATCAGCTCGGGGTGCCGCTCGCCCATCTGCCAGACGGCGTCAAAATCCCAGCCCGCAAAGCTCGACCGGCTGGCCATCCGGTCATAGTAAAGGCCCTGGGCGGTCAGGGAGGCGTAGTCCCCCACCGCATAGCCCGGCTCCAGATGCGCATTGTAGTCCATAAAGTAGTAACAGCCGGTGTCGCTGCCAGACTCATAGCCAACAAAGCCGCCGGCGCTCTTGGCCACCTCCAGCGTCTTGACCGCGCCCATCGACAGGCAGTTTTCGAGCGAGCCGATGTTCATCCCGGCAAAGCCGCCGATGTAGCGCACCATGATCTCGGTGTCCGGCTGGGTGCCCCAGTCCGGCTCGGGCAGGCCGTACTCCTCCAGCCAATGCTCGCGGCCGGCGGCTGAAACCGTTCCCAGCGCCGCGCAGTTTTGCACCAGGCTGTCCTGCCCCAGGGTCCCGGCAAAGCCGCCCAGCGACTCCTGGCCGGTGACGTCGGCGCCGGCGGTGCAGGAATAAAACTCGCTGGCATAAGCCGCCCCGCACAGGCCGCCGATGTCGCTCAACACCCCGTTGACGCTGCCGGTGAAGGAGCAGTTTTCGATGGTGGAGCCTTCCGCATAGCCCACCAGTCCGCCCGCCCAATGACAGGCGGTGACGGTGCCGCTGACCTGCAGGCTGTCGACCGTCGCGTAGCTGAGATGCCCAAACAATCCCGCCGACGCTCCATAGTCGGGGACGGTGACGCTTAAACCCGTGACGCTGTACCCCCGGCCGAGAAAAGCGCCCCGGAAGGGATTTTCCCGCGTGCCGATGGGCACAAAATCGACGCCGCCAAGGTCGATGTTATCCTCCAGCACAAAGATGCGCCCGGCGGTGTCCTCCCCGTCCTGCACCCAGTCGGACAGGTCGATGAGGTCCTGCGCGGTGGAGAGCGAGAACACCTCCCAGCCGTTCATCTCCTGGCGGGTTGTATAAAAGCCGGGGGCGTTGTCGGGGATCTGCGGCTCCTGCTCGACCGGCTGCACCGGCTCCGGGTCCGGCTCCACGACCGATTCCCCCACCGTCGGTTCCGGGTCCTGCGGCTCGAGCGTTCGGCTCTGACAGCCGCCCAGCAAAACCAGCGACGCCATCAGCAGCGATACCAACAACATGTTCTTATGCTTCATCCCATATAAACCTCCCTCCCGTTCCTGAGGCGCCAATTTATTCTTCCGTTTCCTGCTGTTCCAGCCCCGCATAGGGCTTGACGCGCAGGCCCTCCGCCGTCGAATGAATCGCCCCGGTCGGGCAGGCAGCCTTGCACTTGCCGCAGCGGATGCACTCGATGCTGTTCGGCTTTTCCCAGACGGGGATGTCCATCCCGCACGCCTGCCGGCAGCTGCCGCAGTGGACGCAGGCGCTCTCCTCTACCCGATAGCGGTAGAGGGCAACCGGGTTAAACAGCCCATAGATGGCGCCCAGCGGGCAGAGGTACTTGCAGAAGGGGCGGTAGAACTTGATCGACAAGACGACCACCGCCAGCAGCACCAGCATCTTCCAGTCAAACAGCAGCCCCGCCGCCGCACGCAGCGTCGGGTTTGCCGCCAGCAGCGGGATGCCGCCGAACAGCGTGCCGCTCGGGCAGAGGTACTTGCAGAACCACGGGTCGCCCATCCCGGTGAGACCGGTGACGGTCATCGGCAGGAGGATGACAAACAGCCCCAGCACCACAAATTTGAGCCACCGCAGCACCCGGTGTCCGGGCAGATTTTTCTTTTTCTGAAACAGCGGAATTTTGTGCAGCAGGTCCTGCACCAGCCCAAAGGGGCACAGCCACCCGCAGACAAACCGCCCCAGCACCGCGCCAAACAGCACCAGAAAGCCCAGCACATAGCAGGAAAAGCGGAACTTGCCGCTGTCCAGCACCGCCTGCAGCGAACCGATCGGGCAGGAGCCCAACGCCCCCGGGCAGGAATAGCAGTTAAGGCCCGGCATGCAGATCAGCTTTAGCTTGCCCCGGTAGATCTTCCCCTGCAAAAAGCCCTGCGCGTAGCCGTTGGTGACAGCGGTGAAGGCGCAGCGGAGTAAAAGTCCCGTCAGGCTCAGGGCGGTGATTTTGCTCTTTTTGCCGGACGGCTTGTTTGTCTTGTCCAAATGGATCGCTCCCTCGATTGTTTTGTCTTATTATACCATCAAAACGGGGGCGCGTCTATCCATTTCTTTTGATTTTCCCCCGATTCTTCTACAAAGAGCCTCGTTTTTTCCGCCTGCCTGCTTGCATTGTGCCTATTGCAAAATCGTGCTATACTGAAGAAAACACCCCAAAAAGGAGGATTTTTATGGAGCAACAATCCCTGTTTGAGCGCGCCGACGCCTCCCCCTTAGCTGCCCGGATGCGGCCGCAGACGCTGGACGAATTTGTCGGGCAAAAGCACCTGTTGGGCCCCGGCAAGGTGCTGCGCCGCCTGATTGAGAGCGACCGCGTCTCCTCGATGATCTTCTGGGGGCCGCCGGGGGTGGGCAAAACCAGCCTTGCCCGGGTGATCGCCAACCACACCAGAGCCGCGTTCATCAACTTCTCGGCCGTCACCAGCGGCATCAAGGAGATCCGCGCGGTGATGCAGCAGGCGGAGGACAACCGCCGCTATGGCGAGCGCACCATCGTCTTTGTCGACGAGATTCACCGCTTCAACAAGGCCCAGCAGGACGCCTTTCTCCCCTTTGTGGAGAAGGGCAGCATCATCCTCATCGGCGCCACCACCGAGAATCCCTCCTTTGAGGTAAACTCCGCGCTGCTCTCCCGCTGCAAGGTGTTTGTGCTGCAGAGCCTGACCGAGCAGGACCTGACCGAGCTGCTCACCCGCGCGCTGCACGATTCCCGCGGCTTTGGAAATATCCGCGTCAACATCGCCCCCGAGATGCTCGGGGCCATCGCCAGCTTTGCCAACGGCGACGCCCGCACCGCCCTCTCGACCCTGGAGATGGTGGTGCTCAACGGCGAGAGCGACAACAGTGAAGAGGTTACTGTCACCGAGGAGACGCTGGAGCAGTGCACCTCCCGCAAGTCGCTGCTGTATGACAAAAAGGGCGAGGAGCACTACAACCTGATTTCCGCGCTGCACAAGTCGATGCGCAACTCCGACCCGGACGCGGCGGTCTACTGGCTGGCGCGGATGCTGGAGGCCGGGGAGGACCCCCTGTATGTGGCGCGGCGGGTGACCCGCTTTGCCAGCGAGGACATCGGCCTTGCCGACCCGCGCGCTTTGCAGATTGCGGTGGCGGCCTACCAGGCCTGCCACTACATCGGGATGCCGGAGTGCACCGTCCACCTGACCGAGGCGGTGGTGTACATGTCGCTGGCGCCAAAATCCAACGCCCTCTACAAAGCCTACGAGCACGCCAGGACCGACGCGCTCTCCCAGCTTGCCGAGCCGGTGCCGCTGGTCATCCGCAACGCCCCGACCCGGCTGATGAAGGAGCTGCACTACGGCGAGGGCTACCAGTACGCCCACAACACCGAGGACAAGCTGACCACCATCCAGTGCCTGCCCGACTCGCTGCTGGGAAAGACCTACTACGAGCCCACCGAGCAGGGGCAGGAGGCAAAGTTCAAGGCCCGGCTGGAGCAGATTAAGGACTGGAAGCAGCGGCATGGGGGATAGCCTGCAGCGGCTGGGCGATAGCCAGACGCTGCCCCGGGGTGACTTTTTGCGGGACGGCAGTCCCAGCCCCCAACGATGCGAGGGGTTCCCCCTCTGCACTCCCCAGAGCGGGCGCTCCGCCCCGCGCCCCGGCCTACTTTCTCGCGTAGAGAAAG
>URGV01000042.1 GCA_900547455.1 uncultured Oscillospiraceae bacterium
CCTACTTTCTCTACGCGAGAAAGTAGGCCGGGGCGCGGGGCGGAGCGCCCGCATCTAGGGAGGAGCGCAGAGGAGGGCCCCGGCCCTCCTCGCAAAGAGGCCTCCGAGTGCCCCTCGGCAGAGAGGAAGAGAGGAAAAGAAAAAGGCCCCCATCAAAGGGGACCTTTGAAAATCTAGGCGCTCTCGCCGCTCAGGCGGGAATGCATCTCCTCCTGCTGGAACTGCTTGGAATAAAGATCGTGGTAGTAGCCGCCCTTTTGGAGCAGCTCCTCGTGCTTGCCCTGCTCCACAATCTTGCCGTCCTTGACCACCAGAATCAAATCGGCCTGCCGGATGGTGGAAAGCCGGTGCGCAATCAGGAAAGAAGTCCGCCCCTTGAGCAGCCGCAGTGTCGCGCTCTGAATCAGCTGCTCGGTCTGGGTGTCGATCGAGCTGGTCGCCTCGTCCAGCACAAAGATGGCCGGGTCGGCCAGCACCGCGCGCGCAAAGGAGATCAGCTGCTTCTCGCCGGTGGAGAGCTTGTCGCCGCCCTCGCCGACGTCGCTGTTGTAGCCGTCCTCCAGGTGCTCCACCACCGTGTCCGCCGAGACGGCCTTGGCCGCCGCGCGAACCTCCTCGTCGGTGGCGTCCAGCCGGCCATAGCGGATGTTGTCCATCACCGTGCCGGAAAACAGGTGCGGGTTCTGCAGCACATACCCCAGCCGGCTGTGCAGCCAGAGCTGGCTGCGCTCGCGGTAGTCCCTGCCGTCGATCAGGATGCGGCCGGCGGTCGGCTCAAAGAAGCGGCAGGCCAGGTTGACCAGGGTGGACTTGCCCGCGCCGGTCTCGCCGACGATGGCAACGGTGGTGCCCGCCGGAATCTTCAGGCTGAAGTGGCTGAGCACCTCCTCTTCGCCGTCCGGGTACTGGAAGGAGACGTCGTCGAACTCGATGTCTCCCTTAATCGGCTCCCAGTTTTCCTTCTTTGGGTGGAAGGTGTCGCCGTACTTTGCGATGACCTCGGGGCTGTCGACGATGTTCGGCTTCTGGTCCAGCAGCCCCATGACACGCTCGATGTTCGGCTGCACCGCGATGATGTTGGCCAGCACCCTCGCCATCTGCTGGATCGGCTCAAAGATGGACACCGCATAGGTGGTGAAGGCCGAGAGGGTGCCCACCAGCATGGCGTTTTCCAGCACCAGGTTGCCGCCCCGCACCAGCACGATGGCGGTGGCGGCGGAGCTGGCCAGCATGACCAGCGGGATGTACACCGCGTTCAGTCCTGCCGCGCGCACCGAAGCGGAACGCATCTCCTCGGTGATGCCGGCAAACTCGTGGGTGTTTTTGTCCTCGATGACCAGCGTCTTGGAGGTTTTTGCGCCCATGATGCCCTCGTTGAAGGCGCCGGTGATGCGGGAGTTGATGGCGCGCACCTTTCGGTTCCAGAACAGAATCTTCTTCTGGAAGTAGGCGGTCAGCACCGCGATGACCGGCACGATCACCATGACCATCAGCGCCAGCCGCAAATCCAGCATCGCCATCGAGATGAAGGCGCACACCACATAGGTCAGCGCCCAGAGGATGTCGATCAGGTCCCAGGCGGTGATCGAGGCGATCTTGTTGGTATCGCTCATCACCCTGGCCAGGATGTAGCCGACCGGCGTGACGTTGTAGTAGGAGAAGGAGAGGGTCTGCAGATGGACAAAGCAGGCGCGCTTGAGGTCGCGCCCCATGCGCATCTCCATCTTCATGGCGCTCAACGTATAAAAGACAAAGCTGAGCACCTGCAGCACAATCACCGCCAGGTACCCAACGATGAAGGTCTGGAAGCCCTGCAGCGATTTTTGTTCGATAAAGTTGTCCACCGCGTACCGCTGGAACAGCGGCAGCAGCACATCGACAATCGAGATGATGATGTTGGTGACGATAATCAGCAGCAGCAGCCAGCGGTAGGGCTTGATGAACGGCCCCAGCCGCTTCCAGATGGAAAACTGAAAGGACTTGTTGCTCTGCGGCGCGTCGTCACGGTTGATATTTGCCATGTTGCTCACCTGCTTTCTGTCACAGCGTCTTGCGGAGCGCCCGCCGCGGCCTTCTGCAGCAGCTCCCGGTCGGCGTTGTTCATCTGAATCTCATAGATATCCCGGTAGATGCCCGGCCGCGCAATCAGCTCCTCGTGGGTGCCAAGGTCCGCTACCCGGCCGTTGTCCAGCACCAAAATCCTGTCCGCCTGCATCAGGGTGGTGATGCGGTGGGAGATCAGGATGGTGGTGGCGCTGCCCATCTTCTCCTTGAGCTGCTGGCGAATTTTGGCGTCGGTCTCGGCGTCCACCGCCGACAGCGAGTCGTCGAAGATCATCACCGGGGCGTTCTGGGTCAGCATCCGGGCGATGGCCACGCGCTGCTTCTGTCCGCCCGAGAGGGTGACACCGCGCTCGCCCACCACCGTCTCATAGCCCTGGGCAAAGCCCTCGATGGCCTCGTCCACACAGGCCGAGCGCGCCGCCGCCCGCACATATTCGAGCATGGCGTCGCGGTCCCGCTCCTGGGCGGTGATGCCGATATTTTCCCGGATGGTGCGGGAGAACAAAAACGGCTCCTGCAAAACAATCGCCACATTTTTGCGCAGGTAGCCGCGGCCAATACGGCTGATGTCCACCCCGCCGATGGTGATGCGCCCGCAGCCCGGCTCCAGGTCGTACAGGCGGTTGAGCAGGTGCATCAGGGTGGTCTTGCCGCTGCCGGTGCCGCCCAGAATGGCGAAGGTGCTGCCGGCGGGGATGGTGAAGGTCACGTCGTCCAGCACCGGCTTCTGGTTTTCATAGCCGAAAGTGACGTGCTCGAAGGAAATGTCTTTGTCCATCGGCGGCTGCAGCGCCCGGGGCGGGTCGTGCTCCGGCTCGGCCAGCAGGATATAGCTGACGCGCTCCAGTGAGACGCCGGTCTTGCTCATCTCGGCCAGGATTTTGCCCAGGCTGCGCACCGGCCAGGTCAGGGTGGCGTTGTAAGAGACAAAGGCCAGAAATTCGCCCAGGGTGATCTCCCCGTGCACCGCGCTGACGGTGCCGACGCAGATGACGGTGAGCACCTGCAGCGCCATGATGAAGTCGCCGGTGCTCCAGTAGGTGGTCATCATGTGGCCCAGGCGGATCCACAGGTCGGCGAAGTGGTTGTTGCGCTCATCAAAGCGCTCGATCTCAAAATTCTCCCGGCCAAAGGCGCGCACCACCCGCACGCCGGTCAGGTTTTCCTGCACGGTGGAGGAGAGCTTGCCCTCGGCGATGTCGGCGTCCATGAATCGCTTGGAGATTTTGGAGCTGAAGAAAAACGAGTACAGCGCGATGATGGGGATAAAGACCGCCACCACCAGCGAAATTTTGACATTCATCGAGAACATGATGGCCATTGTCATCACAATCAAAAAGACGATGCGGAACACCTCCACCATCTGCGCGCTGACAAAGTTGCGGATGACCTCGACGTCCGAGGTGCAGCGCTGGATGATCTCGCCGGTCTGGTGGGCGGTGTGCCAGGAAAAGGGCAGCTTCTGGATGTGCCCGTACAGCGCGTCCCGCAGCGACTTGATCGCGTTTTCCGAGGCCCTGGCGGTGTTGATGCGGGCCAAAAAGCTAAAGACGCCCGACAAAATGGCCGCTGCCAGCACCGCTGCCGCCGCCAGCAGCAGCACCCGGGCGGTGTCGCCCTGCAAAAGGCGCTGCAGCCCCAGCGCAGTGAACCAGCCGGGCAGCTCCTCCGAGCCGATGATCGAGTCGACGGTCATGCGGATAATCTGCGGGGTCAGCGAGTTAAAGGCGGTGTTGAGCATCGAGCACAGCAGCCCCAGCCCAAACAGCCACAGATTTTCTTTGACAAAGCGAAATACCACCGCATACGCCTTGCTCTTCTGATCGTTTTGCAAGTAAAATCACTCCTCTTTCAAAAAACATTTTCTTTCCCTTTTGGGGCAGCGCGTCCTTTCTCTCCTTCCTGACTTACCGGCTGCCTTCCTTTTTATTGATGCGCTGGATAAAAAAAGCCGCCCTGTTTTTTTAAGAAAACAGGGCGGCTTAAAAAGGGCAATTATTCTGCGAATCAGCTTCTGTTCGAGCTGGCGCGGGCGCACAGGTCCACGCGGGAGGAGAACGAAAAAGCACTTCCCTGCTGTTGAGTTGTCCAATATGGTGCGTTATCAAAAAAGCAAGCATTCATTGTCATACCTTTCGTCTCCTTTCTATCAGAATCAGCTGTTTTGTGTTCTAAAGCCGTTATCAGTATACTCCATCCCCCGGGGCTTTGTCAAGACGATTTTCACAAAAATTTTATTTTTTAAAACCGGTTTTTTATCAAACCGTTCAGGAGGGCTCGCGGCAGAAGATGGCCCGCGCGCGCAGCTCCCCGTTCTCGTCCGGCTCGATGCGGTAAAGCCCCAGCGGAACCGGCTGCTGCCGGGCAAATTCCAGGTAGGCCGCCTCGTCCTCCCCCTCAAAGCGCAGCGCCAGCCCGCAGCTCTGGGAGATGGCCCGCGGGGTCGGCATCACCTGGATGGGAAAGAGGGCCTTGGCCTTCTTTTCGGTCTGCATGGTGTCGGTGGTGTTGTAAAAGCTCATGGCGTAGTAGCCTTTGGTCTCCATCTTGTATCGGTTCCTCCTGTTTTTATTTTCTTTCCAGCTTCCAGATGTCCCGGTTATAGCCTTCGATGGTGCGGTCGGCCGAAAAATAGCCCGCCCTGGCGATGTTGACAAGGCTCTTGCGGCTCCATTCGCGCCGGTTTTCATAGTCGGCCAGCATCTGCTCCTTGGTGTCGATGTATTCCCGCAGATCCAAGAGGGTCATAAAGTAGTCCTTGCCGACCAGCTCCTTATAAAGCCTGCCCAGCTGCACCGGGTCGCCGAGGCGGATCATCTTTTTGTCGACGATGAAGTCGACCAGCTTCTCCACCACCGGGTCGCCGTCGTAGATTTTGGCCGGGCAGTAGCTGTTTTCGGCGTAGAGCTTCATCACCTCTGCGCTCGATTTGCCAAAGGTGTAGATGTTCTGCTCGCCCACCAGGTCGTGGATCTCGACGTTGGCGCCGTCCATCGTCCCCAGCGTCACCGCGCCGTTGAGCATCAGCTTCATGTTGCCGGTGCCGCTGGCTTCCTTGGAGGCAAGCGAAATCTGCTCGGAGATGTCGCAGGCGGGAATCAGCTTCTGCGCCCAGCTGACGTTGTAGTTTTCCACCATCACAATCTTCAGATAGGGGCTGACCCGCTCGTCCTGCAAAAACAGCTGCTGCAGGCAGAGGATGAGGTGGATGATGTCCTTGGCAATGGTGTAGGCCGGGGCCGCCTTGGCTCCAAAGAGCAGGGTGATGGGTCGGCGCGGCAGGCGGCCGTCGAGAATCTCAAAATATTTCCATACCGCGTACAGGGCGTTCATCTGCTGGCGCTTATACTCGTGCAGTCGCTTGATCTGAATGTCGTAGACCGAATCCGGGTCGATGGCGATGCCCATCCGCTCCTCAATCTCCTTTGCCAGCGCCGCTTTGTTCTGCTGCTTGATGGCCTGCAGCCTTTCCAGCACCGCATCGTCGGTGCGGTAGGCGGTCAGGCGCTCCAGCTGCATCGCATCCTTTTTCCACCCGTCGCCGATCAGCTCGGTGATAAAGCCGGAGAGGGCCGGATTGCAGAGCATCAGCCACCGGCGGAAGGTGATGCCGTTGGTCTCGTTGTGGAACCGCTCAGGGTAGAGCTCATAAAAGGGCGCCAGCTCGCTCGACTTTAAAATCTCGGTGTGCAGCTTCGCCACCCCGTTGACCGAGCAGCCGAAGTGGATGGCGATGTGCGCCATGTGCACCACCTCCTGCCGGTCGATGATGGCCGTCTTTGGGTCGGCGCAGAGCACCCTGGCGCGGCGGTCCAGCTCCTCCACCACCGGCACCAGCCAGGGGGTCAGCCGCTCAAAGTAGCCAAGCGGCCACTTTTCCAGCGCCTCTGCCAGAATGGTGTGGTTGGTGTAGGCGCAGGTGCGGGAAACGGTGCGGATGGCCGCATCCAGATCGAGCCCCTCCTGCACCAGCAGGCGGATCAGCTCCGGAATCATCAGGGTGGGGTGGGTGTCGTTGAGCTGCACCACCGCCGCCCGGTCGAGCTGCTGCGGCGCAAAGCCCCGGCTCTTGATGTCGCTGACAATCAACTGGGCCGCCGCGCTGGACAGAAAATATTCCTGCGCAAAGCGCAGCCGCCTGCCCTGCTCATCGCTGTCGTCCGGGTAGAGAAAGAGGGTCAGGTTGCGGCGCAGGTCGGTCTTGTCAAAGTCGATGCCGTCGTGCACCAGACTTTCGTCGCTGGTCTCCAGATCGAACAGGCGCAGCCGGGCCGTCGTTTTGGCCTCATAGCCGGTGACGTCCAGCTCATAGAGCCGCGCGGTGACCTCCAGCTCCCCCAGCGGGACGGTGAAGGTCTCGCCGGTGCGGCGCAGCCAGTCCGGCTCCTTGTGCCAGCGGTCGGGATATTCGTGCTGGCTGTTCTGCTCAAACTTCTGCCGGAACAGCCCAAAGTGGTAGGCCAGCCCCAGCCCCTCCCCGTTCAGGCCCAGCGTCGCGATCGAATCGAGGAAGCAGGCCGCCAGCCTCCCCAGACCGCCGTTGCCCAGCGAGGGCTCCGGTTCCAGCTCCTCCAATTCGGGCAGCGAGTGTCCGTGCCGGGCCAGCAGCTGCTGCGCCTGGCTGTAAAGCCCCAAATTGAGCAGGTTGTTGCCCAGCAGCCGCCCGATCAAAAACTCCGCCGAGACGTAGTAGAGCCTGCGCCCGTCCTGCTCCTGATTCGGTTCCTTTTTCTTCTGCTGTATGCTTTCGAGCACCAGATTTTGCAGCGCGCTGTAGAGCTGCCAGTCGCTGCAGGTGTCCAGATCGGTGTCAAACTGTTGCTTTAAATATTGCTGTAACGATTCTTCCATTCCTCATACTCTCTTTCCTTGCTCCTGATGCCTGTGCCGCGCCCGCAGCCCGCTGCGGTAGACCGGCAGCCGCCAGCTGGCGCGACCAAGTTCCCGAATCTTTTTCGCCAGCGCCCTGCCCGGCTGCTCCTCCATCCGCCAGGCCCAGTTGTCCCCCACGGTGGAGGGGGTGTTCATCCGCGCGGCGGAGGGCAGGTTCAAAAAGTCCTGCATCGGCGCGATGGCAAGCTCGCAGGGGCTTACCCATGCGGTGCGGACCATGCCCCAGGCAAAGTCCTTCTCCTTTTTAACCCCCATGTAGGTGGCCGCCATCCGGCGCTCCTGCTTGCCTGCGCTGCGCGCCCAGCCGCGGCTGGTGTCGTTGTCGTGGGTGCCGGTGTAGATGACCGCCCGTTTCGGGCAGTTGTGCGGCAGATAGCTGCTCTGCTCCTGCGGGGAGAAGGCAAACTGCAGCACCTTCATCCCCGGAAATCCAAACCGGTCGCGCAGCTGCTCGACGTCCGGCGTGATGGTTCCCAGATCCTCCGCAATCAGGCGCGCCTGCGGCAGCTGTTCCCGCAGTTTTGTGAACAGCTTTTCCCCCGGCCCCCGCTCCCAGCGGCCGTGTTCGGCGGTCTGCTCCCCGGCGTCGATGGCATAGTAGCCCGCAAAGCCGCGGAAGTGGTCGATGCGGATTAAATCAAACAGCCGGCTCATCGCACCGATGCGCTCGACCCACCAGGCAAAATCCTCCCGTTCCATCACGTCCCAGCGGTAGAGCGGGTTGCCCCAGAGCTGTCCGGTTTTGGAAAAATAATCGGGCGGGCAGCCCGCCACCCGCAGCGGCTGGCAGCTTTCATCGTACTCGAACAGGCGGGTGTTGACCCAGGTGTCACAGCTGCCCGGCGCGACGTAGATGGGGATGTCCCCGATCAGCCGCACGCCCTTACGGTTGCAGTATTCCCGCAGGCTCTGCCACTGGGTATAGAACAGGTACTGCACAAAGCTGTGGTACTCGGTCTGCTCCCGCAGCCGCTCGCGGGCTTTGGCCAGCGCCTGCGGATAGCGCAGGCGAAGTTCCTGAGGCCACTGCTGCCAGGGACTGCCGCCCTGCTCCTCCTTGATGGCCAGATAGAGCGCGTAGTCCGACAGCCAGCTTTCCTCCTGCCGGCAGAACCGCTCGACCTTTTCCCAAAGCTCCTGCTGCACGCGCGCCCGCGAAAAGGCCAGGCGCAGCAGCTTTGGTTTTTCTGCCTTGATCCTTTCAAAATCCACCCGGTCCTTCTGCTTACCCCAATCGGGCGCGCCGCACTCCTTGCGGGTGAGCAGCCCCTGCGCGGTCAGCTCCTCCAGGTCGATCAGCTGCGGATTGCCCGCAAAGACCGAATCGGACTGGTAGGGCGAGTTGCCGTAGCCGGTCGGCCCCACCGGCAGCACCTGCCACCAGCTTAGGCCCGCCTGCCTGCAAAAGTCCGCAAACTGCCGCGCCTGTTTTCCCAGCGCCCCGATGCCGTACCGTCCGGGGAGGCTGGTGATGTGCAGCAATACCCCGCTGCTTCGTCTCATATCTTCTCCCTCCTGCCTGTCAACAAAAGTATTTGCATTGATTGTACCGCAAAATCGGGCGTTTGTATAGAGCGGGGCCATTTGCGTCAATTATAAAAGATTAATTTTTTATCAGTTTCACAAATCTTTACAAAAAATTCTGTCTTTTTTTCCAAAATTCAAAAACAAGCTGAGAAGTGTGCAGGAAAATCCTGCCTTTCCTCCACCTAAAGGATAGAGGAGCAGAAAAGATAATCTTTTTTGAAATTGATTTTGAAACAGGAAAGGAGAATCCTTATGAAAAAACGCCTGTTGAGCCGGGCTGCCGCCCTTTTGACCGCCTCGCTGCTGGCCCTGCAGCTGGCCGGATGCGGCGCTTCCAGTGGAGGCAGCGCCGAAAACGCCACCGCCCAGACCACCGCTTCCTACGATCAGGCCGCCGTTGAGGAGAGCGGCGTGATGGGGATTGCCGCCGAAGCGCCCACCGCCGACAGCGCCGCGAAGGTAAACTACGACACCGGCGGCACCCTGACCGATACCCTCAACCAGACCACCATGCCGGAGGATCTGGACCTCAAGCTGATCTGGCGGGCCAGCGTCTCGATGGAGACACTGGAATTTGATGAGAGCGTCCAGCAGATCACCGACCTTGTCAGCGAGATGGGCGGCTTTGTGGAGAGTTCCTCCTCCTCGGGCGGCTCGGACGCCAGTGGAAACTACAGCAGCAAATACGCCTACCTGACCATCCGCGTGCCCTCCGACAAGCTGACCGGCTTCATGGGCAGCCTCAACGACTGCGGCACCATCACCAGTCAGAACCTCTCCAGCGAAAATATCTCGCTGGAATACGCCGACACCGAGGCGCGCAGGGAGGCGCTGCAGACCGAATATGACCGGCTGCTTGATCTGATGGCCCAGGCGGAGGATGTGGATGCCGTCATCGCCATCGAGGCGCGGCTGTCCGAAGTGCGGCTGCAGCTGGACTCGCTCTCCTCCCAGCTGCGCACCTACGACAACCTGGTGGACTACTCCACCGTCAACATCGACCTGTATGAGGTGCGCAACATCAGCGGCGCTGCCGCCACCACCCTCACCGAGCGCATCCGCAACGGCTTCTCCAACACCCTGTTCAACATCCAGGTGTTCTTCGAGGACCTGCTGGTCTTTGTGATCGTCAACATCCCGGTCTTTGTCATCCTGGCGGTGGTCATCGTGGCCGTTGTGCTGATTGTGCGCAAGGTGAGAAGGAGAAAGCAGAAGCGCAGCAACCAAACTCCGCCCGCCGCACCGTCCCCCGATGAGAACAGCAAAGAGTAGGCCCCTTCGTTTTCACAGTAAGGACAAGACAGGGGAACCGGCAACACCGGTTCCCCTGCTTTTTGCTTTTGTCAAATTTTATCGGGATTTGATTTGCAATCTGCTGCAAAACATGGTAAACTGTTAAAATAAACCGGCGCTGACTGCCGGGTAAGAGAGAAACTGTCGTGAAAGGATGTGTTCGTTTCGTGTTCACCCTGATCTCGGATGTCATTGCCGACAACCTGTTTTTGTTCCGCGTGCTGGGTTCAATCCTCATCTTTGTTTTGTTCTGGGCCTTCAAAGGCACCATCACCAAGACGGTGGTCAAGCTGCTGACCAAGCTGCTCAACCGCAGCCGTCAGATCGCCGACCAGTCCACCCTGCGCTTTGTGCTCGGTCCTCTTAAACATTTTCTGGCCATCAGCGGCCTTTACCTTGCGCTGATGAACCTACATCCCGGTGCGGGCTGGTCGGATTTCTTTTTAAAGGTCTACCGCATCGCGGTGATCGTTCTGATCTCCATCGTGCTGCTGCGCCTGTGCGACTGCGCCTCGGACAACCTGTTCCAGCCGTTTGGCAAGCAGGAGGAGCTGGAAAACCGCCTGAACAAGACGCTGATGACCCTGCTGAAAAAGGCTGCCAAGGTGCTGATTCTGATTATCGCGGGCATCGCGGTGCTCAGCGAGACGGGCATCAACGTCGCCACCCTCATCACCGGCATCGGGCTTGGCGGCTTGACCATCGCGCTGGCGGCGCAGGACACCGCTCAGAACCTGTTCGGCGGGCTGGTCATCCTGCTGGATAAGCCCTTCCAGGTGGACGACTGGATCTCCACCCCGGACATCGAGGGCGTGGTGGAGGACATCACCTTCCGCTCCACCCGGGTGCGCACCTTCCCGAACGCGCTGGTTGTGGTGCCAAATTCCACCTTGGTCTCCTCCCCCATCACCAACTGGTCGCGGATGAACAAGCGCCGCGCCAGTTTCACTGTCGGGCTGACCTACAACACCACCGAGGCGCAGCTGCATCGCTGCATCTCGCGCATCACCGAGATGATTAACCAGAACCCCGAGGTGCTTGCAGACGACACGGTAGTGGCCTTCAACAGCTTCCAGGACAGCAGCCTCGAAATTTCGGTGCTTTTCTACACCAGGGCGACCTCCTTCTCCGCCTTCCAGAAAATCAAGGAGCAGGTCAACTACGGCATTATGAAGATTGTCGAGGAGGAAGGCGCTTCCTTCGCCTTCCCCACCCAGACGGTCCACCTGCAAAGGGAAGAGCAGAAGTAAATCCCCGAAAAAGCCAACAAAAAAGGAGCCTTTTTTCAAGGCTCCTTTTTCTTTTCGCTTCTTTTGTAAAGGCAGTTGGGAAGGAGAAAGAAAACGTCTTTCCTCTTTCTTTTTCCCTTTTGTAAAGGCAGTCGGAAAGGAGGAAGAAAGCATGTTCCCTCCCTCCTCTTTCTGCCGTTCCGAGACATGAACTTTTCTTTTGGCCCCACCTTTTCTTTTTAGTAAAGAAAAGGTGGGTTTTCTTTTTAGCAAAGACAAAGCTGGAGGGTAAAAAAGAATTTCCCTTCCAGCTTTTTCTATCGTTCCGGGCTATGATCTTTTCTTTTGGTCCTACCTTTTCTTTCTAGTAAAGAAAAGGTAGGTTTTCTTTTTAGCAAAGAAAAGGTTGGTTAGTGGTGCTGAGCCTTGGCTCGCAGCCGCTGCAGCATCGGCTCCAGCTTGGCAAAGCCGAGGTAGAGCAGCGGGTTGTAGACCTTGTCAAATTCCCCGATGAACTCGGTCGCGCCCTCGCGGCGGCAGAAGCCCTCCTTGAACTTGTACAGACCGTTGGATTTGTCCAGGATGAACACGCCGCCAAAGTCGTAAATCTCTGAGCCGTTCTCATAAGCCCAGCGGATCATCTCTGCCTGCATGGCATAGTTTGGCATCAGGTTGCGCTTGTTGTTCGAGCTGGCGCCGTAGATATACCAGGTCTTGTTGCCGTAGTGGATGCAGATGGCGCCGGAGAGGGCCTCCCCTTCGTGCTCGGCAATGTAGACGCGCAGCAGGTCGCTGCTGTCGTAGGCCTGCAGCATCCGCTTAAAGTAGTCGTACGGGCGGTGGCCGATCTTGTCGCGCACCGCGGTGATCTCGTACAGCTCATAGAACTTGCGCAGGTCCTCCTCGCTGCGCGACCAGTGGACGGTGACGCCCTTGCGCGCCGAGAGGCGGATGTTGTACCGGGTCTTTTCGCTGAAGTGCGGCATCAGCTCGTCGAAGGAAGGCTCGTCGAGCTTTAAAATCATGTTGTAGCGCGGCTGGATCAGGTCGTACTTGTCACAGCCGTCGTTGCGCACCCGGATTCCCAGCTTGCGGTACTGCTCCTCCAGCTCGGGCATGCGCGGCAGCTCCGGGTCAAAGCGCAGCAGGAAGGCACGGTACTTTTTGGCCAGCGGCTTTGCCTCGTCCAGCAGGCGCTGCACCAGGGCGGTGTCGTGCAGGTCGCAGATCGGCGCGCGGGGCGCGTACATCAGCGAAAAGCCCGCGAATACCCGCCGGATAATCAGCGACATCGCCGCGATGATCTGCCCGTTCTCCTCCAGATAAACCTGCTCGCCAATCCAGCCCTCCTTGACCTTTTCCCAGGCCAGGTCCTGGGTGGCGTTGGCGTAGGGGGAGGTGCGGACAAAGGTTTGATATTCCTCGACCTTCTTCAGATCGTTGTGATTTAAAATCGGCATCGTTTGTTCACCCCTGTTTTGATTATAGCGAAAGCAGCCGTTTGGCTATCGCAAGGTCGGATTCATAATATACATATTCTCCCCGCACCTTCTGATATACCTCTTCCCCCTTGGCTGCCAGGACAATGACGTCTCCGGGACGGGCGGTGGTGATCGCCTTTTCCACCGCCTGCGCCCGGTCCTCGATGATCTCATAGGGGGTGTTGT
Source organism: uncultured Oscillospiraceae bacterium (assembly GCA_900547455.1). Taxonomy (GTDB): domain Bacteria; phylum Bacillota; class Clostridia; order Oscillospirales; family Ruminococcaceae; genus Negativibacillus; species Negativibacillus faecipullorum. The sequence continues at coordinate 12,674 of URGV01000042.1, forward strand.
ACGGCTTGAGGTAGGAAGCAATCTCCTGACAGATCTCGCGCACATCCTCAAACTGCGGGTCCTCGGCGGTCAGGTACATGTAGTCGGCGTTCTGTCCCGAGAGGGTGCCGATGTCCCGGCGGCGCAGATAGGCCTTGCCGCCCGGGCAGCCGACCACCACCACAATCCGGCGGCCGGAATAGTCCAGCTTTAACGATTCGTACAGCTTCTGAAAGCTGAGGTAGTTGTGGGCGTAGTCGACCAGCACGGTGACGCCGTCCTTTTCCAGCAGGTTCATCCTGCCCTGCACCTGATTGTGGAGCAGGCCCTCGCGGATGGAATCGTCGTCGATGCCCAAGGCCCTGGCCGAAGCGATGGCCGCCAGCGCGTTTTCCACATTAAAGCGGCCCGCCATGCCGATGCGCCAGCTCTCCTGCCGGCCGTTGTGCAGGGTGGTGAAGGCAAAGCCCGGCTCTGCCTTTTCGATGTTTGTCAGCGTCCAGTTTTCGTCCCGGCTGTCGCCCTCGCTCTTGCCGAAGGTGATGACCCGCTGCGCGTGGGCGCGGGCACGCTCCAGCACCCGCTGCGCGTGGTCCATGTCGCGGTTGATGACGGCGATTTTGCAGTGCTCCATCAGCTGCAGCTTGCAGGAAAAATAGTCCTCAAAGTCGGTGTGCTCCAGCGGGCCGATGTGGTCCTCTCCGATGTTGAGGAACATTCCCAGGTCAAAATCGACCCCATACACCCGGTCCAGCTTGTACGCCTGGGAGGAAACCTCCATCGTCAAAAAGGGCAGGCCGCTGTCCCGGGTCTGCGCAAAGTACCGCTGCAGGTCCGGGGACTCGGGGGTTGTCAGGTGCGCCTCGTGCTGCTCGGCGCCGGTGTCCACCTCGACGGTGGAGAGCACCGCGCTTTTTTGGGCGTGCAGCTCCGGGTGGCTGCGGCAGCAGGCGTCGAGGATATGCTTCATAAAGTAGGTGGTGGTGGTCTTGCCCTTGGTTCCGGTCAGGCCGATCAGCCGGAAGTTTTTGTAGGCTTCTCCATAAAAGGCGATGGCGACCAGGCTCATCGCCTTGCGGATGTCGCTGACCAGGATGCAGGGAATCTCCGCCGCATATTTCTTGGCGGAGAGGTAGACGCCCGCCCCCTTTGCCACCGCGTCGAGCAGGTACTGCTCCTTAAAGTTTAAGCCCTTGCAGATAAAAAAGGTGTCCGGCTGCACATCGGCAGAGCTGTAGGAGAGGTGGGTAAACGGCTTTTGCAGCAGATCCTGCGGGCCGGAATATTCCACCAGCAGCCCATCCTCCTGCAGGAGCTGGAGGGCTTTTTGTATGGTAATCGAATCGTTCATCTTTGACAAGGTCCTTTCCTGATTTCGTTCCCTATATATTTTATTATTATAACAGATTCCAACCATAAAACAAGTGAGATTGTATAAAAATTATCACGGCATTTTGTGAAGGTGGCCGACAGGAAAAGGTGTGGGGGACCAAGAGTCCCCCACAGCCTGTTTACTCAATCGACTTTAACGATTCCGCCATGTTGATGTCGTCCAGCTTGCCGAACATCGCCGCGTTGACGATGCAGGCAAAGAGGAAGGTCAGCGCAAAGCTGTACAGGTAGCTGACCGGCTGCACCACCGCCTGGAAGCAGACCATGTCGATGTTGATCTGCTCCATGACAAACCAGTGCAGCAGCTTGCCCAGCAATAACCCCACGCCGCCGCCGATGGCGGTGAGGAAGAAGTTTTCCCGGAAAACATAGGAGGCCACCTCCATCGGGTAAAAGCCCAGCACCTTGATGGTGGCAATCTCCCGGATGCGCTCGGTGATGTTGATGTTGGTCAGGTTGTACAGCACGATGAAGGCCAGCGCGCCCGCGCAGACGATGATGACCAGAACGATGTAGTTCATGCTGCTCATCATGTTGTCGAAGCGGTCGAGGGTATCGGCGTTGACCGTGACGCTGCTGACCGCGTCAAAGTTCATCAGCCGCGCCAGCAAGACGTGCTCGTCCGCTACCCCGTCGGTCTTGAGGTAGATCGAGCGGTAGTCCGGCGCTTCGCGGTTCTGGCTCTCCCAGCTGTCCGCCGAGAGGTAGAGGTAGTTGTAGATGTAATTTTCGCTCAGGCCCACAATCCGCAGCGACAGCTCGTTGCCGTCCTCGTCGCTCAAGGAAATGGTGTCGCCCAGCTCATAGCCGTTGCGGCGGGCAAACTCCGCGTTGACCACCGCCTGGCCCTCCTCCGGGAAGGGGATGCTCTCCCCGTCCTCGGTGTGCAGATCCCAGTAGTCCTCAAAGCGGGAAGCATCCTCCGGCACGATGACGGTCAGGGACTTTGTGCCGCCGTCCGGCAGCTGCGCGTCCATCGCGCTTTCCGCCGCGCGGGTGTAGCCCAGCGACTCGTCCTGCAGATATTCCTCCACTTCGTCCCACTCGCCGGTGGTGTATCCCTCCTTGAGCAGCACGCTCATCCCGTAGGTCTGCACGCTGGTGAACTGCTGCCCGGCGATGTTGGCGATCGAATCCTTGACGCCAAAGCCGGTGACCAGCAGCGCCGTGCAGCCGCCGATGCCGACAACCATCATGAAGAAGCGCTTTTTATACCGCAGCACGTTGCGGATCGAAACCTTGACCAAAAAGGAGAAGCGGTTCCACAAAATCGGGATGCGCTCCAGCAGGATGCGCTTGCCGCTCTTGGGGGCCTTGGGACGCATCAGCTCGGCGGGGACGCTGAGCAGCTCGTACCGGCAGGTGAAGTAGGTGGAGCCCATCGAGCAGAGCATCGAGGCCAGCAGCGAGATCAGCCCCAGGCTGTAGTCAAACACGAAAACAATGTCCCCCATCGTGTACATGATGGCGTAGGTGCGCCAGATGACAAACGGGAACAGCAGCGACCCGCCGAAGAATCCAATCAGGCAGCCGATGCCGGCGGCGCTGCCCGAATAGAACAGATACTTGCCCATGATGGCACCCTCGCTGTAGCCCAGCGCCTTGAGCACGCCGATCTGGGTGCGCTGCTCCTCGACCATGCGGTTCATGGTGGTCATGCAGACCAGCGCCGCCACCAGGAAGAAGAAAATTGGGAAGACGTTGGCGATGGCGTCCACAATGGAGGAATCGTTGTCAAAGCTGGCGTAGCCGATGTTCTCGTCGCGGGTCAGGACGTAGACGTCCGGCTCCTCCAGGTCGTCGATCTCGTCCTGCGCGTCGTCCAGCTCGTCCTGCGCGTCGCTGGTGCTCTGAGAAAGCTCCTGCATCCCCTGCTCGTACTGAGCCAGGCCGTCGCGGTATCCCCGCTGGGCGGCCTCCAGCTCGGTCTGGGAGGCCTGCAGCTGCTGCTCCTGCAGCGCCAGCTCCTGGCTCTGCTGCTCGATCTGCGCAAGCCCCGACTCGATCTCGGCAAGGCCCGACTCAATCTGGCTCAGGGAAGCCTGCAGCTGCTGCTCCTGCTCCACCGACTGGGAATAGTAGGCGGTGCCCGCCGTCTGCGCCTTGGCTGCGGCGACCTCGTTTAGTCCCGACAGCACCTGCTGTTTTTGCAGCAGCAGCTCGGTCTTCTGGCTCTGCAGGCTCTGGCGCTGGCTTTCCAGCTGGGCCTTGCCGCTTTGCAGCTCGGTCCTGCCGCTTTCCAGCTGCGCATAGCCGCTGTCGATCTCCACCTTGGCCGAATCGAGCTGGTCCTTGGAGGCAATCAGCTCCAGCTCCCCGCTCTGGGTCTGGGCGGTCAGCTGCTCCTGCCCCTCAAAGAGGTCGCGCTCCGCCTCGGATTTCAGGCGGCTGTAGCGCTCGTCGGCCTGCTCCTGCGCAAAATCCTCCAGCCACTCCTCCGCTTCGTCGATCTGGTTGTCGTACCCGTCGGTGTAGATCTGCGCGCCGAAGGTGTTGAGCTTGACATAAATCTCGGTGTCGTAGTCGCAGTCGAAGGCATCGCGCAGCACAAGCATGAAGCCGTCGATGGTGCCGTTGCCCAGCGAGGTGGTGCCGCGCTCGTAGTTTGCATAGACCGGGGAATTGACCCGGCCGACGATGCGGAAGGTCTTTTGCGCAAACATCTCGTCGGTGTCGTCGTCGTTGTTGTCCGAGAGGGTCAGGGTTGCGCCGATGCTGTCCTCCCCAAAGGCCAGCGTGTCCACCACACACTCCTGCGCCGACTGGGGCAGCCTGCCGGAGACCAGCACCGGCTGGTTCTGCTCGTCCAGCAGCTGCATCACCTGCAGCGCGTTTTCGTTGCCGCTCTCGTCCACCAGCAGCGCGTCGGTGGAAACCGAGCCCTGGGCGTCCAGCACCCCTTCCCGGCGGGAGAGCTGCCGCGCCGCGTCGGTCTCAAAGCCGACGGTGGAAATCAGCTCGACATCATAAAAACTGGTCTGGTCAAAGTACAGCTGGGCGCTGCTGACCATGACGTCGCGGGTGACCTTCAGTCCCGAAAACAGCCCGACGCCCAGGGCCACAATCGCCATGATGGCAAAATATCTTCCCAAGCTCTGGCGGATTTCCCGCAGAGTGGTTTTTCCCATCGAGGAACCCATGCTACCACCCTTTCTTTCTGCCGTTGTGCATCACCATTCGATCTGCTCGACCGGCACGATGTGGTCGTTGAGCACCTCGCTGACAATCGTGCCGTTTTTGACGGTGATGATGCGGTCGGCCATGGCGGTGATGGCCTGGTTGTGGGTGATGACAATGACGGTGACGCCGCTCTGGCGGCAGGTGTCCTGCAAGAGCTTTAGCACCGCCTTGCCGGTGTTGTAGTCGAGCGCGCCGGTCGGCTCGTCGCACAAGAGCAGCTTCGGGTTTTTGGCCAAGGCTCTGGCGATGGCCACGCGCTGCTGCTCGCCGCCGGAAAGCTGGGCCGGGAAGTTTGCCATGCGCTCCTTTAAGCCCACCTCCTCCAAAACGGTGGCGGCGGGCAGCGGGTCGCGGCAGATCTGCGCGGCAAGCTCGACATTTTCCAGCGCGGTCAGGTTCTGCACCAGGTTATAAAACTGAAAGACAAAGCCGATGTCGTACCGGCGGTACTCGGTGAGCTGGCGCTTGTTGTAGGCGGAAATTTCCTTGCCGTCCAGCCAGACCGAGCCCTCGCTGAGTGTATCCATACCGCCCAGGATGTTGAGGATGGTGGTTTTGCCCGCGCCGGACGCGCCGACAACGACGCAGAACTCCCCCTTTTCCACCCGGAAGTTGACATCGCGCAGGGCGTGGATTTCGATTTCGCCCATCCGATAGATTTTTTTGACGTCGTGGAATTCGACAAAAGACATCTTTCGTTCCCTCCAAATTCCCTTTTCCTCTCTGTTCTTTCTATTATAGCACTCCGGGCGGGAGGGGAACAACATGAAATTTGTGAACTCCATTCCTTTTGGGCGCTTCGTCCCCAGAGGCTTTTGCAGGGACGAAGGTCCCTACGACCCACGATATGCGAGGGGCGCTGCCCCTCTGCACTCCCCGAAGTGGGGGCTGGAAG
>URGV01000043.1 GCA_900547455.1 uncultured Oscillospiraceae bacterium
CGGTGGACAGGTCGAGGTACATGGACTCGCCGGAGTACATCTTAACGGTGAAGAACGCTTTGTCAGCGAAGTCGAATACAGCGGTGCCGTTCTCGCCCTTCTTAACTTTCCACAGCTGAGCCTTGGAAGCGTCGTTGGTCCAGTCAAAGTTTACATATTCCCAATCGTTGTTAACGTATTTGCCGGAAACCCAAACTTCGTTGGTCTGTTTGCCGGAATCGTTGTCAGCAACGTATACGTAGTAGGTCAGGGTCTCGGAATCAACGGTCTTCCAAGTATCCTTCAGAGTAACCTTCAGGTATACAGCGTTTGGCATGATCTCATCGGTGTATTTGCTGTAGGAAGCGTAGTCGGTAGCGGTCGCTTTGTACAGTTCAGCCTTTTCGATCAGTTCAGCAACGCCGGTGGATTTCTCGATCAGGTTGATGGACCAGTTCTTGTCGATGTTGCCGGTGTAGTGGCCGTAGTCAGCCATGACTTTGTCCTCATCAGCAGAGTCGATGTATGGTTTGTCGATAACATCGTCGGTAGCTTTGATCTCAGCCAGGTTAACGGTAACAACAGCGTCGTCCCAAGTTACGGTCTTGCCAGCATCAACCATCTTCTGGAACTGCTCATTTACGTTGTCGATGAATTCCTGAACTTCGTGACCATCGTCCCTGTCTTTGATAGTGTAGGTCTTTCCGTTGATGGTTGCTTTCGCAGACTCAACAGTTCTCTCTACTTCCTTATCATCAGAGTCAACAACTACAACAGTTTCTGGAACTCCAATCAGTGCTGGAGCAACAGCCGGACTGCCAGCAGTAGCACCCTCTCTATAGGTACCAACTACAGCATGTACAGTACCTGTAACAGTTCTATTATTGTCAAAATCATCTGCATCAACAGTCAAAGAAATTGGCTCATAGGTATAATTTTCCGGTGCATCTTCGCCAAAAATTTCTTTATAGTCTACTTTATCGATCCAGAAGCGAACAGTAACGGTGTTATCTGCCGGATTATAGCTAGCAGAAGCAACAGTGAGAATGGGAGTAGTGGCTACATCCAAAGAAACATCATCAGCTGCGTCGATACCTGCTGCATCTGCTTCATGGCTGGTCAGCATAAATGGAACATCCCTTCTGATTTCTACTACTTCACCAACAGAAGGATCTACGCTAGTTTCTCCGTGATAGAAATAAGAAGAGTCCAGTCTTACGCTCTTAACAGCGTCCTGACCATCAGTGCCTTCAGTCCAGGTGTTCTTCCACTGATACTGATCGTCGGCATACAGAGGCATCCAGATAACGTCACCTGGCTCGAAGTCAACAGACTCGCTGTCGTTCAGCTCGGTGGTGGATTCCTCAATGATGTCACCATCTTTGTCAGTTACAAACAGCTCGCCATCGAACTGGAAGTTGGACGGCCAGTCTGCTTCGTCATTAGAGCCAGTGCTATACTGAATAGCAAAAGCGTTAGCGCCCATGCCCAGTACCATAGCAGAAGCCAATGCTACGGAAAGTACTTTTTTCATAGTCTTTCTTCCTCCTAAAAATTTTTCTTTGCCGCTTGTTGGGCAAAGTTTGGTTTGGTTTGTGTTTTAAACGACACTCTGCGGCAAACAAAAGGGCCTACCAGCGGCCTGCCGTTCAAAGCACCGAGCGGAAGATTCTCCACAATCTCCCTTGCTCTGCCAATACTATACCACAACGCCTGGCAAAATGCAAGCCCCTTTCGTAAAAAAAATGTAATTTTTATCCCTCCAAAGTAACAGCAATGTCATTTTTACCGTTTGATAATCAACAGATTTTGGCGTGATTATGCGGTTTTTCTGCCGCCATGCCGTCGAAGTCTCCGACAGAAATTTTTTTGTAACTTTTCTCTGTTGAGGTGGATTTTTTGTAATGGACGTTACATTTAATCGCTAGGGAATGGGCCGGAGCGCCCGCAAATACAAAAGCCCCGCCGCTTGACGCGCCGGAGCCCTTGTGTTATAATACCTGATGAAGGCGGCCTCCCGGGCTAGCGGGAAACGGCCAACTCATATCAAGTTAAAGTTGAAATTGCCGCTTCCGCGCTAGGACTCGTGGAGGCGGTTATTTCTTGGCTACAATTCTGTAAACCAGATCAACAATCGCCACTATAAGTAAGCCGAATGTCAAGACATCGTTCGTACTCATACGGCCACCCCCTTTCGGAGCTGACCGTGTCGCCTTCACCGGTATGGCTTACAGTATACCACAATTCGACAAAGCTGTAAACAACTAAAAAAGCAGCCCGCTTTCAAAAAACGGGCTGCTTTTTATTTTGGGCTCAAATTAGCAATTGCAGTCTCTGTTCGCAGAGCCTTTCAGCGAAGAACCGTTGTTTCTGGAAGAAGAACCGTTCAGGCTGCTGCCGCTGCCATTTCTGGACGCAGAGCTGTTCAGGCCGTTGCGCTCACTTCTGGATACAGCGCCGCTCAGGGTAGAACCGCTGCTTCTGGACGCAGAGCCGTTCAGGCTGTTGCTCTCGCTTCTGGATACAGCGCCGCTCAGGGTAGAACCGCTGCTTCTGGACGCAGAGCCATTCAGGTCACTGCCATTGCTTCTGGATGCAGAGCCATTCAGGTCGCTTCCGTTGCTTCTGGACGCAGAGCCATTCAGCTCGCTGCCGTTGCTTCTGGATGCAGAGCCGTTCAGCTCACTTCCGTTGCTTCTGGATGCGGAACCGTTCAGGTCGCTGCCGTTGCTTCTGGAAGCAGAGCCATTCAGGTCGCTGCCGTTGCTTCTGGAAGCAGAGCCATTCAGGTCGCTGCCATTGCTTCTGGAAGAGGATCCATTCAGGCTGTTGCTGTTGCTTCTGGATACAGCGCCGCTCAGAGTGGAGCCGCCGTTTCTGGAAGCAGAACCTCTCAGGTCGCTGCCGCTGCTTCTGGAATCGGAGCCGTTGAGGCCGCCGTTTTCGCTTCTGCTGACAGCGCCTTTCAGGCAAGAAGATGCGCTTACGCCCACAGAAGCACTAACAGTCAGTACAGCCGCAACTGCCAGGGAAAGTACTTTCTTGTTCATAAATTATCGCTCCTTTTTTTGGGTCTGAGGCTTTTTGCCTGTCCACTAAGCCACGGGCAAAAAACTTCAAGATAGTAAAAATGGGATCAATTTACAAAATCTCCATTATATACGGTTTTATTTTATCACAGCTGTCCGCTAAAATCAACCGGATTCCAGCGGTGGCAGCCATTTTTCCACAGCTTTTTTATCAGAAACGCCTTATCCCACGACCACATACCGGCCCAGGTCACGGGTTCTAATCACATAGCCGCTGATCCTTTCACCGTCTTTGCCGATGGTATATCCGTGCGCATACTGGGCTTCCACCTCATCAATGCTGTCATCTTCTGCGATTTCATAGACCTGCTGGTCCTCATCCGCCTGCAAAAACAGCTCGCCGGTGCGCAAAAAGCCCTCTTCCCCAGTGTCAAACTGGTAGAAGCGGTCCGCTTCCAGGCCGGTTTCTTCCCAAACCGTCTGCGCAAGCTGACGGTCATACTCTGTATCCAACGACAGGTAAACGCTTTCGTTTTCCTGCATCCGAACAGTAAAGAACGCATTGTCGCCAAAATCAAACACCGCGCTCGCTCCGCTGGCCGATACGCTGACGCCGGTGGCCGCCATGCAAAGGGCCAGTGCCGCAGCTGCAATCCATTTCCTCATCGCTTTTTCCTCCTTTTTGCTGGGAAGTTCTACACTTCCCGGAAATATCTTCATTATATACCCAGCGCCCCAAAAAAGCAACCTCACCGGAAGGGAAAATTTTCCCAAAAGCATAAAATAGCTCCCCTTGTCACAGCCGTGAAAGTTACCCCGCACAGTTGCAAAAGAAATACGGACGTGCTACAATGGAAAAAGGAAGGATTTACCGGCGGCTAACAACGTTGCCGCTCCCGTCCGATCAACAAGAAAAGGACTGATGACCATGAAAATTGAAACCCAATGCCTGCACGAGGGCTACACCCCTCAAAACGGACAGCCACTGACGCTGCCGATTTACCAGAGCACGACCTATAAATATGAATCTACCGCCCAGGTAGCCAAGCTGTTTGACCTGACCGCTGACGGCCACATGTACTCCCGCATCTCCAACCCAACGGTAGCCGCCGTGGAGGAAAAGATCGCCGCGCTGGAAGGCGGTGTGGGTGCGCTGTGCACCACCTCCGGACAGGCCGCTACCCTGATTGCGGTGCTCAACATCCTGAGCGCCGGGGACCACATCCTGTGCTCCTCCACCATCTACGGCGGCACCATCAACCTGCTCGCCGTCACCCTCAAGCGCTTTGGCATTGAGACTTCGTTTGTGGACGCAGATGCGGACGAGGAGACCCTCAAGGCTCAGATCCAGCCCAACACCAAGGCGGTCTTTGCCGAGACCATCGCCAATCCCGCCATCGCGGTGCTCGATATTGAAAAAATGGCCCGCGTCGCCCACTCCCACAACATTCCGCTGATTGTGGACAACACCTTCGCCACCCCAATTCTCTGCCGCCCATTTGAATTTGGCGCGGACATCGTCATCCACTCCACCACCAAATACATGGACGGCCATGCCACCCAGGTCGGCGGCGTCATCGTCGACAGTGGTAAATTTGACTGGACCAACGGCAACTTCCCGGAATTCACCGAGCCGGATGAGTCCTACCACGGCGTGGTCTACACCCGCGATTTCGGAAACGCAGCCTACATCACCAAGGCCCGCGTCCAGCTGATGCGCGACCTCGGCTGCTACCCTTCCGCTGAAGCCGCCTTCCTGCTCAACCACGGGCTGGAAACGCTGCACCTGCGCATGGAGCGCCACTGCCAGAACGCCGACAAGGTGGCCCACTTCCTGGCAAGCTGTGACAAGGTGGAATCGGTCAACTACCCCACCCTGGAAAACAACCCCTACCACGCGCTCGCGCAGAAGTACCTGCCTAAAGGCTGCAGCGGCGTCATCGCCTTCACCATCAAGGGCGGGCGCGACGCTTCCATCCGCTTTATCGACAGCCTGAAGCTGGCTTCGCTGGTGGTTCATGTCGCCGATGTGCGCACCCTGGTGCTGCATCCGGCAAGCTCCACCCACCGTCAGCTGACCGATGAACAGCTGGTTGCCGCCGGCATCAGCCCCGGCCTCATCCGCCTGTCGGTCGGCATCGAAAACGTCGATGACATCATCGAGGATTTAAAACAGGCTTTGGAAAAGGCATAATGCCAACTCCGCCTTTCCTTGGATGTTCATAAATAAAAAAAGAAAAGATAGACTGGAGGTATTAGCCATGAAAAAACTTCTCACTGTCGCTCTGGCTGCTTCTATGATTCTTGCCATGAGCGTAAACTCCTTCGCACTTGGAAACTACGTCCTCTCCACCGACGAGCTCGGCACCGAGGAGGAAACCACCGTCGAGGAACAGACCCCTGAAGTGCAGGAGCCGGCAGAGGAAACCGTTCCGGAAGAGACCGTCAAGGCCAACCCGGAAACCGGCGCTGAGGACTTTGTCGGCGTCGCTGCTGCCGCTGCAGTTGTTGCCGGCATCGGCATCGCCGCGCTGAGCAAGAAACACAAATAGTCTAAACAGCCTAAAGGAGCTGGGGAAATTTCCCCAGCTCCTTCTTTTTTATCCTCTATCCAATGTTGTCAAGGTGGATTTTCTCCAACCGGTCCGAGCTGATGCTGGCCACCGTCACCGGCCCCAGCAGACGCGGCTTATCCGAAGAAACAAAGATTGGGGTGTCCGCCACGTTCCGCAGCCGGTCCGCATACCGGGGCGGGCGGCCCCGATTGGCCCGCAGTTTCTGCCACATCCTGCAGTAGGCGGCCAGCTCACTCACAAACATCGCCTTCTGCCTGCCGAAGGCCAGCCTCTCTCGGCTGATACCCGCCAGCAGTTCGAGCCGTACCCGCAAAAAGGTGGAGTTGCAGTCCAGCCAGCCGTCCTCCGACTGCCAAACATACAGGGTGACCGGCCGATAATCGGCGTCCCACTCATATTCTTCATAGAGGAACTCCGTCCTTGGCCCCCGCGGCAGCACAAAGAAGCGGTAAGCGCTGTAGTCCGGCTGCGGGAAGTCCATCTCCCGGCAGCGATCCTGATGGCTGAGCAGCCGGTACTGCATCTCCCGGTCCAGCTCCTCAAAACTACAAGCCCGCAGCCTTCCTCCCGCTGCAGCCAGTCGAGCACCTGCTGCAGCGTTTTGGGGGTGACATCCAACCGGTCCTCCCAGATGGTGATCTGCCCCGTCGCCAGCGTCGCGTGCGGCATCTGTGGGGTCATCTCGTTCCCTCCTTTATCTTTCTTTTATTGAGATTGCTCCTCGCCGTCCTCAATTGCGTACTGCGCCTGTCCATTTTTCCGGCAGGCCGCAGAAAAAACAGCGACACAGCGATCGGGATGGCGCAGCGTGTCCAGCATCACCTCGCGCCCAAAAGCATCATAGATGCTCCCCCACACCTCGTTGCCAAAGCTGTAGGCGCGGCTCTGCAGCAGCCTTTCCCCGGGATGGACGGGGTCCAGATAGGGGCTCAGCCAGTATTCCTCCATCTCCCTTTCCAGCTCCTCCTGGTCCATCCGGCCCTCCCGCAGCTGACGGATGGTATCGGCAAACCGCTTCCAAGTATCTTCAAAATCCCCGTTGAGCACCTCCATGCTCCGCTCGTCCAAACCCTCGTTGGCCCTCTCCGGACACAGCGAGCAGGACAGCTTCCCCGGCGCAAAGTTTGCAAACTTGATGGCCAGCCCTTCTCCCGCCAGGAAAAAGCAGAGCCTTCCCTCCAGTGTCCTTGTGTCCCCCTCACCGAACAAGCGGTTGAAGAGGATGTGGTGCAGCTCGTGGTTAAAGGTGGGCGCCAGCTCCTTCATGTAGTCCTCCCCCACCAGCTGCAGAAAGTCCATGTGCATCCCTTCCCCGTACGGATAGCCAAAGGACTGCCCGATGCCGAGCGTGATCACCAGCTTGACTGCTCCCATCTCCACCGGCCCGTAGCAGTGCTCCATAAGTTCCTTGGTCTCCTGCTGAAAGCCGGCCGACAGCACCTGCTGCAAGCGCTCTAATCCCTCCCTGTACTTTTGGGGATGTTCCAGCGCATCCTTCCACAGCGAATGGTGAAGCCGCAGCGACTGGTTTGCAATCTCCTCCTCCCGCATCTGCGGAAGGTGCAGCAGATAATCCCGGAATTCCTGCCGGGTCACCCGCTGCTGATACCGCGCAAACTCAAAGTCGTAGTCCTCGCTGTCCAGCATCCGGTCCAAAGTCTGCTCGTCCGCCCTTCCGTTTGTAAGCGCTTCCAGCCAATCCAGCATCGGCTGCACCTGCGACATACAAATACTTACCTGCATTTCTTCCCTCTCCTCTAAATAGCAGAAAGCAGCTGCACCCCTCCCCGGAGCGCAGCTGCTTTTGGTTGCATTACAGTTTCTCTTCGATCAGCGGTTCTTCATCCTGCTTTTCAGGCTCAGATGGAGCTTCCTGCTCCGGTACCTCGGACTGCTGAACCTCCTCCGGGACAACCACGCTGGTCTCCTCGTGCAGCACCATGCCGCATCTGGAGCAGAAATGCGCGTCAGTCGCGCAGGAAGCGCCGCAGTTCGGGCACTTTCTTACCTTGCGGATCTCCTCGCGCTTAGCCTGCAGCTGGGAGAGCTGTTCAAGCAGCTCGTCGGCCTGCGCAATCAGCTGCGTGATTTCCTGCTCGTTGTCCGCGCCAAACTTTTTGCTGCTGTAAACCAGCGAGCCGATCTTCTCATAGCAGTTTGCCAGATCGGCGTTGACCGAAACTTCCTGAATCTTCAGCTTGGAAGCCTCCACCATCTCCTCGGTTTTTTTGCCCGCTACGTTGGCGACCGAAATCGCTTTGTCCAACAGGGAATTGAAGGAATTGATACTCATAACTTAGATTGCCCCTTTCTCGTTCAATTGTCATTTTATCGTTAGGCGTCCGCCTGATCCTGTGTCTGTTTTGGCCCGATGAATTCGCGGATGACGCTGTCCTGCGGGATGGTGTCGGTGTTGTTGATGTCAAAAAATTCATCCAGCCGCTGGTAAAGATCGTCCAGCTTGCGGTAGTGCTCCGGTGCGATGCCCCTGCGGTCCTCCAGAAAGGGCAGCAGGAAGCTGTGGAAGATGTTCGGCTCATAGTCGAGGGTGGTATCCAGCTTAAAATCTGCGCTGTCCCGAAAGGGATTGATGTAGGCCGATTCGCCCTCGCAGACCTCCTCCCACATCGCCATTGTCTCCTCCGGCAGGGTGTTGCGGGTAAAGCGGTCGCGCACCATGCGGCGCATCAGGCGCACATCCTGCGGGGTTAAAATAACTCTGTCGTGGTCGGTGAAGCGGGAGCGGACACTTGCAAAGATGCGGGTGACCTTATCCTCCCCCACCAGTTGGGTCAGCAGCGGGTTCAGGCCATGCAGCCCCTCGATGATGACCACATCGTCCGGGCCCGCCACAATCTCCCGCTCCATCCCCTCCAATCGCTTGCGGACGTGGAAATCAAAGATCGGGATGCTGGTCCGTCCCTGTTCAATCAGCTCCTTGATGCAGCGGTTGATCCGCTCGATATCCAGCGCGTAGATGCTTTCAAAGTCCGGCTTGCCCTTACGATTTAAGGGTGTCTGCTCGGTATCCATATAAAAATCGTCCAGCGAGATGACCATTGCCTTCCTGCCGCTGCTGATAAAGTGCCTTGCCAGGGTGTGCGCTGTGGTGGTCTTGCCCGAAGCGGACGGCCCGGACAGGCAGATGACCGTCGCGCGGTCCTGTCCGTCGCCCATCTGCTCCACCACCTGACGGATCTGCGCGTTATAAAACGCCTCCGCCTCGTCGATCAGCTGGAAATAATTCTGCACTGCCTGCTGATTGACCTCATCCTTCTCAATCCTCCCGTAGTGGAAGGGGTCTATTTTCCTCAAAGAAATCCACCACCTTGTCCTTTCGTTTTAAGATTTCGTCGAAGTGCTCGACATATTCAAACGGGTATTTATAGTTGAAGATCCTCTCCAGCTTGCCGGTGCGGTTGGATTTGAGCTTGGTCACCGCGCCCCCGCCCGCTGCCAGGATCGTCTGCGTTTCGTCCATGATGTAGATGTTGTACCGGCCCTCATACCCCAGCTTGCAGTAGCCGGTGTTCTCGAGGTTGCCCAGCGTGTTGCGCTGCTTATACAGATAGTATGGCTGCCAGCCGTACTGGATCAGCGCCTTCTGCGCGTAGGAAACCATCTGCCCTACCTGTTCGCCCAGCTGCAGGGCTTTCAGTCGCTCCTCCCAGCTGGTACCGTAGTTGGCGCTGCGCTTGATCGAGAGGGTGTGAACCGTCACGTTTTCGGGGTTCAGTGCGATGATCCGGTCGACCGTCCGGCTAAAGCTCTCCACCGTCTCGCCCGGCAGCCCGGCAATCAGGTCCATGTTGATGTCGTCAAAGCCTTCCTCCCGCGCCATCTCAAAGCAGTCGATAATCTGCTGGGCGGTGTGCTTTCTGCCGATGCCCGCCAGCACCTCGTCGTTTAACGTCTGCGGGTTGATGCTGATGCGGGTCACGCGGTGCCGGCGCAGCGTCCGCAGCTTCTCGCGGTCGATGGTGTCCGGGCGTCCTGCCTCCACCGTATATTCCTTTAAACGGGAGAGGTCAAAGTTTTTCTCCACCGCCGTACAGATCTGATCCAGCTGCCCGGCCGACAGGATGGTCGGGGTGCCGCCGCCAAAGTAGACGGTTGTGAGCGCCAGCCCCGTGCCCGCCATCTTCTGTGCAATGCAGCAGAGTTCCTCACAGAGCCGGTCGACATAGACCGGCAGGATGTCCTTGGCGCGCTTGCTGGTGATGTCGTGGGAAACAAAGGAGCAGTAGCTGCAGCGCGAAGGACAGAACGGGATCGAGATATACAGGCTGTAGGTGTCGTCGGTGGCCTCCTTTAAAATCGGGGCCTCGTTGTGGGCGGTCTGCAGCGCCAGGTCGATTTTTTCCCCGGTGACATAAAACCGCTGCGCAAACTCCCGCGCCACCATCTCCCGGCTCATCCCGGCGTCCAAGCGCTTGTGGAAGAGCTTGATCGGCCGCACGCCGGTCAGCATTCCCCAGGCCGGATGGGTGCCGGTCGCCTCACAGAGGAGGGTAAACATCATGTCGCTCATGATGTATTCGGCTTCCTCATAGGGGGTACGCGGGTTGGACAGGACGGTGCGGCACAGGGAAGTTTCCCTGCCGTTGAGGTGCAGCGTCACCTTCATCAGGCCGCGCTGCTGCCGGGCTTCGATGAAGTCCTCCTCATCCTGCTCAGGGAACTCGGTGTCGGCGGGGTACTCGGTCGTGACAATCTTCTCATCGGGGAAAAACAGCATCGTGATGCACTCCGCCTCATATTTCATATTGTGTCCAACTATTCTGATCTTCATCTGCTGTTTTTGCTCCTTGTAAAATGTGGTCTGCAGCGGAGTTGCCTCCACTGATATAGTAGCATGTTATGTAAAAATAGTTCTACGAAAAGCTGTAAACTTTTTTGGACTTTGGCAGTTTTACGCCATTGCGATTGCCCGGCGCAGGAAGGGGTTGGCCAGCTTTTCGTCATCGAGGTTGGTCGCGCTGCCGTGGCCCGGAAAGACCTTGTAATAGCCCTGCAGCGAACCCAGGCGCTTGAGCGACCGGAACATTTCGGCATCGTCGCCCCCATACAGGTCAGTGCGGCCCATGCTGCCCTGGAACAGGGTGTCCCCGCAATAGAGCTCGTTGTTTTTGATGTAGGTGACGCCGCCCCTGGTGTGACCGGGAGTCTCCATCACCGTGAAGGTCATGCTGCCGCTGACAATCCTGTCCCCATCCTTGACCAGAATGTCCGGGACAAAGGGACGGGCATAGGGCGCGACCGCGTTGGACATGCTCTTTTCCCCGTCGCCGATCATCTCCAAATCCTTTTCCCCCAGCACAATCTGAATCTGTGGAAAAAGGTCCTTGAGGTCCGCCGCGCCGCCCATGTGGTCGCCGTGACCGTGGGTCAGCAGCAGATGGGTCGGGGTAAAGCCGCGCTCGTTGATAAAATCCGCCACCTTCTGGGCATCGCCGCCGCAGTCGACCACGACGCAATTTTTGTTGTCGTCCCAGGTAACATAGCAGTTGGTGCCCAACAGCCCAACGTGGATAATTTCCAGATTCATCTTGGATAACCTCCCTCTGCAGCCGCTACTTTTTCGGCATAATCTCGTCGGTGTCCAGCATGATGGTCACCGGCCCGTTGTTGAGCAGCTCGACCTGCATCGAGGCGCCAAACTTGCCGTGCCCCACCTTGCTGACGCCGATCTCCCTGACCTTCTGCTGGAAGTATTCGTACAGTCTGTCCGCCTCTGCAGGGGAAGCCGCCCCCACAAAGGAAGGCCGTCTTCCCTTGCGGCAGTCGGCATAGAGGGTGAACTGGGATACCACCAGCATCTCTCCCCCAATGTCCAGCAGCGACAGGTTCATCTTGTCGTTCTCGTCGGTGAAAATGCGCAGATTTGCGCACTTCTCGGCCAGGAAATCCGCCTGTTTTTCGGTGTCCTGCGGGCCGACGCCCAGCAGGACCAGCAGTCCCTTTTCAATCTCTCCCACGCGCTCCCCTTCGACGGTGACGCTGGCGTGGCTTACTCTCTGAATCAATGCTCTCATGTTCTATTCTCCGTTTTTATATTTTTATTGGATGGTCCTTCTGACATCCTCCACGCCCTTGATGGCGCGCAGGCTGTTGAGCAGGTAGTTGAGCTGATCGACACCGTTGACCTCCACCGTTACCTGGATGAGGATGACCGAATGGTCCTTGCTCTCCTTGGCAACCAGAGCGTGCATCGGGATGTGCATGTTGCTCAGCAGGATGGTGACGTCCGCCAGCAGCGTGTCGCGCGGCTGGGAGGTGATGTCGATGGTCGATTTAAACTTCTCGGAGGTGACGTTGGAAGCCCACTCGGCGTGCACCCAGCGGCCCTCGTTCTCCTTCGGGGCGTTGATGACGTTGACGCAGTCCTGCTTGTGGATCGAGACGCCGTAGCCGCGGGTGATAAATCCGACAATCGGGTCGCCCGGCAGCGGATTGCAGCACTTGGCAAACTTGACAAGGCAGCTGTCCAATCCCTCGACGATGACGCCGCTGGTCGGTTTGCCCGGCTTTTTGGGAGCGGTCGGCTGGGCGGCCAGTGCCGCCTTCTTCTCCTCCTCGGCAGCGGAGCGGTAGTTTTTCTGGAATTCCTCCTTGACCCGCGGCATAATGCGGGAGAGCAGCACGCCGCCGTAGCCGATGGCCGCATAAAAATCGTCCAGCGTATTGATGTGCTGGCGGCGGGCGATGTTGAGGATGAACTCCTCATAATCCTCCTCCGGGATGTTGATGAGGTTGCGCTTAAACTCCTTCTCCAGCTCCTCCTTGCCGGTGGCAATGTTCTCCTCCCGGCGCTCCTTTTTAAACCAGGAGCGGATCTTGGTACGCGCCTCGCTGGTCTTGACAATCTTGAGCCAGTCGCGGCTCGGGCCATTGCCTGGGCCTTTGGAGGTGATGATCTCGACGATCATACCGGTCTCCAGCTTAAAGTCCAGCGGCACAATCCTGCCGTCCACCTTGGCGCCGGTCATGCGGTTGCCGACCTCCGAGTGGATGGCGTAGGCAAAGTCGATAACGGTGGCGCCGGTCGGCAGGTTGATAACGTCGCCCTTTGGGGTAAAGACAAAGCACTCCTCCGGCGCGATGTCCGACTTGATCGAGCGTACGATGTCCTGCGCGTCGCCCGAGTCCTGCTGCACTTCCAGCAGCTGGCGGACAAAGGCCAGGCGCTCCTCCAGCTTATCCTTCTTCTCGATGCCCGCCTTGTACTTCCAGTGAGCGGCGATGCCGTATTCGGCAGTGTAGTGCATCTCCCAGGTTCGGATCTGAATCTCAAAGGGGATTCCGCCGCCCTCCTTATCCAGAACGGTGGTGTGCAGCGACTGGTACATATTGGCCTTCGGCGTGGAGATGTAGTCCTTAAAGCGCTTGGGAATCGGGGTAAATTCGTCGTGCATGATGCCCAGCACCGCGTAGCACTCGTAAGGGGTATCCACGATGACCCGCACGGCATAGACGTCATAAATTTCGTCGAAGTTTCTGCCCTGCATGTACACCTTGCGGTAGATGCCGTAGATGCTCTTGACCCGGCTCTGCAAAAAGAACTTCATGCCCTCTTTTTCCAGTCGAGCCTTGATCTTCTCCTGGATGTTTTCCAAAAACTGCTCCCGCTCACCCTTTTTGAGCTTGAGCAGCCGCTCGATTTCCTCATAGGCAATCGGGTCCAGAAAGCGCAGCGAGATGTCCTCCAGTTCCTCCTTGATGGAGCGGATACCCAGGCGGTCGGCCAGCGGAGCATAGACCTCCATCGTCTCCAGCGCCTTTTCCCGTCGCTTATACTCCTTCCAGTATTCGCCGGTGCGCATGTTGTGCAGCCGGTCGGCCAGTTTTACGATGATGACGCGCACGTCCTTGGCCATCGCCAGCAGCATCTTGCGCACATTTTCCGCCTGGCGCTGCTCCTTGCTGGAGTAGGTCATCTTGGTCAGCTTGGTGACGCCGTCCACCATCAGGGCTACGTCCGCCCCAAAGCGCTTTTTAATCTCGTCCAGCGTGGAGGCGGTGTCCTCCACCACATCGTGCAGCAGGCCGGCACAGATGGTCTCTGTGTCCATTCCCAGCTCCACCAGAATCTGGGCGACGGCAATCGGGTGGGTGATATAGGGATCTCCGGACTGCCTCATCTGCCCTTCGTGCGCTTTGGAGGCATACTGATATGCCTCGGTGATTTTGTCAAAATCATAGGGTCTGTTGCTTTCCTTCAAAGCAGTCATTAAATCTTCAAACGCATGCATCCTATTCACCAACCTTCAATCGTCTGAGAATGCTGGACTGTTCCAGCTGTGTCTTTGCTACCCTTGCGGGCAGGCGCAGAATCTGCTGCCCCCTGACCGCTCCCGGCACCGTCTCTGCCAGACCGAGCTCGACCATCACGTCGATGCAGATCATCATCTTGCAGTAGTTGATCCTCCTGAGCCTGCACCAGAGCATATCGTACCCAAATGGGAATGAACCGCACTGCCGCAAAAAGCGGTAGAGCATCGCCACATCCTCCCGGGTGGGACAGATGTACTGGCGGATTTTTTCATCCAACGGTTCCTCCCGCAAATATTTTTCGTAATACTGCCGACCTACAATCAGCTTTTCCTGATTGATCCCGTGCAGCCGCATATCCTTCACCTTAATCGAGAGGCTTTTCTCTCCATTATACTCGTTGGCCTCCAGGTTTGCCGCAATATCCACCACATCCCCGGGGAAAAACGGGAGCTGGTCCGCCGGCATCCTGAAATAAACCGCCTGCAGTTGTCTTCCCTGATAGGTGAATTTTAGACGGAGATGGCGGTTTTCACTCAGCGGTGCGATGGCGTCCACCCTGCATCCCAGCAGCGCGACGACCGGCAGTTCGTTTCCGCAGCCAAATGGTTCCAGCGCCTGCATACCGTACACCGTATCCAGCGTCAGCTGCTGCGCGGTCAGCACCGCGTCAATCTGCAGCTGCTCGACCGGCATGATGTCAAAATGCCCCCTGGCATCCTGCTGGAGCTGCTGGATAAACTGCGGCAGATCGTTTGTCCGCAGCGTCATGCCCGCCGCCTGATTGTGTCCGCCATAGCGGGTGAGCAGTTCGCTGCACCGGGCAATCGCGTCGATCATCGAGTATCCTTCCACGCTTCTCGCCGAGCCGCGCGCCTCCTCCCCTTCAATCGAAAAGAGGATGCAGGGCTTGCAGTATTCCTCCACAATCCTCGCCGCCGCGATGCCGATCACGCCGTGGTGCCAGCCTTCACCGTACAAAACGATAACCCTGTCCCGCAGAATCTCCGGATGACGGGACAGCTTTGCCACAATCTCCGAGTAGATTTTGTCCACCAGCGCCTTACGCTGATTGTTCAGCTCGTTGAGCTGGTGCGCCAGCTCGTCCGCCTGGGACTGCCGGTCACTGAGCAGCAGCTCCATCGCAAGATCGGTCTGTCCGAGCCTGCCCGCGGCGTTGATGCGCGGCGCGACGCCGAAGGCAAGGGCGGTGGAGTCGATTTTGTGCTCATCCATTCCCGCCGCCTCAATCAGCGCCTTCACGCCAATCTGTTCGCCCAGGGAGATACACTCCAATCCTCTCTGGACAATCAGTCTGTTCTCGCCGGTCAGCTCAACGATGTCCGCCACCGTCGCGATGGCCGCCAGCTCGCCAAAATGCCAGATCATCTCCTCCCCGGAAAGATCCCCCTCCATCGCGCAGATCAGCTTGAAGGCCACCCCTGCGCCACACAGGTACTTAAACGGGTAAGGGCAATCCTGCCGGTGCGGGTCGACCACTGCGCAGGCTTTGGGCAGCTGCGGACGCGGCTGATGGTGGTCGGTGATGACTAGATCCAACCCGATCGAGGCTGCGTACTCCGCTTCGTCCAGAGCGGAAATCCCGTTGTCCACCGTCACCACCAAATCGACTTGCTGCTCCTTTAAAAAATCCAGCGCACCGCGATTGAGGCCATAGCCTTCCTGGTCGCGGTCGGGGATATAATAGATTACCCTCGCTCCCAAATCCTCCAGATAGGTGTAAAGCATAGCGGTTGCGGTGATGCCGTCGCAGTCGTAGTCGCCGTAAACAGCAATCTGTTCACCTTCCTCCACCGCGCGTGCCAGGCGCTCCACCGCCTGCCGCATGTCCGCCATCAAAAACGGGTCGTGCATCTTTGCTTCCCGGTCAAAACCAGCGTAGGCCTTTGCCTGTTCCGGCTCCGAAACGCCGCGTCCCTCCAAAATCTGCGCAGCAATCGGCGGCATTCCTGTTTGGTCTATTAAATTTTTTACCCTGTCAGGATCTGCCTGCGGCAGTTTCCACCTTCTAAAACCCAAGCTGATTTCCCTCCATGTCGCTTTACCAAAGTTTTGGATATACTTTAACTAGTATATTTTATCATTTTTTTCTGCTTTATTCAATGTTATTTATCAAAAACCGCAAAGGAAATACGCCCCTTTCTTCCTTCAGGAAATATTCTTCTTCATTTTTGCCAAGCAAAGGCTCTCTGTTTTATCGATTTTTACTAGATCTCGAGCGAGCAAAAGAGGCCGGCGCCAACGCACCAGCCTCGATACAGTTCTGCAAATTGCGCCAATCTTGTTGCCGGGGCTTGATGTACTCCTGCCTCGTAAGCCTGAATGGATCTTTCTGGAATTCCCAGAATATCTCTCACCTGCTCCTGCGTCAGTCCCCTCTCCTTTCTCTTCTGCTGCAAAATACTTCTTGGTTTTTTTGTCCGAGACGTGCTGCTCGGGCTTCCTTTGTTGCGTCAATTTTCTTACTCATAGAAAATCCTCCTCTTCAAGAAACTTGGGAAAACAATCCCTAACTTCTATAACTGGATTTTTCTTCAAGTACGACAGCTTCTTTAAAAAAATTGAGACATTTTCAGCTATTTGCTAAATAAATTGTCTGATTTCGGATTTTATTTGTTGATTATTTCCCCTCTCATTCTTTGTCTTTACAAGTGAGAGAAATCAATCCAAGAACAAACTCCATTGATAAAAAAGTGGCACCTACAGACAAATTTCTTTTTTTGAGGAAAAATAAAAATGCCCAAGACAGCTTTAACAAGCTATTCTTGGACATTTTTTGGAGCTGATGACGAGACTCGAACTCGTGACCTCATCCTTACCAAGGATGTGCGCTACCACCTGTGCCACATCAGCATATTTGGCAGGGGCAGAAGGACTTGAACCCTCGGCACGTGGTTTTGGAGACCACTGCTCTACCAACTGAGCTATACCCCTATATCGGTTTCCCATAAAAATGGTGGGCCTTCAGGGATTCGAACCCGGGACCGACCGGTTATGAGCCGGTTGCTCTAACCAACTGAGCTAAAGGCCCTGATTTCATATATAGTTTGCCCCGAACGCCCCGTTCGGGGCAAACTACACACCCTAAAAGGTGTTTGGCTCCCCCTGTCTGGCTCGAACAGACGACCCTGCGGTTAACAGCCGCATGCTCTACCGACTGAGCTAAGGAGGAGTGTCAGCACTGCTCTATCTTCCCAGGCAGTCGCCCGCCAAGTATTTTCGACACTGATGAGCTTAACTTCTGTGTTC
>URGV01000044.1 GCA_900547455.1 uncultured Oscillospiraceae bacterium
GGCTTTGCCTTTGGAAACCACAGCCTTTTGAAAAAGGCTGGCGAAAACTTTATTTGCAGAATCTGGGTGCCGCGAGGTAGAAGGTTGGGCCTCGTGCTAAACCGATACGTGAATTGGGTGCAGGCTCAGCCTGCTACAGCTCGCTCGGTCCGTCGTACGGCTCAAACTCGCCTGGGAACAGGACCTCCTCCACAATCTGCGCGCAGTCCATCACGCAGCCGCGGCAGGAACGCAGACGGTCGGTCTTGCCGTCCGTTCCGCGCAGGACGCTGCAGATCATGCTGGTGTTCTTCTGCTCAAAGCGCTTTGCCATCTCCTGTCCCAGCTCAAAGGTCGCGAACTTGGAGGCCGGGCTCTCCAGGTTGCCGTCCGAATTTTTGAGTCCCGCCAGCATCATCATCGCGCAGACGCTGCCGCAGGTCTGGAACATCCCCGCAATCCCCAATCCATACGCTTCCGAGGCGCGGAAAGCGGTCTGCTCGTCCATCCCCAGCCGGTCACAGTAGGTGCAGACCACCGCCTGGCAGCAGTTGTAACCGTCCTTGTGTCTCTGTGCCGCTTCCCAAACTTTGCTTCTTTCCATCTTCAATCTCCTTTTTTATGATTATCTTTTTTATAAACAAATTGCCGCGAAGATATACAAAACAATCAGCATCGCCACGTTGGCCGCGGTGAAGAGCCCCAGGTACCGCAGCGGCTTTGCGCCCGGCGTGCGGATGTACTGCTTAAAGGAAATCAAACTTGCCAGCGACGCCACCAGCGTCCCCAGCCCGCCGATGTTGGTGCCCAGCAGCATCCCTTTGGCGTCGGTGGTGAAGTTGGAGAGCAGCACCGCTGCCGGCACGTTGCTGATGATCTGGCTGGACAGCACCGCACCCAGCATGGTGTTCTGCTGCAGCGCGCCCTCCAGAAAGCTCTTGACCGCCCCGATCTCCCCGATGTTGCCCGCAAAGATAAAGAAGCAGACAAAGGTGGCCAGCAGCCAGTAGTCGACCTTCTTCAGCACGTCCCGCGCGCACAGCAGCATCAGCGCCACGGTGATGCCCAGCGCGGTGTGGCTGCTGATGACGTGCAGCACCGCCAACAGGCTTACCAGAAACAGCACCGCAAACAGCGTCAGCCGCGCCTTGCTGTGAATCTTTTCCCGGCGGTCAAAGTGCACCTCGATGACCTGCTTTTTCTCGGCCATGCAGCAGGCGGCCAGCAGCACAAAGCTCAGGGCCACCACCGGCACGGTGACGGCAAAAAAACTGCCGGTCGGGATCTGATAATAGCTGCTCAGGTACAGGTTCTGCGGGTTGCCCACCGGGGTCAGCATGCTGCCGATGTTAGCGGCGATGCTCTGCAGGGTGACCACCCACGCCAGCCGGTGGCTCTGGCCGGTCAGCTCCAGCACCAGCACCGCAAAGGGCACAAAGGTGATGAGCGAGACGTCGTTGGTAATCAGCATCGACGAGAAAAACGGCAGCATCACCAGCGTCATGGTCAGCAGGCGCATGCTCTTTTTGCCGGTCAGCAGCCGCTGGGACAGCACCAGAAAGCTACCCTCGGCCTGCATGCCCGCCACCGCCGCCATCAGGCAGAACAGCAGCTCCAGCACCCGCAGATCGATGTAGCCCAGATAATCCGCGGACGGCGGCACCGCGAACATCGACGCCACCGCGCAGACAGCCGCGATGACAAAGACCGGCTCCTTTTTAAAAAACTGCTTTGCTTTCTCCATTGACTCCACTTCCTCCCAAAATTTCCTATAACAGTATAGCGTACCAGGCACAAGAAAACAAGAAAGCGGCGAAAAAAAAAGCGTCCCGGACGGACGCTTTTTCCTTCTCATCCCTGTTCTTTGTCCGGAGAGCCACCTTGCAAAGGCGGCGTCTCCCCTCCTTTCAGGCTTTGGACAAATGCCTCAATCAGGGCGTTGACCCGCTCCGGGTCGTCGGTGTTGGCGTTATGGCCCGCATTTTCGAGCCACACAAGCCGCAGGCCGGTGTTTTTGTGCCAGGCCCTGTTGTAGCGAATGCAGGAACCCGCATGGTCCCGCCTGCCGCATATCAGCAGCGCCGGACACCCCAGCCGATAGGGCAGATCCGCCTCGTAGGCCTGTGCCAGCATCCGAAAGCCATGCCCGGAAAGGGCCGCATAGCGCTTTTGATCCGAGCTGTAGACCTCCATCATCTCCCGCATCAGCCCGCGGCCATACGCCGTGGTGGAGACCCCTTCGCTCCCCCATTTGAGCAGCGGCTTCCAGGGGAAGTACCGGTACACCGGCTCCATCCGCTTTAAAAGCCAGATTTCCAGACCGGTGGTATACCGCCTTTGCAGAGGGGCAGAGTCGATCGAAACAAAGCCCTGCATCTTCCCCGGGAAGCGTTCAGCATAGGTCTGCCCCACATAGCCGCCCATCGACTGTCCGATGATGACCGGGCGGGAAAATCCCTCTTTTTGCAAAATCTCGTCCAGCCACCCGGCCTTGTCCCACAGGGTAAAATTGAGCCGGAAGGGCCAGGAGGCGGCGTGCCCCGGCGCGTCCCAGACCAGAAGAGGATATCTGCCTTCAAAGTACGCAGTCTGTTTTTCAAACAGCCGGTGGTCCGCCGTCAGGCCCGGCAGAAACACCAGTGCGGGGACATCCGGGGCCGCTTTTCCGGACACCCAGTAATGGATCGTACCGGAGGCGGTGCGGTGGCATCTTTCAACCATGGTATCTCCCCTTTTCCTCCCTTGAGATATGGATGATCTAAAACATACAAAAAACGGTTGTGTTTAGTTAAACTGCGAGGTGTACAGGCCGGCATAGACGCCGCCCTTCTGCATCAGCTCGTCGTGGTTGCCCTGCTCGATGATGTCGCCGTGCTGGACCACCAGGATGGTGTCCGCATTCTGCACGGTGGAGAGCCGGTGGGCGATGACAAAGCAGGTTCTGTCCTTCATCAGGGCGCGCATCGCCTCCTGAATCTGCTGCTCGGTGCGGGTGTCGACGTTGGAGGTCGCCTCGTCGAGAATCAGCATCTTGGCGTCGGAGAGCATGGCGCGCGCGATGGTCAGCATCTGCTTTTGTCCCTGCGAGATGTTCAGTCCGTCGTCGCTGACGATGGTGTCGTAGCCGTCCGGCAGGCCCATGATGAAGTTATGAATCTTGGCTGCCTTGGCCGCGGCGATGACCTCCTCGCGGGTCGCGCCCGGGCGGCTGAAGGCGATGTTGTCATAGATGGTGCCATAGAACAGCCAGGTGTCCTGCAGCACCATCGTGTAGGCCGCGCGCAGGCTCCTGCGGGTGATGTCCATGCTGTCGCGCCCCTCCATCAGGATGTGGCCCTTCTGCGGGTCATAAAAGCGCATCAGCAGGTTAATGATGGTGGTCTTGCCCGCGCCGGTCGGGCCGACGATGGCCACCAGACTGCCGGGTTTGGCGTGCAGGTTAAGGTCGTGGATGATGATCTTTTCCGGGTCATATCCAAACTGGATGCCCTGCATCTGCACGTCGCCCTTGACGTCGGCAAGGGCGGTTGCCTGCGGCAGATCGGCCGACTCGGGCTGCTCGTCGATCAGGCGGAAGACACGCTCGGCCGCCGAAGCCGCCGACTGCAGTTCGCTGATGATGTTGGCCATCTCGTTGATCGGGCCGGAGAACCGGCGGGAATACAGCACGAAGGACGAGAGGTTGCCCAGCGAGACGCTGCCCACCAGATACAGAAGCGAGCCGAAGATGCTGATTAAGGTCAGCGAGATGTTGTTGATAAAGTTGACCGACGGGCCTACCGTGCTGCCGTAGTAGTCGGCCATGTAGTAGGCGTCGACCGCCTCGTTGTTTTTGACGTCGAAGCGCCCCACCATCGTCTCCTCCTGGTGGTAGGCCTTGGTGGTTTTCTGGCCGGAGATGATCTCCTCGACAAAGCCGTTGAGCTCGCCCAGCTTTGCCGAACGCTTGCGGAACAGCGGGCGGACCTTCTTGGTGCGGTAGATGATGAACAGCACCGAAGCCGGGATGGTGAAGGCAAAGACCAGAATCAGCACCGGCGAGATGGCCAGCATCATAAAGAAGGAACCAAAAACGGTGATGGCGCTGGCCGCAATCTGCAACAGGTCGTTGGACAGCGAGGCGGTGATGGTGTCGATGTCGTAGGAAAGGCGGCTGATGATGTCGCCGGTCTGGTGCCCGTCAAAAAAGCGGACCGGCAGTTCCAGGAGCTTATCGACCAAATCCTTTCGCATCTGGTAGGAGATGCGCTGGCTGAGCTTGGTCATCAAAATGGAAAGCACATAGGTCAGCGCCGACGAGACGACATAGAAGACAAGCATCAAAAAGCAGTAGAAATAAACCTGGTTAAAGTCCGCCATCCCCGCCTCGGTGCCGATGGCGTCGATGGCGTAGCCGGAAAGCGCCGGGCCCAGCAGCGCCAGCAGGTTGCTGGCAATGGTCAGCGAGACTGCGCCCAGCACCATCCACTTATGCGCAAAGATGTAGCGCGCCAGGCGCAGGATGACATGCTTTTTGCTGCGCGGTTTTGGCGAAACAGTATTGTTTGGTATCATCCAAAATCCCCTCCCATCTGAGACTCGCTGATTTCGCGGTAGATTTGGCAGCTCTCCATCAGCTGCTCGTGGGTGCCGTAGCCGATCTCCCTGCCCTCGTCCAGCACCAGGATGTGGTCGGCGTGCAAGATCGAGCTGACGCGCTGGGCGATGACGATGGTGGTGACGCCGGCATAGTTTTCCCGCAGCGCCTGCCGCAGCATCGAGTCGGTCTTATAGTCCAGCGCGCTGGAGGAGTCGTCCAGAATCAAAATCTCGGAGTTGCCCGCCAGGGCGCGGGAGAGCAGCACCCTCTGCTTCTGGCCGCCGCTTAGGTTTGTGCCGCGGGTGGTGACCATGTGTTCAAACTTTTCGGGCAGGCCGTCGATAAACTCCATGGCCTGCGCGCTCCGTGCCGCCTGCAGGATGCGCCCCTCAGGCAGCTTGCGGCCAAAGTCGATGTTCTCTCGAACCGTGTCGGCAAAGAGCACGTCGTTTTGGAAGACCACGCCGAACTTTGTGTGCAGCTCGGCCGCCGGGATGGAGGAAACCTCCCGTCCGCCGATGCGGATGCTGCCGCTGTCCTTTTCGTACAGGCGCATGAGGAGGTTGATGATGGTGGTTTTGCCCGCGCCGGTGGCGCCGATGATGCCTAAGGTCTCGCCCTTTTTGAGCTTAAAGGAGATGTCGTTGACATTCTTGACCTTCTTGTTTTTATAGGAAAAGCTGACGTGCTCAAAGACGATGTGTTCCTCCTCCTCTTTGGCAGGCTCGTGGGTCAGGTTCATGTCCTCGGAGGTGTTGAGTACCTCATGGATGCGGCTGGCCGAAGCGCTGGCCTTGGAGTACATGACAAAGATGCGGGTGATCGAGAGCATCGCGTTGAGGATGATGGTGAAATAGGACAAAAAAGCGATGATGACGCCCGGCTGGGTCTGGCCGCCGTTGACGCGAAAGGCGCCGACAAAGATGACCAGCGTCAGCCCCGCGTTGAGCAGCAGGTTCATCATGGGGTTGGTGACCGCCATGGTCAGCGAGGCCCTGGTGTCGCGGCGGACCACCTCTCGGTTGACCTTGGCAAAGTGCTCCTTCTCCTGCTCGATTTTGGAGAGGGCCTTGATGACGCGGATGCCGGAGATGTCCTCGCGCACGGTGCGCACCATGGCGTCGATGGCCTTCTGCAGATCGCCGTACATCGGGATGCCCTTGCGGGAGACCAGCCACACCACCAGCGCGATGAACGGCAGCACCGACATCATCACCAAAGTCAGCACCGGCTCCATCGTCATGGTGATGCAGATGCCGCCGATCAGCAGAATCGGTGCGCGGATACCCATGCGCTGCATCATGCCGATGACCTGGTTGACGTTGTAGGTGTCGGTGGTCAGGCGGGACTCCAGCGACGGGATGGTGAAGTAGTCGATCTGCCGGCAGGACAGGTAGGAAATCTTTTTAAACAGGTCGTGCCGCAGCGCGCGGGTGGTGTCCCTTGCCACCGAGGAGGCCACGCGGTTGGCGTAGATGTTCATCACCAGCGCCAGGATGGCGCAGATGGTCATGTAGACGCCCCAGATCAGCACCCGGCGGGTGTCCTTGAGCGGGACGATATTGTCCAGAATGTAGGAAAGCATCCACGGGATCAGAAGCTCGGTGATGGTGCCCAAAAATTTGCTGATGACCCCCACCGTCATCCTGGGAACATAGGGTCGTAAGTATGGGAATATTCCTCTCATGGCTGGCGCTCCCTCCCTTTGAGATTTTCTTTTGCCGCGTCCTGCGCGCGGCGGGCAAGCTGCTCGAGCGCCGCAATCAGATGCTCGCGCTGCTCCTCGTCAAATTCTTCCAGAAGATACTCGTTCCATTCCTTCATCACCTGACGCACATGGGGCAGCAGCTCCTGCATCCGCTGGGTCGGATAGACCCGCCACACCCGGCGGTCGGTCTGGTCCTGCTTGCGGACAATCAGGCCCTTCTCCTCCAGAATGGTGATCTGGCGGGTGACGCTGCTTTTGTTGACGCAGATTTCCCTGGAAATTTTCTCCTGCGGAATGCCCGGCTCCCTGCAAATCAGAAGGATATAGGGGTGCTGGCTCTGGGTGATGCCATAGCCGCGCAGCCGGTTGGCGTACACCACCTCGTTGCTGCGGGCAATGCGGTTGATGTACTTCATGATTCCGTTCATCTTCTCCCTCCCTCTCGTTGATTGCGCAAAATTAGTTGCGTCAGCAAAAGTTGACATATGCAAAAGTTGTTGACGCAACTTATATGTATTATTATACACCCCTGGTTGTAAAAATCAATCGCCGTTCCCTCCATAAATTGCGCGAAAACTTTGTTCAAAAAAGCAATTGAAAATCACCCGTCCTTCTTTTGAAGGCAGCAAAAAAGCGGGGCGCGCAAACTGTCCGCGCGCTTCCCGCTTTTTGCTGCAAGGGAATATCCTATTTCATGAACCTGGTTCCGCTCTTCCAGGCCTGGCCGACCTTTTCGCCAACCTTGTAGTAGCCGCTCTGGCACTGGTCAAAGATAAAGGCGTTGAGCCTGGTCGGGTCGACCCTGCCCTTCTCGTCCAGCACCTTCTCGTCGGCCAGGACGTTGACAATCTCGCCCAGGACGCGGAAGCCGTAGACGGTGTTCTCCAGCGCAACCACCTTGCACTCCAGGGTCAGCGGGTACTCCTCGATGACCGGCGCGTCCACCTTGTCGCTCTTGACCGCGTGCATGCCGGTGCGCTCAAATTTGTCCTCCATCTTGTTGCCGCTGGCGATGCCGAAAAAGTCGGACTCCTCCAGGTGATCGATATCCGCAACGCTTAAGGTGAAGGCCATGCGCTCCTTGATGTTTTCGGTGGTCTTGTGGTCCTCGTCGATGTTCAGCGCGACCATGTTGCTGGCGCAGACGCCGCCCCAGGCCATGTTCATCACATCGACCTTGTCGTTTTCGCCGTAGGTGGCGATCATCAAAACGGGCATCGGGAAGGTGTAGGGTTTGACACCGAGATCTTTTTTCATGACAAATTCCTCCAAACAACTTCAAAAATTTGCGCGCTGCCTCTGGACAGCTCCGTTGTCTTTATGATAATATAAACCAAAGAGAAAAACAAGTACTGATATTTTTATTAGATACTTACTTAAAAGAAAGTTTGAGGTGTTGTTATGATTTCCAGGTACATCGAGCAGGCAAACTTTGAGGACACCGGCTTCAGCTACACCCTGTCGCTGATCTCCGGCAAGTACAAGATGGTCATTCTCTACTGCCTGATGGAGTTTGAGCCGGTGCGTTTTAACGCCCTGCGCCGCTACCTCAAAAAGGTCTCGGACAAGACGCTGAGCCAAAACCTCAAAGAGCTCGAGCAGGACGGCCTGATCCACAAGACCATCTACCCGCAGATTCCGCCCAAGGTGGAGTATTCCTTGACCGCACGCGGAAAATCGCTGATGAAGGTGCTGGATCAGCTGTGCACCTGGGGCGAAAACAACCGCGACTGGACGCCGGAGGAGTAGCCGGCGGCTTTGAGCATTTTAAACAAGTTTTGCCGCGAATGTTTGGTTTTCTTTCCGGGGCTGACAGTTCCCCTTTGTCGAAAAAGGAAAAGGCTTGCCAGAAAAAGGATTGTTGTTTATAATAGGAGGCGTTGGTTTTTCCCGCGGCGGGAAAAACTGCTTTGATTATTCTTTCATTCTTTTAAGGAAGGTGAGCATTGTGGAAAAATTCTTTCAGCTCAAGGAAAACAACACGACCGTGGGCAAGGAAGTCGTCGCAGGTTTAACAACCTTCTTCGCGATGGCCTACATCATCGCGGTCAACCCGACGCTCTTAAGCCAGTCCGGCATGGAGTGGGGCGCGGTCTTTCTGGCGACCATCATCGCCTCGGTTATCGGTACCCTGATTATGGGCCTGGTGGCCAATGTCCCCTATGCGCTGGCGCCCGGCATGGGACTCAACGCCTTTTTTGTCTACACCGTTTGTGCAACCCTGGGCTTTACCTGGCAGCAGGCGCTGTCGATGGTATTCATCTGCGGCGTGCTGAACATCATCATCACCGTCACCAAAATCCGTAAATACATCATCAAGGCCATTCCGCGCAGCCTGCAGAACGCCATCGGCGGCGGTATCGGCATCTTTGTGGCCTACATCGGCCTTTTAAATGTCGGCATCATCAGCTTTGATTCCGGCGTGCCGGCGCTGGCCACCCTCAATCAGCCTTCCTTCTGGCTGTTTTTGATCGGCCTGGCCCTGACCATCATCCTGCTGGTCTGCAAGGTCAAGGGCGCCATCCTCATCGGCATCGTGGCCACCGCATTGCTTGGCATCCCGATGGGCGTCACCGTCACCACCGAGACGGTCAGCTTCACCGAGGCCTGCAGCCAGCTGCCGACCACCTTCGGCGCCATCTTCACCAGCGAGGGCCTGCCGTCGCTGTTCTCGGATGTCTCCAAGCTGCCGCTGGTGCTGGTCACCATCTTCTCGTTCAGCCTCTCCGACACCTTTGACACCATCGGCACCTTCATCGGTACCGGACGCCGCACCGGCATCTTCAGCGAGGAGGACGAGCGCTCGATGGAGACCACCGCCGGCTTCCACTCCAAGATGGACAGGGCGCTGTTCGCCGACTCGATTGCCACCTCGATCGGCGCGATCCTTGGCACCTCCAACACCACCACCTACGTCGAGAGCGCCGCAGGCATCGGCGCGGGCGGCCGCACCGGTTTGACCAGCGTGGTTGTTTCGCTCTGCTTTGCCATCAGCGCCTTTCTGGCAACCTTTGTCAGCGCCATCCCGTTTGCGGCCACCGCTCCGGCGCTGGTTGTGGTCGGCATCATGATGATGTCCGCCTTCAGGGAGATCCAGTGGGACGACTTCGACGAGGCGGTTCCGGCCTACTTTGCCGGCGTCTTCATGGCCATCTGCTACAGCATTTCCTACGGCATCGCGGCAGGATTCATCTTCTACTGCATCACCAAGATCTGCAAAAAGCAGGCCAAACAGATCCACCCAATCCTCTGGGTTGCGACCATCCTGTTTATCATCAACTTTGTCCTGCTGGCCATCATCTAACCCAGCACGGCAAGAAAAAAACGGCCCGTCCTCCCCTGCCAGCGCGGCGGGAAGGGCGGGCCGTTTTCTCCTTAAAAAAAGCGGGCAGCCCGGAATTTTGCTCCAGGGCCGCCCTCCATGTTTTTCTGCTTACTGCAATCCGTTTGGATTTTTCTGGATAAAGTTCCAGCTGCTCCGGCACATTTCCTCGATGCCGCGGGTGGCCTCCCAACCCAGCAGCTCTTTGGCCTTGCTGGCGTCGGCGTAGCAGGTGGCGATGTCGCCCGCGCGGCGGCCCACAATCTGGTAGGGGATTTCGTGGCCGCAGGCCTTCTCGAAGGCGTGGACAATCTCCAGCACGCTGGTGCCCCGGCCGGTGCCGAGGTTGATGGCCTCCACCCCGGTGTGGGCCATGCTGTAGTCGATGGCTTTGAGGTGTCCCAGCGCCAGGTCGACCACATGGATGTAGTCGCGCACCCCAGTGCCGTCCGGTGTGTCGTAGTCGTCGCCGTAGACGCTCAACTGCGGCAGCTTGCCGATGGCGACCTGGGAGACATAGGGCAGCAGGTTATTCGGGATGCCGTTGGGGTCCTCACCGATCAGTCCGCTCTCGTGGGCGCCGATGGGGTTAAAGTAGCGCAGCAGCACCACGCTCCACTCCGGGTCGGCGGTGTGCAGGTCGCTGAGAATCTGCTCGATCATCACCTTGGTGTAGCCGTAGGGGTTGGTTGCGGAGGTGGGCATCCCCTCTTTAAAGGGAACCGGATTGTTCATGCCGTAGACGGTGGCGGAGGAGGAAAAGACAATCCGCTTGCAGCCGTGCTCCCGCATGCTCTGGCAGAGCATCAGGGTGCCGGTGATATTGTTGTGGTAATATTCCAGCGGCTTGTGGACCGACTCGCCCACCGCTTTTAAGCCCGCGAAGTGGATGACCGCGTCGATCTTCTGCTCGTCGAAAATTTGGTCAATGGCCGGCTTATCCAGCAGGTCAGCCTCATAAAAGGTTGGACGGGTGCCGGTGATTTTTTCGATGCGGTTTAATACCTCCGGCTTGGAGTTGGAAAAGTTGTCGACGATGACAACCTCCTTCCCTGCCTGAATCAGCTCCACAACGGTGTGGCTGCCGATGAATCCGGTGCCGCCGGTGACAAGAATAGCCATAGTATCGCGCTCCTTTTTGGTTGTTTCGGACTTTGGGTTCCTAACAAATTTCTCTGTGCCCTTTCAGTATAGCCCTCTTAGAACAGGGTGTCAACGCCTGTGCTTTTGCGCGGCAGGAGGAAAAGCAAATTTTTTTTGAAATTTTAAATTTCGTGGAGGAAAATTGCTGTTTTTTCGGTATATAGTATATAGAAGGGGAAAAAGGGCCCCTGCCTGTAGGGTAAGGGCCCTCTGAAAAAAAACATACGGGAAACAAGGGGCTTTTGACAGGAGGTGGAAGCGATGCCCTCTGAACTATTCATCCAACAGCTCAAACAATACAGCGACATCGAGCAGATCGTTTCCAGCTATGTCCCGCTCAAGAAAAAGGGGCGGTATCTGACCGGTCTGTGCCCGTTTCATTCGGAAAAGACCCCTTCCTTTTTCGTCTATCCGCAGACCCAGTCCTTCTACTGCTTTGGCTGCGGGGCGGGCGGGGATGTCATCACCTTCATCCGCCGCATCGAGAACCTGGAATACATGGAGGCGGTGCGGCTGCTGGCCGAACGGTGCGGGCTGCAGGTTCCCGACGACGCCGAAAACGACCACCGCTCCCAGATCAAAAAGCGGGTGCTGGAAATAAACCGCGAGACCGCGCGCTTTTACTTTGACGCGCTGATGTCCCCGCAGGGCAAGGAGGCGTACAACTACCTCATTCGCCGCGGGCGGGACCGCAAAACCATCCGGCACTTCGGCCTGGGGTACTCTCCCAAAGGGTGGGACGAGCTGATCCGCCACTTAAAATCCAAAGGCTTCTCCGAGGAGGAGATGCTGGAGGCAAACGTGGCGATGCGCGGCCGGCGGGGCAAGCCGTTTGACCGCTTTCGCAACCGGGTGATGTTCCCCATCATCGACCTGCGGGGCAACGTTATCGCCTTCGGCGGGCGCGCGCTGGAGGGGGATGACGGGGCAAAGTACCTCAACTCCAGCGACACCATCGCCTTTAAAAAGAGCCGCAACCTGTTTGCGCTCAACTTTGCCAAGGTCTCCAAGCGCCCGGGGCTGATTCTGGCCGAGGGCTACATGGACGTCATCGCGCTGCACCAGGCGGGATTTGACAACGCCGTGGCCACCTTAGGCACCTCGCTGACCGATGAGCAGGCGCGGCTGATCTCCCAGTACGCCGACAAGGTGGTGCTGGCCTACGACTCGGACGGTCCGGGACAGGCCGCCACCAAGCGGGCCATCAACATCTTCGACGAGGTGGGGGTCAAGGTCAGCGTCCTTTCGATGACCGGCGCCAAGGACCCGGACGAGTTTATCCAGAAGTTTGGCGCCGAGCGCTTCTCGATGCTGCTGGACGGCAGCAGGGGGGCTCTGGACTTTGAGCTGAGCAAGCTGCGCGCCCAGTTTGACACCGGCACGCCGGAGGGCAAGGTCGGCTTTCTCAAGGAGGCGTGCAGGCTGTTTGCGGGGGTGCGCAATCCGGTGGAGCGGGAGGTCTACATCACCCAGACGGCAAACGAGCTGCAGATTGCCCCGCAGGCCATCAAGGCGCAGATCCAAAACCTGGACAAGCAGGACTACTACCGCGACCGCAGCCGGCAGCGCAAGGACATGAACCTCTACATCGGCAACATGGCCGCCGCCAAGGACGACCTGCAGCGGCGCACCCACCTGCGCTACGCCATGGCCGAGGAGGGGATTTTGTACTGCCTGCTCAAAAACCCCGACTTTTACCGGCAGATTGCGCAGAAAATCGGGCCGCAGGACTTTGTCACCGACCAGAACCGCGCGCTCTATCAGGCCTTAGCCGAGCGGCTGGAGCAGGGGCAGCCCATCGAGATGTTCGATCTGTCCTCCAGCCTTTCGCCCGAGGCGATGGGCAGGGTGTCGGCCATTTTGGCCAGCGCCCCCACCCAGCGGTGCGACGAGGCGGCGCTGGAAGATTATATCAACCGGCTTTTGGAACACAGAAGTGAAAAGACAGAAAAGGAAGTCGCTCAGATGGACGAACAGGCTCTCGGCGAGTATGTTCGCCAGCTGGCGGAAAAGAAGAAAAGGAAATAGGAGGAATTTGCTTTGGCAGCAAAGGATAAAAAATCGGTCATCCGCAGCCTGATCGAAAACGGAAAGGCCAACGGAAAGCTGACAACCAGCGAGATCAACGACGCGCTCGAGCAGCTGGACTTTGACGTGGAGAAGGTGGACAAGCTCTATGACACGCTGGAATCGCTGAACATCGACATCGTGGACGACATCGACCTGTCCGATCTGGAGGGAAAGGATTTTGACAGCGAGCACGATGAGGACGACGAGAGCCTGCTCTCGGTGGACGGCATCAACATCGACGACCCGGTCAAGGTCTATTTAAAGGAGATCGGCCGGGTGCCGCTGCTCACCCCCGAGGAGGAGGTGGAGCTGGCCGAGCGGATGGCCAAGGGCGACCCCGCGGCCAGAAAGCGCCTGTCCGAGGCAAATCTGCGGCTGGTGGTCAGCATCGCCAAGCGGTATGTCGGACGCGGCATGCAGTTTCTGGACCTGATTCAGGAGGGCAACCTGGGGCTTATCAAAGCGGTCGAAAAGTTTGACCACACCAAGGGCTTCAAGTTCTCCACCTACGCCACCTGGTGGATTCGCCAGGCCATCACCCGCGCCATCGCCGACCAGGCCAGAACCATCCGCATCCCGGTGCACATGGTGGAGACCATCAACAAGGTCAAGAAGGTATCCAGCCAGCTGCTGCACAAAAATGGGCACGACCCGTCAGCGGAGGAGATTGCCGAGGAGCTGGACATGCCGATCGACAAGGTGCGCGAGATCATGCGGGTAGCGCAGGAGCCGGTCTCGCTGGAAACCCCAATCGGTGAGGAGGAGGACAGCCACCTGGGCGACTTCATCGAGGATTCCGACGCGCCGGCCCCGGCGGACGCCGCCTCCCACACCCTGCTCAAGGAGCAGCTGGAGGACGTGCTCTCCACCCTCACCCCGCGCGAGAAGAAGGTGCTGGAGCTCCGCTTTGGCCTGGAGGACGGCCGCAACCGCACGCTGGAAGAGGTTGGCAAGGAGTTCAACGTCACCCGCGAGCGCATCCGTCAGATCGAGGCGAAGGCTCTGCGCAAGCTGCGCCACCCCAGCCGCAGCAAGAGGCTCAAAGACTTTTTGGATTAAAAATAAAAATGACCCCCATCTGTTTTGGATGGGGGTTTCTTTATCTCTCCTCTTTGTCGGAGGTACGATTTGCACGGCGGTATTCCCGCGGGGAAAGGCCGGTCTTTTCCCGAAAGCATCTTCCAAAATAGCTCATCTGGTGAAAGCCAGTAGCAAGAGCAACCTCTCCAACCGGCCGGTCAGTCTCCTGCAAAAGCTGCGCCGCCCTGGACAGGCGGTATTCCATCAGATATTGAAAAGGGGTACATCCAAGGCCCTGCCGAAAGCAACGGGCGCACTCCGACTTGCTAATATGGGCGCTGTTCGCCAAATCGAACAGGGTCAGTTCCTCTGCATAATGCTGCTCGATGAATTGGAGGACCTTCTGCACCCGCTGCGAAAGGGCGCTCTCCTTCTTCCCCGACTGGGAAGGGGTGATATGTCTGCGCACGGTCAGCCACAGCGTACACAGAGTGGTCAAAACCTCGTAGGGATACAGGGCAGTTTTCTCCTGTTCCAGCTGGGACAGATGCTGCAGTTGCCGGATTGCCTCCTGCTGCCAGCCAATGTCGGGGCTAAAATGCAGAAGGGAAAGCTGGCCACTGGCTGTCACATCGTCCACAAAAGCTTTAGCCGGGCTCCCGGGATAAAAGGTCAGGAAGGAAGCCGGGAAGATAAAGCTGTTGTAATGGCAATTTCCAAGGCGCCTGATGTTGTGCACCACCTCCTGGTTGATAAAGACTGCTTCCCCTGCTCGTACCGGAAGCGTCCTGTCCAAGGTGCGCACCTCGACGTTCCCGGCCAGTAGATAAAGAAATTGCAAATCCCGGTGCCAGTGCATTACCTGAAAGCCGGGATTTCTGGGATAGGCCCTGTCGTCGACGACGTCCAGGACGAGGTAAGGAAAATCCGTGCCGCTTTTCAGGTTGACCGATTGCAGATACTGTTTTTGTTTCAACAACAGCGCCCCCTTCGTTGACGATATTCTGATAAAAATGGGTAATTTTTTGATAGAATCGCCCCTGTTTATATGATAAAATCATATTAGCAGCTGCCCAAAAAGTCAAGAGCCAATCGCCTGCCGGAAAGGAGAAGGGATTGGCTTATGAAAAGGGAGGATTTTTATGAAGCCCAAAAATCTGGAAATCATCAACCGCTCCTTTGCACTGCAGGCCCCTCATTTTGAGAGTAAAGCGGTCAATTTCACAAAGGAAGAATATCTGAACTACACCCTCTCCTGTGTCGGCCCACGCCGGGAAGAGACACTTTTAGAAGTTGCTGCCGGAACCTGTGCCTGTGGCCGCTCCTTTGCGCCTCGGGTGCGGACAGTTGTCTGCCTGGACGCCACCTTACCGATGCTGCAGATTGGGCAACAGCAGGCCCAGCAGGAGCAGCTCGACAACATGATATTTGTCAAAGGCTATGCAGAAGAGCTCCCCTTTTTGAAAAACAGCTTTGACATCGTCTTTTCCCGCCTCGCCTTTCATCATTTTACAGACGTCTCTTGCGCTTTTTCCGAAATGGTTCGGGTCTTAAAGCCCGGCGGCAAGCTGGTCATGATCGACATGGAGGCCACTGTACAGGAGCTGCGGGAAACTGAAGACGCCATCGAAACCCTGCGTGACCCCTCCCACGTCAAAAACCTGAGCAAGGCGGAGATGCTATCTCTGTATCAGGAGCACGGCTTTGCCATCGAAAAATGCGAGACAACCGAAATGATGCAGCGTCTTGAAAATTGGCTTGCCCTCACGCAGACGCCGCAGGCCACCCGGGAAGCTATCCGGCAGCGGATGCTGGCCGACATCGACGGCCAGGACAAGACTGGCTTTTTCCCCTATTGCAAGCAGGGCGATCTCTTTTTTAACCAACGCTGGGTTTTGACCATCGGCAAAAAGGTATGTTCTTAAATCCCTTTTGGGGCTTCTGCCCTAACCGATGCGAGGGGCTGCACCCCTCTGCACTCCCCGCTTTTCTCTCTCTACCGAGGGGTGGGTGGGGGCACCCTAGCCCTCTTGCGAGGAGGGGCTAGCGCCCCGTCCTCTGCACTCCTCCCCATGGCGGGGCTTCCAGCCCCGGGCCCCGGGTGACTTTCTCCCCGATGAGAAAGTCACCAAAGAATCTCCCAGAGGGG
>URGV01000045.1 GCA_900547455.1 uncultured Oscillospiraceae bacterium
CCCCCTCTGAAATCTTTTCCAATTTGCTGTTGCACTTGACTTGACAAGTTGCCCGTGAGAAAGTAGGCCGGGGTGCGGGGCGGAGCGCCCGCATATCAGGGGAGGTAGAGGCCATCAGCCTCGCATAAAACCACCCGGGTGCAGGGCGGAGCGCCTGCATAGTGGGTCGCAGGAGCTACCAGCTCTGCAAAATCCCCCGGGGCGCGGGGCGGAGCGCCCGCTCTAGGGGAGTGCAGAGGGGGCGTCAGCCCCCTCGCATCGCAACGGAGTAGTCCGGGGTCGGAGGGTGTGGAGATTAAGCAACCTGCACAAAGAGAAAAGCGAAAAATCCCCCTGCGGGCAGGGAAGAAAAAAACTTGCAGAAAATGCCGTCAGCAGGCGAAAAATTTTCATTTGAGTGTTGACAAAAAAAGCTGGAAATACTATAATAATTTCTGTTACGGATTGATTCGGAGGGATAAGTCTGTCCCGGAAAGGCCGGCTTCTGGCGGAGCGGGCGGGGTCAATTTGTGCTGCGGCAGGGCCGAAGCAAAGCTGCCGCAGAGAATGGGGAGTTACCATTATTGGGAAAGGAAGTTACCATGCAGCTTGATCTGAGAAGGTTGTTTGAAGGCGATGAGCAGATCCTGCCGTTTGTGTTCGCGCTTGATTTAAGCGACGTGCAGCAGTGGGGAGACCGCCCGTTTCAGGCGCCGGTCAAGATCAGCGGTCAGGCGACCAACCGCGCGGGCATCGTCACGGTGCGCTATGCCGCGGACTATCTCCTTTCCGGAAATTGTGCCAGATGCCTGGAGCCGGTGGAGCAGAAAAAACACCAGGAATTTACCCATACGGTGGTCAGAAAGCTCAACCAGCAGCAGGACGATGACTACATCGTCTGCGAGGACGGCGTTTTGGACCTGGATACCGTTGCACAGGACGACATACTTCTTGAGCTACCAATCAGGATGCTGTGTTCGGAGGACTGCAAGGGTCTGTGTCCGGTCTGCGGCTGCAACCTCAACAAAGAGCAGTGCAGCTGTCAGCAGCCCGAATGGGAGGGCCGCCGCATCAAGGCGTTCGACAATTTGGAGTGGCCGCAGGAGGACTAGCTTCTGTTGGCGTTCCGCTTTATTCACTTTTTAGACCATTGACGATAAGATTTAAAGGAGATGTGCAACCATGGCAGTACCGAAGAGAAAAGTATCGAAAGCACGCAGAGACAAAAGACGTTCCAACGTATGGAAACTGGACACACCTGCATTTTCCATCTGCCCACAGTGCGGCGAGCTGAAAGCTCCGCACAAAGTATGCGCTCACTGCGGCTACTACAAAGGCAGAGAAGTTATCAAGATGGACTAATTGTCCTCTTTGAGAACGTTTAAGCTTTGAAAATGAAGGGCAGAGGGGAAGGCTTTTCCCTTCCTGCCCTGTTTTTTTGCACGCGAACAGGCCCGACCCAAAGGAGGCGAACAGACGATGGCGGTGAAAATCACAAGCGTGGAGCCGGGCAGCCCGGCCAGACGCGCGCGCATCCACAAGGGAGACACGCTGATCAGCATCAACGGCAACCCGATCACCGACGTGCTGGACTATCAGTTTTACACAACCGACGAGCACCTGGAGATTCTGCTGTGCGACGAGGAAAAAAAGGTGCGCACCGTGCTGGTGGAAAAGGACGAGTACGACGATCTGGGACTGCAGTTTGAGACCTACCTGATGGACAAGCAGATGGGCTGCAGGAACGCCTGCATCTTCTGCTTTGTCGATCAGATGCCGCCGGGGATGCGCAAGAGCCTTTACTTTAAGGACGACGACACCCGCATGTCCTTCCTGTTTGGCAACTACACCACCCTGACAAACCTCAAGGAGGGGGACATCCGCCGCATCATCAAGATGCACATCAGCCCCATCAACATCTCGGTGCACACCATGAACCCCGAGCTGCGGGTGCAGATGATGAAAAACCCCTTCGCCGGCAAGGCGCTTGATTTTATCAAAATGCTCACCGAGGGCGGCATCAAGGTCAACACCCAGATTGTGCTCTGTCCCGGATACAACGATGGGGAGGAGCTGGAGTACAGCCTGCAGGAGCTTGCCAAGCTCGGCCCGAATGTGCAGAGCATCGCGGTGGTGCCGGTGGGGCTGACCAAGTACCGCGAAGGGCTTGCCACGCTGCGCGGCTTTTTCCCGCAGGAGGCAAGGGAGGTCCTTCAGACGATGGAGCGCTGGGGAGACCGCTTTTTAAAGGAATACGGCGCGCGAACCGCTTACGCCTCGGACGAGTTTTACATCCTGGCGGAGCAGCCCTTCCCGGACTATGATTTTTATGAGGATTTTGCCCAGCTGGAAAACGGCGTCGGCATGATGACGCTGCTGCAGCACGACTTTGCGTTGGCGCTGCAGGAGGCGCTTGCGCAGGGCGTGCAGCCTGCGGCCCGGGAGGCGACCATCGCCACCGGCGTGCTGGCCTACCCGATGATGTGCGGCTTTGCCCAGCGGGTGCAGCAGCATTTCCCACAGGTTCGGGTGCGGGTCAAAAAGATTATCAACGACTTTTTCGGGCACACCATCACTGTGGCGGGCCTGATTACGGGGCAGGACCTGATTGCGCAGCTGAAAGGCGAGACCGTCGGACAGCAGCTGCTGATCCCAGCCAACATGCTGCGGCACGAACAGGATAAATTCCTGGACGATGTGACCCCGCAGCAGGTGGAGGAGGCCCTGGGCGTGCCGGTGGTGCCGGTGGAAAACGACGGCTTCGCGCTGCTGGACGCCATGCTGGGAATGTAACAGAAAAGTTTGATTTGGGAAAGTGAGGTTATCTATGGCAGTCAGACCAATCGTCGCAGTGGTGGGCAGGCCGAATGTCGGCAAATCCACCCTGTTTAATAAATTGATCGGCCAGCGGCTCTCGATCGTGGAGGACACTCCCGGCGTCACCCGCGACCGCATCTACGCGGCCTGCGAGTGGCGCAGCCACGAGATCATGCTGGTCGATACCGGCGGCATCGAGCCGTATTCGGACGACATCATCCTCTCGCAGATGCGCCGTCAGGCCGAGATGGTCATCGAGAGCGCGCAGGTCATCGTCCTGGTGGTGGACGTCAAATCCGGCGTCACCGCGACCGACCAGGAGGTTGCCGCCATGCTGCAGAAGAGTAACAAGCCGGTGGTGCTGTGCGTCAACAAGTGCGACGGCGTCGGCGAGGTTCCGCCGGAATTCTATGAGTTTTATAATCTGGGACTGGGCGACCCGGTCGCGGTCTCCTCGGTGCACGGACACGGCACCGGCGACCTGCTGGACGCGGTGTATGAGCATCTGGACTTCTCGGAGGAGGACGGGTACGACGACGACAGCATCACCGTCGCCATCGTCGGACGGCCAAACGCGGGCAAATCCTCGCTGGTCAACCGCATTGCGGGCCGGGAGGCGGTCATCGTCTCGGACATCGCCGGCACCACCCGCGACGCGACCGACACGGTGGTGGAAAACGAGCACGGCAAATTTGTCTTTATCGACACCGCCGGCATCCGCCGCAAGAGCAAGGTGGAGGAGGCCATCGAGCGCTACAGCGTGCTGCGCGCCTACATGGCCATCGATCGCTCCAATGTCTGCATCATCATGATCGACGCCACCCGCGGCTTCAGCGAACAGGATTCCAAGATTGCAGGCTACGCCCACGAGCAGGGCAAGGCCTGCATCATCGCGGTCAACAAGTGGGACGCGGTGGAGGACAAGACCGACAAGACCATGCAGGAGATGAAGAAGAAGCTGGAAAACGACTTCAGCTTTATGCCCTATGCGCCGATGATCTTTATCTCCGCCATGACCGGCCAGCGGGTGGGCAACCTGTACGAGATGATCAAGAAGGTGGACGAGCAGAACGCCCGCCGCATCTCCACCGGCATGCTCAACGACATGCTCAGCTACGCCACCGCGCGGGTGCAGCCGCCGTCGGACAAGGGCAAGCGCCTGAAGATTTACTACATGACCCAGGTTTCCACCCGGCCGCCGGCATTCGCCTGCTTTGTCAACAAAGCGGAGCTGTTCCACTTCTCCTATCAGCGGTATCTGGAAAACCAGATCCGGGAGAATTTTGGCTTTGAGGGAACCCCGATCCGGATGCTGGTCCGGGAAAAGGGAGAAAAAAATAAGTAAACAAAAAAAGAGGGGTAATTTACCCCTCTTTTTTGTTTTAGTGGAGCTGTCGGACACTGAGCGGGACGACAACCAGGTAACAGATGAGGGCGGCGACGAACGGCGCCGGCCCCCAGTAGGAAAACGGCAGTATCGAGAAGAGCAGGTTGCTGCCCCACAGGATGGGGATGGGCAGCAGCACCCAGAGGTTGTG
Source organism: uncultured Oscillospiraceae bacterium (assembly GCA_900547455.1). GTDB lineage: Bacteria > Bacillota > Clostridia > Oscillospirales > Ruminococcaceae > Negativibacillus > Negativibacillus faecipullorum. Next base: position 4,335 of record URGV01000045.1, read on the forward strand.
CCGCAGCCAGCGCCGCCAGTGCTGTATGCGGTCCGGTACGCGAGCAAAGCCGCGCAGGGAAAGTGCTATGGTCAGGGCAAGCAGCTGTAAAAGCAGCCCGGGCAGCAGCGAGAGCGGCGTCTGAAACTGCCGCCAGAGCAGCGCGCTGCACAAAAGCCCCGCGCAGTCCAGCAGGGTGGCAAAGGGAAAGGCCTGCACAAAGTGGGGATTTTCCGGCCGCTGGTGGAGGACGGTTGGCTGCGGCTTTTCGCCGAGGGCCTCCTGTGTGTCGTCCAGCAGGTAGTCGGCGGTGACGCCGAACAGCCGCGCCAGAGGGATCAGCTTGTCGATTTCCGGCATCGATTCGCCGCGCTCCCAAAGCGACACCGCCTGCCGGGAGACGCCCAGCTTTTCCGCCAGCGTTTCCTGCGACCAGTTTTTCTGCTTGCGCAGCTTCTGCATTTTTTCTCCCATTGTCATAGAGGGTAGCCTCCTTTGTGTTTTGGTGTTGTCCTTAGTCTAGCAAATGCGCCGCAAAAACACAACCAAGAGGAGCTTTCTTTTGTGTCAAGCGCCGCTTGCGGGGCTGTAAAAAGCCGGTTTGACGGGGGTTTTTGACGAATGGGCAGGAAAAAGGAAAGACGAAATTTTTACAGAACGGTATAAAAAAGGAAATAAGGCTTGCATTCTTGTGAAACAGTTGATACAATAAAATGGAGGAGGATGAAAAACATGATGGAATCTCAGATTTGGCTCAATGTTGGAGCCTGTGTACTGGCCGCGGTGGTGGCCTATCTGCTCGGAAGCATCAGCTCCGCGGTCATTGTATCGCGGATTTATGCGCACGACGACGTTCGCAAATATGGAAGCAAAAACGCCGGGATGACCAACGTCCTGCGCACCTACGGCAAGCTGCCGGCCCTGTTCACCTTTTTGGGGGACTTTTTTAAAGGCGTGCTGGCGGTGGTGGCCGGAAGGCTGATCTTTTCGGTTATGGGCGTCACCGCCTTTGACGCGGGATATCTGGCGGGATTTTTTGCCCTGCTGGGCCACCTGTACCCGATTTATTTTGGATTTAAGGGCGGCAAGGGAATCCTCACCTCGCTGGGCATCATCCTGGTGGTGAACCCGCTGGTCTTCGCCATTCTGCTGATTATCTTTTTGCCGGTGCTGTTTGTCACCCGCATCGTCTCGCTGGTGTCGGTCACCGGCGCAATTCTCTACCCATTTGTCACCCTGATTGTCGATATGTGCCTGCGCAGACCGATGCTGTTTGACTTTTTGTTCGCGCTGCTGTTTTCGGTCATTGTGATCTGGAGACACCGGGGCAACATCAAGCGGCTGCTCAACGGCACCGAGCCGCGCATCGGGGAGAAAAAGCGGGAGGAGCAGAGCAAAAACGCTTAAGGGGGAAGCCCGATGATTCGATTTCACAAGCCGCTGCTGGAGGAGCTTAGTTTCCGCCAGCAGCTTTTGTCCGACGAACAGACGATGGCCTACAACGCCCGCTGGGGCGGCGCGGTCGGATTTCCGCAGGAGCGCTGGGCCGACTGGTACCGCCGCTGGGTGGAGCACCCGGACCGGCGGTTTTACGCCTACCTCTACAGCGAGGAGGAAAAAGCCTTCGTCGGGGAAGCGGCCTACCACTTCGATGAGGAGCTGGACGGCTGCATCGTGGATGTGATTGTCCACAGCCGGTACCGCGGCAGGGGTTACGGGACGCAGGGCCTGCAGCTTTTGTGTGAGCAGGGCCGCAGGGACGGCCTGGAAGCCCTCTACGACGACATCGCGGACGACAACCCCAGTTTGTTCCTTTTCCTCAAAAACGGATTTGAGCGGGTCAGGGACACCGAGGAGGGCATTTTAGTCAAAAAGGTGCTGTGATCAATACAGGGCACTCAGACAGAAAGAAGGGACTTGCATGGCAAAGGTGATGATTTTGGGGGCGGGTAGCTTCGGCGTTGCGCTGGCGCTGCTCTGCCATAACTGTGGGCACGAGGTGACGGTCTGGTCGCACCGGCGCGAGGAGGCCGAGCGGCTGCAGGTCGAGCGGGAGCAGAAAAAGCTGCTGCCGGGGGTCAAGCTCCCGCAGGAGATTGCGTTCACCGCCACGCTGGAAGCGGCGCAGGCGTGCGACCTTGCCATTCTGGCGGTGCCCTCCTTTGCGGTGCGGCAGACCAGCCGCCTGCTCGCTCCCCATCTGCGGGAGGGGGCGGTGGTTGCCTGCGTGGCAAAAGGCCTGGAGCAGGGCAGCTACGCCGACTTTTCCACCGTCATCGGGGAGGAGATCCCAAACTGCCCCAATGTGATTCTGTCCGGTCCCTCCCACGCGGAGGAGGTCAGCCGGGGAGAAGCAACCTCGATTGTCGCCGCTTCCCACAATATGGAGGCGGCACAGAAGGTGCAGGACTGGCTGATGAGTCCGGCGTTCCGGGTCTATGTCAACGACGACGTGATCGGCGTGGAGCTGGGCGGCGCGCTCAAGAATATCATCGCGGTAGCGGCAGGCACAGCGGACGGACTGGGTCTGGGGGACAACGCCAAGGCGGCGCTGATGACCCGCGGCATCACCGAGATCGCGCGCCTGGGGGTCGCGATGGGCGGCCGGCAGGAGACCTTTGCGGGGCTGTCCGGCATCGGCGACCTGATCGTCACCTGCACCAGCATGCACTCACGCAACCGGCGGTTTGGCATTCTGGTTGGCCAGGGCGTGCCGGTGCAGCAGGCGCTGGAACAGGTCGGCATGGTGGTCGAAGGCTACTCCTGCACCAAAACGGCGCGGGAGCTGGCGGCCCGGATGGGGGTCGATATGCCGATCACCGAGCAGACCTACCAGGTGCTGTATGAGGGCAAGGATACGGCGCAGGCCATGCGCGACCTGATGGAGCGCCCGAAGAAGAACGAGAGCGAGCACGTCTGGTTTGAATCTCAAAAACAATAAAGCGATAGAAAAGGGGAGGCCCGTCTGGAGTCTCTCTTTTTTTATGCACAAACTGCGGGAAAGATCCCTTTTTGCAGGGGTTGTTCCCGTACATTAGTAAAAACGCCGGTTGTCAAACGGCGGCAAAATGTGGTATACTATCTTTACATGCGGATTTTTAGACCCGGACGAGGAGGATACTATGGCAGCAAAAAAACATCAGGAATATGGCAACGAGAGCATCTCCGCCTTAAAGGGCGCGGACCGTGTGCGCAAGCGGCCGGGCGTCATCTTTGGCTCGGACGGGCTGGAGGGGTGCGAGCACTCGGCCTTTGAGATTCTTTCCAACTCGATCGATGAGGCGCGCGAGGGCTTTGGCTCCCGCATCATCCTCACCTATTACCGGGACCACTCAATCGAGGTGCAGGACTTTGGCCGCGGCATCCCGGTGGACTACAACCCAAAAGAGCAGCGCTACAACTGGGAGCTGGTCTTCTGCGAGCTGTACGCGGGCGGAAAGTACAACACCAACAGCGGCGAAAGCTACGAGTTTTCGCTGGGCTTAAACGGCCTCGGTTCCTGCGCCACCCAGTACTCCTCCGAATATTTTGACGCGGAGATTATCCGGGACGGTTTCCGCTATACCCTGCACTTTGAAAAGGGGGAAAACATCGGCGGCCTGCACAAGGAACCGACCAAGCAGAAGCAGACCGGCTCCCGCCAGCGCTGGAAGCCGGACCTCGAGGTCTTTACCGACATCGCCATCCCGGTGGACTACTTCCGCGACACGCTGAAAAAGCAGGCGGTGGTCAACAAGGGGCTGCAGTTTCTGCTGCGGGTCGAGCAGGAGGACGGCAGCTTTGCCGAGGAGACCTTCTGCTACGAAAACGGCATCACCGACTATGTCAAGGAGATTGCGGGCGAGCAGAGCCTGACGGCGGTGCAGTACTGGGAGACCGAACAGCGCGGCCGCGACCGCGAGGACAAGGACGAGTATAAGGTCAAGTTGTCGGTGGCGTTCTGCTTCTCCAACCGGGTGAAGTTTTTGGAGTACTACCACAACTCCTCCCACCTGGAGTACGGCGGCTCGCCGGAAAAGGCGGTCAAGCAGGCGTTCGTCTCCAAGATTGACGGCTATTTAAAGCAGACCGGCAAGTACCTCAAAAACGAGAGCAAGATCACCTTCCAGGACGTCGAGGACTGCCTGGTGCTGGTCTCCTCCTCCTTCTCCACCCAGACCTCCTATGAGAACCAGACCAAAAAGGCGATCACCAACAAGTTTATCTACGAGGCGATGAACGATTTCCTCAAGCGCCAGCTGGAGGTCTACTTCATCGAAAATCCGGACGAGGCGGTCAAGATTGCCGAGCAGGTGCTGATCAACAAGCGCAGCCGGGAGAACGCGGAAAAGACCCGCCTCAACCTGAAGAAGAAGCTGGCTGGTTCGATCGACCTTGCCAACCGGGTGGAAAAATTTGTGGACTGCCGCTCCAAGGACGTCAACGAGCGGGAAATCTACATCGTGGAGGGCGACTCGGCGCTGGGCGCCTGCAAACTGGGCCGCGACGCGCAGTTCCAGGCCATCATCCCGGTGCGCGGCAAAATCTTAAACTGCCTGAAGGCGGACTTTGATAAAATTTTTAAAAACGACATCATCACCGACATCATTAAGGTGCTGGGCTGCGGCGTGGAGGTTTCCTCCAAGGCCAACAAGGAGCTCTCCACCTTCCATCTGGACGGGCTGCGCTGGAACAAGGTGGTCATCTGCACCGATGCCGACGTGGACGGCTTCCAGATCCGCACCCTGATTCTGACCATGCTCTACCGCCTGACCCCGACTTTAATTGAGAAGGGCTATGTCTACATCGCGGAATCGCCGCTGTTCGAAATCCGCTGCAAGGACGAGACCTACTTCGCTTACTCCGACGCTGAAAAGACGGAGATTTTGCAAAAACTGGGCAGCAAAAAGGTGGACGTGCAGCGCTCCAAAGGATTGGGTGAGAACGAGCCGGACATGATGTGGCTGACCACCATGAACCCCAAGACCCGGAGGCTCATCAAGGTCTCCCCCGAGGATGCGGCGCCCACCGAGGCGATGTTTACCCTGCTGCTGGGGGACAATCTGGAGGGCAGAAAGAGCTACATCGCACAGAACGGCAGCCAGTATCTGGACGAGCTGGATTTGTCTTAATTTTTTTCCCGCGGGCCCGCTCCTCAAGTGGGGGCCTTTGGCCCCCACAGCCCCCTCGTATGGGCGCTCCGCCCCATGCCCCGGCCTACTTTCTTGTGAGAAGAAAGTAGGCAAAGACTCACCAGGGACCTCCTGGTCCCTGGACCTCCGGCACAAGGGGGAGGACCCCCTTGGATTCCCCCGGCCTTCTGCCCTAGCGGTATTGGTTGAGGGTAAAAAGGCCCGCGGCATCCTCGGAGCCATCCCTGCCGAGCCACGGATTGAAAATAGAGAGTGTGACCCCCGGTGTAGCTTGGGGAGAAACAAAGACCGGTTGACCCACCAGCTCAAAGTGGCAAATCGAGCTGGGTTTGTGGCAGAAACCCTATCGAGGGGGTTGCGGCACCGCCGCAGGGGGAGCGAAGCATCCCCCTAGGGGGGCCAGGGGTGCCCCCTGGCGAATCTTTGGTGACTTTCTTTTCGAAAAGAAAGTCACCCGGGGTGGAGGGGCGGAGCGCCCTCCCCGTGGGGGCTGTGGGGGCGCAGCCCCCCAAAAAGCCCCGGGTGTCCCACCCGCGGTAGAAAAAGAAAAACGGAGGTGAAGGGGCCGCCGCCCTTTTATATGGAAGGTGTCCCCCGGGGGCAGAAATTACTGCGCCACAGGCAAATTTTTGTTGTAAACTTTAGCCGAAAGCTTTGCAAAAAACGGTGAAAATTGCCGGGAAGTGTGATAGAATAGAAGGTATCGGGAGAACTCCCAAATCAGGAAGGGAAGTGTTTTTATGCAAACAATCGAGATGCTCAAATCTCTCTGTCAGGCAAACGGCGTCTCCGGCGCGGAGGAAAACGCGCTGGCCGTTGCCGAACAGCTCTGCGAGGGCTTAGGCGCCTGCCACCGCACCGTCCACAAAAGTCTGGTCTGCCAGGTGATGCCCCCGCAGCAGGGCCGTCCGCACCTGCTGCTCGACGCGCACATCGACGAGATCGGTCTGGTCGTCACCTGCATCGAGGAGGGCGGTTTTCTGCGGGTCGGCCAGGCGGGCGGCGTCGACCGCCGGCTGGTGATGGGCTCGCCGGTGGTGGTGCACGCTAAAAACGGCGACATCCCCGGCGTCGTCGGCAGCGTGCCGCCGCACATCCAGAGCGGGGAGAAGAAAAACCCGCAGATCGACGAAATCTGGATCGACACCGGACTGGACGAAAAAGAGGTCAGGGAGCAGATCGACCTCGGCGACAGCATCAGCTTTGTCGGGCCGTTCACCCAGCTTCTGGGCGGGCTTGTTTCCAGCAAGGCCTTCGACGACCGCTGCTGCTGCGTCGCGGTCATCCAGGCAGCTCAGCTCATCAGGGATTACTGGCGGGAAAACCACCTGGAGCCGATGGGCCTGACCGTGCTGCTCAGCTCGCAGGAGGAGACCGGGGGCCTGGGCGCGCTGACCGCCTCCTTTGCCATCGCGCCCACCCAGGCCATCGCGGTGGACGTCACCTTTGGCAGCACGCCGGAGATTGCGGACAAGCACGTCCCGCTGGTGGGCAAGGGCCCGGCGGTCGGCACCGGCTCAATCCTCAGCCGCAAGATGGCTAAAGCAATTATGGCCGCAGCGCAGGAGGAGGGCATCGGCTACCAGGTCGAGGTGCTCTCGGGCAGGGGCACCGGCACCAACGCCGACTCGATTGTCAAGACCCGCGCGGGGGTGGAGAGCGGGTGCGTCTCGATTCCGCTGCGCTACATGCACACCCCCATCGAGGTCATCGACCCCAAGGACGTGGAAAACACCGCGCGGCTGCTGGCAGCCTACGCAAAGAAACTCGGCAGATAGGAGGAAGCGAGGATGGAACTGAACACAAAACTGGAATGGCTCGAACAGCTCTGCCAGATCGACGGCGTATCGGGGGCAGAGGACAGGGTGGCTGAATGGATTCTGGCCCATCTGCCGCAGGATTGCAGGGCGCACAGGGATGCGCGCGGCAATTTAATCTGTGAGAAGAAGGGCGAGAAAGCCCCCAAAAACAAGATGCTCTTTGCCGCCCACATGGATGAGGTCGGCTTTATCATCACCTACATCGAGGAGAGCGGCCTGCTGCGCTTCGACGCGGTGGGCGGGGTGGACACCCGGGTGGTCATCGGCAAGCGGGTGCGGCTGGAAAGCGGCATCCCCGGCGTGGTCGGGGCAAAGCCGATTCACCTGCAAAGCGCCGCCGACCGCGACGCGGTGCTGGAGTATGACAAGCTCTACATCGACATCGGCGCGGCCAGCCGCGAGGAGGCGATGCAGCACGTCCAGCTGGGGGACTTTGCCACCTTCGACAGCGGCTTTTATGCCTACGGCGAGGGAAAGGTTGCCTCCAAGGCGCTGGACGACCGCGTGGGGTGCCTCTTGCTGCTTGAGCTGCTGCACAAGCCCCTCCCCTACGACATCACTGTGGCCTTCACCGCCCAGGAGGAGATCGGCGGGGCGGCGGGCAACGCGGCCTTTGCCGTAGCGCCGGATATCGCGGTTGCGGTGGAGGGCAACACCGCCGCCGACGTGCCGGGCGTGCCGGCCTCCAAGCGGGTCAGCGCGCTGGGCAAGGGGCCGGTGCTCAACTTTAAGGATAAAAGAGCGATCATGGACCGCGGCCTGTTTGCGGCCACCAAGGCCCTCTGTGAGGAGAAGGGCATCCCCTATCAGATCAAGACCCCCATCATCGGCGCCAACGATTCGGCCAGCATGGTGGCGGCGGGCAGCGGCTGCCGCGTCATGGCGGTGGCGGTACCGATGCGCTACATCCATTCCCCGCTTGCGGTGATGGATACCGCCGACCTGCAGCCGGCCGCCGACCTGCTGGAAGCGATGGTCGCGCGTCTGGGCGAGATGGAGTAGGCTTTTTTCTGGCCGGGGGCTTCCGGCAGGAAGCGTCCGGCATTTGACTTTACTGTGAGGAGGAGAGAAGATGATTCGTCTGGTGACCGAGCAGGACAGGGCCAGAGTGCTGTCGCTGTGCCGCAAAGACGCCTGGGACGGCACCGAGCTGCTTGCGGCTTACAGCGCGCGGTGCGCGGACAAAGGCGGCGTGGACTGGCGGCGCTGTGACCTGTGGATCGGGGAATCCGAGACCCAGAAAAAGAATATCCAGTATCTGCTGTGCCGTGTGGGGGAAAACTACCGCCTGGTCGGAGCGCCCCGCTCCCCCACCCGCTGGGAGGAACTGCACGCCTTTTTGCAGCTGCAGCCGGCGGGAACACTGACTGCGCGGGAGGAAGTGGTGGACGAATATTGCCGGCGGTTCTCTCCTGAGGGGCAGGAGCGGGCGCGGGGCGGCACAAGGATGCTCTGCCAGCGTATCCCCAACGACATCACCGGCAGCGTGGTGACCGAGTGCCAGAGCCTGTGGGAAATTTACGACGTGCTGCTCTCCCAGAAGCCGGAACTGGCCGAGCGGGTCAGCCGGGACGAGTACACCGCCCGCATGCTCTTTTTAAAGCGGGGCGGCGCGCTCTTTTTTGAGGTGCGTGAGCAAAACAGGCCGGTGGCGGTCGGGGGCATCCAGATGCCGCCGGGCGGAGAATACGGGCTGATCTTTAACCTGTGCACCCGTCCGGATTGCGCCGGGCGCGGCTACGGCACGCAGCTGGTGGACCGGCTGTGCCTGGAGGCCTTCTGGCAGGGCAGGACCCCGGCGCTGGAGTGCTGCGGCACCAGGCTGGAGACCTACTATCAGCGGCTGGGGTTTGAGGGAATGGACCGGTGGAAGAGCCTTCCGCTGCACCCCCAGCCATCCAAACAGAAGAAGCAAGATCAAGAGGAAAAGGAGATTTGATACCAATGGAGTTTTTTGACATCGACCCGAAGCTGCGCGCGCTGGGCGAGCAGGCCGAGCACAAGGCCCGCGAACAGTTTGCGCAGATCGACCGCGTCGCCCAGTACAACAGCGAGAAGGTGCTGTCGGCCTTCATCAAAAACGGGGTGAGTGAGTCGCACTTCACCCCCTCCACCGGCTACGGCTACGGCGACCGGGGCCGCGAGGTGATGGACGCGGTGCTGGCCGACATCTTCGGCTGCGAGGACGCGCTGATTCGCTATAACTTTATGTCCGGCACCCACGCGCTGACCGTCGCGCTGTTCGGCGTGCTGCGCCCGGGGGATAAGATGGTCAGCCTCACCGGCATGCCGTACGACACCCTGCACGGGGTCATCGGCATCGGGGAGAAGGAGGGGGTCAGCGGGTCGCTGAAAGATTTTGGCATCCAGTATGAGCAGCTGGACCTCATGGCGGACGGCACCGTCAACTACGACGCCATCCCAGAGGCGGTTCGGGGCGCGAAGGTGGCCTACATCCAGCGCTCCCGCGGCTACTCGCTGCGGCCCTCGCTCTTTGTCGAGGACATTGAAAGAATTGTCCAGAAGGTGCGGCAGGCTAACCCCGAGGCCATCGTGATGGTGGACAACTGCTACGGCGAATTTGTCCAGGAGCGCGAACCCACCCAGGTGGGCGCGGACCTGATTGTCGGGTCGCTGATTAAAAACCCGGGCGGCGGCATCGCCCCCACCGGCGGTTACATCGCGGGCAGGGCCAAATATGTGGAGATGTGCGCCCAGCGGCTGACCGCGCCGGGGGTCGGCAAGGAGATCGGCTGCACGTTAGGCAACACCCGCTCGCTCTTTATGGGGCTGTTCTTTGCTCCGACGGTGGTGGCCTCGGCGCTGAAAACCGCGCTGTTTGCCGCGTCGCTGTGCGAGCTGTTGGGGTACGAGGTCACCCCCAAGAGCAGTGAGCCGCGCGCTGACATCATCCAGGCCATCTGCCTGCGGGAGCCCAAGGCCCTGATTGCCTTCTGCGAGGGCGTGCAGAAGGGCGCGCCGGTCGATTCCTTTGTCACCCCGGAGCCGTGGGACATGCCGGGGTATGACAGCAAGGTCATCATGGCGGCGGGGGCGTTCACCAACGGCGCGTCGATCGAGCTGTCGGCGGACGCGCCGCTGCGCGAGCCGTTTGCGGTCTGGATGCAGGGGGGCCTGACCTACCAAACCGGCAAGGTCGGGATTTTGCTTGCAGCGCAGTCGATGCTGGAAAAGGGAGTGATCTCCCTTTAACCCTTTTTTATCTCTCTGCCGAGGGGTGGGGCCCCCGGGGCCTCTTTGCGAGGGGCTGCGCCCCTCTGCACTCCCCAGGGGAGGGCGCTCCGCCCCTCCGACCCCGGCCTACTTTCTCGCGTAGAGGAAAGCAGCAGCATAAATGCTGCGAAAGATACGCCAGGGACCTCCTGGTCCCTGGACCCCCGGCACAAGGGGGCGGACCCCCTTGGATTCCCCCGCTCCCTGCCCTAGCGGTATTGGTTGCGGGAGTATAGAACCTGCGGCATCCTCGGGGGCATCCCTGCCGAGCCACGGATTGAAAATAGAGGGTGTGACCCCGGTAAAGCTTGAGGAAAAAAACAAGACCGATTTGCTCACCAGCTCAAAGTGGCAAATCGGTCTTTTTCTGTGGCTGAAGGTAGCCCGGCGCGATGCGCAGCGAGCGCGAAAAGGGCGGTAAGGGATGGTTATAGCTTCTATTCCAATAGGGTTTGCGTTCCATCCCTCGAACCTGACTGCGTCAGGTTCCCAAAGTTTTGCTGAAAC
>URGV01000046.1 GCA_900547455.1 uncultured Oscillospiraceae bacterium
GGCTTACCTATGCGGTTTGTTGCTGATACTGGGGGTGATACCAGCCTGATACTCACCTGATACCAGGTGGGGGTTTTGCTTGCAAAAGATGAATAAACTATGAATAAAAGTTCTGTTCTTCCATTCTGCCCCTCCGTTACACCCCCTGGTATCACGTCCGCGTAACACATTTTGTATCTATCGTTACATTTTATTGACTCTGCTTTCCCCTGAAGTCTGTCCCCCTCACCTATACCCCGAAAAGCCCCAAAAGTTGCACCCTTTTGTGCAACCGGTGGGCGGAAAAAATAAATTTTTTCCGCCCCCTTACAGCTCTTTCGGCCGCAGCTTTTCGGCCAGCTTCCCGGCGTCTACACCCAGCATCTCCAGATACCGCCGCGGCGTGCCGTAGCGCTGTGCGAACAGGTGCAGGAAGCTGCTCATGTACGCGCTCTGCGGCGGGCAGGCTGAGCCTGCACCCATTTCGCGAACGGACCTCCTGCGGGTCGAAACTGAACGCTCTCGCGCAGGTCGCTTGCCTTTGGCTGCGCTCGTTTTTGCAAATCGAAGTTTTTGTTAGCCTTGTTCAAGCGTGCGGGCTGAGCCCGCAGCCAATTCGCGTATGGGTGAAGCGGGTGCCCTGCCCTCTACCTCGCGGCATCCAGTTCCTACATCACTAACCTACCAAAAAAGGTGACGCAGGACTGCGTCACCTTTTCTTTCGCTCATCTTATTGCTGTGCGGGGCCCTGCTCGTCGTCCGTCTGGGACTGATCCGACGGGAAGTTGGCCTCCGGCTTCGCTGCCGGTTCCGCGGCCGGTTCCGGCCTATCTGCACCGTCCTGTGCCTCATCAGCGGCAGTCTCCGCGCTGGAATCGTCTGGCAGCTGGCGGTCGTTGGAAGCGATCTGCTCCGGCTGCTCCACCGGATTCATCGGGGTGGTCTTACCGCCCGCTTTGGCCCGGTGCTCCTCAAAGACGCTCATGTCGCCCTTCATCAGGCGGTCAAAGTCAGCGCCGTTGATCTTCTCAAACTCGTACAGGAACTCCGCCACCTTGTGCAGCTGGTCCATGTGCTCGGTCAAAGTGGCCTCGCACTGGTCGTAGGCGCTGTCGATGACCGAACGGATCTCCTCGTCGATCTGCGCCGCGACCGTCTCGGAGTAGTCCCGGGTGTGGCCCAGGTCGCGGCCCAAAAAGACCTCGTTCTCGTTCTGGCCGTAGACAATCGGGCCAAGGCGGTCGCTGAAGCCATAGCGGGTGACCATCGCGCGGGCAATCTTGGTGGCGCGCTCCAGGTCGTTGGAAGCGCCGGTGGAGATGTCGTCCAGCACCAGCTTTTCGGCGATGCGGCCGCCCAGCAGGGTGACGATGTTCTCCTGCATGCCCTTCCTGGTCTCGTAGCTTCGGTCCTCCTCCGGCAGGCTCATGGTGTAGCCGCCCGCCATGCCGCGCGGGATGATGGAAATCTCGTGCACCTTGTCCTGCGTCTCGCAGTAGTAGGTGGCGACAGCGTGGCCCGCCTCGTGGAAGCAGGTCAGGCGCTTATCCTTATCCGGCACGATGTGGCTCTTCTTCTCCGGGCCGGCAACCACCTTGATGGTCGCCTCCTCGATGTCCACCATGGTGATGGCCTTGCGGCCGCGTCTGGCAGCCAGCAGGGCCGCCTCGTTGACCAGGTTTTCCAGGTCAGCGCCGGTGAAGCCGACGGTGGTCTGGGCGATGACCCGCAGGTCGACGTCCGGGCCCAGCGGTTTATTCTTGGTGTGGACCTTCAGGATTTCCTCCCTGCCCTTGACATCCGGATAGCCGACCACAATCTGGCGGTCAAAGCGTCCCGGACGCAGCAGCGCGGGGTCGAGGATGTCGCGGCGGTTGGTTGCGGCGATGACGATGACGCCGGTGTTGGCGCCAAAGCCGTCCATTTCCACCAGCAGCTGGTTTAAAGTCTGCTCCCGCTCGTCGTGTCCGCCGCCAAGTCCGGCGCCTCTCTGGCGGCCCACCGCGTCGATCTCGTCGATAAAGACGATGCTCGGCGCGCTCTTTTTGGCCTGGTCAAACAGGTCGCGCACACGGGAGGCGCCGACGCCGACAAACATCTCCACAAAGTCCGAACCGGAAATGGAGTAGAACGGCACGCCCGCCTCCCCCGCTACTGCGCGGGCAAGCAGCGTCTTACCGGTTCCGGGAGGGCCCATCAGCAAGACGCCCTTCGGGATGCGCGCACCCAGCGAGTTAAACTTTTTGGGGTCCTTCAAAAATTCGACGACCTCGACCAGCTCCTCCTTCTCCTCGTCGGCTCCGGCCACGTCGGCAAAGGTCACCCTTCTGCCATCGTCCAGCGGCTTCGGCTTTGCCTTGCCAAAGGTGTTCATCTTGCCGCTGCCGCCCCCGGCCTGCCGCATCATGAACACCCACAGCAGCGCCATGCCGCCCAGCAGCAGCAGGGTCGGCAGCAGGCTTACCAGCAGCGAGGTTTCCTGCGCGGGCAGGTAGTTGCGCTTGAAGGTGGTGTCGTTGGTCTGTTCGTACTGGTCAATGTAGGGCTGGATGTCCTGATTGAACTGGGTGATGCTGGCCAGCTGGTAATCGACCAGCTGATCCTGTCCTTCCAGCTTCAAGGTCAGGGTACCATCGTTGTAGTCGATCTGGTACTCCTCCACCTCTCCGTTTCTAAAATAGTCCAGCACCTGGTAATATTTCAGATTGGAGACGGGCTGATCCATCGACATCATGGCAAACAGCAGCACGATGAGCAGTCCAAACATCGCCAGGTACATGATAATTCCTTTTGATTTTCGCGGCACCAAATATTCACTCCTATCTTAAAGCTTTTTACAATTGAGGTTGCGTTATTTTGTATATACTTCTGGTTTGAGCACCCCGATATAGGGCAGGTTGCGGTATTTCTCCGCGTAGTCCAACCCATATCCGACGACGAATTCGTCCGGTACTTCAAAACAGGAATAGTCAGGCGCAATATCCGCTTCCCGCCGGGCGGGCTTGTTGAGCAGTGTGGCAATGCGGATGCTTGCCGGGTTTCTCTTTTCCAGAATCTCCCTGAGATAATACAGGGTTCTGCCGCTGTCCAGAATGTCCTCGACCAGCAGCAGGTCGTATCCTTCCAGGTTGAGGTCCAGATCCTTGACGATCTTGACCACCCCGGAGGTTTTGGTGCCGCTGCCGTAGCTGGAGACCGACATGAAGTCGATCCTGGCCGGGCAGTCCACCGCGCGCATCAGGTCGGCCATAAAGACCACCGAGCCCTTGAGCACGCTGACCATCAATAAGTTTTTGTCCCGATAATCCTCTGTAATCTGTCTGCCAATCTGTGCCACCTTTTCCGCAATCTGCTCCTCGGAAAGCAGCACCTTTAAAATGTCATCCTGCATCCTTTTCATCCCAAATCCTCCTCTATCCGAATCAGCGCGACCCTGCGGCTGTGCGGACCCGGCGCTGCCCTGCGGTCTGTTCCCAGACCCTCTGCCCAGAGCACGCCCTCTTTGTCAGCGAGCACTGCGGCCCGCCATCGCTGCGGCTGCGGAGTCTTGCGGTCGTTCCAGAGTTTCTTGAGTGTCCTGGACCCTGCCGCCCCCTGCCTGCCGCTTAAATGAATGCGGTCCCCATCCTTGCGCTGACGGAACACCGCAATATCCTTCATTTTATCACAATCAATCCCGTTTTTTAAGATGGTTGCGTCTTTTTTAAAGAAAAGTTTATAATCTTCTCCCGAACAGATCACAACCTCCACCGATTTGCCGTCAAAGAGGGAAATTTTCCCTTGAGCAAACGGCTTTTCAAAGTAGGGCTGGCGCTCCTCCTTATAGAAAACATGCTCATCCAGCAGGATGCTGTCCGCTGTGCAGCAGAGCATGACGCCCCTTTTTAGCTCGATGCGCCCGCCTGCCCTGATTTTTTCCAGCATCCGCTGGGTGCGCATAAAATCCACCGCTGCCCCCGCCTTTTGCTGCAGCAAAAGCAGGATGCGGGTCTGCAGCGCCGGGTGCAGGCTGCAAAACGCCGCACGGTTTAAAATCAGCGGGCTTTCGCTCTCCCGGATGCGGGCAAGTTCCTGCCGCACAAGCTGGTCGAGCAGGTCGTTGTCCTGCCGGGCGGTGGCGCTGAGCACAGCGGCGTTTTTGACAAAGCCCGCGTTCACCTGCTCCATCAGCGGCACGATGTGGCGCCGGATGCGGTTGCGGGTGTAGCCGTCGTCGAGGTTGGTGCTGTCGGTGACAAAGGGGAGTCCCTCCTGCGCGCAGAAGGCCTCCACCTCCCTGCGGGTGCAGCCGATCAGCGGGCGGACAATCTGCCCGCGCACCGGCGGGATGCCACCCAGGCCGTTGAGGCCCGTCCCTCTTGCAAGATAAAATAAAACTGTCTCGGCGTTGTCGTCCATCGTGTGGGCGGTGGCGATTTTGCCCTGCGGCCCCGCCGCCTGCTCCAGAAGATGGTAGCGCGCCGCGCGGGAATAGGTCTCGACCGACTCTCCCGCCCGCTGCGCCCCCTGCGCCGCGTCAATGCGCTCGACGGTGAGGGGGATGCCGTGCTGCCCGCAAAACGCGCGGACAAAGTCCTCGTCCCGCTGCGACTCCTGTCCGCGCAGCTGGTGGTTGATGTGGCAGGCGGTGACTGCAATCTGCAATTGCTCCCGCAGCTGCCAGAGCAGATAAAGCAGCGCGGTGGAATCCGCCCCGCCGGAAAAGCCGACCGTCACCCGGTCGCCGGGGCGGAGCATCTCATATTCCCGAATTGTCTGCAACACCTTACGGCGCATCGCGGAACAGCTCCCTGCTCAAGAATCTGGTGTGCTGGCCGTCGAAGGCCAGCTTGACAGTGTCGGTGGCGCCGTGACGGTTCTTTGCCACGATGACCTCCGCCACCCCTTTATCCTCGGTATCGTCGTTATAATATTCGTCCCGGTACAAAAACAGTACCAGGTCGGCGTCCTGCTCGATCGAACCGGACTCACGCAGGTCGGAGAGCACCGGGCGGTGGTCTCCTGTTCGCTTGTCCGGGCTTCGGGAAAGCTGGGAGAGGGTGATGACCGGCACGTCCAGCTCCTTGGCCATGACCTTTAAGTTTCGGGTGATCTCCGAGACCTCCTGCACGCGGTTTTCAATCCGGCGGCCCGAGGACATCAGCTGCAGGTAGTCGATGATGACCAGCCCCAGATTGGGCACCCTTCTGAGCTTGGCCTTCATCTCGGCCACGGTGATGCCGGCGCTGTCGTCGATGTACATCGGCATCCGCGCAATGTTCTGTGCCGAGACCGCCACCTTGGTCCACTCGTCCACGCTCAGGTTTCCGGTGCGCAGCTGGGAGCCCTGAATCAGCGCGTCGGCCGAAAGCATACGGGAGATCAGCTGCTCGCGGCTCATCTCCAGCGAGAAGACGGCCACCGCGTGCCCCTGCTTTGCCACGTTGGTGGCGATGTTCATCACGAAGGTGGATTTTCCCATCGCCGGACGGGCCGCCAGCAAAATCAGGTCGGTGCGGTTTAGGCCGGTGGTGATGGTGTCCAGCGCCGAAAATCCGGTAGGGATGCCGACATACTGGTTGCGGTCGTCGCCGGAGATGCGCTGCAGCTTGTCGTACAACTCAAAGATGGCGCGGTCGACCTTGACCAGCCCCGTCGCGTCCTTGCCCTGCCGAATCTCATAGAGCTTCTGCTCGGCAAACTCCATCAGCCCGCGGGCGTCGGCGTCGCTCTTCTCGGAGTTGGAGATGATGCTTTTGGCCACGCCGATAAGGGTGCGCATGTAGTACTTTTCCTGCACCAGCTTCGCGTAGGCCTCGACGTTGGCGGCGCTGGGCACCACCTGCACCAGCTGGGTCAGGTAGACCTTGGCGTCCGCGTCGCTGGCAAAGACCCGCTCCGATTTTGCCTTCTCCAAAACGGTGACAAAGTCGATCGGCTGCGCGGAGGTGAACATCGCCAGCATGATCGAAAACAGCTGCCGGTGCTGCGGGCGGTAGAAGCTCTCCGGCGTCAGCAGCTCCAGCACCTTGGCGATGCACTCCGGCTCCACCAGGATGGCGCCCAGCACCGACTGCTCCGCCTCCATGCTGAAGGGCAGCTGATCAATATTCAGTTCCAGCTCTTCCGGCACGCCTCATTCCCCCCTTTGCCTTTCTCCTTTTAGACAGACAGGCAGCCGCCTGCGGAATTTTCCTTCCCAGACGGCTTTCCCCTGCGATTATTCCCCGACCTCGACGCCCATCTTGGCGCTGATGCCGGTGTAGAGCTTCACCTCTGCGGTGTAGCTGCCAAATGCCTTGATCTCGCCGGCGTTGACCTTCTTTTTGTCGACGGCCACACCGTACTGCTTTTCGATGGCCTCGGCGATTTCCTTGTTGGTCACCGCGCCGAACAGCTTGCCGCCCGCGCCCGCCTTAGCGATAATTTTAACGGTCTTGCCCTCCAGCTTTTTGGCGGCTTCCATCGCGGCCTCGCGCTCCACCTGGATCTTGTGCTGCTTGGAGGCCTCCTTGGCCTTCAGCTCGCCGATGGCCTGGTTGTTCGCCTCGATGGCAAGGCCCTTCGGGAGCAGAAAGTTTCTTGCATATCCGTCCGCGGCGTTGATCAGTTCGCCCTTCTTGCCGCTTCCCTTTACGTCCTGTGTCAGAATAACCTTCATCTCTATCATCTTCCTTTCGTCTGTTATGTGCTTTTTAAAAAATCAGCTGACCGACGGCGGCGGCAGCTGCACCGGCCCCGCATCCGCGGTGGAGAGCGCCTTCTGCTCATCCTTGTCGGTGAGGTCGCTGTAGTATTCGTCGATCGCCTGCTTTAACCGGCGGCCGCCCTCCTCGAGGGTGATGCCCTTGGTCTGCGCGCCGGCCATGGTCAGATGGCCGCCTCCGCCCAGCTTCTCCATGATGATCTGGACATTGATGCGGCCCATGCTGCGCGCTGAGTAGGCGACCACGTCGTCCGACTCATAGTAAAAGACAAAGGAGGCGTCGACGTCCTCGATGCCCAGCAGCTCGTCGGCTGCCTGCGCCGAGACCATCTTGATCTCCTGAATCTTCTCCTCCACGCCGCAGATGGCGCAGTGGCGGTAGATCTGTGCCGCCGCCACCACCTTGCACCGCTCCTGATAGGCGCTCATGCTGGTGGCAAACATCCGTTTGACCTCCACCGTGTCGGCGCCCATCTTGCGCAGGTAGGCCGCCGCCTCAAAGGTGCGCACGCCGGTGCGCTGGATAAAGTTTTTGGTGTCCAGCATCATGCCGGCCAGCATCGCCTCGGCGGCGGCGCTGTTCGGCTTGTATTTGTCGCCGAAGTACTGCACCAGCTCGGCCACCATCTCGGAGGCGCTGGAAGCGTACGGCTCGTGGTGGAAGATCACCGCATTGTCGATGTAGTCCACCATCTTGCGGTGATGGTCGATGACCACCACGTTCTTGCATTTTTTATAAACCTCCGGAGCCTCGATAAAGTGCGGGGTATGTACGTCGACGATAATCAGCAAGGTGTCCTCCTGCACATACTCCGGCGCGACCTCCGGCTCGATGAACGCCGTCTCAAAGCCCTGCTCCAGCAGGTGGGCGTGCATCTGTTTGACCATGTTGGCGCGGCTGTTGAGGATAATCTTGACCGGCTTGCCCATCTGCTGGATCGGCTGATACAGGCCGACCGCGGCGCCCAGGGCGTCCAGGTCGGCAAAGCGGTGGCCCATCAGCAGGACGTTGGAACAGGAATCCAGCAGCTCGAGCAAAGCGGCCGCCACGATTCTGGTCTTGACCTTGGTGCGCTTCTCGATGCCCTTGGAAACGCCGCCGTAAAACTCGTAGCCGTTTTTGTTTTTGACCGCAGCCTGGTCGCCGCCGCGGCCCAGCGCCATGTCCAGCGCCTGGCTTGCAAACTTCTCCGCCTGCAGCAGGCTCTGCGCGTCCCGTCCGACGCCGATCGAGAGGGTTGCGGGCATCTTGTCGTTGGCGTTGATCTTGCGCACGGTGTCCAGGATGGTGAACCGCTCCTCGACGATGGAGCGCATATACCGCTCCTCAAAGGCGACAAAATAGCGGTCCTTCTCCAGCTTTTTGATGACGCCGTTGTAGTTTTCGACATAGCACTCGATCTGGTACTCGATCTCGCCCATGATCTGGGAGCGCTCGTTTTCACGCGCGCTCTGCAAGAGCTCCTCATAGTTGTCGATGAGGATGATCGCCACCACCGGACGGGAGGAAAAGTACTCCTTGGCGATGCGCTTTAATTTGTCGTCGTCCACCAGGTACAGCACGTTCAGGCGGTTGTCCTCCTCGCCGGTCGGCGCGTGGTAGGCGGTGTACTGGTGGCCGCCATACTCCACGCCGTAGCCCTGCACCGGGCAGTCCGCCTGCAGGTTTACCGTGGGAAAATATTCCGCCAGGCTGTGGCCGAAGCAGTCGTTTCCGCCAAACACCTTTTCGCGCATCTGGTTGTTGTACCAGATAATCTCCCCGCCGCGCCGGCGCGTCACCAGCACCGGCAGCGGAAAGTCGCGCAGGGCCTTGTTGCTGTAGGGAGAAAGCTGCTTTTCCATCGTCTGGTAAAATTTATTGATGCTCTTGCTCAGCGAAGCCAGCTGCCAGACCGCAATCAGCGTCAGGGCCAGCAGCACAAAGCTCCCTCCAAACAGCCAGACGTTCTGCGCCTGCACCGCCAACGTGAAGGCCGCCGCATCCAGCAGCAGCAACACAACGATGGCAGGGATAAACAGGTACAGCTTCTTTTTGTTCTTGGCTTTGATGGCCGTCTTTGCTTTCATGTTTTGTGCCTCCCTCCCGAAGCCCAATTCCCCGGCTTCCGGTCAGGCATAGGTTCTATGCCTCCTGGATCACCGTCAGGATCATCGGGCTGCGCTTGGTCTTATTGTAGACGTACCGGCTGACCTCGTCCTTCATCCTGTTTTTCAGGGTGGTCCAGTCGCGCACGCCGTTGCTGATCGAATCCTCCAGCGCGCCCTTCGCAGCGTCGCGCGCGCCGTTGATCATGTCCTCAGCCTCCCGCACATAGACAAAGCCGCGGGAGATGATGTCCGGTCCGGAGACCAGCTTGCGGGTGCGGGCGTTGATGGTCGCCACCACCACAATCAGGCCGTCCTCGGCCAGGTGTTTGCGGTCCCGCAGCACGATGCTGCCGACGTCGCCCACGCCCAGGCCGTCCACCATGACCGCGCCGGACGGGACCTCCCCGCCAAAGCGGAAGTTTTCGCCGTCGGTCTCCATCACCTGTCCGATGGAAGGGATGATGACGTGGTCCTCGTCGATGCCCATCTGTTTGGCGACGAGGGAATATTTGCGCAGGTGCTTATATTCGCCGTGCACCGGCAGGATGAATTTGGGCTTGGTCAGCGCCATCATCAGCTTCTGCTCATCCTGGCAGGCATGGCCGGAAACATGGACCTCATACATCTTTTCGTAAATAACCTCCGCGCCCAGCTGCATCAGCTCGTTGACGACGCGGTTGACAAACTTCTCGTTGCCCGGGATGGGGCGCGCCGAGATGATGATAAAGTCGTTTGGCGTGACCTTGACCTTGCGGTGCTCGCTCATCGCCATGCGGCTGAGCGCGGACATCGGTTCGCCCTGGCTGCCGGTGGTGATCAGCACCACCTGGTTAAACGGCAGGCGGTTGGCCACGTCGATGTCGACCAGGATGTCGTTTGGCACCTTGAGGTAGCCCAGCTCGATGGCGGTCGCCACCACGTTGACCATGCTGCGGCCGGAAACCGAAACCTTCTTGTCGTACTTGGCCGCGTAGTCGATGATCTGCTGGATGCGGTGGATGTTGGAGGAGAAGGTGGCGATGATGATTCTGCGGTCGCCCGCCATCTGGAACAGCTTGTTGAACGATTCGCCAACTGTCCGCTCGCTCGGGGTGCTGCCCGGCATCTCGATGTTGGTGGAGTCCGGCAGCAGCGCCAGTACCCCCTGGCTGCCCAGCTCGCCGAAGCGCCCGAGGTCGATGACGCCGCCCTCGATGGGGGTGAAGTCGACCTTAAAGTCGCCGGTCTGGACAATGACGCCCGCCGGGGTGTGGATGGCCAGCGCGCAGGCGTCCGGGATGGAGTGGTTGACGCGGATAAATTCCACCGACATGCAGCCGGCCTTGATGACGTCGCCCGGCTTTACCTCCACCATCCGCACCTGGTTGACCAGGCCGTGCTCCTTGAGTTTATTCTTGATAAGCCCCACCGTCAGCTTGGTGGCGTAGATGGGGGCGTTGATCTCCTTCATCAGGTACGGGATGCCGCCGATGTGGTCCTCGTGTCCGTGGGTGATAAAGACGCCGCGGATGCGGTCGCGGTTCTCCACCACATAGGTGAAGTCCGGGATGACGATGTCGACGCCCAACATGGTCTCATCCGGGAAGGCCAGGCCGCAGTCGACGATGAACATATCGTTGCCGCACTCGTAGACGGTCATGTTTTTTCCGATCTCGTTTAAGCCGCCTAAGGGGACGATGCGGACCGTCTGTTTTTTGCCGCTGCTTCTGCGGCGGCGCTGGGTCTGCTGCGCGCCGCCCTCGTTTTTGCGCTCCGGCTTATTTTCCGCCTGTTTCTGGTTATTTTTCTTCTGCGGCTTTTTCTCCTCGGCCTGCGCCTTCTTTCCGCGCGGGCTCAGCGGCTCCTTGACAAATTCGATTGCGCTCTGCACCGCCTGGGACAGCGCGTCGGTCCCTTTGTTCTGTTTTGGCTTGCGGGTGTAGCGTCTTGTATTCTTCTGCCCTTTCTTGGGCTCAGCCGGCTGTGGGCTGATGTTTTTTTCACTCATACTGGTGATTCCTCCTGTTACAATCAAAATGTTTATTCCGTTCTTCTTCCTGCCGCGGATGGGAAGAAATTTTCTTGGACGGCTTTTTGCCCGTCCGGACTCCCGTGCTTTTTTCTTTTCGTCTGCTGTTCTGTACATTAACGGTCCTGCAGAAACCAGCCTGTCAGAAAAGGCGCGCGGATCTTTTTCCGCGAAAACATGGAATCCATTTATCAAACAAAACAGGAAAATTTCCTGTCAGCTGCTATAGAGAAAGTCGATAAGCTGCTGCGCTCGCCGCGCCCGGTTCGGGTCTTTTTTCACAGCCGCACACTGCGCCCATCATAAACTATTCTTTTTCATTGTACCTTTCTATGGCCAAGATGTCAAGTTTTCGCGGGCGCTTACTGGGAAATACGCCCAAATTTTCTTTTTTCCCGCTACAGCAAAAGTATGGGAGCGCCGCTCTGTCTCTATTCCTGCCCGGCAAAAAGCTTTTCCCCTTGTCCGGGCGCGCACAATCGGCTATAATGGGAGCATGACGTGCCCGCTTGCTGCCTCCGGCAGACTTTGGGCAAATCTGATTATTAAAAAAAGGAGTTTTTACATGGCTGCTAAAAAACAGGTAGAGATCTTCACCGACGGCGCCTGCTCGGGCAATCCCGGGCCGGGCGGCTACGGGGTCATTCTGCGCTACAAGGGGGTCAGCAAGGAGCTTTCCGGCGGGGAGGAGCGGACCACCAACAACCGCATGGAGCTGACTGCCGTCATCACCGGCCTTTCCGCCCTCAAGGAGCCGTGCGCGGTGACCCTCTATTCCGATTCCAAATACATCATCGACGCCATCCAGAAGGGCTGGGCCAAAAAGTGGCGCGCCAACGGCTGGATGCGCAACGCCAAAGACCCCGCCCTCAACCCCGACCTGTGGGAAAAGCTGCTCGACCTGCTGGAGAAGCATGAGGTCACCTTCGTCTGGGTCAAGGGCCACGCCGGCCACCCGGAAAACGAGCGCTGCGACCAGCTGGCCGTGCAGGAGTCGCAAAAATTCAAAGCCTGAGCCCTCTCTCCCTTTTATTCTGTGAGGGTTTGGGAAAGACTATGGAAGAAATTTGGGCAAGCCCTTGAAAATCATACTTTTCTGGTATATAATTGAGGTGAAACCAGATTCCTGTCGTTTCCACCGACTTTCAACCGGTGACAACCTATTTTTTACACCAATCTGAAAGGACGATGTCTGTATGGAACAATTTGTTTACGCCGACAACGCGGCGACCACCAAGCTCTCCCCTGCGGTATTGGAGGCGATGATGCCCTACCTCACCGAGGAGTACGGCAACCCTTCCAGCCTGTACCGCTTTGGCAACCACGCCAAACGCGCCATCGAGCAGGCCCGCAAGGAGGTTGCGGATGTGCTAGGGGCCGAACCGTTTGAGATTCTCTTTACCGGCGGCGGCACCGAGGCCGACAACTGGATCAAGGAGATCATGCGCTCCTTAAAGGCCAGGGGCAAAAACCACTTCATCACCTCGGCGGTGGAGCACCACGCCCTGCTGCACTCGGCACAGCGGCTGCAGAAGGAAGGCTTTGAGGTCACCTTCATCCCGGTGGACCGCGAAGGCCAGATCGACCCGGAGCAGGTCCGCGCGGCCATCCGGCCAGAGACCGGCCTTGTCTCGATCATGTTTGCCAACAACGAGATCGGCACCATCTATCCCATCCAAGAAATCGGCGCCATCTGCCGCCAGGCAGGGGTGCTGTTCCACACCGACGCGGTGCAGGCCGCGGGCCATCTGCCCATCAACGTCAAAGAGATGAACATCGACCTGCTCTCGCTGTCGGCCCATAAATTCCACGGCCCCAAGGGCGTCGGCGCCTTCTACTGCCGGCGCGGAATCCCGCTGCCCAGCCTGATCGACGGCGGCGCACAGGAGCGCGGCAAGCGCGCCGGCACCGAAAACGTGGCGGGCATCGTCGGTCTGGGCGCCGCGCTGCGCCTGGCAAACGAGGAGATGTCCGAAACCAGCGCCCGGGTGAGCGCGATGCGCGACCGGCTGATCGACGGCATCCTGCAGACCGTCCCGATGTGCCGCTTAAACGGCCCGCGTCACAACCGCCTGCCCGGCAACTGCAACATCTCTTTCCTGGGCATCGAGGGCGAGTCGCTGCTGCTGCGGCTGGATTTGGCGGGCATCGCCGCCTCCTCCGGTTCGGCCTGCGCCTCCAGCTCGCTGGACCCCAGCCATGTGCTGCTGGCCATCGGCCTGCCGCACGAGGTCGCCCACGGCTCGGTGCGGCTGTCGCTGTCCGACTACAACACCGAGGAGGACGTCGACTATATCCTCGAAAAGCTGCCGGAGATTGTCTCCACCCTGCGCTCGATGAGCCCGCTGTGGGAGCAGATTCAAAAGGGCCAGATCCACTACGACATTTAACCATCCACCGTTTCCGGACAGGCCGGACGTGTTCTAATAGAAAGGACGTTTTTGACTATGATGTATTCTGATAAAGTTTGGGACCACTTTTCCAACCCGCGCAACGTCGGCGAGATTGCGGACGCGGACGGTGTCGGCGAGGTCGGCAACGCCACCTGCGGCGACATCATGAAAATCTATCTGAAGATCGACCACGACGTCATCACCGACGTCAAGTTCAAGACCTTCGGCTGCGGCGCGGCCATCGCCACCAGCTCGATGGCCACCGAGATGATCAAGGGCAAGCCGGTCAGCGAGGCGCTCAAGCTGACCAACAAGGCAGTTGTGGAGGCGCTGGACGGCCTGCCGCCGGTCAAGGTACACTGCTCGGTGCTGGCGGAGCAGGCCATCAAGCAGGCGCTGGCCGACTACTACCGCCGCAACGGCATCGACCCCACCCCACTGGTCGGCGAGCTGCCCGACCCGGAGGCCTGCCATGTCCACTAAGCGGGTATTGGTTGCGGTCAGCGGCGGGGTGGATTCAGCGGTCGCCGTCCACCTGCTGCGCCAGCAGGGATATGAAGTCGAGGGCATCATCCTCGAATTTTCCCCCGCACACAAGGCGGCGGTCGAGCAGGCCAAGGTGGTGGCCGAACAGCTGGGCATCCGCCTGCATGTCCGAGAGTGCCACAGGGAGTTTGAGCAGAATGTCATCCTGCCCTTCTGCCGGGAATACAAGGCCGGGCGCACCCCCAATCCCTGCATCCTCTGCAACCCCTCCACCAAGTTTGGCCTCATCTGTCAGGCCGCCAAGGAGATGGGCTTTGACTTCATCGCCACCGGACACTATGCCCGCATCGACCACCAGGCCGACGGTACGGCGGTGCTGCAAAAATCCTCCTGCCTGGAGCGGGACCAGTCCTACATGCTTTACCGCTTAAGCCAGGAGCAGCTGGCGATGCTGCTGCTGCCGCTGGAGGGCCTGGAGAAGCCGCAGGTGCGTGAGATTGCGCGGCAGCTGGGGCTTGTCTGCGCCGACGCGCCGGACAGCCAGGAAATCTGCTGGCTGCCGGACGGGGACTACGCGGCCTTCATCGAGCGGACGCTCGGCAAGAGCGAGCCGGGAGACTTTGTCTCACCGGACGGGCAGGTCTGCGGCCGGCACAAGGGCCTTCTGCACTACACTGTCGGGCAGCGCAAGCATCTGGGGGTAGCGCTGGGGTATCCGGTCTTTATCAAGGAGATCGACCCGGAACAAAACCGCATCTACCTTGCCCGCACCGGGGAGGAATATGCCGGCGGGGTGCTGCTGACCGACTGCGTCATCCAGCCCAACCCCTGGCTCAGCGCCGAACAGAAAACCGCCCACGTTCTGGTGAAGGTGCGCTCCCGCGCGCCGGACGCCCCCGCGACGGTCACCCTGCTGGGCGACGGGCGGGCGCAGGTGGTCTTTGATACGCCGCAGCGCGCGCCCGCACCGGGGCAGTCCTGCGTCATTTACCGCGGCCCCGCGGTGCTGGGGGGCGGGTTTATTCAGCGTCAGATTTAGCATCTGACAGGGCTTTCTTTTGCGAGGGGCGGCGCCCCTCTGCACACCCCTCTTGCGAGGAGGGTTGCACCCTCCTCTGCACTCCACCCTTGATGCAGGCGCTCCGCCCCGCACCCCGGGTGACTTTCCCGTCGCGGGGAAAGTCACCAAAGGCGCGCCAAGGGCTG
>URGV01000047.1 GCA_900547455.1 uncultured Oscillospiraceae bacterium
CTTTCTCATCGGGGAGAAAGTCACCCGGGTGCAGGGCGGAGCGCCTGCAGGTGGGCGCAGGGGCTACCAGCCCCGCAAAAGCCCAGGGGGGGCTGCAGACCGCCCTTTTACAAAAAACTAGTGGTGATGATGACCGCAGTCATCGTCGCAGCAGTGCTCCTCCTCGGACTGGGGATCATAAAAGATGCGGTGCTCGCTGTCGGGGATGTTCAGCTCCTCCCGCAGACGCTCCACCAGCTCCTCGGTCATAAAGACACCGTCCTTGGCCATCAGCTGGGCCAGCTGTTCGTCGGTGTAGGGCTCGTCCGGGTGCTCACTGCGGATAAGCTGCGCCAGCTGCTGGCGGATGGCCTCCATGCCCTCCTGCTGGGGGTGGTGCTCCCGCGCCAGGAAGTATTTCATCGGGTAGACGCCGAACGGCGACTGCAGGTACTTGTTTTTGAGGGTGGCCGAGACCAGCTCCTCCGGCATCGAGAGCGCCTGCGCCAGCTCCTGGATGGGCAGGAGCTTGGTGTAGCGCGGTCCGTAACGGAAGAAGGGCTCCTGCAGCTTAATCAGCGCCTTGGTGATCTCCAATAGCGTCCTGCCACGGAAAGCGATCTGCTCCTGCAGCAGCTTGGCGTCGGCGATCTTTTCTTCCAGATATTCCCGCTCCTCGCGGTGTTCCTCCCCGCGGGCGCGCAGAAGCATGTTCTGATATTCCTCGTTGATGCGGATGCGCGGCAGCGAGTAGTCGTTGAGCGCCACATAGTATTCGTCCACAAATTTAATCATGGTGACATCCGGCAGGATGTAGGGCGAGCGGCTGTGGCTGGTGTACTGGGAGCCGGGCTTGGGGTTTAGCCTGCGGATGCGCAGCATGGCCTGCTCGATTTCCTGCGCCGGGACACCAAAGCGGGCGGCAAGCTCTGCCGGGTCGATGCTGCCGGTCAGGTCGATTTCGTCCAGCAGCCGGCGGGCAATCTCGTCGCCCTCGTCCAGCTGCAGGCACAAACATTCCTTCAGGCTGGAAGCGCCCACGCCCAGCGGCTCCAGGTTGCGGATGACCGCCAGCGCCTCGTCAAATTCCGACTCGCAGAAGCCTGCCTCGGCCAGGTCCTGAGCCTGAGCCAGCAGGTAGCCGTTCTCGTCCAGGCATCCGGCGAGGTAGTTTGCGGCGGCGCGGACCCGCTCGTCCAGCTGCTGCACACTGATCTGGCTGCGCAGGTGCTGCTCCAGCGTCTTGCCCTCGTGCATGTTGAGCAGGGCATAGTCCGGGTCCTCGGCCTCGGGCAGCTCGGTCTCCTTGTCAAAGTAGCCCAACCCCTCCTCAAAGTCGTTGGACTCCAGCCACTCCGCCTTGCGGGCGCGCATGTCCTCGTCGGTATAGCCGGTCAGGTTTTCCTCGATCTCGATGACCGGGTTTTCCAGCATCATTTCGTTGAGGTAGTGGTTCAAATGCAGGGTGTCCATCTTTAAAATTTTAAGCTGTCTTGCGTTGACAGCGTCCTTGGAAGCAGTCATGTTGTCTTGTTCACCTCTTATGGTATGATTGCCTGCGCCGTACAAATAGAAAAAAGCAGGCACGATTGGGGGGATTGATTTATATTTATTATAGCATACCTTTCGGACAGCGAAAATGACCTGCGCGCTCTTTCGGGAAAATGAACAAAAACACGACAGAATTCTTGACGGATTGAGCGGCGGGCAGAGCGCCTTTGTGCCAAAAGGTGGCGAAACCTTGAAAAAATTTAATAGTTCACGCCTAGTCTTGGGAGGGAAAATCCGATATAATAGGTGCATGTGCGGGGAAATTCCCTTTTCTCGCAGAAGGATTTTTTGATTAGAAAGGTGTGTCACATTTCATGAAGTGCGTCCACTGCGGCGGAGAATTTACCGCCGACCAGTTACAGGAAAATCAGGGAGCCTGCCCACACTGCGGCCAGCCGCAGCAGATGGAGGCGGACCCGCAGCCAGAAGAGACCAAAGAGCCAACAAGCGATCCGCAGGAAAAGCCTGACAAGCCGGAAACTGCCGCGCCGCGCAAGCGCAGCAGCCTGCCCCTGATTGTGGGGGCGGTGGTGATCATCCTGGCGCTGGCAGCGGTGCTGTGGGCCGTGCTGGGAACCGGCGGCCAGCAGGTCACCGCCGAGCAGCACAACAACCCGACGGTACTGACCGCCTTCAGCGACGACGCCATCCGCTTTGCCATCGGCGACGAACTGGTTGCCATGTACACCAACGATGCCGAGGATGAGACCGAGCGGCAGTACATCGCCAACGGCCTTTCCATCTCCACCCCATATATCGGCAGCCGCAACTATGTGGAGCTGGCAAACGGCGAGGTTGTCTACCTGCCGATGAGCTTTGAGACCAGCGCGGAGATGGTCGGCAAGCTGTATGTGCGCACCGCCGACGGAGAAGAAAAGGTGCTGGACGAAAACGCCAGCGTCATCTACGCATACAGCGACAATGCGGTCTACTACAACAAGCTGGAGGATGACAAGTTGGTGCAGACCCGCTATATGGACGGGGAGCTGACGCCGGTTTCGGAGATTGCCGGTCAGGACAACATCGTTGTCACCAAGGCCTCCTCCGACAACAGCCTGCTGCAGGTGATACAGCTGGACGATGACCAGAACACGGTGGCGGGCGGCTACATCTATAACGGCACGCTGCACCTGCTGGACACCCAGTACAACGTCTACAATATTTCCGATCAGGACGTCTTTGTTGTGTCCAGCGAGGAGGAAACCGGTCTGGTCACCCTCTACCGCGTCTCCGACCTGGAGACCGGGGAGCTTGAGCAGCTGGGCTCTGCGGTCAGCGAGGCGCTGCTGTACAGCGACGGCAGCATGGCCTTCATCGCCGACGCGGATCTGCAAGCCAACGAATACAACCCGGTCGGCAGCCTGTACCGGTACGACCCGGCCACCAAGACCGCCGAGAAATGGGCGGACAACGCGGTCGCCATTCTGGAGACAACCTCCCAGTCGGACGGCTGGAACGAGAATGTCCGTCAGCTTGCCACCAGCGAGATGCAGTCCACCAACGAGGAACGCCAGACCCTCTATCCGGGACAGCTGCACTACATCGACGCGCAGGGCAGCCTCCGCGCGGTCTCCCCGGACACCGCGACGGTGGGTCAGAGCGGCCTGGAGGGCTTCACCATCTACGAAAAATTCTACAGTGTCAACGGCTACGAGATCGACTATGACATCGATTTCACCGCCGCCAACAACACCTATATCTACTGGGGCGTCGAGGACCAGATGTACCGCTATCAGCTGGGCAGCATGCAGCAGCCCCAGGTGGTGACACTGGACAGCTCGCTGGCAGAGCAGGGCACCACCGCCATGCAGGTCGGATACCTCATCACCGGCAGCGGCAACGTGCTGGAGGAGAGCGACTCCCGACTGGTGCTCAAAAACTTTGAGGACGACTCCACCTTCATCATTCTGGACAATGTCGGCACCATCACCCTGGTCGGCATGGACAACGACAGCGAGAACGTCTACTTTATCTCGGAGGACAACAGCCTTTACTCCAAGGCGACCGAGAGCCGCAGCAATCCAAAGCACATCGCTTCCAAAGTAAAGGAGGCGGTGGCCACCAGCGATGGACTGTACTTTTTGCAGGAATCGGAAAATCAGCCCGAGCCGGTGATCGGTGAGTCGGGCGAGGTGGAGGAGACCGAGCCGGTCACCGACCTGATGTATCTGCCGTATGGACAGAGCCAGCCGCAGAAGCTGCTGGAAAACGTCACCAGCATCTCCTCCTACTACTTCCCACAAAATTAGGCTTGTGAACAGGGGCGCGGACCTTCGGTAAAGGGCCGCGCCTTTTTTGCTGCCCCAAAACAAGGCTGGAGAATCGGGCGAAAATGCGCTATAATAGGAGCATAACCAAAAAGGAAAAAGGAGGATTTGGGGATGCTGGGAATCTATATCCATATCCCGTTCTGTCTTTCCAAGTGCCCCTACTGCGACTTCTACTCGCTGCCCTACCGCGAGGAGCTGGCGCAGCAGTATGTGCAGGCGGCGGTGCGGGCGGTGGAAACGGCCCCCGCAGCGGGGCAGGCGGTGGACAGCGTCTACTTTGGCGGCGGCACGCCGGTGCTGCTGGGAGAGAGACTTCTGGAGATTTTGTCCGCGGTGCGGCGGCGCTTTGCGGTGCAGCCGGAAAGCGAGATCACGCTGGAGGCAAACCCCGCCGCCATGACCTTTGCCCAGCTGCAGGCGCTGCGGGAAGGGGGCTTTAACCGCATCTCGATGGGGGTGCAGTCCGCCTCGGACCGCGAGCTGCAGACGCTGGGCCGCCGGCACAGCTTTGCTCAGGCGCAGCAGAGTGTGCAGATGGCGCAGGCAGCGGGCTTTCGGAACGTCTCGGTCGACCTGATGCTCGGCACGCCCGGGCAGACCGCGCAGGCCATCGACCGCTTTGTCGAGACCTTCGATGCGCTGGGGGTGCAGCACATCTCCGGCTACCTTTTAAAGATCGAGCCGGGCACCCCCTTTGCGCGGCAGCACGTCGAGAGGGACTGCCCGGACGAGGAGCGCAGCGCCGACCTCTACCTGCACACCGTCGAGCAGATGGCCCGCCACGGCTTTTTGCAGTACGAGGTGTCCAACTTTGCGCGGCCGGGCTTTGAAAGCCGCCACAACCTGAAGTACTGGCGGTGCGAGCAATACTTGGGGCTGGGCCCGGCGGCGCACTCCTTCTGGGAGGGCAGGCGGTTTTATTTTCCGCGCGATCTGGCGGGCTTTGTGGCGGCGCAGGACCCCTGGGCGCTGCGTGTGGACGACGGCCCGGGCGGAGAGCTGGAGGAGCAGCTGATGCTGCGCCTGCGCCTGAGCGAGGGGATTTCGCTCGATTGGATTCGGGAACATTTTTCGGCCGATACAAAAAAGCTGGAGCAGCGGGCGCGCTTTCTGCAGCAGCATGGGCTGACCCTTCTGAAGGGTGGCCGGCTGCGGCTGACCCCGCAGGGATTTTTGGTCTCCAACAGCGTCATTGTGGATTTGTTGGAAACGGTGGAGGTTTAGCGCAAAAGTTTTACACAGAAATGCTTGTGCAGTTTTACCAACTGTGTTACAATAAAGGGAAATCGATCCGTTCCGGGTCGAGAGCATTTTTGGGCGAGGAGGAGTGTTTTTATGAAAATTCTGGTATTGGACGGGTTCGCGCTGAATCCAGGCGACCTGAGCTGGAAGGGAATCAAGGAATTGGGGACGACGGTTGTCTATGACCGCACCGAGCAGGCGCGCATCCTCAACCGCATCGGAGACGCCGAGATCGTGCTGGTCAACAAGTGCCCGATCACGCGGGAGACCATTGAGGCCTGCCCGAACCTGAAGCTCATCTGCGTCACCGCAACCGGCTACAACACCGTCGACGTGCAGGCGGCCAAGGAAAAGGGAATCCTGGTCTGCAACGTGCCGACCTATGCGACCGAGGCGGTGACCCAGCATGTCTTTGCGATGCTGTTTGCCATCACCAACCGCGTCTATGAGCACGCGCAGTCGGTGCGCGCGGGGGATTGGCAGCGCGCGCCGGACTTCTCCTACCGCAAGACCCCGCTGGACGAGATTGCCGGGCAGACAATGGGCATCATCGGCGCGGGACGCATCGGCATGAGCGTGGCCAGGGTGGCCAAGGCTTTTGGCATGAAGGTGCTGTGCTACAATGGGAACAATCCGCATCCGGAATGGGAGGATGAGCAGCTCCGCTTTGTCTCGTTTGACGAGCTGCTGGCAAATTCGGACATCATCTCGCTGCACTGTCCGCTGACTGCCGAGACCGAGAATATGATCCGCCGCGAGACCATCGCCAAGATGAAGAAGGGCGTCATCATCATCAACACCGCCCGTGGCAAGATCATCAACGACACCGATCTGGCAAACGCCCTGTCCAGCGGCAGGGTGGGCTATGCCGCCATCGACGTGCTGGCCGAGGAGCCGCCGGTGCACGGTTCGCCGCTGATCGAGCAGCCGCACTGTATGGTCACCCCACACATCGCCTGGGCGCCGCTGCAGGCCCGCCGCCGCTGCATGCAGATTGTGGAGGACAACATCCGCGCCTTCCAGCAGGGCAAGCCGCAGAACGTGGTGGCAGGCTGAGCCTGCACCCAATTCGCGCCGGGCTGAGCCCGGACCCAATTCGCGAACGGAGCTTCTGGTGCTCGGAACTTAACGTTCTCGCGCAGATCGCTTGCCTCTGGCTGCGCTCGGTGGAGTGACACCGCACCCGATTCGCGCCGGGCTGAGCTGAGCGGCATGATGCCGCTGCCAATTCACGTATTGGTTAGGTGGGTGGCCCTGGTTTCTACCTCGCGGCACCCAGTTTGCGGAAAAGAAAATGAAATTTTCGTCCACCTTTTTCAAAAGGTGGCAGGTGTCCAGCGGGCAGCGCCTGCTGTTCGAGCTCCGCAGAGCTCGAAACGCCTTTGCATAAAATAAGGAGGAGTCGAGATGCTTAAAAAGCTGCTTTTCTTTTTGCTGCCGGTGCTGGTGCTGCTGGGCGGCTGTTCCGCTGCGCAGGGTAAGGCGGGCGGCGCGCAGACCGTTTCCTTCCCGGCAAACCAGGAAGGGAAGGACGAGTACAACGCCGCCATCTACGACACCGAGCCCTTCACCCTCTCGGTCGAGCTGCCGGAGGGCTGGACGCTCGGGGATGCAAAGGAGAAGGGAAGTGTTGTGGGCCCGGATGGCCTGCTGTATACGCCGGTGGGCATCTTCAGGGAGGGGGAGCAGGTCGGCACGGTCGGCTTTAACATCTATGAGGAGGCCGAAGGGGTGCCGCCGGAGCAGTACTATCAGGTGGTTTACAGCGCCATCCGGCTGGGAAGCGTGGCCTTTTGGAATGTCGACCCCTATCAGCCGCTCTGTCAGATCGGCAACGGTGAGACCACCCTGGCCACCGTCTGCTACAAGGACCCGGAGCAGATGGGGGAGGGAAAGTCTGCGGCGGCGATTCCCTACATCGAGGAACAGGGCATCCTCTCCTATGACCGGGAGCGCAGGGTGTATGTCGGCTTCCACTTCACCGAGACGCTTGCGCAGGACGAGCTGGAGGCGATTGCAAAGAGCGTCGCGATTGACTAACCGGACCTATCAAATGTGACCAATCAAAAGACAGGGATTTCACATATCTTACAAAAATCGAAAAATGAGATTGCCTTTATGAGAATAAAATGATAATATGAAGGTGGTTCGAACATACCGGTTTTGTCAAAAAGGAGGAAAACTGATGCGGAAATTATTGGCTGTAATGCTCGCTTCGTTGCTAATCGTTTTTTCATGCACAGGCTGCCTTTTTGCGCCCGATCCATCTTGGGGACTAGAAACCCAGACGGAAGAAACAGCGTGATTGAGAAAGGGAGGAGAGGCGATGAGACGATTTTTATCACTCTCTCTTTGAGCACCGAAGTACCGAAATAAAAAATCTAGATACGATGCAAAAAACGGCTCCCTTTCTGGGAGCTGTTTTTTTGTGTCAGCGAAGACTTGGTTTTAGAAAATCCCTGTATCGCGAGTGTAAAAGAAAGTTTTTCTGAAACACGGATACAGACTTCATTCACCATGAGGTTCTGAAGCAGAAAAACCTCCCACTGGGAGTTTTTTCTAGATTGTGCGAAACAGAAGTTTGTGGGGAACTTTTTCTCTTACAAAAAGTTCCCCAATCTGCAAGAGAATTTTCTCTTGCAGATTTTCCCTTCAAAAGGCGCTTGAACGATAAAAGAGTTTCGCCCGCTGCGGCGTGCGACCAAAGGCTTTGCCTTTGGAAACCACAACCTTTTGAAAAAGGTTGACGAAAATTTTATTATTGATTTTCCAGCTCGTCGGTGTCGATCACCACGTCCAGCTCCATCCCCAGCGGCTGGTGCAGCAGCACCTCGCCGCGCTTCATTGGGCGGTCGATCTTCTGCTTTTTAATCAGGCGGATCAGCTTAAAGACCAGCTCCTTGGGGACGGTGGCGGTGGTCTTTACCGGCACCGAGGGGATGCCCACAAAGGTGGTGGCGGCGCGGTAGGTGACGATCTTGCGCTCGCCGTTTAGCTCCTCGCGGCCATACAGGTCGCCGCGGGCGCATTTATTTCCGGAGACGGTGATGGCGCCCGCCTGCTCCTCCACGGTGAGCAGGCAGTGGTTTTTGCAGACCGGACAGGTCATTTGCGGCATGGTAAAACGCTTCCTTTACAATTTTAGTTTAAAAGTGCCGGCGGCGGGTGACGCGGCGATAGCGCTTGCGTTTTTTGCGCTTGACGGCGTTGACAACAATCGAGAACACGATAATCAGCACCACGAACAGAAAGACAAACCGGAACCAGAAGTTCTGGAAAAACTGCCCGATCTCGTCCAGCGTCAGCAGCAGGGGGCTGACCTCGATGTCCTCGGCGGCGATGAGGTCCACCTCACCCAGCACGCTTCCGTACAGAATCAGCTTGAGGGTGCCCATCTTGGCGCCCTGTTCCACCGGGGCGGTGACGTAGTCGTTTTCGCCGATGCGCTCGCCGTTATTGTTGTAGGCGATGCGCCGCACGTTGGAGACGTCGATGTTGTCGGGGATCAGCGCGGTGAAGGTTTCGGCGCTGACCAGCTGCAGGTAGTCCTTGCCGTCCTTGGCCAGCCGGACATTGTTGATGCTGCTGACCTTGTCCCCTTTTTCCACGATGGTCTTGGCTTTATAGGTGTCGAACACCCAGTCATAGAACTGCGCGGTCAGCACGAAGGCCTGGTTGGGGGTGATGTAGTTGCCCGCCTCGTCCATATACGGCGCGCCCATCAGCACCAGCAGGTACTCATAGCCGTCCTTTTCGGCGGTGGTGATCAGGCACCGTCCGGACTCCTCCAGCGTGCCGGTCTTGACGCCGGTGATTTCCGGGTGGTAGAAGCCGGAGCCCTCCACAATCATCTGGTTGGTGTTGTCCCAGTGCAGGTTTTCCTGCTGGTTGGTCGGGCCGGTGTCGTAGCTGGGGGTGGAGACGATCTCGCGGAACAGGTCGAACTGCAGCGCGTATTTGGTGATGAGGTACATGTCGTAGGCGGTGGTGTAGTGGTCCTCCTCGAACAGGCCGTTGGAGTTGACAAAGTGGGTGCCCTGGCAGCCCAGCTCCGCGGCCTTCTCGTTCATCATCTCGGCAAAGCGTTCCAGCGAGCCGTCGCCGATCTCATAGGCCAGCATGACGGCGGCCTCGTTTGCCGAGGGCAGCATGATGGCGTACAATAGCTGCTCGACGGTCAGCGTCTCGTTTAAGACGATGCCGCCGGTAGAGATGCCGCCGCCGTAGGAGAGGTTGATCTCATAGACATAGTTTTGCAGCTCGGCGGTGAAGGTGATCTCCCGGTCCAGGTCGGGGATATTTTCCAGCGTCAGGATGGCGGTCATGATCTTGGTCAGCGACGCGGGATAGCGGCGCTCGTTGGCGTTGCGGGAGTGGATGAGGGTGTCGGTGGTCAGCTCCACCATATACACCGCCAGGTTTTCCATCAGCGGGTCGCTCTCGTCGATGAAGGGGACGGTGCCCTGCGAGATGTCCAGCTTTTCGGACCCCTCCGCATAGTCGCTGCTGCTGGAGGAGCCTTCACTGTCTGCGTCCTGTTCGCCGGCAGCCTGAATCTCGCTGCCGGTGTCCTCCTCCTGCGTCTCGGTGGAGGTTTCGGTCGTGGTCTGCGCAAAGGCGGGCAGGCCGGGGCTGAGCATCGAGCCGGCCATCAAAAGGCTCAACAAAAACGCCAGGAATTTTTTCATTGCAACACGTTCCTTTCCTTGCATGGTGTCTCTATCTGAAAATGTGGTTTTGTATCTGGTAAAGGAAAATCAGCGCCGCCCACAGTGGGAAAAGCCTGCGGACCGGCGGCAACTTTTACCCTTATTATAATATATCGCGCGGCGTTTGTAAAACCGTTTGCGGGAGAAAAGAAAATTTTTATCCTCAAGTTTTACGCCACGTTCATATTCACCCTTGCAAAAGACAGGGCGGTGCGGTAAGATAAAAGGGTATGACAGGAGGGACCAGGATGATTTATCTGACGGGAGACCTGCACGGCGATCTCGAGCGCTTTAAATCCAAAGAGATGAAGAAGCTCAAAAAAGGGGACACCCTGATTGTCTGCGGAGACTTCGGTTTTTTGTGGGACGGCTCAAAAAAGGAGCAATCGATTTTAAAAAAGCTGGGCAGGAGCAAGTACCAGATTCTGTTTGTCGAGGGCACCCACGACAACCTCGACCTGATTGCCCAGTACCCGCTGGAGGACTGGAACGGCGGCAAGGCGCGCCACATCAGCGGCTCGCTGTACAAGCTGGAGCGGGGAAGCGTGTTCACCCTGGAGGGCAGGCGCTTCTTTGTCTTTGGCGGCGGCGAAAGCCAGGAGATGGATATCCGCCAGGCCGACGGCACCTGGTGGCCGCAGGAGCTGCCAAGCGTAGAAGTAATTGCGGCGGCAAAAGGGGAGCTTGCAAAGTATGACAACGAGGTGGACTTCATCGTCACCCACGAGTGCAGCTCGACGGTGCGCCACTTCATCGACATGGACGGCGATCACCACAACCTGATGACCCGCTTCTTCGATGAGCTGACCGAACAGGTCCGCTTTCAAAAGTGGTTCTTTGGCTGTTACCACATGGATAAGGTGATCCCCCCGCGCTACTACGCGCTGTTTTCCAAGGTGGTGCCGGTCGAATAAAAAGGGGAAGGGTAGACCCCAAAAGAGAGGATAACGGCGTTGGGAGAAAGGAACCCTGACGCCCCAAAAGGAGGAAGGATCGATGATCGATTATGTCAGCGCCATCCATCAGCGCATTTCCCGCCGCAGCTATCTGCCCGCCCCCATCGAGGAGGAGAAGCTGGCGGTTTTAAAACAGGAAATCGAAAA
The DNA here is from genome assembly GCA_900547455.1 of uncultured Oscillospiraceae bacterium. Classification (GTDB taxonomy): domain Bacteria; phylum Bacillota; class Clostridia; order Oscillospirales; family Ruminococcaceae; genus Negativibacillus; species Negativibacillus faecipullorum. Next base: position 10,855 of record URGV01000047.1, read on the forward strand.
GGCCAATCAGGAGAGCGGGCTGAGCATCACCTTTCTGGAGGATGGCAGCGAAGCCTTTGAGGGGGTCAAAAGCTATGGCATGTTCAGCGGGGTGCGCTCGCTGATCGTGCTCAAAGGCTGGGAGGAGACCGAACACCTCAGGGAAAAGGCGGGCTACTACGGCGAGCGCCTGGTGCTTGCCGCCACCGCCCTGGGCCTTGGCACCTGCTGGGTGGGCGGCACCTTTGACAAGGAGAGCGAAGTCTTTGCTCTGCCAAAGAACGAGCAGATTGTCTGTGTCATCACCGTCGGCCATGTGGCCCAAAGCAGCTTTAAGGAGAAGGTGATCCGCGGGGTCATGCACCGCAAAACAAAGCCGATCGAGGAGATGGTCCGCACCGACCGCCCTTTGTCTCCGGAGGAGGAAGCGGCGATGGAGCTGGTGCAGCACGCCCCCACCGCCCGCAACACCCAGAAGGTGGTCTTTTCCTTCTTTGGCGACCGCATCACCGCCGGGGTGCCGGACGACGCGCCGTTTGACCTGGTGGATCTGGGAATCTGCAAGCTGCACTTTGAGATTGGGATGCGCGAGCTGTTCCCGCAGTGCCGCTTTGCCTGGGGAAACGGCGGGGCCTTTAACCCGGCGGCGTAGGATTTTAAAGGGAAAGCAACTTCTGTGTACGAAAATGAAAAATGGGAGGATACAGTTTATGTCCAGCTATGTTACCAAAAAAACACCGGGCAACACCGCCTGGTTTACCCATGACCGCTTTGGCATGTTCATCCACTGGGGGCTTTATTCGATGCCGGCCCGCCACGAGTGGGTCAAGACCCGCGAGCGCACCCCGGAGGAGGTCTATGACCGGTATTTCCAGTACTTTGACCCGGACCTCTATGACCCGAAGGAGTGGGCGCGGCAGGCCAAGGCGGCGGGCATGCGCTATGCGGTCTTTACCACCAAGCACCACGAGGGCTTCTGCATGTTCGACAGCCAGTACACCGACTACAAGTGCACCAACACCCCGGCCGGGAGAGATTTGACCCGCGAGTTTGTCGACGCCTTCCGCGCCGAGGGCATCCACATCGGCTTCTACTATTCGCTGATTGACTGGCACCACCCGGACTTCACCATCGACGTCAACCACCCTCGCCGCGACGACCCGGACGCCAAGGAGCAGAATGAGGGCCGCGACATGCACCGCTATGCGGAGTATATGCGCAACCAGATCCGCGAGCTGCTGACCAACTACGGAAAGATCGACATCCTGTGGCTGGATTTCTCCTACAGCCAGCGCCACGGCGAGGGCGACAAGGCCTGGCTGGGCGGCAAGGGCAAGGACGACTGGGAGTCGGAGGAGCTGATCAAGCTGGCCAGAAGCATCCAGCCGGAGATCATCATCGACAACCGCGCTGAGCTGGAGCAGGACCTGTGGACCCCCGAGCAGTTCCAGCCGACCGACTGGTTCCGCCACCCCAAGACCGGGGAGCTGGTCACCTGGGAGGCCTGCCAGACCCTTTCCGGCTCCTGGGGCTACTACCGCGACGAGTTCACCTGGAAATCCCCGGAGATGCTCATCCGGATGCTGATCAACACCGTCTCCAACGGTGGCAACCTGATTATGAACGTCGGTCCGACCGCCCGCGGCTATCTGGATTACCGCGCAGAGGAGGCGCTGAAGGTCTACGCCGACTGGATGAAGTACAACAGCCGCTCGATCTACGGCTGCACCAAGGCCGAGCCGGAGTTTAAGACCCCGACCGACTGCCGCCTGACCCAGAGCGAGGACGGCAAGCGGCTGTACATCCACCTGTTTGCCTACCCGTTTGACAACATGAAGGTGCAGGGCTTGGCGGGCAAGGTGGCCTACGCGCAGTTCTTGCACGACGGCAGCGAGGTCAAGTTCACCGACGGCAAGGTGGAGCTCATTAGCGACGACAAGCAGGAGGACGACGAGAGCGCGACCTTCTTCTATCTGCCGCATGTCAAGCCGCATACGCTGGTTCCGGTTATTGAGGTGTTTTTGCGGTAGGAGGGGCGTTTGTGCGGGGCTGGGAGCCCCTGCACCTCCCGATGCGAGGAGGGGCGCAGCCCCTCCGGGAGCAAGTCGTCAGACTTGGCTCCTCGCTCCTCCCCGTGAGTGGGCCTACCCGGCCCACACCCGGGGTTCCTTTCGTTTCACGACGAAAGGAACCAAAGGCGTGCCGGGGCTGCGCCCCTGGCCCCCCAGTGCGTAGTCGCCGCCCTTTTCGCGCTCGCTTACGCATCGCGCCGGGCTACCTTCTACCACCAACTCAGACCGATTTGCCACTTTGAGATGAGTGAGCGAATCGGTCTTTTTTTCTCCTTCGGTTTTTGCGGGGTCACACCTCCTGTTTTCAAACCGTGGCGCGGCAGGTAGGGCACTGGGCGGCCGCTGTTGACACACTGACACAGTTGACACAGTTGACACAGTAATTTCCTAACTCTCTCTATATATCCTATTATAAAATATCTTTTTATAGAAATACTGTGTTTACTGTGTCAAGGCCAAACAAATGGCTTAATTAAGCCAAATTCCCTGACACAAACTTGACACAAAACCGACACAGCCGACACATTCGGCACCTGTAATCCCCGCGCCACGGTTTGAAAGTAGCCGGTGTTCCCCCGATAGAGCTCCAGGAGAAAGAAATGCCAATTGCATCACTGTGTCAAAGTGGCAAATCCAGCTGGGTTAGTGCCGCTACCCCCTATCGAGGGGGTGCGGCTTGCCGCAGGGGGAGCGAAGCATCCCCCTCGGGGGTTCAGGGGGATACCCCCTGACACGCCTTTGGTGACTTTCGTCGTGAAACGAAAGTCACCCGGGTGCCGAGCATGGCAAGGCCATGCTCTCGCGGAGCGCCCGCTCAAGGGGAGAGCAGAGGGGCAACGCCCCTCGCATATTCGGGGTATGCAGGGGCCTTGCCCCTGCTCCAGCTCCCCCGGGGAGACGCAGTCCCCCCTTCACCTATACCCCGAAACGAACAAAAAGTTGCATCCCAACGTGCAACCGAACAGAAAGAAAAATAAAAAAAGAGGAGGCCCTCCCTGCCTGTTTGGGGGAGAGCCTCTTTGCATGTTGCGTCTGACGACACATCAGCATGTTCCGTCAAACGCAACATGCGATCCGGGAAAAATAATTGTCCCGCAGCTCTTGAAAATTGCTGGAAAATCTGTTATAATTACTAAGCTTGATTGCATTCATTGAAATCTGGAGACGTATCGAAGTGGTCGTAACGAGAACGACTCGAAATCATGTTTCCACTTTGCAAGTCCAAACTGCCGAAAAGCCAGTAACCATGCGGGTTTGCGGGCAAGTTCAAAT
>URGV01000048.1 GCA_900547455.1 uncultured Oscillospiraceae bacterium
CCTACTTTCTCTACGCGAGAAAGTAGGCCGGGGTGCGGGGCGGAGCGCCCGCTCTGGGGGAGCGCAGAGGGGGCAGCACCTCTGGTGCACCCCCTCGCAAGAAAGTCCCCCCGCCGCTAGATGAGCGAAATGTACCCTTCCTCCACCGGCTGGAAGCGGTTGTCCAAAAGGCTGTCGAAGACGACGCTGCCTTCTGGATTAAACAGAAGGAGCCGTCTCCCTTCAGGGATGGCGGGCAGCTCGGTGAGCTTGTGATCCAGGCGGTAGAGCTGGTTTTCTTCGCCGCGGGGGGCAAAGGCCTGTCCCTGCCAGCTCTCCAGCGAGGAGGTATCCCGGTAGCGGTAGCCGCTGCACTCGCAGGTTTCTGCGCCGTCCTGTTCCTCAAAATAGAGGTTGAGCAGGTCGCGGCCGGCCTGCCAGGGCAGGTTGATGGCGCCGCAGGCCAGCTGATCGGAGGGCTTGCCGTCGATGTAAGGGGTGAGCGGGATCTCAAAATAAGGCTGCTTGCCTTCGCGGCTGTCGTTGACAAAGGAGGCGATCAGCAGGCCGGGCACCTCGCTGTTGGTCAGCAGCTGGAAGGCGTTGAGCTCGCTGTTGCCAATGATGTCCTCCGCAAAGACGTTGGCAATCAGATACTGCTTGCCGATGCGCGCCTTCCAGGCCTCCGGCAGCGGCTGGCAGAGACAGTCGTCGGCCTTGATGGCCAGGGGGAAGGAGCGGTTCTGCACCTTTGCCATCAGGTATCGCTTGCCCTCGTGCTGATAAAAGAAGAAGCGGTAATCGGGCTTCCAGACAATCTCTCCGTCCTGATACAGCAGGTTGGTGTACAGCTTTTTGGAGCCGCCGCGCATATCCTCTGCGAGGATATCCACCCGCGCCCCCTCGATCAGCACCCGCAGCGAACGGCCGCCGGTGAGGTACAGGCCCTGGTAGTTCTCAGCGTCCTGTTGTGGAACGGGCTGGTGATTTTTCCAGATGTTGACGCCGCGCTCTAGCATGGCGACGGCAAATAGCTGCAAAATCTCCGCCTTGACATCGGCGCCGCAGTCGTAGGTGGCGGAGATGGCCAGCACGGCATTGTACTGCGGGATGACGATCAGGCGTGAAGAAAACTCCTTGGTGCCGCCGCCCTTTTCCAGCACACCGCAGCCTAAGGCGTAGGTCTCGTGCGGCATATCCACCGAGTCCCAGCCGAGGCCGTAGTTCTGAGAAAAGCCGTCCGCAGGCAGGATGGTGGTACCCTGGGGTTTATCGATCTCCTGCTTGCTCTGCTCGCTGACGACCTTATTTTCGGTCAAAAAGAGCTGGCCAAACTTGCACAGGTCGGCCATGGTGGTGCCGATGCCGCCTGCTCCCTCCGGGCCGATGCTCTCCGGCGGCATGCCGACGATGAAGGTGTGCTGGTAGTCGTGGTTGCGCTGGGAGGACTGGCGGCTGGAGTGCGCGCCGATCGGCTCGGTGATGTACTGCTTGCAGTATTCGCCGTAGCTCATGCCGCTGACCTGCGCGACTACCATCTCCGCCAGGGTAAAGCCGTCGTTGCAGTAGACCGAGAAGGCACCCGGCTCGCTGTGCAGCGCGCTGTGGGCCAGAAAACGGTAGACCTCCTCGTAATAATCCTCGTCCCGGCGGGGGCGGCTGGCAGCAAGCCAGCGCCACTGGGTGCCGGGCAGTCCGCAGGAGTGGCTCAGGCAGTGGCGGAGGGTGATCTTTTTGTACCGCTCGTCCGGCATCCAGAAGCGAGGAAGGTATTCACAGACGGGGCGGTCCAGCTCGAGCAGGCCACGCTCGACCAGCTGCATGACAGCCACCGCGCAGTAGACCTTGGAGATGGAACCGACGTTGTAGGTGCCGCCGCGGATGGGGTTGCGGCCCATCGAATCCTCGGCGATAATTTGCCCATCAATCATGATGGCATAGGCGGCGGAGGAACATTTCTCCGAAAGGTCGCGCTGCAAAAGGGCGGAAAGGCGTTGGGTTAGTGCGTTCATCATCAAAACTCCTTTGTATCAAATATTGTGGACCTGCAAGAAGGCCCGTGTAAAAAATCCGGTACATCCATTGTACCGGATTTTTACAGGACGAACCCGTTCTTTTTTTAGGAAAGGTTCGCGTCAAGAGAGGACAGGGTTATTGGGCGGCCTCATATTCGGCCTTGATGGCTTCGATTTCCTCGGTGGTATAGCCGTCAGCGTTGGTCTCCCAGTTTTTCATCTTGCCGTTCTGCCAGGCGAAGATGGCGTTGACGGTGCTGTAAGGGTCTATCTTGGTTAGGCACAGGCTGACAGGATAGTAGGAAGGGATTACCAAAGCGTTCTCAATCATGTAGGCTTCCGCCTCGGCGAAGGCCTGCAGGCGCTTGTCGTTGTCGTCATAGATCTGGCTGGCCTGGTCAACCATGTCGGTGAAGGTGCGGTAGGTCTCCAAAAGGTCTTTGGTTGCTTCGCTTTCCTCAACGGAATTGATGTTGGTGAGGATGTTGGCATAGAAGGCGCTGTCGCTTCCCATCACTTCCTGGTCAAGGAAGGTTTTCGGGTCACCGTAGTCCGGGACCCAGGAATCCTCATAGAAGGAGTGGAGCTTGGGGGTCAGCACCTCGGAGATCAGGTTGGAGACGTAGGATTTAATGTTCAGTTTGATGTAGTCGTCGCCAAAGCAGTCGGAATAGACCTGCTGCAGCACGCGGGCGTGGTCCATGACAGTCTGGTTGTTGGCGGTGATGTAAAGGTCCATCTCAACCGGGAAGGTGACGCCCAGAGCGGTCAGTTCCTCGATGGCCTGCTGCTTGTACTGCTCGGCTTTTTCAGCATCCAGACGGACAATCTGCTCACCGTTGAGCTCGGGAAGTCCCAGCTCCTGGCGGACCAGCTCGGTGTAGTCGGTGCCGTCGGAGGTGTAGGCCAGGCCCTTCATGGTGTAGTATTCGTTTTCACAGCTCAGAGGGTCCAGCGGATTCAGGCGGCTGTAATAGTTGGTCAGGTCAAGGCCGTAGTAGATGGACAGCCGGAAAGCTTTGTTGGCCGCAGCGGTGTTCCAGTTGGTGTCGGGGGTCCCGTCCTCTTTGTACTTGTCAAAGTTGAAGCGGATGGAGTAGGAGCGGGTTGGCTGGAGCGGAATCATGCTGTCGTGATATTCGTGGTTGGGGTCATCCAAGATGGTTTGGATGGTGCTTTCGTACAGGCTGACCTGGTCGATCTCACCGGACTGGTAGAGCTGGTAGGCAGTATCGGTGGAGTCGACAATCTTGATGGTGACGGTATCGAACAGCTTGCAGTCCTTGTCCCAGTAGGCAGGGTTTTTGGTGAGCGTTTTTTCGTTGCCCTGCACATAGGAGGTCATGGTGTAGCAGCCGTTGTACCACATGTTCTCATTGTTCATCGCCTGCACGCCGTCCGGTCCGCCCAGCGCATCTACCAGATACTGAGACAGCGGATACATATTGACGGCAAGGTCGTCAAAATAGGGGATGTTGTTTAAGCAGTGAAAGATCAGGGTGTAGTCGTCGGGGGCCTCAATCTTTACGGTGTCCCGAAAGACAGAGCCTTCACCGGCGGTTAAGGAGTAGGCTTCTTCGGTGGAGAGCGATTTGGTATATTCGTAATATTCGGAAGCGCCTTCCAGGATGGAGGTAAGATTGGCGCCAAGGACACCGCTGTTTTTATGGAAGTTAAAGGTCCACTCCATCGCGGTCAAAAAGTCCTGCGCGGTCAGGTCGGCCATCTCGTTGCCGTTCATGTCGACCCACTTGACCCCCTCGCGAATTTTGAAGGTCCAGGTCAGGCCGTTGTCGTCGGTCCCATATTCCTCAGCGATGCAGGGAACGACCTGGTTGTGATTGTTGATTTCAAGCAGGGGGTCCATGAGGTTGGTCAGCTGGGAAAAGTCCGAGCCGTTCTGGGCGTATAGAATGTTGAAGGTGGAGAGTTCGCCCGAGGGAGACTTATAGATCACCAAATCTTTAATCTCATTTTCCTGTGTTGCCTGCTCCTCCTGCGCTGCAGAGCTGGGCGCTTCTGCGGAGCTCTCCGGCTCTTCTGTGGTACCGCTGCTGCATCCGCCCAGTGTCAGTGCTGCGGCCAAGGCGAGGGCCAGCAGACGGGAAAGTTTCTTCTTCATAATAAACCTCCTTCGGCCACACTTTGGAAGAAGGGCGGCCTGTTTGGGATTGCGGCTCCGAACCAAAAGGGGGCGGAGCGACACTTTTTTACATGGTTTATTATAAACTATAAAGTAACTTTAGACTCAAGTGCTATAATCCATAAAAATTGCACGATCAGATAAGCAATCTGACTAGGAATAGGGAAAGAAGGAAGATCTCTTTTGGAAAAAACAAATAAGCCGGCGGGCGCTGGAGAGGGCGTCCGCCGGCTTTTTTATGGATTCCGGGCCTGTCAAGAAAAGCGGGAGGAGGGCAGATGAAAGTAAGAGAGGGAGAATCGTCCCGCCAAGGGCCCGGTAAGAAGATGTCAAATTTAAAAGGCGTTGTACACAAAGTCGATCTGCTGCTGCGGGCCGAACATCCAGTAGAGCAGCAACAGCAGCAGCACAGCGGTGTACCAGAGCAGGCGCAGAGGGAACTTTGTAAAGACAAGCGTCTTAATCCGCGTAATAGTAGTCGATAAGCGCGCGATCAACTTGCAGCCACCCCTTCCAGCCCAGGTGCATCACGTCACACATGAAGTAGGGCTCATATTCATAGCCGGTGAGGTCCAGCATCTGGATGCCGTACTCGCCGGCGATCTGCCGCACATTCTCATAATATTGCTGGCGGCGGTCGGCGGTAAAGCCGGTGTAGTCGCTCCACTGGCCGTGCATCGGCACGTGGACAAACAGCGGCTCAATGCCTTTTTCGTTGCAGATTTGGAACAGGATGCGCAGGTCGTCGTACTCCACCGATTCGGAGTAGCTCAGGTTCGCTTCGCTGCCCTGCTGGCGCTCCAGGCGGGAGCCGATGTAGGTGGTGTAGTAGTCGTTGTTCATCCCAAAGTCGTTGTTGGAGGACATTTCGAGGCCATCCTGGGTGGCCTGCTGCTCCTCCTGCGCCCAGTCGATTTCGGCAGAGCTGTCGGAGGGGGAAGCGTCCACCCCGCGCTGCAGGATGGGTCGGGAGACGGCCATGTCCCGGAGGTCATATAAAAAGGAACGCAGCGCATAGTAGGGGGTCAGAATAAAGTTGGCGGCGCTGGAGAGGAGGGAGGGAGACTGCTCGTGCGCGGCCAGCACCTGGATGGCCGGGTCGACCTCGGCGGCGTCGGGCAGCTCGCGATAGGCCGCCAGCAGTTCAGAGATCCGCCCGGAGAGGTACTGCTTGACCTCGTCGGAAAGCTCCGGGTCATTTAGAAGGTCCAGGTACTGCTGGGCGGAGAAGTTTGCCATGAACAGATCCGGCGCGATGCCCTCCGGCACAAAGGACTGGGGCGAGGTGATGAGCACCACCCTTTCCCCGCGCAGGCTGTCGCCCGAGGCGGCAAGCTCGATGGCGTGGATCAGCGACTGGCAGGAGCCGCGCCCGATCAGGTCCACCTGAAAGCCTGCTCGCTTGCCGGCGAAGAAGTTGGCCGGATGGGTGAGAATGTAGGTGGTGCGCAGCTCGCTGGAGCCGAAGATCAGCAGGGTGTCGTCCTGGGCGGCGGAAAGCTCCACCAGATATTCGCCGGTGATCTTTTCGGTGTCGTTGTGGTCGCCCACGCTGTCCCGAAAAGGCGGCATGGTGCTGCTCAAAACAGCTGCTGTGCCGCCCAGCACCAGCGCGCTGCACAGCAGCATCGACACGGCGGGCAGCAGAACGCAGCGGATTAGCTTCATGACAGCATGCCCCCAATCGTCCGGGCAATCTTGGCGGGGGTGGCCATCTGTTCGCGGGAGAGCTCGCTGATTTCCAGGTGAAGGCCGAAGCCCTCCTCCAGCGCCAGCACCATCTGGATGGTGGCGAAGGAATCCAGCAGCCCCTCGTCAAACAGGGCAAGGTCGGGGTCGATCTCCCCCGGCTGCGCGCCGGTGATCTCGTTTAGGATGTCTATGACCTTTTGCTCAATGGAATCGATAGACATGGTTGTTTCCTCCCGAAAAATGTTGTCTTAAATCAGCCTTCCGGAAAAGATCAGCAGTCCGAAGCTGAAGAGGTGAAAGGTGACCAGCACGCACACCACCTGTCCCGCGCCGTGGGTTTTGAAGGAGCGGAACGGCTTGCAGTGCAGGTCCAGCACCTCGTTTAAGCACATCAGCGCGCTGTGGTAGACGCCGTAGAGCAGATACTGCGGCTGCAGCCCGTGCCAGACGCCCATGGCCATCATGTTCAGCACATAGCCGAGGTAGGAGGCGGTGCGGGGATTGGAAAAGCGTTTTTGTTTGAGGCTTTTCATGACAAAGCGGGAATACAGGTAGTCCCGCAGCCAGGTGGAGAGCGAGATGTGCCAGCGCGACCAGAAATCCTTCATGTCCACGCTGAGGAATGGCTGGTTAAAGTTTTCCGGCATCTGGATGCCCAGCAGGTATCCGGTGCCGATGGCCATGCTGCTGTAGCCGGCAAAGTTAAAGAAGAGGTAGAAGGTGTAACCATACATGTAGGAGAGGGTGGCCCCAAAGCCGCTTTCCGGCAGGGCGGCAAGCCAGTACTGCTGGATAAAGCCGCTGATTACCACGGCGCTCACGCAGCCGCCAGCCAGCTTCCAGATGCCCTGGGCCAGCAGGGTGCGGTAGCGTTCGCGGTCGGGCGGACGGTCCAGGTCAGAGAGAAACCGCCGGTAGCGGTCGATGGGCCCGGAGCTGACCGCCGGGAAAAAGAGAAGAAAGTAGCCAAGCGCCACCGGCCGCAGCTTTTGCAGCCGCCCGTCGTAGATGTCCAACAGCACCTGCACCGCCCGAAAGCTCATGTAGCTGGCGCCCATCAGCCGGGAGAGGGAAAAGGGCTGCAAAACCTCCCCCAGCTTGATGAGTCCCAGCGGCCCCAGCGCCAGAACCACCGCCGCCCACAAGAGCGGGCGGGTGCGTTTTGGCAGCCGCCAGAACAGGCAGCACAGGGCCATTTCCCACAAAAAGAAGAGCGCAAGCGCGGCAAGCTGGCCGTTCTGCCAAAAGACGATGACAAGCATCGCCGCGCACAGGAAGATGCCGTAATAGTGAAGCTTTTTCCCCAGCAGCCCCAGCACGACGGCCGGAAGCAGACCGAGAAACAACAGATAAAAAAAGAAAAGTCCGGAAAAGGGAATCATGCCAGTCCCTCCTGCAGGCGGCGGAGCAGCTCCTTTTTGTCCACCTTGCCGTTGAGGTTTAAGGGGAAGGAGTCCACCACAAAGAATTTGCGCGGGATCATGTAGCCCGGCAGCAGCTGGGCGGCAAGCTTTTTAAACAGGATGGAGCGGCGCAGGGGGCTTAAAGAGGAAAGCTCCTGCTGCCCCGAATCGCTCAACAGCACAAAGGCGGCGAGGTACTCAACCTTCTGTCCCTGCCAGACCGGCACCACGGCGGCGCGCAGAATCTGGGGGAGCTTTTGCAGGTTGTGCTCAATGTCCTCCAGCTCCACCCGGAAGCCGTTGAGCTTGAGCTGGTTGTCCATCCGGCCGCAGTAGTAGTACATACCGCCCTCGCAGCGGCACAGGTCGCCGGTGCGGTAGCCGCGCAGGCCGGTTTCCGGGTCGGTGAAGAAGGCCCCTTCAGTCAGGGCAGGTGCTTTCCAGTAGCCCAGGCTGACGCTGTCACCCAGGATGAGCAGCTGTCCGACGTCGGGATCCTCCCCAGGGACCGGCTGCAGCCGCAGGGTGACGCCATCGATGGCCCGTCCGATGGGGATGGGGCGGCTGTCGGCGCGCATCCCGGCGGTTACCTCCACGGCGGTCACCAGGACGGTGGCCTCGGTGGGGCCGTAGGTGTTGATGACCCGGGCGTGGGGAAAGCGCTCGGCCAGCGCGTCGCACAAAGTGTGGGTGAGCACCTCGCCGCAGAACAGAAACTGCGTGAGCTGCGGCAGGGTCTCCATGCAAAAGTCGCGGGACTGCACGCACAGTTCGGCGAAGGAGGGGGTGGAGACCCAGAAGGTGAGGCCCGATTCCTTTAAATAGGAGAACAGCTCGGCGGGTTCCTCCACCATCCGGCTGTCGATCGAAAAGAGGGTCATCCCGCGGCACAGCCCGGCATAGACCGCGCAGCCGGAGACGTCAAACGAATAGGAAACCTGGTCGAGGATGACGCCGCCCTCCTTGGGGTACCAGGGAAGGACACCGCGGCAGAAGTTGTCTAGGTTGCCTGCGGTGACGGCTACTCCCTTGGGGCTGTCGGTGCTGCCGGAAGTAAAGAGGATGTAGGCGGCGTCCTGCCCCTGCACCCAGTCCTGCGGGCCGGGCGCAGCCTGCGGCATCAGCGAAAGGATTTCCGCTGTTTTGCCGGTGTCCAGTACAAGCGCCTCCCCGGTCTGCAGCGAGGCGCACAGGCCGCACAGGTCGACAATCACCTTGGGCTGGACAGCCTGCAGGATGCCGCCGGCGCGTTCGGCGGGCATCGAGTGCTCGATGGGCACATAGGCCCGGCCGCTTTTGAGCGCGCCCAGGGCGCAGCACAGAAAGTCCAGCTCCTTGTTGCCGCAGATGACGACCGGCGAGCGGTCGTCCCCAAACTGCCGCAGCAGAAAGGCGGCGAAGGTGTCCGAGCACTCGTCCAGCTCCCGGTAGGAGAGCCGCAGGCCGCGGTGGATGATGGCGGTGCGGTCGGTGGCGGCATATTCTTTTAGTTTTTGCAGCGCGAGCATGGGCAGGTCGCTCCTTTCCGTTTTGGTTAGATTGCTTCGAGGGTCAGGAAGATGGCCGCCACCGTGTCTCCCTGCATCTCAAAGCAGAGCGCCGCGCCTTCAGCAGTGCCCATCTGGCCGTCGCCGCGGTAGATCAGCATGTTGCCGGCGTCCTCGGCGCTGTCGCCGTAGGCCGCAAGCACCTCGTCCTTGGTGGCGCCGACGGTGATTCCCTTGGAGGTGGTGACGTCGGCGCTCTCGGTGTAGATTTCGCTGACGGTGTCGCCGCGCTCCATGGGATTGGTGTAGAAGGTGGCTTCCTCATAGGTGAAGGTCTTGTCCAGGCCGTCATAGGCGCAGGAGAGGCCTTCGGCGTATTCATAGTCCTCGCCCAGCGCATTGGTGACCGTGTCGATGCCGACTGCGCAGGTGTAGCTATCGCCGCCGATGTTTAAGATAAGGTCGCTGTCCGAAAAGGAGGCGTCTGCCGAAGTGCTGCTGCCGGAGCAGCCGCTCAGGCTGACGGTCAGCGCAGCCGCCAGGACGAGCAGAATAGAAAGAGAATGTTTCATATGATTTCACCTCGTGAAAAAGAAATGGATCGTTGCAGTTGTCTGAAGATTAGTCTGGTGGACCGTAGCCTGCCGGGCCGAAGATGAGCAGGTCCCAGTTGAGCTCGACCGGCTCCAGCGGGCCATGTTCGGCCTCATAGGCGGCAAACTCGGCGTCGATCTCAGCCTGGATGGCCACGGTGTCCGGCAGCGGGGTCTGGGTGATGGGACGGCGCTCGGGGGTAGGATAGTCCTCCTCGGCGCCCTCGGGAAAGAGATAGTGCTCCCGCACATCCTCCTCCTGCTCGGGGGTGAGCATGCCGGAGTCGATCAGGTTCTTCCCCCACCAGTGCGAGGCGTGAATCGAGCGGCCGCGCATGAAGTAGCGGTAGCGGACGTAGCCGTGGCGGGAGATGTTGTCCTCCAGCTGCGGGTCGACGTGGTACCACTGCCTGTCCACCATCACCATCGTCCAGTAGTGGTCGACCAGCGGCCCCTCCGCCGAATAGGTGATGCCGGGGACGTACTCGGCCTGCAGCCCCGCCGCACGGTAGAGCAGGGTGAGGGCCGCAGCGTAGTCCTCGCACATGCCGACATGGTAGAGCAGCACGCTTAAAGCGCGCTGTTCCAGATAGGACGGCGGCTCGGTGTAGTTGCCGCGCACCCGCCAGATCTCGATACCGATCGGCTCGCCGATGGCGGTGGTGTCGAGCATGTAGTCGAACAGCGTCTTGACCTTTTCGTACTCGCTCATCTCCGGGGTGACAAGCTCGTCGGCGATGTCCTGCGCCAGTTGCTGGATGTAGGTCAGCTCCCCGGTCTGTCCGCTGTCCGCCGTCTCCTGGTCGGAGAGGCCGGGCACCGGTTCCTCGTCCTGCTCAGGCTGTTCCGCCTGCTCGGACGGCGGCGCCTCCTCCGGCTGGGCAGCCGCTTCGGTGGCGTCGGGCGTCTGGGCTGCGCTCTCCGGCTGCTGTTCCGGCTGCTGCTGTTCCTGCTGGGCAGAAGCGGAATCGGCGGGGCGCTGCTGGGCGCAGCCGGTGGCGCTTAGAGAAACAATCGAGGCTGCCAGCAGCAGGGCGATGATTTGTTTGCGTCTGTCTTGTTTCAAAGAAAAGTCTCCTTATCCCATATAAGCGGAAAGAATGTAGTCGGTGAAGAAGGGGCGCGGCGCGTAGGTGGAGTTGCCCTCGGCGGTGATGGCGCAGACCAGGTCCAGCTCCGGTACCACGAAGATGAACTGTCCGCCGTGTCCCAGCGCGTAGTAGACGGTGTAGCCCACCCGGCCATAGGGCGGGGTGTAGGTGTCATAGCCGCCCGAATGGTAGGTGCGGGTCCACCACTGGTAGCCGTAGCTGCCGGTGCCGTCCCCTGCGCCGCCGTTTTTGGCGGTGGTGGAAACCTCCACCCAGTCAGCGGGGACCAGCTGCTGGCCGTTCCACTGGCCGTTTTGTAAAAAGAGCTGTCCAAACCGGGCGGCGTCCCGGGTGGAGAGGTGCAGGCCGTTGCCGCCGTCGGTGATGCCCTGCGGGTCGGTGTCCCACTGCCAGTTTTCGATGCCCAGCGGCTCAAAGAGATTGATGCGGGCGTATTCCTCCTCGGTCATACCGGTTGCCGCTTCCAGCACCGCGCTGAGCAGGTGGGTGTTGCCGGTGCTGTAGGCAAACTGGGTGCCCGGATCGTAAACAAGGTTGCGGCCAAGGATGTAGTCCACCCAGTTGGGCGCGGTCTGGAACTCGACCCAGTTGGAGTAACCGCTGCCCCACTCGTACCACTCCAGGCCGGAAGTGTGGGTCAGCAGGTGCTCCAGGGTGATCTGGTGCTTGCGGGTATCCTCCTGTTCCAGCACCTGCGGCAGGTAGTCGGAGAGCAGGTCGTCTACCCCGCCGATGTACCCCTGCTCGATGGCGATGCCGATCAGGGCGCTGGTGAAGGATTTGGAGGCGGAGTTTAAGCGGTAGAGGCTCTGCTCGTCGTAGCCCTCGCGGTAGTACTCGTCGATGATGACCCCGTCCTTGACGGTGACCATCGAATAGACCGAGCTGCTGGGCAGCACCGCGTGCAGGTCGTCCAGCACCGCCGGGTCCATGTTGTGATTTTCCGGGGCGTCGGTCTGCCAGTCGTTGCTGGCGGCGGTTTCGGTGGAGGAGAGTTCCTCCTCGCCGGCCTCAGCGGATGTTTGCTCGCCGGTGGAATCGGTCTCGGTGGAATTTTCCGCAGAGGAATCTTCTTCAGCGGAAGGAGTTTCTGCGCTGGAGGCTTCCTCAGCGGTGGTTTCTGGCTCGTTGGATTCTTCGGAGGAGATCGCTCCCTCCGAAGGCTGCTCTGCGGAGCTCTCGTTCGCCGGTTCAGTCTGCTGGGCCGGAGCCTGGGATGAAGTGTTTTGATCGGTGGAGGCTGGAGAGCAGGCGGCCAGCGTGAGCGCCGCCAGGATGGCGGCTGCCATCAATCGGGTGGAGGAAAGTGCTTTTTTATGGTTCATCAGGTTCACCTCGTAAATGCTTTCTCACCATCTGCTTGTCTTTATTATAAAGAGTTTGGCCGAAGGGGAGAAGTCTGGATTTGTTATCTGCCGATTACCTTCGGGTAAGGACCGAAGGAAAATCTTCTCTCTAAAAATACGATACAACCTGAAGCGGGGTCCAGGTCAAATAAATTTTTTGTAAACTGGGGCTGTAGGGGACAGAGCCCCCACAGCCCCAATGAGGAGGGCGCTCCGCCCTCCACCTCGGGTGACCGATACGAGGGGGCACTGCCCCCTCGACCCCCAAAGGAGGGCGCTCCACCCCTCCACCCCGGGTGACTTTCCCGTCGCGGGGAAAGTCACCAAAGGCGCGCCAGACCCTACCAGTACAGGAAACTTGCCCTCATTGGTGCTGCGCTGACGCTTGCACCCGGGCTGCTTTCTGCCACAACAAAAGACCGATTTGCCACTTTGAGCTAGTGGGCAAATCGGTCTTTTTTTCTCCCCGAGCTATACCGGGGGTAACACCTTCAGCTGTCAATCTGTGGCTCGGCAGGGATGACCCCGAGGATGCTTGAGGGTTTCATCTATCGCGAACAATACCGCTAGGGCACAAGCCCTTTACAAACGCCTTGCCTTGTAGTATCATGGAGGGCAACCGGCGGGAAATACGCTGGGATTAAATTTAAGAAAGAGGTGTGAAGATGGAAACAAACCGATACATCATCGACTTTTACAATCATTATGACGAGGACAGCCGCCTGGCTCCCCGGCACGGGATGGTGGAATTTTTGACCACCATGCGGTATATCGAGCGATTTATCCGGCCCGGCGACCGGGTGCTGGAAATCGGGGCGGGCACCGGGCGCTATTCCCACGCGCTGGCCCGTCAGGGATATGCGGTGGACGCGGTGGAACTGGTCGAGCACAACATCGAGGTCTTTCGGCAAAACACGCTGCCGGAGGAAAATGTTCGCATTGTGCAGGGCAACGCCCTGGATCTGTCGGCCTTTCCGGACCGCACCTATGATATCGTGCTGTTGCTGGGCCCGCTGTACCACCTCTACAACGACGAGGACAAGCGGCAGGCGCTGCGCGAGGCTATCCGGGTCACCAAAAAGGGCGGAGTGGTGTTTGCCGCCTACGTCATTTCGGACGGGTGCCTGTTGGAGATGGCCTTCCGCCATCACAAAATCGATGTGGCGCAGTATATCAAAGACGGGCTGCTGGACGGGGAGACCTTTGCGGCAAAGTCCGAACCGAAGGATCTGTTCGAGCTGGTGCGCAAGGAGGATGTGGACGCGCTGATGAAAGCTTTCCCGGTGATCCGGCTGCACTATGTGGCTACAGATGGCTGCGCGCCGCTGCTGCAGGAGGAGATCGACGCGATGGACGATGATGCTTTCCAGCTTTATCTGCGGTACCACTTTGCCACCTGTGAGCGGGAGGACATGCTGGGGGTCAGCAACCACGTGGTAGATATTTTTCGGGTATAGGGAACGAAGGCTCCTGCCACCCCGATACGCTTTCTCTACTGTGGAGGATTTTGCCCCCACAGCCCTTGTATGGGCGCTCCGCCCCATGCCCCGGGTGACTTTCTTATGAGAAGAAAGTCACCAAAGACTCACCAGGAACCTCCTGGTTTGGAGTTCGGAGAACTCCTGACCTCCGGCGAAGGGGGCGGAAGTAAAAGCGTTCCGCTTTAACTTCTGCCCCCTTTGAT
>URGV01000049.1 GCA_900547455.1 uncultured Oscillospiraceae bacterium
CCCCTGAGGGGGGCACGTTGTCCCCCCTGCGGCGTTGCCGCACCCCCCAATAGGGTTTCTACCACAAACCCAGACCGATTTGCCACTTTGAGATGGGTGGGCGAATCGGTCTTTTTTTCTCCCTCGGTTTCTGCGAGGGCACACCTTCTGGTTTCAGGCCGTGGCGCGGCAGGTGGGCGAACTAATGGTTCGTGTTGCTTCTGCGCTGGATAGGGGGCAGGGGCTGCCGATTTTCCTTTCCCTTGTCCAGGAAAAAACTGCTGGATACCCGGTGGGGAGTGCGGGCCGTACATAGCAGAAGGGGGCTGATCAGGAGGCAGGACACAGCCAACAGGGTGCTGACAACCGACAATGACAACCAAGGGGGTCAAGACTTTTTCTCTCCTATATATCCCCTATTATCTATATTTCTTTTTTATATATAGTTGGTTGTCTTTGTTGTCAAATAGCTATTTTGTGGCTTAAATAAGCCATTTATTGCGACAACCAGCCTGACAACCGAGCCGACAACCGAGGGAGCTTGTTGTCGGAATCGGACGCAGAATATGAACAAAACATGAACCAAATCTGCCCTTCTATGACAACCACCGGCCTGCCTGCTGTGAGTTGGTTGTCATAAGACGCGCTTCGCATCCAGATATTTCCCCTTCACCTATACCCCGAAACGCCCCAAAAGTTGCACGCAGATGTGCAACCTTTGCTGTGGTTTTATCAATTTTTTTGCGTTGCTTGGCAAAACAAAAAGACCGATTGGCCACCTGTCTTACGGTGGGAAATCGGTCTGTTTTTGTTATTTTTTGCTGTGAGCTTAAAAGTTAAACTGCGGGCAATCGCGGTACGGCTCAGGGAGCGGGCTGTCAAAATCAATCCACCCCAGATTCTCCACCAGCTCAGACGGCTGCTGTGGAAAGACCCAGCGGTTCAGGTAGTCGATGAAATCCGCCTCGTTGTAACAGCTGCAGCCGCCCACCCGGTATTTTGCCGCGTGCGGGCTCTGCTGCATCCAGGTCCAGAAACGGTCGCAGTACCGTTCCAGCTGCTCCGCCACCTCATCCGGCACCAGATACACCATCCGGTCGCCGTCCGCGCTCAGGACAATCCGCTTCATCCGTTATCCTCTTGCCGCCATCGACAGGCTGGCGCGCGGCTGTTCTTCTTCGGTCTGGGCCGCTGCCTTTTTGGCCTTGATGACCCGGCGGCCATCCTTGGTGGCGGTGACCTGCTGTTGCTCCTGCTGTTCCAGGCTGACCACCTTGCTGGTGGTTTTCGGGGCGGAGGCATCTGTCTTTTTGATGACCTTGCGGCCGGAGGGCAGGACAATCTCGGCGGGGGAAGTTTCATTCCGAGCGCCATCGTCCAGATAGTTGCCGATCTGCGCCTGGTTCAACGAGACCGGCGCGGCGGAGGCCGACATCAGGCTGGAGATTCCGGTAAAGGCCATACAGGCTGCCATCAACATCACGAACGCTTTTTGTTCACGCTTCATAATTTCCCCTCCAAAAATTACAATCTATTTGTTTAACTTCATTATAGACCTTTTCCTTTCCCGTTGCAATATCCGCTTCGTACAAAAAAACACCGGCAGAACTATACCGTTCTGCCAGTGTTTTGGCTTTTTCTATAATCTGGAGGCAATGCCCCGGAGATAGTCTCGGAACTGGTCCTGCACCTCCGGGTGCTGCAGCGCCACCTCGACGATGGCCTGCAGGATGCCGAACTTGTTGCCCATGTCGTAGCGGGTGCCGGTATACTCGACGCCCATCATGCCCCTGGTCTTGGCCAGCACCTTCATGGCGTCGGTCAGCTGAATCTCGCCGCCCGCACCGGGACGGGTCTTTTCCAGAATCGGGAAGATTTCCGGCGGCAGCACCACCCTGCCCAGAATCGAATAGTTGGAGAGGATCTCGGTCAGCGAGGGCTTTTCCACCATGTCGGTCAGGTGGAACACCCGCTCCTTCCCCTCCACCGGCTCCACCGCCAGCGAGCAGTACTTGCTGATGTCCTCCATCGGCACCGGCTTGATGCCGGCCACGCCCAAGCCGTATTCGTCATAGACCTCGCACAGCTCCCGGCAGGCCGGGCGCTCGCCGCCGATGATGACGTCGTCGCCGTACAGCACCGCGAACGGCTCGTTGCCCACAAAGGCCTTGGCGCACAGCACCGCGTGGCCCAGGCCCTTGGTCTCCTTCTGGCGCACATACTGGATGTTCGCCATGTGGGAGATGGCCACCATCTGGTCATAGACCTCCTGCTTTTTGCTGGCCAGCAGCCTTGCTTCCAGCTCGGGGTTGCGGTCGAAGTGGTCCTCCACCGTCGTTTTGCCGCGGCTGGTGATGATCAGGATGTCCTCGATGCCGCTCTTGACCGCTTCCTCCACAATGTACTGGATGGCGGGCTTGTCCACAATCGGCAGCATCTCTTTGGGCATCGATTTGGATGCGGGCAGCACTCTGGTTCCCAGCCCCGCCGCCGGGATCACTGCTTTTTTGATCTTCATCGCAAATTTCCTCCAGTTGGTCCGTTATCTGCTTGTCGAAGGTTTCTTACCGCTCCAGCGCAGAGCGGATGGCGTTGGAGACAAACTTGATGTCCTCCTCGGCCAGATAGGGGTGCAGCGGCAGCGAGAGCACCTGTCCGCACAGCCGCTCCGAAACCGGGAAGTCCCCTTCCCTGCCGCCCAGCTGCTCAAAGGCGCCCTGCAGGTGCATCGGCTTGGGGTAGTAGATCATGGTCGGGATGCCCTGTTCCTTGAGCGCGTGCTGCACCCTGTCGCGCTGCTCGCGGCTTTCCAGAATGATGGTGTACTGCGCCCAGCTGGAATAAAAGCCCTCCGGGATCACCGGGGTCTTGACGATGCCGCCCAGGTACTGGGTGTACAGCTCGGCCGCGCGGTTGACATCCTCCAGCTCATGCTGCCGGAAGGCCTCGAACTTGACCTGCAGCACCGCCGCCTGAACGGTATCCAGACGGGAGTTGATGCCGATACGGATGTTGTCGTACTTGCTGACCGGGCTCTTGCCGTGGATGCGCAGCGAGCGCAGCAGCTCGGCTAAATTGTCGTCGTTTGTGAACACCGCGCCGCCGTCGCCGTAGCAGCCCAGCGGCTTTGCCGGGAAGAAAGAGGTGGCCGCCGCGTCGCCGAAGCTGCAGGCGCGCTTGCCGTCCAGCATGCCGCCAAAGCCCTGCGCGCCGTCCTCCAGAAGCAGGAGGTTGTGCCTGCGGCAGATTTCCTCAATCCGGCGGTAGTCGGCAGGCTGGCCAAACAGGTCGACCGCCACCACCGCGCGCGGGCGCAGCTTGCCCTCCTGCTCGACCGCACAGATGGCCTGCTCCAGCTTGTCCGGGTCGATGTTGAAGGAACGCTCGTCCACATCGACAAAAATCGGGGTCGCTCCCTCAAAGGCGACCACCTCCGCACTGGCAAAGAAGGTGAAGTCCGGCACAAACACCGCGTCCCCTTCCTTTATTTCCCAGGCCATCATCACCAGGCTCAGCGCGTCGGTGCCGTTGCCGCAGGTGACGCAGTGCTTGACACCCACATACTGCGCCAGCTTTTCCTCCAGCTCGGCCACCTGTTTGCCGCTGATGAAGTTGCAGTCCTGCAGCACCTTCCCGATGGCCGCATCCATCTGCGGCTTGAGCACCTGGTACTGCTTTTTCAAATCACGAAATTCCATGAGGCTTTCTCCTCTCTGTTGATTGTACGCTGTTTATCGTTCCTCCACAAGCCCCGTATCCTCCACGCGGTAGCTGCGGCCGCAGGCGGGGCAGCGGAGGGTCTTGTCCAGAATCCGGCCGCACTCGCAGGCCCAGCCGGCCTGACGGGCGGGCACGCCGAGCATCAGCGCGTGGTCGGGGACGTCGTGGGTCACCACCGCGCCCGAGCCGATCAGCGCCCAGCGGCCGATGGTGTGGCCGCAGACGACGGTGGCGTTGGCCCCGATCGAGGCCCCCTCCTTGACCAGCGTCCTTTTGTAGCCCGCGGAGCCTTTGGGGTATTTGGCGCGGGGGGTCAGGTCGTTGGTAAAGACCATCGACGGCCCGCAGAAAACATAGTCCTGCAGCTCCACCCCTTCGTAGATCGAGACGTTGTTCTGCACCTTGACGCCGTTGCCGATTTTGACGTTGGCGGCGACGTTGACATTCTGCCCGAAGGAGCAGTTTTCCCCGATGACCGCGCCGCTTTGGATGTGGCAGAAGAACCAGATTTTGGTGCCGCTGCCGATCGAGACGTTGGGGTCGATGTAGCTGCTTGGGTGTACGAAATAATCCGGCATGGAAAACGCTCCTTCCAAATCAAAAGCAAAAATAGTTTCCCCGCCTTTTCAAAAGGCGGTCAGGTCCAGGGTGAAACCCTGGTCGCTCGCCGCAGCGAGCGAAAAACCAGTATCGTTCAAGCGCCTTGGGAAAGGAGGAGCTAATTTGCTGCGCAAATTAGCTTCGGGAAACCTTTTGTAAGAGAAAAGGTTTCCAAGAAACTCCCGTCTCGCCGCAGCCCCGAAAAACCTTCCGGCGGAAGATTTTTCGGCTGTAGAGGCTCAATCTCCGTGAGGGAGACAGCGAAGCGCCTCTCCCTCTCGTCTACCCGCTGAACGCAAAATTTTGACTGCCAAAGTTGCACATTTGCGTACAACTTTGGGGGCCAAACGGGGTATGAATAGGAGAGGGTTTCTGCGCTGGACTTCATTCTCCTGCGGGGAGCTTCTGCCCAGTGCAAGCCTGTGCCTCTCAACCGAATGGCGCTCTCGTCGCGCGCCATTTTTTCTGGCAGACAACGCTGACGGTACCTGAGTTCTTGCCGTCTTGGACGGGGCGATTGTGCGGGAACGATTCTATGAAAAATGATGATATGAGGTTTCGCCCGCTGCGGCGTGCGCCCAAAGGCTTTGCCTTTGGAAACCACCGCCTTTTGAAAAAGGCGGGCGAAAACTTTATTTTTCAGAAGCTGGGTGCCGCCGCTAAAATTCGCCCTTCATATCGATGCTCGCGAAGTCCTCCAGCGGCAGCTTGACCGGGCGGCCTTCCTTCTGGCTCTTATAGATGGCCAGCACCAGCTCCAGCGCGTTCTTTCCGGCGTGGGCGTCAACGTACGGTTTTCTGTCGTGCTCGATGGCGTCGATCATATCGGCATAGAGGCTGGTGTGACCGTTGCCGTAGACGTTGCTGGTCGCTTCCTGCAGGCCCTTGTTCTTCTGGTCCTCCTCGCCCTCGTCGGCGAAGTCCCAGACGTCGATGTTGTTGGTGGATTTTCCGCCGAGCTTGACGGTGCCGTTCTCGCCGAACAGGTAGAGGGTCTCCTCCAGATTCTTCGGGTAGACGTTGGTGGTGCCCTCGATGGTGGCTACCGCGCCGTTTTGAAACTTGACAACCGCCATGCCGATATCCTCTGCCTCGAGGTAGTGGTGGAACTGCTGGCGGGTGACGCCGTAGACCTCGTCGATCTCCTCGCCCATCATCCAGCGCAGCAGGTCGATGCCGTGGATGCACTGGTTCATCAGCGCGCCGCCGTCCTGCGCCCAGGTGCCTCTCCATTTGGCCTGGTCGTAGTAGTCGCGGTTGCGGTTCCAGCGGACGTGAATCGAGCCGTGGGAGAGCTTGCCGAAGCGGCCCGCCTCCAGCGCCTTGCGCATCTGCTGCACCGCTACGTTAAAGCGGTTCTGGTGGCAGGCGGAGACCTTGACGCCCTTCTCCTCGCTGCGGCGGATGATCTCGTTTGCGTCGGCGATGCTCATCGCCATCGGCTTTTCGATGATGACATTGACGCCGTGGTCGATGCAGTACAGAGCAATCTCGGCGTGGACGCCGCTCTCGGTGGCGATGCCGACCAGCTGCGGCTGCTCCTGTTCGATCATTTCCTTATAGTCGGTGTAGCGGTGAATCGAGCTGTCGTTCTGCAGCTCATGCTTGGCAAGCAGGTTTTCCATCTGCTCGGGGACGACATCGCAGACGGCTGCGAACTCCAGATGGTTGTTGAGCACCGCCTTGACGTGGTTGGTTGCGATTCTGCCGCAGCCGATTAACGCATATTTCATCTTGTTGACCTTCTCCCTCTTTTAGTCTTTACCGGCCAAAGGCCCATGCCAGCCCGAGGGGCCGGGCATGAGCCTGAAGCGCCGTCTTACAGAACCTCGATGTTGTCGCGGTTCTGGATATTCTTCATCGCGTTTTTGCTGTCGAAGATCAGCGCCGCATTCTTCTGCACCATGTCGTAGTCGACGTTGGTGTGGGCGGTGGTGACCATGACAAGGTCTGCGTCCTTGAGCACCTGCTCGGTGAGCGCCGGGATGCTCTGGCGGACCTGACCCTTATACTTATACTCCTTAACCCATGGATCGAAGTAGGTGACGACTGCGCCCTCCTTCTCCAGCTCCTCGATGACGCGCAGCGCCGGGCTCTCGCGGTAGTCGTCGATGTCCTGTTTGTAGGCCACGCCCAGCACCAGCACCTTCGAGCCGTTCATCGCCTTTTTGGCGCGGCGGTTCAAGAGCTTTGCGGCGCGGTCGACGCAGTATTCCGGCATCTTGTCGTTAATCATCATCGAGCTTTCGATCATCGAGGTGTGGAAGCCGTACTCTCTGGCTTTCCAGGAGAGGTAATACGGGTCCAGCGGGATGCAGTGTCCGCCCAGACCCGGTCCCGGATAGAACGCCTGGAAGCCGTAGGGCTTGGTCTTAGCCGCGTCCACAACCTCCCACATGCTGATGCCCATTTCGTTGCAGAGCATGGCCAGCTCGTTGACCAGACCGATGTTGATGTTGCGGTAGGTGTTTTCGAGAATCTTCTCCATCTCGGCGACCGCCGGGCTGGAAACCTCATAGACCTCGCCGTCCAGCACCGCGCGGTACATGGCGGCGATGACCTCGGTGGCGTCCTTGCCGATGGCGCCGACAACCTTCGGGGTGTTCTTGGTCTTATAGATCAGGTTGCCTGGATCGACGCGCTCCGGCGAGAAGCCAAGGTAGAAGTCCTCGCCGCACTTTAAGCCGGAACCCTGCTCGAGAATCGGCTTAATCAGCTCCTCGGTGGTGCCCGGGTAGGTGGTGGATTCCAGGACAACCATGGTGCCCTTCTTTAAGTATTTGGAAACCGAGGTCGCGGAATCGCGGACATAGCTGATGTCCGGCTGCTGGTGCGCGTCCAGCGGGGTGGGCACGCAGATGGCGACAAAGTCGACATCCTTGACAAAGCTGAAGTCGGTGGTGGCGGAAAGCATGCCGCTCTTGACAATGCCGGCAAGGTCGCTGTCCACCACGTCGCCGATGTAGTTGTGGCCGGCGTTGACCATCTCCACCTTCTGCGCCTGGACGTCGAAGCCGATGGTCTTAAAGCCCGCTTTGGCCTTCTCGACCGCCAGCGGCAGGCCGACATAGCCCAAACCCACTACTCCGACAACGATCTCTCTGTTTTCAATCTTGCGGAGCATTTCATTTTTCATCATTTGTGATCTCTCCTATCTGTGATTTGCATATATTTCTTAAATGAAGGTTCATGATGAGCCCTGACAACAAGTAAACAACAATCAGCGCGATGGCTGCGCCGTAGATGCCCAGCATCTTCACCGCCGCCACATCGATGACCGCGTGAACGACAACAAAGACGATGTTGATTTTGAGGTTAAACTTCTCCTCGCCGGTCACCGCCAGGATGTTGCCGGAAATTCCGCGGAACACCGCCTGAATCCAGGAGGCGATGAGGAACATCCGCACCAGCGGCGCCGCGCCCATATACTCGGGGCCTGCAAAGATATATAGATACAGCTTTGCGAAGATGAACAGTCCCAGATGAAAGACGGTCATCACCACGCCGTTGATGGCAAAGAGCTTTTTGTAGTTTTCCCAAATCCATTTTTTATCCCTGATGTGCTGGATAAAGTACGGCAGGATAAAGACCAGCAGCGCCTCGAGCAAAAACAATGAGATCGAAAGGATGTTGGCCGCCACCCGGTATTCGGCCAGCAGCTCCTCGTCCTTTAAGAGCTGGCCGACGATGAAGGTCTCGTTGTAGCTCATCACCTGGGAGGTGGCCGAGGCGGTGAGCATCACGATGCCAAAGCGGATCATCTGCTTGACCTGCGCCCGGTCGGGCATCAGGGCCTTGACCTTCATCAGCGGCAGGTCGCGGATGAGCAAAAAGCCCATCGCCGCGCACAGCGCCATCGAGATATATTTGCTGATCATGACGCCGGTGACGCCCCAGAGCACCGCAAAGACGATCTGGAAGATCATCAGCAAAAACGAATAGGTGAAGTTGTAGACCGAATAGCGCTGGTTCTGGAAGGTGGCCCGCAGCAGCAGCTGGATGTCGGTGAACAGAAAGTAGAGCACCGGCAGGCAGGAGGAGAGCACCAGCTGAAAGCGCGCCCCCTCAAAGGGGAACGTAATGACCAGGTAGGCCGCCGTGGTCAGAACAATCAGCGCCACATCGGCGGCGATGCCGACCTTGAGGGTGGTGATAAAGTAGCCCTTTTTCTCCTCGTCGCTTCCCTCCTGCGCGCAGTAGCGCAGGGTAGCCTGGGTGATGCCCAGGCCGTTAAAGAGCATAACGTAGTTGCGGATGTTCTCCACATAGGTCAGCAGCCCGTAGTCGGCCTTGGAAAGAAAGCGCGGCAGAAAAAACACCGAGACAAAGCCCGCGATCTTGGCGAGCGTCGAGCCCGCGATGATGTGGAAAAAGCCGCGCCGCCGCAGCGTGCCGATCCCTTCCCACAGCCTGTCCCAGTAGGACAGCAGCTTACGTTTCTCCATCGGTTCTCCTTTCCGTGCGCGTTACCACTGTACCGGACGCTGGCGAATGTAGCGGGATGGCTGTGCCGGCGCCGCCTGTTCCCGCTGGCGCGCGGTGCGCTCGCCGGTGAGGATCAGCAGATTCGGCACCAGCAGGTAGAGCACCTCAATGAGCGGCTCGTTGTAGCCGGCGTTGACGGTGATCTGCACATAGTATAACACAAAGACGACCAGGTACAAAAATCTTCCCCGGCGGTCCAGCAGTTTTTCGATGCGGTAAAAGTTGGCAATCAGAATGCTGTGGAACAGGATGCCGCCCACAAGCCCGTAGTAGGCCAGGTAGTCGCAGACAATCGAGTGCCCGCCGACAATCGAGCGCGGGTCCTCAGCGGTCTTGAGAATCAAATCCCCGACACCGAACAGCGGGGCGCTCAAGAAGGTTTTAAGCGAGGCGGTGTAGAGCTCGATGCGGGTGCCCGCGTCGCTGCCCTCGGTGATGCCGGTACCGCTCAGGAGGTTGCCCACCTCGATAAAGCGCAGCTGCATCTTGAGGCTGTCGGTGTTTTCGGCGATGAAGTAAAAGATGCGGTAGAGGTTTGGCAGCACCACAATCGCCGCCAGCGCGCACAGCAGCAGGATTGCGGTGGTCGGGCCGCCCCGCTTTGGCAGGCGGCAGAGCACCAGCAGCGAAAAGGCAAAGACAAAGAGGATGGCAAAGGAGTAGTTGGACATCACGATGGTCAGCAGCCCCAGCAGCACCGCAATTCCCCAGCCCACCGTCTCAAAGATGCGCGGACGGTAGTACCAGAGGATGCCCACCACCGCCACGGTGAACATGGTCAGCGAATAGATGTGTTGGAAGCCGCCGGTGAAGGGGCTGGCTAAGGGGCCGGTGACGGTGGGGTCGCCGTTTGCAAGCAGGCGGGAGACGTCCGGGTTCTGCCGCAGCGCCAGCACGGTACCGGCGTTGATGAGCAGATAATAGGCTGTGGTCATAAAGGTGAGCAGCTTCATCGCAAACCGGTCGGGCAGCGAGACATAAAACCAGAACAGCAGGTAGAAGATGGGCATCAGAAGGTGGTGGAACGGAAATTCCACATGCCCGGCCAGCGCATAGACAAAGAGCAGCACCGGCCAGACAAAGCTCAACAGCATCGCCGGGTGGAACACCGTTTTCCAGAAGCGCTTCCACTCAGAGGCGGCGGCAAAGCAGGCCCACAGCAGCACCACGCCGGCGTAGATGGCCCAGTTATACAGAAACGATGCGGGATTGATGCCCCACAGCAGCACCCCCGCCGCGCAGAATTCCCTGGGCACACAAAGAAAGGAAAAGCCCTTGTTGGCGCGAATATACTGCGACTGTTCCATTTTCCCTGTTCCCTCCTTTTATGATAATCCGGCAAAGGCCGGGTGTAAAGCAAAATTATGTAAATTTTATCGGGAGAAGCTGCCCACCAGCTCGGAGCCGGCGCGGCGTGCCAACCGCTCATACTGCTCCATCAGGCGGGAAGCGACCGCCTGCGCCGAATAGTCCTCGCGGATTTTGCGGGCAATCTCGGCGCGGTTGTAGTAGCTGATGTTGTAATACATCGTCTGCATCGCCTTGGCAAGGTCGTCCACATTGTCCGGCTCGACCATGATGCCGTTGTGCTCGTTGACAAAGCTTTCCGGCCCGCCGCAGCGGGTGGCGATGACCGGCACCCCGCAGGACAGCGCCTCCAGATAGGAGACGCCGAAGGTCTCGGACACCGAGGCCAGCGCGAAGCAATCGGCCTCCTGCAGCCGCTGGGCGATCTCCCGGCGGGGACGCAGGCCGGTCAGCTCGATGCGGCCGGTCATGCCGAGGTCAAAGATCAGCTTGCGCAGCATCCCTTCCTCCTCGCCCTGTCCACAGATGGTCAAAGTCACCTGCGGGCACTCGCGGAAGGCCTGGGCAAAGGCTTTAATCAGCACGTCCATCCGCTTGATGCGCCGCAGGTTGCCGCAGCTGAGGATGGAGAATCCGCCGCTGTCCTCACTGAGGTCGGTCTCCTGCTCCAGCGCCTTCTGGCGCTCGTGGCGGTCGCTGTAGGCAAACAGCTCGGTGTCCACCATGTCGGGAATCCACTCAACGTGCCGCCCGCTGTGCTGCTCCATGTGGTGCGCCAGCGCGGGGCTGACCGCAATCAGGGTATCGGCCTGGGTGAAGGCGGTTTTCGCTGCCTGCTCGATGTCCTTGGGCAGCGTGTCCTGATTGACCAGAGAGGAGTGCTCGGTGAGCACCAGCGGGAGCTGCTCCCTGCGGGCAAGGGGGCTGGCAAGGTAGCCGTAATCGGTGAAGTGGGCGTGCAGCACATCCGGGCGGCCAAATTCCCGCACCGCCCGGCGGTAGAGCAGGCCGAAGGCCCACTGGCCCAGCGGGTAGAAGATCTGCTTTGGGATATTGCCCAGCGGGACGCTCAGCACCCTCACCGGCACGCCGTCCTTCTCGAAGGACTGAAATCCCCAGGGCCTTGTCCTGCGCACCGAGCGCAGGTCCAGCGCCAGAAAGACGACGTTGCAGCCCGCCTGCTTTAAGGCGCGGGCCTGATCGAATTCGAAGATGCCGTTGGTCGAATATTTTGGTGTCGGAACTCCTCTGGAGAGGATGAAGGTTAACATGAGGAAAACTCCTTTTTTCTTTCTCTGGCGGAAACCATTCCCACTTTTGGGCGCCGTGCCCCAAACCCCCGGGGAATTTTGCGGGACGGTAGTCCCTGCACCCACCTTTTGGGCGCTCCGCCCCAAACCCCGGGTGACTTTCTCCCCGATGAGAAAGTCACCAAAGAATCTCCAAGGGCTGCCGCCCTTTGAAATCCTGCGGTGCAGGAAGATCGCCCTTGTCGTGCTGCGCTTTGCTTGCACACGGGCTCGTCCCAGCCCCTAGTCCAGATCGATTTGCCACTTTGAGTTTGTGGGCAAACTGGTCTTATTTTCTCCCTGAGATTTACAGAGATCACACTTCCTGCTGTCAATCCGTGGCACGGGGGTAGGCTCTGAACGCCTGAGGGCTGGGGGGGAGCAAAGGGGCCTCCCCCTCTATTTTTCCTCCAGACTGCGGTAGAGGGCGAGGAGCTTTTCCTCCTCGATTCCCCAGTTATATTTGTGCAGGACGGCCTGGCGGCCGTTCTCGGCCATCCGGGCGGCGGCCTGCGGGTCGGAGAGAATCTTCTGGATGGCGTCGGCGATGGCGTCGACATCCGCCGGGTCCACCGCCACGCCGAAGCCGTCCTCCTGCACCGAGCGGCGCATGAACGGATAATCCGAGACGATGACCGGCAATCCTGCCGCCATGTATTCGTAAACCTTGGTCGGGAAGTTGTCGAGGCTTGCGTACTGGCCGACATTAAGGATGGTGGACATGCCGATGCGCGACCGGCCATACACCTCGGCGATTCCCTGCCGGTCGAGGTATCCCAGATACTCGACGCAGGCGTACTCCGGCATCGCTTCCAGCTCCTGCTGGTAGGCTTCGGACTCATACCTGCCCGCCAGAATCAGCTTGGCTCCAGCCTTGTAGGCGGCCTTGATCAGGTGGGTGATGCCGCGCTGGTAGGTCAGGCTGCCGGTGCAGCAGATGGTTCGGTCCTCCTTGTGGGAGAGGTCCAGCTGTTGAGGGACCTCCTCGAGCATGACAGCGTTGGAGATGATGACCACCTGTTTTGCCCGGCCCTCAAAAATGTTGACCCCGTTTTTGAGACACGGAAAAAGCACCGCGTCCAGATTTTTGACCACATGGGTCTCATAGGCCTTATAGGCCCCGGAGATGAGCCTGCGCAGCGGGGCGGGAATCCAGCCCTTTTCCATAATCTGGGTCGGGTAATCCTCGTGGCTGTCAAAGATAACCCGCTTGCCCCTTCTGGCCAGTTTCAGGCCGTATGGCAGCAGCTCGGGGTCGTGGAACTCATAGATGTCCGCGTCCACCTCCAGCGCCTTCTGGTAGACGGCCTTGGCGCCGAAGAGCATGCGCTTCAGGCGTGAGGAGGTGTCCACCGGCACCTGGATGACCCGCACGCCCTTTTCGGTGGTTTCCCCCACCGACTGCGGGTCCTTGGCCTTGACCACAAAGGTGGTGTCGTAACCCGCCCTTGCCAGCGAGGCGCACTGCTTATGGAAGATGCGGGTATCATTTGGCGCATGGGCGCTGGAGATATGACAAACCTTCATCCTTTTTCTCTCTCCTATCGTTCGATTGTTTTTTTAGCGAAGGGGGGATGCCTCCCCCTCCTGGGGAATTTTGCAAGGCCGGTGGCCCCTGCATCCACCTTTTGGGCGCTCCGCCCCAAACCCCGGCCTACTTTCTTGCGGGCCGCTTTACAATACAAGTGCAACAGAAAAAATAAAAAGAGTGACTCAGAAGGA
>URGV01000050.1 GCA_900547455.1 uncultured Oscillospiraceae bacterium
CTTTGCCTTTGGAAACCACAGCCTTTTGAAAAAGGCTGGCGAAAACTTTATTTTTGTTCCGCACAAACCCGGTGCCGCGAGGTAGAAACCAAAGCTCCCGCCAAACCAATACGCGAATTGGGCGCGGGCTCAGCCCGCCGCCGTGGATTGGGTCCAGACTCAGCCTGGGTGCCGCGAGGTAGAAGCCAAGACTCCCACCAAACCAATACGCGAATTGGGTGCAGGCTCAGCCTGCCTATTCTTCTTCGGAGAATTTCTTAGCGTCTTCGATGACCTTCGCTTCCAGGTTGGAAGGCAGCTGCTCGTAGCGGGCAAAGTCGAAGGTGAAATAACCGCGGCCCTGGGTCAGCGAACGGATTGCGGTCGCAAAGTCGGCCATCTCGCTCATCGGTACGTCTGCCTCAATCTCCTGCAGGCCGTCGGTGGATGGGTTCATGCCCAGCACTCTGCCGCGGCGCTTGTTCAGGTCGCCGATGATGTCGCCGGTGTTGGAATCCGGAACGTAAACCTTCAGGTTGCCGATTGGCTCCAGCAGAACCGGGGAAGCCTGCGGCATACCGGCCTTGTAAGCCAGGGAAGCTGCCATCTTGAAGGACATCTCCGAGGAGTCTACCGGGTGGTAGGAACCGTCCACCAGCGTCGCCTTCAGGCCGACAACCGGGTATCCGGCCAGCACACCGTGTTTGACGCAGTCCTGCAGGCCCTTTTCAACCGCCGGGAAGAAGGATTTTGGAACCGCGCCGCCGAATACCTTCTCCTCAAAGACGAGGTCGTCGCCGACGGTCGGCTCAAACTCAATCCAAACGTCGCCGAACTGGCCGTGACCGCCGGACTGTTTCTTGTGTTTGCCCTGTACCTTGACCTTCTTGCGGATGGTCTCGCGGTATGGAACGCGCGGAACCTCCAGCGAAACGGATACGCCAAATTTATTTTTCAGTTTGGAAACCAGCACATCCAGATGCTGCTCGCCCAAGCCGGTGATGACCTGCTGGTGGGTTTCCGCGTTGTTTTCGTAAGCGATGGTCGGGTCCTCTTCGATCAGTCTCTGCAGCGAGGAAGCAACCTTGGCCTCGTCGCCCTTGGCCTGCGGCTTGATGGCCATGCTCAGGCAGGGACGCGGGAAGTTGATCGGGTCAAAGCTGACCACCTTCTTCGGGTCGCACAGGGTGTCGCCGGTCTGGGTGGCGGTGAGCTTGGTGACCGCGCCGATATCGCCGGCGGTGATGTAAGCGGTGTCCTCCTGCTTTTTGCCGATGACATAGATGATCTTGCCCAGCTTTTCCTGCTGGCCGGTGCGCGCGTTGACGACCGGAGCGTCGGAGGACAGCTTGCCGGAGATGACCTTGACATAGGACAGCTTGCCGACAAACGGGTCGGCTACGGTCTTAAAGACGTAGGCTGCCAGCGGAGCTTCGTCGGTGCAGTCGATCTCAACCGGCTCGCCCTCTGCGTCGACAGCAACCTCGCCGCCCTTTTCCCATGGGGATGGCAGCAGGTCGACGATGCAGTCCAGCAGCATGTCGATGCCCTGCAGATTGGAGCTGCAGCCGCACAGTACCGGGGAGATCGAGCCGTTGGTGACGCCGGTGTGGACGCCGCGGATGATCTCGTCGCGGGTGAACTGTTCGCCGGAGAAGTATTTTTCAAACAGCGCCTCATCGGTTTCGGCAACCGCTTCGGAGACAGCGGCGGTCAGACCGTCCAGACGGTGACCGAAGTCCGGCATGTC
Organism: uncultured Oscillospiraceae bacterium; assembly: GCA_900547455.1. Taxonomy (GTDB): domain Bacteria; phylum Bacillota; class Clostridia; order Oscillospirales; family Ruminococcaceae; genus Negativibacillus; species Negativibacillus faecipullorum. The sequence continues at coordinate 1,730 of URGV01000050.1, forward strand.
GACCTCGTGCGGCTCGCCCTTTTCGTCATAGGTGTAGGCCTTCATGTCGATGAGGTTGATGTAGGATTGAACCTTTTGATCTTCAACATATGGAACAACGATCGGACATACTGTCGGACCGAAGGTAGCTTTCAATTCTTCAAAGACCTTGTAAAAGTCGGAGTGCTCCACATCCAGCTTGCTGACAAAGAACATGGTCGCCTTGGAGGCGTCCTTGGCCATCTTGTAGGCCTTCTCGGTGCCGACGTCGACGCCGGACTTGCCGGATACGGTGATGAGCAGGCTCTCCACGGCGCGCGCGCCTTCAGCGGCCTCGCCGGCAAAGTCGAACAATCCTGGAGTGTCGATCAGGTTGATCTTGGTGCTGCCCCAGGCAAACGGAGCAATCGAGGTGGAGACGGATACCTGGCGCTTGATCTCCTCCGGATCAAAGTCGCAGACGGTATTTCCTTCCGAGATTTTTCCCAATCTATCGCTGGCGCCTGCTTTAAACAGCAGGGCCTCTGCTAATGAAGTCTTTCCCGAGTCACTGTGACCGGTCAAAGCAATGTTTCGAATCCTTCCTGCAAGATATTGTTTCATAGCGGTGTCGCCCCTTTCAAGTTCCCGCTCTGACGGCGGGATCACTATTCAAGTATAACAATTTTTCCGCCCGTTTTCAATATAAAAATGTAGAGTTTACACGATTTTCATAGAGAATAAAAGGGCTCTGTCTTATACAACTTCCACAAAGCTCCCGGCTTTTTTCTACAAAAAACGGCCCCCGATATGGAAAAAGTGCACCGAAAAAACCTCCGCTTTCGGCAAAAAAGCGCAGCCAAAGCGGCTGCGCTTTTCTGGTGGTGAATCGTGTCGTCCTGATAAAAAGGGGAATCATCAGGTTGAAAAGAAGGACGGTGCGGATGAATTGCCGTCCATTTTTATAAACGCCGCGCCCGGCAAAAACGCTACACCTCACCGGGAATATTCACGAATTATTTACATGTCAGAAAAATAGCAGGTTGTGCTGGAACTATGGCGGGCGGTGTGCTATGATAAGGGAAAAAGCGAGAGGGGAATGCAGATGAATTCACAACAGAGAAGGCAGCAGCTTTTGGTTCTGCTGCGGCAGAACAGCGGGCCGGTGAGCGCAACCGCCATCGCCAAAAAGTTTGGCGTCAGCCGGCAGATCATTGTGGGGGATGTGGCGCTGCTGCGGGCGGCAGGGGAACAGATCTCCGCCACGCCGCGCGGCTATGTGCTCAAGCAGGAGCAGAACCTGCAGACCAGGACCATTGCCTGCCGCCACGACGACGAGCACCTGCTGCAGGAGCTGTACATCGCGGTGGATAACGGCTGCGCGGTGCTGGATGTGACGGTGGAGCACCCGATCTATGGGCAGATTTCCGGCCAGCTGCAGGTGTTTTCCCGCTATGACGCCGACCAGTTTTACCACAAGCTCACCACCACCAACGCCCCGCCGCTGTGCGCGCTGACCGGCGGCGTGCACCTGCACACCATCCAGTTCCAGCACGAGGAGGACTTTGAGAGGGTGGTCAGCTGCCTGCGGGAGGAAGGAATCCTCTTTTCCGAGTAGCCCTATTCCTCTGCCTGCGCAAAGCCCATCACGAGCAGCAGTTCCTTTGCGCGCTCGAACGCCTCGGGCGCGACGAAGATTTGCTCCCCTTCAAAGGAGTTGCCCTGATAGAGGTTGAGCAGCCCCGCCGCACCAAGGTCGCGCTTGACGGCAGGGATGTTGTTTTCGCGCAGCGCCGCCATCAGCATCTCGGCGGTGAAGTTGTCCGGCGCGGTGTAGAGCAGAAGCATCTGGTAGGTCATGATGAAGCCTCCTTTGTGAAAAGCAAAACCAGGAAGGAAAAATCAGGAGCGGCCGGGAAACGCCCCTAGCTGTTTTCTTTATTATAACATACTCGACGAAATGCAGGCAACCGGGAAAAATGGGCTTGTCTCCGAATAAAAAATTGCCTATAATAAAAGAAAAGAAAAATCCCCCAAAACAAAAGGGGCATCAAAAGACAAAGAAGGGAAGCGGATCCACTATGAAACATATTCTGCTGATCGCCACCGGCGGCACCATCGCCTCCAAGAGCACCGAGAACGGTCTGGCACCGCAGATTTCCTCCGAGGAGATGCTGGACTATGTGCCGGCGGCGCGGGAGTTCTGCACCATCGACGCGGTCCAGATCCTCAACATCGACTCGACTAACCTGCAGCCGGAGCACTGGCTGCTGATGGCCCGTACCGTGCGGGAAAACTACGACAAATATGATGGCTTTGTCATCTGCCACGGCACCGATACCATGGCCTATACCTCGTCGGCGCTGTCCTACCTGATTCAGAATTCGCCCAAGCCGATCATCATCACCGGCGCGCAGAAGCCAATCTCGATGGAGGTCACCGACGCCAAGACAAACCTGCTCGACTCGCTGCGCTTTGCCGCCTGCCCGGACGCGCATGGGGTCTGCATCGTCTTTAACGGCAAGGTCATCGCCGGCACCCGCGCCAAAAAGGTGCACTCCAAGAGCTTCAATGCCTTCGACAGCATCAATTTCCCGGCGCTGGCCACCATCCGCAACAATCAGATTGTGCACTACATCAAGGAGAGCTGCCCCTGCTCCTACCCTGCCTTCTACACCGACATCAACCCCAGGGTCTGCCTGATTAAGCTGATCCCCGGCATGGACCCCGAGCTGCTGACCTGGGTGGGCGAGCACTATGACGCGGTGATCATCGAGAGCTACGGCGTGGGCGGCCTGCCCAGCGGCGAGCACCGGGACTTTTTGTCCGAGGTGGACAAGCTGATTGCCGACGGCAAGATTGTGGTGATGACCACCCAGGTCATGTACGAGGGCAGCGACATGGAGGTCTATGAGGTCGGCCACGTCGCCAAGGAGCGGTATGGCCTGATCGAGTCCTACGATATGACGCTGGAGGCCACCGTCACCAAGCTGATGTGGATCATGGCCCAGACCAAGGACCCGCAGCGCATCAAGGCGATGTTCTACACCACCATCAACCACGACATCCTGTTCCAGTAAGGGAGAGCGGGATGGAAGGTTGGATGAATCGCTGCACCCTCTGCCCGCGGCGGTGCGGGGCGGACCGCACCGTCTCGGTGGGGCGCTGCGGAGTGGGGGAGCAGGTGCGGCTGGCGCGCGCGGCGCTGCACTTCTGGGAGGAGCCGTGCGTCAGCGGGGCGGAAGGCTCGGGAACGGTGTTTTTCTCGGGCTGTTCCTTAGGCTGCGTGTTCTGCCAGAACTACCAGATCAGCGCCGGGCATTTCGGCAGGGACATCCCGGTCGAGCGGCTGGCCGAAATCTTTCTGGAGCTGCAGGAGCAGAAGGCCAACAACATCAACCTCGTCACCGGCGGGCACTATATCCCGCAGATTGTCCGGGCGCTGGACCTGGTGCGAGGCAAGCTACGCATCCCGGTGGTCTACAACAGCAGCGGCTACGAGACGGTGGAGGCGCTGCGGATGCTCAAAGGCTATGTGGACGTCTACCTGCCCGACTTAAAATACCGCTCCCCCGAGCGGGGAGCGCGCTATTCCCACGCGCCGGATTACTTTGCGGTGGCAAGCAAGGCTATTTTGGAGATGCTTGACCAGGTGGGGCCGGTGCAGTTTGACGGGCGAGGGATGATTCAGAGGGGGCTGATTGTCCGCCACATGGTGATGCCAAACGGGGTGGAGGACAGCATGGACATCCTGACCTGGATCGCCGGAAACCTGCCGCTCGACGACATTCTGGTCAGCGTGATGAGCCAGTACACCCCCTTCTATCGAAGCGGGGAGTACCCCGAGATCGACCGCCGACTGACGGCGCAGGAGTATAACCGTGTGCTGGACTGGCTGGACTGCATGGGGATCGAGAACGGCTTTGTGCAGGAATTAAGCTCCGCCAAGGAAGAATATACGCCGGACTTTTCGCTGCAGGGAGTGTAGCGGGAAGGACAGGAAAGGGGAATCGCGATGCGGATCGAGGTTGTTCGTTACACAAAAGAAAAAATCCCAGATGTTGTAGCATGATGTAATTTATAAAGGGTGGATTACACCACCGAAAATTACATCATGACTGCGGCTCATTTGTGGCGAATGAAAAGACAGTTGTGATGAAGGAGGGATGCCCTGCACCTGACCGTAACTGTCAACCCCACACATTCCCACAAAGGAGGCCACTATGGAACCGACCTACACACAACGCGGGGACCACCTGATTCCCAACCTCGTATTGTCAGACACAAAGGAGTACCACATCGGCAAATATGGACGGATGCGACGCATCTATCTGAAGGAGCATCGTCCGGCTATTTACAGCACCCTGTTGCTCACGGAAAAGCTCTTTTCCCATTTGTCAGAGATTGACGCTGCCTGCAAAACCAGGCTGGACATTATCGAAGCGGAGATGATGCGCCAGGAAGGTGTGACCGAAGCGCTGAAAGCCGCTGATCAGATGGAGTGGGTGCGCCGGAGGAACAGCATCCACAGCCGGGCAGAGGAAATCGTCCTGGCAGAGCTAATCTACTGCTGAGGGAGGGAGACGGATGATCCTGGAAGCTATGTATAGTGGGGAGTTTTACCCATGTGAAACCGTTGTGACTACAACGCCAACATACTGCAAAGCCATGAAAGCCTGTGAAAAACTGATGGAGCAGTTATCCCAACGGCTCAGCAAGGAAGACTTTGCGCTGGTGCAGGAACTTCGGTCGCAGACCACCATCGCTCAGTGTGAAGAAAGCGAGAGCCATTTCAAATACGGCTTTTCGGCAGGACTGGTCGTCCAGCAGGAAGCCCATGAGCAGTTAAAGAGCAAAGAGCAACATACATAATACCATCAAAAGGCCCACACTGCCGGGACAACTCCGACAGCGTGGGCTTTCCTTCTGAGATTATTCCGTTATATCCTCTGTTTTGGTTTCCGCAACCAGCCGGTCAAAATCGCTCTGGTAGGTTCGATCTTGCAAAACACGAAACTTTTCAAACTCCTTCTCGGCGAAGGCTTTGGCGATGGCGGCGGTCACCTTGCCCTTATCGTGCAGAATATCTTCCTCGTTAAACTGCAAGAATGCATCAAGGCGCTTGACCCAATCGGCCATATACATGACGTTGCCTCTGCGGGCCTGCCGTTCCGCATAGTCCAGGTACATGGTGACAATCTCGTTCAGATTTCGCATTTCCGTTTCGTTCAGATAGTTTTTGGCGACGGTGACATCCGATTTGCGGATGCGACCTTTGGGGGCGTTTTTCCATGTGGTCAGCCCCATGTTGGGCTTAGTGCTGTCGGCACGTTCGTATACGATTTCGGCTGCGGTGTGATGGGTAACCGCATAGTGAAGTTTATTCTGTACCGTGGCGAAAAACTCCTTTGTGATGGGGCTTTCTACATCGTAGTCGGCGCTGCACTGGGAATAGATGTCCGTGATTTTCTGGTAGAATCTTCTCTCGCTGGCTCGGATGTCCCGGATACGCTCCAGCTGTTCCTCGAAATAATCCTTTCCAAAAAAGTTCTCCGGTTCGCGCAGCCGTGCATCATCCATCACATAACCCTTGATGATGAACTCCTTCAATACTCTGCTTGCCCAAATTCGGAACATCGTTGCTTTTTTAGAGTTTACGCGGTACCCGACGGCAATAATGGCATCCAAATTATAATAATTTGTCTTGTAGCGTTTTCCGTCCGACGCAGTTGTTTCCATTTTGGAAACTACTGCGGACTCGCTCAGCTCACCGGACTCAAAAATGTTTTTCAGATGTTTGGAAATCGCTGCTTTCTGCACCTCAAACAGCTCCGCCATTTTCGCCTGTGTCAGCCAGAGGTTTTCCTGGTACAGCAAAATTTCCACTCGCACGTCTCCGTTCTCGGTTTTATAAAAGAGGATCTCTCTGGTTTCGTATGGGGTGATCCCTGGTTCATTGGTCATCCTTTTTCACCTCCATTTGTCCTGCTTTTCCCCGGCTCTTATAAACATTATACTGGTTCTTGCACCGTGCGCTGCAAAAAGCGGCGTTGGCGCGGCTCGACATAAACACCTTCTGGCAGTGCTTGCACAGCCGCAGCGGTCTTGCATCATCCACCAGCAGAAAGCTGAACATCATCTGGATGCCCAGCAAAAGCGAGTGGAAATCCCAGTAAATCGTCGGTTTTTCCAGCAGCTCGATGTGATAACTGGGCGCGATGCCGCCAAAGGCTGCCATTGCCTTGCGGTACAGGTTGCGGGTTTCCTCATCGATGGAATCATAATCGTGGTAATACAAAATAGAGGTTGTCAGCGTGAAGGCCCAGTCCTTGAACTGCTGCGCCACCCAGTCGTAGGGTTCCGCATACGCCCGCTGGAAGCTCATCGTTTTTGCCATCGGCTCATCGGCAAAGGTCATGGTCAGCGCAATCATCGTGCGGTCGTTTGAAACTGTCCAGTCGGATTCCACGCCCTTTTTTACAACATCCAGCTTGTCAAAGGGATAGAACAGCGCCAGGTACTCCTCCGTCTCCATCGTCTCCGCCTTGATGAAGTGGTTCTTCGGCAGGTAGACTGCCTCGTAGTCCATGAAAGACGGCGTGGTGGGCAGCGCCGTCATTAGGCCCAGCAGGCCGTACTTTCTGACAAATTCCAAAATTGCCGTCTCTACGTCCACGTCCGTCCGGCGGCCCATCATCAGCATCCCCACATTGAGGGCGTCCAGCACCATACCGGACATCTCCTTCATGGGGTTATACACATCGGGCTTCGCATCTTTGGCCGGTGTGATGTACCGCTTCCCATCGGCGGCAGTTTTCAGTTCATAGCGGTCATACCGAACCCAATGGGAACGAGACTGTTCAAACAGATTCTTCATGTCACCGTCCCTCACTTCCAATCGTCAATACCATATTTTTCGAGCAGCGACCGAGCGTACTCCTTGCCTGTCTCTGTCCAATAGACGCTCTTGCTCCTGCGGCTGCCCTGACGGATCAAATCTTCATCGTCCAACCCATTCAGCACATCAAAATCATAGCCTTTCCAGGCATAAAAGTTTTTTGCCTCGGCAAACTTTTCCCGCTCACAAAAACGGGAAAGGTAAATCAGCATCATCGTCAGCTCTTTCATGGCCTGCTTAGCTTCGTATGTTCCATGACTTCCCCCCTCCTTGTACTGCGTAACCCATTTCTATATTCTTTATATTACTCTCTGTCCTTGTCGCCGTCAAGGGCGGCTTTTTTCTTGCGACGTTTGGTCTTGTTCTCCCGGCGTATCACGGCGTCCTTGCCCTTTTCCCCAAGCAACGCAGCATATTCCTCCAAGAATTGCCGCTCTCGCAGCGTCAGGCTTTTCCCCTCGTCCTGCATCTGGCAGAGATGGGCATACAGCCTCTTTTGCAGTTTCTTTTGGATGGTGTTGCGCACCTTGCGGATGTTTCGGTCAGACTGGCCGCGCAACTGCGCCAGCTGGGTGGTGCTGTATAGCCGAATAGAAAGAAAATAGAGGATTTCCTTGTGTTCCTCGCTCAGTTCCTCGATCATCTGTGAAAGAAACGCATTGGCCGTCAGCTGGTGCATCTCGTAGGGGCAGTCAAAAAGAATGTCCAGGAATTTTCCGCTGCACAGCTGCCGCACCGCCGGATTGTTCAGCCAGCGTGGCACGATCTTCGGCTCCGGCATCGCCTGATATTCCAACGGCACATCGCCCCGCAGGTTCTCGTGATCCCGTTCCCGGCGCTCCCGGTTGCGGTCGAGTTTGTTCCATTCCTCCACCACAATGGCGAAGTCCTCTGCCGTTCGGGCAGCATCCTCCAACCGGCGCAGCGCCTCGGCCTTCAGCTCCCGTTTCAGCCGTTTTTCGCTGGTGGAGGCGGCTTCTTCCTCCGCGTCCTCCAGCTCAGCGTCATAGTCGATGGGGCGCTCGTCCTGCTCCAGCTCGCTTTCCAGCTCTACGGCGCGTTCCTGTGCCAGCTCCTGCGCCAGCGTATCGTCCTCCAGCGCATCGTCCCAACCGGCGAAGCCATCCGCCGCATCCAAAAGGCCGTCATCGTCCAGTATCAGCGCCATGACCTCGCCTCCCTCAAAAAATAATTTTGTGTTTTTAAGAAAATGGTTCCGTTTTACACCCGCTTTTTCTCCTATCAGTAGAGGGAGTAACCTGAATAGCAATCAAACAGATTACAAGACAGCTGACAGGCAAGGAAAGGAGGAACCGCGCCATGCTGATGCACCGCAAATAGCTGTGCGGATTGACAGTTACACAAAACGGAACTATTCACATTATACAACGGCTGCGCCTCGGGCGCAAGAAAGAGAGGTTCAATGGCAGAAACGAAGGGCATCTTTTTGACACGGCACATCGGCAAAACCACCTACAAGGTGCGTGTCCATCTCAGCGAAACCGCAAACGAGACGATGGAAGATAAAATTTTGCGGCTGATCCGCAATGATGGGCTGGCAATGGACGGGGAATGTGGTATAATGGAATTGCCACAAATGAGCCGTCAGTCTGAAAGGAGCGCCTGATATGGCAACCAGACAGACGGAAGAAAAAATAACTGCGCTCTATGAGCGCCTGTCCCGTGACGATGACGTTGCGGGCGACTCGAACTCCATTCTGAACCAGAAACGGTATCTCGAAAGCTATGCAAAGCAGCGGGGCTACACCAACATTGTCCACTATACGGATGATGGATGGTCGGGCGGCAATTTTGAGCGTCCGGGCTGGAAACGCCTGGTCGCCGACATTGAGGCCGGGAAGGTGGCCCACCTGCTGTGCAAAGACCTCAGTCGGATCGGTCGTAATTACCTGCAAACCGGCTTTTATACCGAGATCATGTTCCGGCAGTATGGGGTTCATTTTATTGCTGTCGCCAACAATATTGACAGCGATGAACAGGAAAGCAGTGAATTTGCGCCGTTTTTGAATATCATGAACGAGTGGTATCTGCGCGACCAGTCCAAGAAGGTGGCGGCAGCCTACCGGGTGAAGGGCAAGGCGGGCAAGCCGACCACCAACAACGCCATCTACGGCTACAAGAAAGACCCGGAGGACAAGGACCACTGGCTGGTGGATGAGGAAGCTGCCGCTGTGGTGCGGCGAATCTTCCGGCTGGCGGTGGAGGGGCACGGCCCCTATGACATCTCCAAGCTGCTCACGGCGGAGAAGGTGGAGTGTCCCGGCCACTACATGGCGCGGCAGCGGGAGGCGCAGCACAGGCCGGGCAAGCGGAAGGGCCAGTCCGCGCTGGATAAAAACCGCCCCTATGACTGGTATGGGAACACGGTCAGCACCATGCTGGAGCGGCCGGAGTACATGGGCCACACGGTCAACTTCCGTTCCTCCAAAAAGTCCTACCGGGACAAGAGGGTGAAGAACGCCCCGGAAGATTGGCTGATCTTTGAGAACACCCACGAGGCCATTGTTGACCCGGAGACATGGCAACTGGCCCAGCAGATAAAGCGGACGGTGCGCCGGACGGACACCACCGGCGTTGCCAACCCCTTCACCGGCCTGGTGTTCTGCGCCGACTGCGGGGCGAAGATGTACAATCATCGCGGAATCCGCAAAAAGGCCAACGGCAAAGAATATCCCAGCGATTTCTATAACTGCTCCACCTACTGCCTGACCATTGAGCGGGAAACAAAGCAGTGTTTTTCCCACAATGTCAGCACCAAAGCCTTGAACGAGTTGGTGCTGGAAACCATCCGAACCACCGCCAGCTATGCCATTTCCAACCGCGAGGAATTTATCCGGAAGGTGCGCAGCATCTCCCAGGTGCGCCAGCAGGAGGCCGCCAAAGAGTTGAAGCGCAAGGTGGCTAAGGCCAAAAAGCGCATCGCAGAGCTGGATATGCTCATTAAAAAGCTGTACGAAACCTATGCGATGGGCAAACTGGAGGAAAAGCGGTTCGAGATGCTGTCCGCTGAATATGAGAAGGAGCAGGACGAACTGGAACAGACTCTTGCCAGCGATCAGGCCGACCTTGACCAGTTCAACGAGGACACCGACCGCGCCGACAAGTTCCTGGCCCTGGCCAAAAAGTACACGGATTTTTCCGAGCTTACCGCGCCGATGATCAACGAGTTTGTGGAGAAGATCATGGTTCATGCGCCCGACCGCAGCTCCGGCGAACGCATCCAGGAGATTGAGATTTATCTCAAGTTCATCGGCAAATTCGATGTCCCCATGCCGGAGCCGACCCCGGAAGAATTGGCCGCAGAGGAAAAGCGCCGCCAGAAGCGCATCCGTGACCATGAGAAGTATCTGCGGCAGAAGGAACGCAAGAAAAAGATTGCCGAGGGGCAGATCGTGCCGGGCGAACCGTATGCGCTTGTGTGCCAGTGCTGCGGGGAAACCTTCCACTCCATCCGCCCCAACGCCAAGTTCTGTACGCCCGCCTGCCGACAGCGGTTCTACCGCCAGCAAAAGCGAGAGCTTTCGCCACCGGATGCAGTATCCGAGCTGGAACCGATGGAAACCAGCAAAACCGCATAACACCGAACACAGCGGCTTGCCCGATGAGGGCAGGCCGCTTTTTCTATGCCTAAATATGGAGGTACTATTTTGACGTTATTTGAAACTGTGAAAAACTCTGTTACCGTGAAGCAGGCCGCCGAATACTACGGCTGTAAGGTCAACCGGGGCGATATGATCTGCTGCCCCTTCCATGATGACCGGCATCCCAGCATGAAGCTGAATGAGGATTACTTTTATTGTTTTGGCTGCGGGGAAACCGGCGATGTGATTGACTTTGTGGCGCGGCTGTTCGGCCTGAGCGGCTACGAGGCAGCAAAGAAGCTGGCCTATGACTTCGGTATTGACCCGGACAAGCCCCCGGCAGCGGTAGCACTGAACAAACCGTACCCGCTGGCGCGGGCCTTCCGCAACGATGAGATGTACTGCCAGCGGGTGCTGTGCGACTACCTGCATCTGCTGGAACGCTGGAAGGTCGAGTACGCCCCACAATCGCCGGAGGACGAACTGGATGACCGCTTTGTGGAGGCGTGCCAGATGATGGAGTATGTAAACTACTTGTTAGACGTGTTCACGTTTGAAGAATTGGAGCAGCGCGTGAAGGCAGTGGACATACTGCTGAAAGACGGAGGCATCGCCGCGCTGGAACAGCGGCTCAAACGTCTGGAGAAGGAGGTGTGCCACCGTGATGAAGAACGAGCAATCGCGTGAGGTCAACCAGCCCATCTGGTTTGACGGTAAGAGCATCAACGAAGCCCTGTTTTGTGATGATTTTCTCGGCAGACACAAAATCATCTACACAAACG
>URGV01000051.1 GCA_900547455.1 uncultured Oscillospiraceae bacterium
ATCCAAGGGGGTCCGCCCCCTTGTGCTGGAGGTCCAGGAACCAGGAGGTTCCTGGCGAATCTTTGGTGACTTTCTTTTCGTAAGAAAGTCACCCGGGGCGCCGAGCATGGCAAAGCCATGCTCTCGCGGAGCGCCCGCATCAAGGGAGGAGTAAGGAGCCAAGTCTGACGACTTGCTCCGGGAGGGCGCAGCCCTCCTCGCAAGGTTCGAGGCAGTAGGTCGGTGACCGCAGCAGCACCCGCAGGGAAAAGAAAAATTTGTATCATCAGCTTTGTTTGGACATACAATCAAAAAAAGGAGAGATGAAAAAATGAAAATTTTCAACACCCTCACCCGACAGAAAGAGGAATTTGTCCCGCTGGAGCCGGGCAAGGTCAAGATGTACGCCTGCGGGCCGACCGTCTATAACTTTATCCACATCGGCAACGCCCGCCCGATCTGCATCTTTGACACCCTGCGCCGGTACCTGGAGTTCCGCGGCTACGACGTGACCTTCGTGCAGAACTTCACCGACATCGACGACAAGATTATCAAAAAGGCAAATGAGGAGGGCGTTACCGTCAAGGAGATCGCCGAGCGCTATATTGGCGAGTATCTGACCGACACCGAGGGCCTGGGCATCCGTCCGGCCACCATCCACCCGAAGGCGACCGAGACCATCGACGAAATCAAAAAAATCGTCGAGACGCTGGAGGATCAGGGCTTTGCCTACGAGGCAAACGGCGACGTGCTGTTCCGCACCCGCAAGGACCCGGGCTATGGCAAGCTGTCTCACCAGCCGCTGGAGGAGCTGGAGAGCGGCGCGCGCATCAGCGTGGGCGAGCACAAGGAGGATCCTCTGGACTTTGTGCTCTGGAAGGCTGCCAAGCCGGGTGAGCCGAGCTGGCCGTCCCGTTGGGGCGAGGGTCGTCCGGGCTGGCACATCGAGTGCACCGCGATGATCCACAAGCACCTGGGCCAGACCATCGACATCCACTGCGGCGGACAGGACCTGATCTTCCCCCACCATGAAAACGAGATTGCCCAGTCCGAGTGCTGCACCGGCAAGCCCTACGCGCGCTACTGGATGCACAACGGCTACATCAATGTGGACAACAAAAAGATGAGCAAGTCGCTGGGCAACTTCTTCACCGTCCGCGAGGTGGCGGAAAAGTACGGCTACGAGCCGATCAAGTACATGATGCTCTCCGCCCACTACCGCAGCCCCATCAACTATAGCCTTGCCATCATCGAACAGTGCAAGGCGGCGCTGGAGCGGCTGTACAACTGCCGCGACAATCTGGACTTTGCCATCCAGAATGCCCTGCCGCAGACTGCCGACGCTGAAGCCGACAGCCAGCTGATGCAGCAGTTGGAGAAGCGCCGCGAGCAGTTCATCGAGGCGATGGATGATGACCTGAACACCGCCGACGGCATCGCCGCCCTGTTTGAGCTGGCGCGCGACATCAACACCTTCATCGCTTCCCCGCGGGCAAAGGAACCGCTGGAGGCGGCGGCCAAACAGTTCGACGAGCTGGCAGATGTGCTGGGTCTGCTGTACAACCGCAAGAAGGAAAGCCTGGACGCGCAGATCGAGGAGCTGATTGCGCAGCGCCAGCAGGCCCGCAAGGAGAAAAACTTCGCGCTGGCCGACAAGATTCGCGATGAGCTCAAGGCGCAGGGAATCGTGCTGCTGGACACCCCGCAGGGCGTGCAGTGGAAGAGAGAAAACTAAAAAAGGAAATCCTGCCCCAAAAGCAAAGCGGGAGGAGAAAGCATGTTGCTTTCTCCTCCCGCTTTTTGCGCAGGGGGTTAGCGGACTGTGCCGAAGCCAAACAGGATGCCGGCCAGCGCAAAGCAGAGCGGATTGCGCAGCGAGATCATCAGCGTGTAGAGGGTGTCCGAGCCGGCCAGCATGAACAGAACGCCGCAGGCATACATCAGCAGAAAAAAGATGGGAATTATCAGCAGAAGCATCCGGGCAGCCGAAGGAATCTGCCGCAGAAAGAGGTTGCCAAAAAAAGAAACCAGTCCGCCCGCCGCCGAAAAGGAGAGCAGCGGCACAAAGAGCAGGCCGTACAGGCTGCTGAACTGGGTGACATAGTGGCTGAGCTCGTAGGGCCGCAGCCAGATGTGGTAGGCAGCGATGTAGATCAGGCTGATGATGGCGGCAATCAGGCAAAAGATGGAAAAGCCAGAGGCTTGTCGGGTCATGGATGGGTCCTCCTCAACAGTTTTTTCTTTATTATAGCACAGTGGTTTTCGAAAATAAAGTTTTGTCGGACAATGCAGGATGGCAGGTTGATTTTTGGGGGCGGGAGCATTTATAATGAAACAGGAAAATGTGGGAAGGAGTGTTGACAGGTGAAAACCTTATATGTTTCGGATGTGGACGGCACCATCTATCGGGCAGGGCAGGAGGAGCTGCGGGAAAGCAGCCGCGCCCTCTTTGAGCAGATTCTTTCCCGGGGGACGCTGCTGACGGTGGCCTCGGGGCGCAATCTTCACGGCGTCTTTGACCTGGTGCAGCAGGCGGGCATCACCCTGCCGGTCATCGCCTACAACGGCGCTGTCATCTATGATTTTGTGCAGGGGGAGGCGGTGGCGACCTTTCCCATCGAGGCGGAAAATGCGCGGCGCCTCTTTGCGCTGTTTGCCAGGCGGAACATACCGTACCAGACCTGTATCTTTCACCGGGGAGAACAGCGGTGTGTGAGCTATCTGCAAAACGGCTACCGCACCCGCCACTGCGAGGAGCGGCTGCGCAACATGAAGCTTGGGTGCGAGCGGTCGGTCCATCCAAAGAATGGGCTGATCTACGATGAGCCGGTTTTTGACGGTTCCATGGAACAGCTGCTGGCGGGGGAGTGCCTCTATATTGGCTCGGCTGGAAAGAAAGAGCAGATCGGCGCGGTGTATGAGCAGGTCAAATCGCTGCCGGGCATTTCCGCGGTGATGCACTGCAGCCCCTATAGCCCCGACCGGTGGTTTGTGGATATCGGATCGGACCGGGCGGGCAAGGGGCAGGCCGCACTTTCTTTAAAACGGCTGCTGCAGGCAGATGAGCTGGTGACCTTTGGGGACAACCACAACGATATTCCGATGCTGACAGCTGCCGACCGCAGCTATGTGGTGCCGGAAGCTCCGGACGAGGCAAAGCGCGCGGCCACAGCCGTGCTGCCGGATGGCGACGATTGCGTGCTGGAGTGGATTCAGGCAGAGCTGGCACAGTTGCGATAGGGCAAAAAAATTGGAACGAAACGCTCCCGCGCAGGTCGCCTGGCAGGCTCAGCCTGTACCCGATTCGCGGCGGGCTGAGCCCGCTTCCAATTCGCGAACGAACCTCTAGCAAGTCGAGACTTGACGTTCTCGCGCAGGTCGCTTGCAGAAAACTCGGTCCCGCGAGGTTGAATCCAAGGCTCCCACTAAGCCAATACGCGAATTGGCCCCGGGCTCAGCCCGGGCGGCATGATGCAGCTTCCGATTCGCGAACAAACCTTCTGCGAATCGGGAGTGAACGTTCCCGCGCAGGTCTCTTATAGGAAAACTAGGTCCCGCGAGGTTGAACCCAAGGTCCCTACTAAGCCAATACGCGAATTGCGTCCAGGCTCAGCCTGGAGTTTACAAAAAGTTTGTTTGACCTGGAGGATGGTCCAGGGGTTATAATAAAAAGACAACCGATTGTAAAGTGAAAAGTTGTTGGTTAAAAAAGGATGCCCTCGGGTTTTGGTGAACAATATAGGAGACGATGAGAATAAGATGGTAAGCTATAAGGTTGTCCTCTGGCTGCTGGCAGTGCTGCTGATGCTGGGTTGGGGCACAAAGGTATACGCCGACGCGATGCAGGCAGAGGATGTGCTGGGAGACGACGGGATGCTCTTTTTGTATGCGGGGGCGGCGGTGCTGATCGACGCGGATACCGGACAGGTGCTTTACGGAAAAAACGAACACAGCCGGATGGAACCGGCCAGTCTGACCAAAATCATGACCTGCCTGCTGGCGATGGAACATAGCGACCCGCAGGAGCCGGTCACCGTCACGGCGGAAAGTTTAAACCTGCCGCTGGACGCCAGCGTCCTGGGGCTGTATGAGGGCGAGACGATGACGATGGAGCAGATACTCTACGCCATGATGCTGCCTTCGGCAAACGATGCCGCCAACGCCGTCGGGGTGCACATCGCGGGCAGCCTGAGCGCCTTCGCGCAGATGATGAACGAGAAGGCGCAGGAGCTGGGGCTGCAGGACAGCACCTTTTACAACAGCAACGGCTTGCCGGAGGAAGGGCACCTCTCCTCGGCGTATGACCTGGCGCAGATCACTCGGGCGGCGATGGCCTATCCGGAATTTTTGGACTATGCGGGCGCGGAGGGCTACAGCATCCCGGAAGGGGAGCAGAACGCGGCCCACGCCTTTTTGCACACCGACCGATTTTTGCGGCAGGACACCGTCTACTATGATGAAACCGCCATCGCGGGCAAGACCGGATGGACCAGCACGGCGGGCAACTGCCTGATGACGGTGATGCAGCGCGACGGCAGGACGCTGATCGCGGTGGTGCTGCAGTCCGATTCGGACGAGGTGGCGCGCGCGGCCTATGTGGACAGCCAGACGCTGTTCGACTATGGGTTCGATCAGTTTGTCCAGGCCGAGTGGACGCTGCCCGCCCAGAGCGAGCAGTACAGCGACCAGTCGGGCAGCACGGTGACGCTGCAGAGCGGCGCGATGAGCTTCCAGTGCCTGCTTCCGGCCGGGGCACAGAGCAGCGGCGCTTACCTGCAGTTTCCGCAGGAGGCGAGCGAGGACAGCACGGCGCAGGTTTGGCTGCGGCTGGAGGACGGTTCCCTTTGGCCGTGGATGCTGGGAGAGATTCCGCTGACCGTTTCGGTGATGGAGGAAGAGCCGGCCATGACGCAGCCGCAGGACGAGCAGCAGGCGGGCAATGGCTTAAACAGCGGCCTGATCATTTTGGCAGCGGTGGCGCTGGGTGCGGTGCGGCTGGTTGTCAAGCAGCTGAATGAAAAGGACCATTTTTAACCAGGCTGAGCCTGGACCCAAGTCACGTATTGGCTTGGTGAGAATCTTGACTTCTACCTCGCGGCACCCAGTTTCCCCACAAACGAGCGCAGCCGGAGGCAAGCGACCTGCGCGAGAACGTTGAGCCTCGATTTGCAGGAGCATTGTTCGCGAATTGGGCGCGGGCTCAGCCCGCCGAGCGCAGCCGGAGGCAAGCGATCTGCGCGAGAACGTTGAGCCTCGATTTGCAGGAGCCTTGTTCGCGAATTGGCCCCGGGCTCAGCCCGGCGCGAATTGGGTGTGGGCTCAGCCCGCCGCTCGAAAAAACTGCAATTGTCTGCAAATAAAAAACCTGCCTATGGTTGCGATCATAGGCAGGTTTTTTGTTGTTGATTAAAGAATTCGGATTGGGAAAAACATGTAATCTTTTCCGTTTACAGGAGAGGAAAAATCGTGGACAGCCCCGACCAGAGGAAGATGGTTTTCCCGCATATAGTCCAGCACCTGTGAAAAGGTGTTTTCATCCTCAACCTCTGCGCAGAGGTATTCGTAGCCGGGGATGGTCCATTTCACCCAGCCCGCAGGCGCTTGCGCGTCGTCGACACATTCCACACCGGCAAGGTAGAGGCCTTTGCGAAAGTTATCCTCCCACGGTTTAAACGAGTGGGAAAAATCGGACATCGCGCCCCAGATGCCGGCAAGATTGCCGCCTTCGTCCCTTTTGGCAAGCGGCTGAACTTCGCTAAAATGGGCGTTTGCGTCCGCCCACAGTTTTTGAATAAAGCCCGGGCCGTCCAGCGTCGACCCCTCTTTGCCGATTACGACGAAAGCAGGCTTTGTGCATCTTTCCATCTTCATGCGAATACCTCCGAATTTTAGGTTGTCAGTTTGGTTGGCTGGCATATTCAAATTTTCTTCCCATCGTTATGCGCGCGTGCAGGCTTAGCCTGCCACTTAAAAAAGGTGGATGAACTTTATTTTGCAGGAACTGGGTGTCGCGAGGTAGAAAGTACGGCTCCCACCAAACCGATACGTGAATTGGGTGCAGGCTCAGCCTGCCAAGCGACCTGCGCGAGAACGTTGAGCAGCGCCAAGCAGAAGCCGACAACGCGAATTGTTCGCGGGTTGAACCCGCAGACAATCCGCGCCCAGGCTTGTTCTCGAAGCCACCTTGTACACGCGGTTATAAGTCTCTGCAAACGAGCGCAGCCAGAGGCAAGCGACCTGCGCGAGAACGTTAAGGCGCGTCAAGCAGAAGCTGACAACGCGAATTGGGCGCGGCATCATGCCGCTGCGAGTATTTCCGCCAGCTCCATCAGCTCCCGAATCTCGTAGCGGATCGGGCCGGTGGGGGCAAGCAGGTCGGGCGGGGCGGTCTTGCCTTTGGGATTGTACCAGCAGGCGTCCACTCCGGCGTTGCGCGCGCCTTCCATATCCGAGGAGAGCGAGTCGCCGACCATCAGGGCGCGCGATTTTGCAAAGTCTGGGATGTGGGCAAAGACATAGTCGTAGAACTCCTTGCGCGGCTTCTGGAAGCCGGTCTCCTCCGAGACAAAGATGTCGCTGAGATAGGGGGTGAGGCCGCTGCCGGCAAGGCGGCGGCGCTGCGGCCCGGAGAGGCCGTTGGTGAGGATATAGAGCCTGCAGCCCAGCGCGGAGAGAGCCTGACAGAGCTCGAGGGCGTGGGGCAGCGGCTGGGTGCCGTAGCCGAGATTGTGCAGATACTCCCGATTGAAGGCGTCGGTGTCGATGCCGGGAACTGCCAGCTCCTCAAAGAGTTTGGCAAAGCGGGTGGCCAGCAGCTGCGGGCGGGTGATTTCGCCGCGCTCAAACTGCCGCCAGAGCGATTGGTTGATCTGCTGGTAGAGGTCATCGGTGGCTTGGGTGAAGGTAAGGCCGTGGTCGGCAAAGGTGCGCTGCAGGGCCTGACGCTCGGCGGCGGGAAAATCCATCAGCGTCTCGTCGGCGTCGAGCAGAAGAATGTCGTATCGCATCAAAATCCCTCCTGAAAGAATCTGTTTTCCTCATGCTAACACGGGCGCAGGTCGGCTGTCAAGCACACCCGGGGCAAAACAAAAGCGCCCTCCAGCGGGGCGCGGTTTACAGCGGGGAAAGGATTCCGCAAATTTATGCGGCTTTGCGGGTCTGGGGCTGATGGGGCGAAGGCTCGGTGACCGAGAGGGAAACCGGCTTTGCCAGCAGCCTCTTGCAGATCAGGCGGCAGCTTTCACCCAGCGCGATCAGCAAAAAGCACCCGACAAAGATCATCCCAAAGCTCAGGAGATTTTCAATCAAGAAGGACAGGGAGCACGGGAAGGGAAAATTTGCCAACAACAAAACAGCCGCAACGGTAATGGCGGCGGAAAACTTGCAGGCATGATGCAATATCTGTCTAACCATCATCATGAGAAACCCTCTTTCCAAACAAAGCGAAGCAGTGTCAAAAGTGGCCGATGAAAACGGAGAAACAGACCGGTCTGTATAGGTACCTTACATCTTAATCATACACAAATCCGGCGGCGAAATCAATTCCCTTTTTGGCCAAAGAAACAGGAATTCACTGGCAATCTTGCACAAAAATATTCCACAAGACAAAGCTATATTACTTTAAATTGCGAAAGCGTTTTTAAAAAAGGGCAAAAAATCCCCCGCCGGGCAGACAAGAGGAAAGACCCTGCGGGGGATGCAATTCACGAATCGGTTTGGTGGTGATTCTACCTTCTACCTCGCGACACCTAGTTTTGTGCAAACGAGCGTAGCCGGAGGCAAGCGACCTGCGCGGGAACGTTTGCCTTCGACTAGCAGAAGGCTCGTTCGCGAATTGGGCGCGGCATCATGCCGCCGCGGTGTCGACCTTGAAGATGAAGGTGGTATTGGCGTCCTCCAGCTGCTGCTCGGTGATGGTGCACCAGAAGCGCTTGTCCTTGTCGTTGCCCTTTTCGTCTTTAAACTGGACATCGACATAGTTGTATTTGACCGGGTCCTGCCAGTACCAGGTTTCGCCGTCAGCGTTGGTGGGGTAGATAAAGCGCTGGTCGTGGAAAACAAACCGCACGCCTGCCAGCGGTTCTCCGTTCTGGTCGACGGCGCGGAATTTGACCTTCTCCTTGACCTTTTTGACGCTGTCCTCGGGGAGCTCCTTGTTCCAGAGCAGGGTGCTGGTCTGGGCGGTCTGGCCTTCCTCTACCGCATACCAAACCTTGTAGTTGATGTATTCGCCGTTGGCGGGGTTGCTCAGGCGGAGGATAAACGGCGCGGAAGGGTCGACAAAGTCCAAGGTGATCTGCCCCTTTTCATTGGTGCAGGGGATATTGGAAAGGTGGTCGACCACAATGCCCGGGACCGGGTTGCCCTTCACGTCGTGGATGAAGAGCGGAACACTGGGGTAGTGTTGCAGCGGGGCCTGCGGCATCTCGACGGCGGGCTCTTCCAAGGTGTCTTTGTTGTATCTGACCGGATGAGTTTTAGCAGACCGTTCGGCAGCGGCTTGCTGAGCTTCTTTTTTCTTTGCTTCGGAGAAGGCTCTTTGTTCGTCAGTTAAAGAATGACCACCGCTGTATAGCGTTCCAAGATTGATTCCTTGCTCTGGGTTTTCACCACCAGCAAAGGCAGTCATCGACGAGCCGAGCACCAGGCAGGCGAGAAGAATGGCGGCGAGTTTTGGTTTGATGGTCATATCGAATACCTCCCTTAAAAAATTGACAGGAAAAATGTAAAATTTTCTCTAATCCCAGTGTACCAGAGAGGATTCGAAAAGTCAAGAAGCATTTTACGCACGAAAAAATGTGCGCAAAATGCACGCCTGTTTTAGCAGCTTCCCAGCGCAAACAGCGCACCGGGGATGAGGAACAGATAGGCGTTTTGGGTCAAAAACTGCAGGGCAAAAGACATGGGCCAGCTGCCCAGCAAGTAGCCGCACAGGCAGATCAGGTACAGCACAAAAAGCACAATGGCAATCCCGAGCAGCACCTTTTTGGTCGGGCTTTGCAAGCGCAGGATGTCCTTTTTGAGCAGCACCAGACAGAGCAGCGCGGCGGCAGAAAAGAAAGCCAGCGGCACCGCAACAAGATATTCCAGCAGGTTGTAGGTGAGGACGAAGGTGCGCTGGGTCAGCTCATAGAGATACAGGGCGTAGACGGCGATGTAGCCCAGGGCGAGCACCAGCAGAACCGAAAACAGAGCGATCAGAATGTTTTGTTTTTTGGCCATAAAAACACCTCCTTAGTAGAATTGGATGAAGTTTCTATATTCATTATATAGAATATTTATACAAAAATCAAGGGGCATTTTACGCACGAAAAAGTGTGCGGGAAATACACGCCAACCTCATTTATCCCGAGGGGAGGGTTCTATGGTGAGGCCGAAGGTTTCTTCGGCATATTTTTTAACTGCTTCACAGCTGGAGCTTCTCTCCATCGCCTTATGAACATAATACGCCTGAATCAGAATTTCTTTGCTTTTGTCATCTTCGCCTAATTTGTGAAGGGAATAAGCGATGTTATGTAATAACCCGCCCAACATTTTACATTTGTTATACATCACGCAGCACTGCCGTCCGATCTCCGCCACCTCGATGCACTCCTCGTAGCGGCGCTCCCGGCCCAGCAGGCGGGAATAGTTGTAGGCGACAAGCGGCAGCAGGGCCGCGCCGGTCTCGGTGCCGACCTGGTGGGTCTGGATATAGTCCATCAGCTGGCGGTAGATTTCGATGGCGCGGCGGCGCTCGCCGCTCTCCGAGTAGGTGATGGCGATCTGGTTGAGCAGCTTGCCCTCCTCCTCGCCCAGCAGGTGGCCCTGCAGGTGTTCGGGGTCGATGCCGGGGCAGCTGATCTGCAGCGCCTCCAGCAGCATCTGCCGCTGCTCCTCATAGGGGTAGGGCACCGCCTTGCCGTCCTGTTCATAGCCGGCCAGCGCCTTTGCGCGCAGGATAAACTGCCGGGTGAGCGGGTCGGCGGCGGTGGGCAGCGCCTGCAGTTGACGGATCTTCTGCTGGGCCTGCAGCCACTGCTTGCGGGTGTTGAGCGCGACGATCTCCCGCTGCAGCTGCGCAGTTTCAAAATCCGGTTGGCCAAGCAGAAAGTGGACGTCTTTTCTCTCCAACCCCAGCCGCTGCAGCAGGGCGCGCAGGGTGGAGTAGGCGGGAACCTGGTCGCCGCGCTCGATGCGGGAGAGAGTGGAGCGGTCGCAGATGCCCTGGCACAGCTGCTGCTGGCTCAGGCCCAGTATATCGCGCCGCTGGCGGATGATGATGCCGAGGGGATATTGTGCCATCAAGAGCACCTCCTGTTTGCGTTTTGGAAAGGGGACAGCGGGGTGGAGCTGCCTTTTTCTATAGTATAACACAGGGACAGGAGGCGGACAATCACCTGCCCCTAGAAAAAATTTCAAAAACCGCAAAAAAATGCTTGACAAAATTTTCCCCAGGTGGTATTATAAATAAGCTGATTGAAAACAGCACCATACAGGATGCGCTTGTAGCTCAGCTGGATAGAGTGACTG
This sequence comes from uncultured Oscillospiraceae bacterium, assembly GCA_900547455.1. Taxonomy (GTDB): domain Bacteria; phylum Bacillota; class Clostridia; order Oscillospirales; family Ruminococcaceae; genus Negativibacillus; species Negativibacillus faecipullorum. Next base: position 10,492 of record URGV01000051.1, read on the forward strand.
GCTACGAACCAGTAGGTCGGGGGTTCGAGTCCCTTCAAGCGCGCCAAACGAAAAGGACACTGCAAACGCAGTGTCCTTTTTCTTTTGGCGCGCTTGCCTACTCAAGCTGCGTGCTGCGCACTTGCTTTCGCAGGATGCAGGAAACGAGCCGGTGGCTCGTTTCGGAGCGCAGTTCCACTGAAACGTTTTTTTGACGCACTCCACTTCAAGCGCGCGGGGGCGTCGCGCTGTGTGTTCATTTTTATGGGAAATTAAACTGCGAAGAAAAAAAGGCGCTGCTGAAAGCAGCGCCTTTTTTGTTTTGGCGAAGGGGAGTTGGAGATTTCGTTTTGCACAATTCAACCGCCGCGCGGCAGAAAATGTGGACTACTTTGCTCGATATTCCTCATAGCTCGTCTCCTGCTGGATGCAGCCATTTTGCAAAACGACGATGCGGTCGGCATGGTCAGGATGGAAAAGAGCTGATCGTACTCCCCGAGCTCTTCCTTAAAATTGTAGTTGCTTGTCATGAAGGTGTGGGCAGTCTCCAGAAAACGATTGCTGTAGTTGATGACGGTGACGATGCTGCCCAGCGTCATTCGCCCCAGCACCACCAGAAAGGAGGCGATGCCAAAAGCCAGACCACGAAAGACGGCGCTGGAAAAATCGTTGACCCAGATGCCGGTCAGATTGTCGAACAAAGCGACCCGGCTCCAGATGGCGACGCTCTTTTCGTTGACTGCTTTGAGCTTTTGAACCTGGTGGTTTTCCAGAACCATTGTTTTGACTGCCTTGATTCCACGAAAGGTGTCGTTGATGATCTGGTTCATGGCGGCGTTGTTGGAGATGATCTGCTTGGTCAGCTCCTGCACCTTGGTTGCAAAGCAATTGCTTGGAAAAAATGCGACAGGGAAATAGAGCAGCAGGGTCAGCGCGATGCTCCAGTGCAGGCTGAGCAGATATAAAAAGACCACGATGCCGCAGATGCCGGTGGCAAACAGCTGCGGCACCTCGATCATCCAGAAGGTGATGTACTGCATCGACTCCTGCCGGCAGTGGGCGGCCAGTTCCGAGGAATTTTTTCCGTCGAAATAGGAGACCGGCTGGGCAATCAGATTTTGGAAGCCGCGAATGGCGAGCTTGAGCCCGAGCTTGCGGCAAAGGATGGCCAAGCCGTAGCGGTAGAGTGTGGAAAGAATGGTGGCAGCCAGCGGAATCAGACAGAACAGCACAATGGTGAAGACAATCTGGCCAATTTGGCGTTGAGGGATCAGCTGATCGATTACCCGCTGCATGAGGACGGTGGGAATCAGGGCAATCAGCTGAATAGCCAAAAAGATGATTGCCGAGAGGGTGGCGTATCCCCAAAAGCCCGGCAGCGACTGGATGACCTGACGGCGCACCTGCCGTTCGGTAGATGTTGTGTTCATGGTAAAACCTCACAAAACAGAAAGGGTATCCTTCATTTTAAACGGAAGAAATGATGAAATTTTTTCCTTAGAATAACATGCTTATGGACGAATGTCAACACTACGTGAAAGAAATCTGTGCGCACATTCCCGTCAGATATAGTCCCGGCGCGGCATCATGCCGCCGCGAATTGCGCCCAGGCTCAGCCCACTGCGGCACTAAGTTTTCCCGCAAACGAGCGCAGCCGAAGGCAAGCGACCTGCGCGAGAACGTTAAGGCGCGTTAAGCAGGAGCTGACAACGCGATTGCGACCAGGCTCAGCCTGGTCCATGGAAAATTCATAAAGTTGGGGTATACTCTCCTTGGAGGGATGATTGATGAAAAAAATTTTGATTGTCGAAGACGAACTGGATATACAGGAGCTGCTGGGTGCCTACTTGCGGGATGCGGGCTACCAGACCGCCGCAGCGGGCGACGGAGTGGAGGCGCTGGCGCTGTTTGGCTCCCAGCCCTTTGACCTGGTGCTGCTGGATGTAATGCTCCCCAAAATCGACGGCTTTTGGGTCTGCGAGCTGATCCGCCGCCAGTCCCAGGTGCCCATCCTGATGCTTACCGC
>URGV01000052.1 GCA_900547455.1 uncultured Oscillospiraceae bacterium
TTCCCCGCGACGGGAAAGTCACCCGGGTGCAGGGCGGAGCGCCTGCATCTCGGGGGCTGTGGGGGCGCAGCCCCTACTTTGGGGAGTGCAGAGGGCGCCCACCCCCTCGCAAAAAACTAATCCGGGTACTTCGCGTTGGGGGAATGGAAGGAGTCGATCAGCCAAATCTCCCCCTGCTTCTGCAGTGTCATGGGGGCGGTTCCCTCCTGAATCCGTTCTCCGTCAAACCCCTCCTGATAATAGTTGACCTGAAGCACCAGGCGGTCATCCGTCTCCTCCTGCACCTGGTAGTCCTCCATTTGGTAATACGGCTCGGTGCGCCAGGCGCCGAGATGGTAGTATTCCCCATCCCGCTCGGTGATGTACGGCCCGCCGCCAACCTGGGCGCTGAGCAGCTCCTCCTTGCCCGCTTCGGTAAAGAGGTGGGCGGTCAGGTCATCGAAGTCGATGAAGCGGTTTTGGGATGGGCCTTGCATGTCACTTTCCTCGACCCAGTCGCTGTAAAAGGTCTCATCTGCAAAGTAGAGATTGTTTGCCAGCACCCACATCCGTTCCACCAGCTGTTCCTGCGTCTCGCCCTCGGCTGTTTGTGGGTCGTACTGAGCAAGCAGATAATCGGCTATCTCCTCCGGGAAAACATTTTCCTCGTTGACCGGCATCTCGGGGGCGCTTTTCGTTTGTGCAGACTCGGTCTTCTCCGGCTGCTCGACAGCGGAGCTTTCCGCTGGGACAGACTGCTGTTCGGGCTGACCCTCCGCTACACAGGAGCAGAGAAGCAGGGCCGCCAACAGGGCTGCGATCAGATTCTTTTTCATCAAAAACCCTCCTTGTTTGACGAATATAAATTCTACCCTCATCTTAACACGGAGCCCTGCGCCTGTCAATACACCTTAGAATAAAATCCACCTTCGCCCTAAAGCGAAGCAACCAACCTCCCCACCGCGACACGGTTTGAAAACAGAAGGTGTGCCCTCTGCCAATCCCTGGGAGAAAAAAGACCGATTCGCTCACCTATCTCAAAGTGGCAAATCGGTCTGGGTTAGTGGCACAAACCCTTTCTGGGGGGAGCAGCAAGCGCATACATGCGCGCGCTGCTGGGGGGATGATATGCCCCCCAAGGGGAGTACCCAGAGGGGTCTCCCCTCTGGGAGATTCTTTGGTGACTTTCTCATCGGGGAGAAGGTCACCCAGGGCCCGGGGCTGGAAGCCCCGCCATGGGGAGGAGCGCAGAGGAGGGCGTCAGCCCTCCTCGCATCGGTAGGTGCAGGGTCCACCAGTCCTGCATAAATCCCCCCGGGGCGCGGGGAGGAGCGCCCAAAAAGGTGGGTGCAGGGGTTGCCAGCCCCGCATAAATCCCCTCGCGCCGCAAGGCAGGGCCTCAAGGCCCAAAAAAAGAAGGCCCCGCAGCGGCCAGCTGCCGCCACGAGCCCTTCGATGGATCGATCAAGATAAAGAAAAACGGGGTTTCGAAAGGGGCAAGGCCCCCTTCGATCATCACCCCTTCTGCGGGGCAGGAACGCTCTCCTCTAGCCGCTTAAACAGCTTGCGCAGCACCAGAATCGCCGCAGTGGCAAGGATGACCTCCGCACAGAACTGGGCGGAAGCAAGTCCGTACAGCCCGAACAGCGCGTTGAGAATAAACAGAGCCGGAATCTCCAGAACCACCTTGCGCAGGATGGCAAACAGCAGCGACTCGCGCCCCATGCCCACCGCCTGGAAGACGCCCACCGCCAGAAAATCGATGGACAAAAATGGAAGTCCCATGCAGAAGCGGCGCAGCAGATGACTGCCATATTCCACAATAGTCGCGTCCTTCATGAACAGCTCGACCCAGAAGCCCGGGAACAGGAAGAACAGCAGCGCCACCGAGATGATGATGGTCAGGGCCGCCTTTCGCGCAAAGCTGACCGCATGCTTCATGCGGGGGATATTGTTGCTGGAAAAGGTGTAGCTGATCAGCGGCATGACACCCTGGGAGATGCCCTGGGAGATATACATCGGTACCATGTAGATCTTCTGGCAGATGCCGATGGCGGCAACTGCGCTGGCGCCATAGGAGGAGGAGAAATTGTTCAGGATGGTCATGCCGGTGACGTTGAGCAGGTTCTGAATCGAAGCGGGGATGCCCACCGCGCAGACACCGGAGACAATGTCCTTCTGGAAGCTGAGTTTCTTGGGATCGATGCAGACAAAGGTGTTGCCGCGCTTGATAAACAACAGCACAAAGAAGTACAGGCAGGCAACACAGTTGGAGAGGAAGGTGGCAAGCCCCGCGCCGCCCGCGCCCATATCAAAGCCCCAGGGCAGGATGAAAACAGGGTCCAGCACGATGTTGAGCAGGCATCCGCTCATGGTGCCGATGCTGGCGTGCATCGCCGAGCCCTCCGAGCGCACCAGGTACGCCATGACGACGTTGAGGATGGCGGGTACCGCGCCGCAGTTGACCGTCCAGAACATATATTCGCGGGTGGCCTGCATGGTGGTCTCGTCCGCACCCAGCAGCACCAGCAGCGGATTCTGAAAGACGGTGCACAGCAGCGAAAAGATGATGCCGCAAATAATGGAACAGTAAAAGCCGAAGGCTGAGCTGCGGGACACCGTCTCATAGTCCTTGCGGCCCAGGGCGCGGCTCATCATGCTTGAGCTGCCGACGCCGAACAGGTTATTGATGGCGTTGAAGGCCAGCAGCACCGGCGCGGCTAAGGTGACGGCGGCGTTCTGCACGGCGTTGTTAAGCATGCCGACCCAGAAAGTGTCCGCCAGGTTGTAGAGCACCATGACCAGCTGGCTGAGGACCGTTGGCACCGCCAGGGTAGCGACCGCCTTCGGGATGGGACTTTGCTCAAACAGATAAATCTTGTTGTCTGCCTTCTGCAATGAGGTCATCTCCTTCAAACGAAGATAAAATTTTGTTTAAATTTTATTATAGCACGTTTTCCTTCCCTTTACAATCCGGCACGAACAAGAGTAAAACAGAAAAGATTTTGTTAAAAAGAGGAAATTTGGACGAATTTTTCTTGTCACAGGCAGATAAATGGCCGGAAATGAGAGAAAATAAGAAGGAAACTGCCGGATTATCGGGCCGGACGGAAGGAGAATGTCTGTGAAAACAAAAAAACTGCCCCCTAATTGGAGGCGGCGTTACGAAGATTATCTGAGGGAACGGGAACGCTCGGAGGGGACTATCCGACAGTACCTGCGCGATGTGGAGCATTTTTTCAAGCAGCAGAAAAGCGATTCTGCCATGCCGGACAGTTGCCGGCTGCAGGATTGGAAGGAAGGCTTGATCGAGCAGGGATATGCCGTTTCCAGCATCAATGGAATGATTGCGGCCGTTAACGGCCTGCTGTGCTGCCTGGGTTTGGAGCGGGAGAAGCTAAAGCCTCTGCGCCAGCAGCGCAAAATTTTCTGTCAAAAGGAACGGCAGCTGAGCCGGGAGGAATATCTGCGGCTGGTCAACACCGCTCTGCAGAAGGGGGACCGCCGCCTGGCGCTGGTGCTGCAGACCATCTGTTCGACCGGGATCCGCATCTCGGAGCTGCAGTATATCACCGTCGAGACGCTGCGGCATCGAAGGACGACGGTTCACAACAAGGGGAAAATTCGGGAGATCCTGCTGCCGCGCCAGCTGTGTGCCGAGCTCAAAGGCTGGGCAAAGGCCGCTCACATCCGGAGTGGACCGGTCTTTGTTACCCGGAACGGACTTCCGCTGGATCGCTCCAACGTCTGGTCGCAGATGAAGGGGCTGTGTGCCGCGGCGCAGGTGGACCCGAGCAAGGTCTTTCCGCACAATCTGCGCCACCTGTTCGCCCGCACCTTTTACCGGATGGAGAAGGATCTGAGCCGTCTGGCCGACCTGCTGGGTCACAGCAGCATCCAGACCACCCGCATCTATCTCATGGAGAGTGGGGAGGAGCACCAGCGGATGCTGGAGAGGATGCGGCTGCTGCTATAAAAAAACACCACAAAATGATCCTTTTGTGGTGCCTGGGTAAAAAATAGTTAACCGTTTGGGTTTCATGGAAAATTTCTCCAGAATATTTTCCTGACAATACCTGTGGTATATTAAAAAATCATAGCGCAAACAAGCCGAAAAAATTTCTTTTTTTTCGGCTTGTTAACGCTGTGTTTTTTTTATGTAAAAGCTTGTGTTACGGATTGCTTTGTGCTACAATGAGGATAATTTAAGCAATCAATTTTATCGTAAGCTAAACATCTTCACCACAAAAGGATCATTTTGTGGTTTTTTTTATAGAAGAAATTTTGTCTGTTCTGTGAATGTGCAGACTGCAATGATGCCGTAAAAAGTTCATTTTATTGTGCAGAAAAATGTGCGCTCCAAAATCGATTGTACAAAAAGCACAAAAAAATAAAATTTCGAAGTAAAAGACAAAAAGTGACAAAACACTCCATTAATAAATACATTGTGGTGAAATTGTAGGGGAAGTATTTATGCAATGTGATGAAAACATGGAATGTAATTGAAACAATCTGAAACGGCATGTTATAATGGGATAAAAACTGGATTAAGGATTTGTTGTTTTGTTGGTTTTGCTGAATTTTCCTGCTGCCGGACGATCAAGAGGCGGCGATTGATTGAATATAAAAATACAACAGAAAGGAGAAGTTGGGAATAATGAAAAAATTTAGCTTGACACACAAGCTGCTGGCTGTGGCACTGGCTTTTGTGCTGGTGGCGGTCAGCCTGCCGGACTACCTCAGCTTTGCACAGCAGCCGGCACAGGAGCAGTCGGAGACGGATGAGTTTGAAGACAATCTGGCCGACGGCGATCCGTCTGATGACGATTTGTCTGGTGACAATCCGTCTGACACCGGGGAACAGGAAATGGAACAGCAGGTCGTCCTGCATCTGCAGGCGCCTGAGACTGTCCCGATGGGGACGGCGGGAAGTTTTGGGCTTTCAGCCCAAAATACAGCAGCGGTTGCTGCTGATGTCTCTATCCAGCTGACACAGGAGGAGATGGCGGCCTACCAGGCTGCCGAACAGGACGGCACACTGGCTCTGCAGCCGGTGGGCGACAGCCTGACCTTCACCCTGCAGCCGGGGGAACAGGTGGAGGGAACGCTCAGCTTCCTCTACCCCAACGGCTACAGCAGCCGGGAGGTGGTGGAGATTGCCGAGGAGGACATCTCGATTGTCCTGCAGCAGCTTCCAGAAGAAGAAACTGGCGGCACCCCGATCGAAACCATCCCTCCCGAAGGCGAAATTCAGCCGCCGGAGCAGGGACAGACGCCGCCAGCGGATGAGACACAGCAGCCCGGCGGGGAGGGGCCGACCGACCCTTCGGATGAAGGAGAAACAACTCCACCAGAATCTGGTGATGGGGAGGAAGCAACCGATCCTTCGGACGGAGAGGAAACACCTCCTCTAGAATCCGGTGATGGGGAGGACCTGACCGATCCTTCAGATGGAGGGGAAACAGCTCCACCAGAATCCGGTGATGGGGAGGAAGCAACCGACCCTTCGGACGGGGAGAATGAAACCCTTCCGCCAGAATCCGGCGATGGAGAGGAAGCAACCGACCCTTCGAATGAGGAAGAAGCAAACCTGCCTGATGATGAAACCGACCCTTCCGTCGGGGAGGGGGAAGCTATGCCCTCGGATGAGCAGGAGCAGGTTCTCCAGACTGTAGAGCAGAGCACGGTTTCGCTGACACAGGACTACCAGACCGGCCCGGATGGGGAATTGTCAGAGGAACCCACCACTGATTCCGAGCCCGCCGATGAGAGTGGTACAACCGAAAATGAAGGCTCAACGGAGCCTTCTGGATCAGAAAGCGGCAACCCGACCGACTTGGAAAATACCGGCTCGACCGACTCAGATAATGCCGGCACAGGGGACAACAGCTCGGGCGGCACAGAGGACGACGACCAGCAGGGCAACGACCCGACCAGTTCGCAGGGCGATGGCCAGCAGGGCGACGACCCGACCGGTTCGCAGGGCGATGGCCAGCAGGGCGACGATCCGACCGGTTCGCAGGGCGATGGCCAGCAGGACGGCGACCTGACCGGTTCGCAGGGCGATGGCCAGCAGGACGGCGACCTGACCGGTTCGCAGGACAATGTTCAGCAGGGCAACGACCTGACCGGTTCGCAGGACGAATCCGGGCAGGAACAGCCGCAGGTCAGCTTTGATATCGCGGGCGCGACCCTCACCTTCACCGCCTCCTTTGGTTGGGGCGAGTTGACCTTGACCGCGCAGCCGCTGGAGACAGAACAGCAGGAGGCTGCGTCTCCGGAAACTGCGCAGCCCGACCTGAGCTATACCATCGAAGCCGCCTCCCAGAACCGGGAAACTACCGGCACCATCTATACCCGCAGCTGGTCGCTGCAGCAGGTGATTGCCCTGCCGCAGGGAGCATCCTTTGTCGAGGGCGAGGCAGCGGTTGACGGCAATCAAATCCGCATCGGCGCGACGCCGGTGCTGTCGGTCGACGACCAGAGCGGCACGGCAGGGGAGCTTTCTGCCCAGCGCGACGGAGAAACCCTCCTTGTCACCTATACAAAAACCTTGTCCGACTGGCAAAGCTTAGAGGCGGAGAGCATCTCCGACCTCGGCCTTGCCATGACGCTGCACCAGGAGGCCATCGTCCGCGACGAGAGCTTCAACGAGGGGCAGGTCGATGTCGGCGCGACCTTTACGGCGACACCGGTGACAGCAGCGGCAGAGATTGCTCCTGCCGCTGTTTTAGCTGTCCTCGATACAGGGGACGAACAGCAGGACGGCTCCCAGAGTGTGACTCAGCAGGGCTCGCTGAGCCTGCCGCTGAGCGGCGAGCAGCAGCCTGAGCAGCCGACGGGCGGCGATGCGGACAGTGTCACGGTTACATACGAGGGTGAAGCGGTCTACACCGAACAGGGTGCGCTCGCGGTGCGGTACACCATCGAGGTGACCAACGGGAATGAGCCGCAAGAGCCAAGCGGAGGAGACGAAGGAGAAGAACAGCCGGAAGGCTCGGATGGTGCTGTCACAGTGAAGATTGTGCAGAATTTGAGCGACGAGTGTTTTTCCAACTCAAAACCACTTGGGCAGGAGACAGGAGACTCAGATGGCGATTGGGATCCTGAGAAGAAAGCCCTCACCTGGGATTCTGTCGAAATAAAAGCCGGTGAGAGCTGGACCAAAACGGTCACGGTACTGATTGATACCAGCAATCTGGACAGCATTGAGAAATTGCCGACCGAGTTGAATTCCAGCATTCTTGTTTATGCAGAGGAAGGGGAAGAAGGAGAAGAATCCACCGAGCCGATTGCTGAAAGTAGTATAGCGGTTGACCTACGAACGTTTGTCAACCAGCCGGGAAATATTGTGCCGGCCGATTTTCAACCCTCTGAGCAAACCGTCTACTGGCTCGACAACAACGCCAGCGGAAACCGGCCAGAGCCAGAGGTGTATGCAGGCAAGGTTGGTTTGCAATTTTATATTGGGAATCAAGAGAATCCGGACGAAGGCGAGTGGATCACCCTCGACGAGAATAATATGGCGCAGCTCGGATTGACAGAGATGCCCGACATTTTATGCCCAGAGGATAACACGCAGAGCCAGTGGACGCTGAGCGCCAAGCTGCCGACAACGATCACCTACAAGGGAACCGACATCACCCAACAGGTCAAGTGGCGGATGGTCCCGCCAGCAGAGAACGCGGATATTCCAGCAGGCCCTGAGGAAGGCGGAATCAGGCCGAATCTGAGCGAGGTTTACTATCTGGATAAGGTGGAAGGAGAAGGCTCGGAAACATGGTACTACCTCTACCGCGATGAGGTCTCCTTCAATATCGACCTGCGCGATGCGGTGTATGCAGATGATATTACTGCGGATGAATTGAAGGAACTCTTAGAAAAAAACTTCGAGCTTTCTTATGAGGCCGGCACAGAAGACGAAAAACCGCTTAGCTGGGAAGATATTATAGTGGATATCAAGGAAGATGGAGATGGCCAGTACACCCTCACGCTGGTCAACGCGGTCGCTTACAGCCGAAACGGAAAGGGCGTCCACTATTACCTGAAGCCGATGGGCTCTGAGGATCAGGAAAAGAAGATTCCCCTGAATCAGAATTGGCCGGGCAATGGCGAAGGCGGCGATTACTACGACGTCGAGTGCGACAACACCGGCCTGGATAATGTCGGCAACATCACCGATAAAGTCGCCAATGGCGGCACGCTGGTGCTGACCCGGCAGGGAGAAATTGCATATCACGCGACCAAGGTTTGGATTGACCCAGATGGCAATACAGATGGTCGTCCAGAGGGTCACTTTGAGCTGTGGCGCTACACCTACAGCGAAGACGGCGGCAGCTTTAAAGAAGCGACCACAGTAACGGGTGTCGAGACGGTCTCTTTTGAAAATGATGAGAAACAAACAATTGTCTTCACAAACCCAAATCCGACAGAAGGGGAAAATGAAAATTTCTTCCCCAAGTATGACAAGGACGGCAACCGTTATGTCTACATCATGAAGGAGGTCATTGATTCAGAAGATGATGCGCTCAGCTACGAGCAGGTCTTTGGTAAAGTCGGCGAAGATGGTAACGTTATAAAAGATAGCGACAAAGCCCCTCCGATTGGCGGTGACAGATGGGTGCGCGACGAGCAGGATAACTTTGTCTACAACAAAGGCACCATCACCAACCGCATCAACGAGAAGGAAACGGTTTCGGTGACCAAGGAGTGGGACGCATCTTCCTTCCAGGCAGAGCTGGATGAGCTGGATGTTGTCATGACTTTGCAGGGCAGGGTTATGGGTAAAACATCAGAAAATGAGTGGGAAGATATTCTGGATGAGGAAGGGAATCCTCAAACGGTGACCTTAAGTGACTTCAGCGCGGTCAACAGCAGCCAGACTTACACCACATCGGTGAGCAAGTACAATGCCGATGGCGAAGAGATGGAGTATCGTTTTGTTGAGACAGGGATTTCGTATAAGGGTCAGAAAGTAGAGCTGACAGAAAAAATAGATGAAGACGGCAACCCAATCCGCACCTTTGAGTTGAAAAACGAGGCCGGCAACACAGTTGCCTTTACCTCCAAAGAGGAAGTCTCCACAGATGGAACACGCAAAGTTGTCAACAGCATCCAGGATGAGATCACCTACACCATCGACAAGGTTTGGCATGAATCTCTAACGCCTGAAGCGGTAAAGTTTGCCCTCTACCAGCAGGGTCAGGGCCAGGTCAATACCTATGTCGGTACGGTGACCTTGGACAATGAAGTGGATACCGCAGACCAATCAGTGGGGACGCTCACAGTAGGTGAAGGGGAAAACCAAAAGACCTATAACGTCATCTACAAGGTCACAAAAGACAATTTTGAAGAGCTTGTCATCGAGGGCCTGCCGCGGTACGACGAGCACGGCTACAGCTATGAGTACATTATCGTGGAAATGCCAGGTGAAGGTTTTGCAGCCGATTACGAGACCACCATTGACGAGAGCGGCAACTATACCACCGTTGTCACAAATGCACCCGGTGAGGGTCACCGCATCCTGGTGCGCAAACGCTGGATTGACAACAGCGACGTGCAGCACCGTGAGCCGGTAACAATCACGGCCTACTATGCGAATGACGACAATTTTAAAGATGACAAAGCGTTGGGTTCGGTTACACTGGGCGCGCCCATCGAGAGCACCGGGCAGACAGGCGCGTGGTACGACTACATTTCGCTCCAAATAGAGGAAATCGAGAATTTTGACCTCAACAAGGTCTATATCCGCGAGACGGCGATCGGCGATCAGACAGATGTGGATACAGATGAAGACTCGAAGCTGGAAATACCTGGAAATGGAGAAAGAGTCGATAACCAGATCACCGACCGCATCGACGGCGAGCACCACACCTATGAAGTCACCTACAGTATAGCAACTCTGTCACCTGGTCAAGATGGGGATGGAGGAGACGCGGGCAGCGCAGCAGGAACGCAGACCTTCTATGTCGCAACCAACCGCCGCCTGGGCAACATCGACATAACTGTCACCAAAGAGTGGAAAGACGGTGGAGCGTTGCGCGAGGCTCTGCAAAAATCGGACATCGTCCCGGTGGTGAAGTTGGTTGTCGACACAGATAAAACTAACGCTGAGCCGCCGGGAGAAAATCAAAATATCGAGGATATTATCAATTACGACACAAACAAAATCACGCTGACTAACGATCAGGTTCCGATTCTAAATAACGAAGGCAAGCAGGCTACTGCCATCCAGCGGCTGTTGGACGAGAATGGTGAACCGGTCGAAACGCTCTACTTCTTCAACCTCCCCAAATACGACAAGGATGGCCGTGTGGCGAATTATACGGTTGAGGAGCTGTGGTGGCAGGATACGAATAGTGATAGCATAATTGATGAAAATGAGTGCAAGGAAAAATCTGAGATTATTAAAGAAATTGGCGATTCAGATCTTGCAGAACTCTTCGAAGATCTGACCGTCACCGTGACGCAGGAGAGCTACACGGAAAATGATGGCAACCACATCAACGACGATCAGCAGATTACCATCACCAACAAGCTGAGCGGTACCAAGAGCATCGAGTTCCACAAGCAATGGAACGATACTACGCTTTCGACAGCGGCAAGCGCCCCGACCTCTATCTGACCTTGTACCAGCTGACAGGGGATAACCTGATTACCGAGTACCGGGAATACCACTGGGATAAGAGCCTCCAGACAGAGGAAGGAGAAGGCGGACAACAAGGCCAGGGAGAAGAAACAGAGGAACCTCCGCAAGAGGGCGGCACGGAGACACAGGCGCAGGATAACTATTACTGGACCTGCATCTTTGAGAACCTGCCCAAATACGATGAGAATGGAAACGAGATCTTCTACTACGCGGTAGAGAACCTGGCGGTCACGGACCCGTCCACCTTCCACTATGTTAAGCCCGAGTTCCAGTATAATAATCAAGAAGTCGAGGTGGAGTACGGGGAAGATGGAACGGTCGCCCTGCCTGATAACAATACAGATAAGCAAACGGGCCAGGAGATTCTGAAAGTGGTAGGGGACAAAGTTGCCCTGCTGGAGAATGGCACCTTCCTCAACAATCTGGAGGAGGATGTCACCATCAACGGTGTTAAGCTGTGGGCCAACCTGCCCCTCACCGCCAGCGAAGCCGATTTGCCGAGTGTAACCTTTAATGTTTACCAGTTCAGTAGTGATGAAAACGGCGCCCCAGGAGGAAATGGAACGCTGGTCGCGCAGCTGGAGGTCACCTCCGAGATGTGGAAAAATTCGTCGCAGGATGGCTCCATTAAACCCAGCGGCAACCAGTATACCTTCACCATCGACGAGGTGACAGTAGATGTAGAGGGCTTAAATAAAGGCGACCCTCTCCCGCTCTACGACGAGGACGGCAGGCGCTACACCTACACATTGGAGGAGGTTTTGGGCACGGAAGGCGAGGGTGATACGGACGACTGGACCCTTGTCTACCACAACGACACCTTCAACGAGTACCAGATCACCAACACCTACGCCCCGCAGCGCGGCGCGCTGAGCGTGAAGAAGCTGCTGGAGATTCCGACCGTTGATGACCAGCAGTATTATCCGGCGGTCACGTTCGAGTTGTATCAGGCTTTGCCTGACGAGAATGGAAACTGTGACTTTGAAATGGCAACCAAGCTGGAGGATAAGACGCAGGTTTGGACGTCAGAAGATGTTGAGGAAGCAGTAAAAGGAGGCACTAACCTCTCAGGCGGGGGAAGGTTAGTCGAGAAAGTTATTACCTTTGAAGATCTTCCTCAGTATGCACCGAATGGAAAGGAGTACAAATATTTCGTTGTCGAGCTCATCGGAGGAAGAATGTACTACGAATCTGCGGTTGTTATGGAAAATGTTGTGCTCCCGGTGGATGGAGATAGAGGGTCGGTAGAAAAAACTTTTGACTCTATCTTTACAGGCAACTTGTCAAGTCAAGTGCAACAGCAAATTGAAAAAAATTTCAGAGGGGGAGTTCCAGTTGAGGCATTTGCGAGGACGATGATTCAGCTTTT
>URGV01000053.1 GCA_900547455.1 uncultured Oscillospiraceae bacterium
GCCCGCGCACAGCTGTGCGCGGGCCCCCTTTGCTGTTTTTCTACTCCTCCTGCGGGCCAATCTCCCGCACCACCACCTGCTCGTTCCAGCGCACAACCTCCTCGTGCTGCCCATCTTTCGGCGGCAAGGCTGTGCCCTGCGGCCGCATCAGGTCGATCAGCCTGCAGCCCGAACGCCGCGCATAGTTGACTGTCTGGGCGGTGCCGCTGCGGGTGGGGTTGACCATATAGTAGGCGCAGACGCTGCTGTTGTCCACCATGAAGTAGTTGCGCTTTTTCATACAGCTACCCGCATACTCCGGGCTGACGATATACACCCGGTCGGCGTGCTCCTTAATCTGCTCGTACAGGCGGGTGTCCAGCTTGGACCAATACTGGCTTTGTCCAGGGTAAGGCACCGCCAGATACAGCTGAATCTGCGGGAACTGCGCTTTCAGCTCCAGCACTGTGACGGCGGCCAGGGTGTCAAAGCCCAGCGCCCCGCCGGTGTAGAACACCTGAATCCCCTCCTGTGCCAGCCGCGCCACCGTCTTGCGCAGGTTGTGCGTCAGCTCCATCCGCTCGTCCGGGTCGGACGGCAGCACGCGGTGGCCGGTCAGGCAGCAGGCGCGCCTGCGCAGCTGTCTTGTCTCGTCCTGTTCGCTCATCGTGTCTCCCCTTCCATTTCTGCGAGAGGCAGGGGCTTTTGGTGTCGACAAAGCGGTACAAAAAGTCCCGTGCCTCCTGCGCGTAGTCGATGTTGATCCGCCTGGTGGCCGCAATCTGCTCCGGCGGCACCGCGATCCCCTCACAAAGATACAGCTCCTCCCCGGTCAGTGCAAGGCCGTTGTGTTCGCGGCCCAGCCCCATCCCGGCGCACAGCCTGCCCGGGCCGGAGAGAAGATTCTTTTCGTTTAAACTTTTGACCGGTTTTTTCTGCTGGCGCAGGGCGCGCATCGTCTCGATGCCCTCGAGCGGACAGGCCGCCCGGATGAGCACCGCCTCCGGCACCCCCGCCTCCCGGGTGGTGATGTTAAAGCAGCAATACATCCCGTAAATCAGGTAGATGTAGGCCCTGCCGCCCGCCTGAAACATCACCTCGGTGCGCTCGGTCCTGCCCTTATAGGAGTGGCAGGCCTTGTCCGAAAAGCCGGTGTAGGCCTCGGTCTCGCAGATGATGGCCGACAGCTCCTGCCCGTTTACGCGGTGCACCAGCCTCTTGCCGATCAGCTGCCGGGCCACCTCGACGGTATCCTGCAGGTAAAACGCTGCCGGCAGCTTTTCTGTGCTCATCGGCTGCTTATTCATCCTGCTCCCCCTCCCCCGGCATGAGGGGCGGCAGCGTGCAGAGCTTCCGCTCGATCTCCTCCCGCAGCTGCTTTGTCCTTTTAGCAAGCTGCTTGCGGCTTGGACGGTAGGCGTCGTTCCACATCTCCTCCCGCGGCAGCCACCACACCGGACCAGGCTGCGGGGTGTCCCCGCTGACCCGCGGGAACAGGTGCCAGTGCAGGTGGGTGTCCCCGTTGCCCAGCAGCTCATAGTTCATCTTTTCCGGGCGGTAGACCGCCGCCACCGCCTCGGCCACCAGCGACATCTCCTGCAAAAAGCGGGTGCGAAGTCCCCACGGCAGCTGATACAGCTCGGTGACATGGCGCTTACACAAAAACAGGGTGTACCCCTGAAAGCGCTGGTGGTCGCCCAGCACCACATACCCGGTCGAGAGCGCGCAGACAAAGTAGGGATTTTCTCCCCGCTCAATCTGCCCAATGCGCTCACAGATAAGACATCCCATCCTCTATTCCTCCTCCCGCGAAGCGACCAGCCGCAATTCCTCCGGTGTCAGCTCCCGGCACTCGCCCTCTTTGAGGGTTGGGTCGAGCGGGAGACGCCCCATCTTCACCCGTTTTAGCTCCAGCACCTTTAAACCGTAGACGCCGAACATTCGCTTGATCTGGTGGTAGAGCCCTTCCCGCAGGATGACCTCCCCCCAGTCTCCCCGCTCGCAGGAGGAGAGCTTTTTGAGCGAAGCCGGCAGCGTCTGATCGGGGCCGATCCGGATACCCTGCGCAAAATCCCGCTCCATCTGCTCGGTGATGGGGCCGTCCACCAGCGCGTGGTAGGTTTTGGGAATGTGCTTTTTGGGGGAGAGGATGTCGTGGGCAAAGGCCCCGTCGTCGGTCAGCAGCACAAAGCCGGTGGTGTCCTTGTCGAGCCTTCCGGCCGGGAACAGCCCCTTGCGGAAAAGGCGCTCGGGCACCAGGTCTACCACCGTCCTTTCATGCCTGTCCTCGCTGGCGCTGACCACCCCTTTGGGCTTATTCATCATCAGGTAGAGATGCTGGCGCAGCGTCAGCTCCCTGCCCTGCACCGCTATCGTGTCGCTGTCAAAATCGACGCCAAAGTCGGCGCTTTTGACCACCTGCCCGTTGACGGTGACCTCTCCTTTGCGGATGAGGGTCTTGACCTCGCTGCGGGAAAACGCCCCCTGCATGGCGATGGCCTTGTCCAGCCGCTGTTTTTTTGCCATTTCTTTTTCTCCCCCTTGTGTTCGGTTAAGGCTATTGTACCACAAGGGGCGCACAGGGAAAAGGGGGTAAACCAAAATCGCTTTTGGAGGCAACGCAAAAGCGGGGGCGCTTCCCTGATCGGGAAGCGTCCCCGCCCTATAAAAACTCTCCTTGTCCGGACAGTCTCTGTTTATCTGACCACCAGCTCGCCGTTCTCGGCGTCGATGGTGACCAGGAACATCTCGGCGTTGTCGTCGTCCGAGCCGATCTCGCCTGCGATGATCTTCTTGGCCAGCAGCGTCTCGACATGGCTCTGCAAAAAGCGCTTGAGCGGCCGCGCGCCGTAGACCGGGTCGTAGGCGTTGTCGATGATGTACTGTTTGGCCGCATCGGTCATCTCGAGGGTGATCTGCTTTGCCTGCAGCCGCTCCTTGAGGTCCTTCATCTGCAGGTCGATGATGCTGCCGATGTTCTCCTTGCTCAGCGGTTTATAGAAGACAATCTCGTCCAGACGGTTTAAGAATTCCGGACGGAAGCTCGATTTTAACAGGGCGTTGACCTGGTCCTTGGCCTCCTGACTGATCTCTCCCTCCGGGGTGATGCCCTCCAGGATGTAGGAGGAGCCGAGGTTGGAGGTCAGGATGATGATGGTGTTCTTAAAGTCGACGGTGCGGCCCTGCGAGTCGGTGATGCGGCCGTCGTCCAGCACCTGCAGCAGCACGTTAAAGACGTCCGGGTGGGCCTTTTCGACCTCATCGAACAGAACGACCGAGTACGGGTGGCGGCGGACCGCTTCGGTCAGCTGGCCGCCCTCCTCATAGCCGACATATCCCGGAGGCGCTCCGATCAGTCTGGACACCGAGTACTTCTCCATGTACTCGCTCATGTCGATGCGCACCATGTTGTTCTCGTCGTCGAACAGGGTCTTTGCCAGCGTCTTTGCCAGCTGGGTCTTGCCGACGCCGGTCGGGCCGAGGAACAAGAAGGAACCGATCGGCCGGTTCGGGTCGGAGATGCCGGCGCGCGAGCGCAGGATGGCCTCGCTGACCAGGCGCACCGCCTCGTCCTGTCCGACCACGTTCTCGTGCAGGATGTCCTCCATGTGCAGCAGCTTCTCCCGCTCGCCCTCCATGATTCTGGCGACCGGGATGCCGGTCCACTTGCCGACCACCTTGGCGATCTCCTCCTCGGTGACCTTGTCGCGCAGCAGGTTGGACTGCTGTGCCTCCTCGGCCAGCTTCTCCTCCTTTTCCAGCTCGGCTTTGAGCTGCGGCAGCTTGCCGTACTTGAGCTCCGCTGCCTTGTTCAGGTCATATTCGCGCTCGGCGCGCTCGATCTCGCCGCCGACCTGCTCGATCTCCTCGCGCAGCTTCTGCACCTTGGTGATGGCGGCCTTCTCGTTGTCCCACTGGGCCTTCATCGAGTTAAACTGCTCGCGCAGCTGGGCAAGCTCCCTGGTGACCGTCTCCAGCCGCTCCTTGGAGAGCTTGTCCTCCTCCTTTTTCAGCGCTGCCTGGGCAATCTCCTGCTGGATGATCTTGCGGTTTAATTCGTCCAGCTCGATCGGCATCGAGTCCATCTCGGTGCGGATCATCGCGCAGGCCTCATCCACCAGGTCGATGGCCTTATCCGGCAAAAACCGGTCGGAGATATAGCGGTTGGACAAAGTGGCCGCGGCAATCAGCGCGGCGTCCTGAATCTTGACGCCGTGGTAAACTTCATACCGCTCCTTTAAGCCGCGCAGGATCGAGATGGTGTCCTCCACCGTCGGCTCGTTGACCATCACCGGCTGGAAGCGGCGCTCCAGCGCGGCGTCCTTCTCGATATACTGGCGGTACTCGTCCAGGGTGGTGGCGCCGATGCAGTGCAGCTCGCCGCGGGCCAACATTGGCTTTAACAGGTTGCCCGCATCCATCGAGCCCTCGGTCTTGCCCGCGCCGACGATGGTGTGCAGCTCATCGATAAAGAGGATGATCTTGCCCTCGCTCTTTTTGATTTCGCCCAGCACCGCCTTGAGCCTTTCCTCAAACTCGCCGCGGAACTTTGCGCCCGCAATCAGCGAACCCATATCCAGCGAGAAGATGGTCTTGTCCTTCAGGCTGGCAGGAACGTCGCCGCGCACAATGCGCTGGGCCAGCCCCTCGGCGATGGCGGTCTTGCCGACGCCCGGCTCGCCGATCAGCACCGGGTTATTCTTGGTCTTTCTGGACAGGATCATCATGACGTCGCGGATCTCGGAGTCCCTGCCGATGACCGGGTCCAGCTTTTTCTCCCGCGCGTCCTCCACCAGGTCGTGGCCGTACTTTTTGAGCACGTCGTAGGTGCCCTCCGGCGAGTCGCTGGTGACGCGGGTGTTGCCGCGCACCTCCTGCAGCGCCTTCAGGAAGTCGTTTTTCCTGATGTCGAACAGCTTAAAAATCTCTTTGAGGTTGTGGTTCGGGTTTTCCATCAGCGAGAGCATCAGGTGCTCGACCGAGACGTACTCGTCCTTCATCGAGTCGGCGATGTTCTCGGCCTTGGCCAGCACCGTGTCCACGTCCTGCGCCACATAGATTTTTCCCGCCTCTCGACCGGAGCCGGTGACGCCGGGCATCTTGTCGATCTCCTGCTTGACCGCCTGGGTCAGCGCCTGCGGGTCCTTGCCCATCTTTTTGATGAGCTGGGCGATCAGGCTCTGGTCGATGGTCAGCAGCGCGTAGAGCAGGTGCTCCTGCTCGATCTGCATGTTGTTGTTGGAGAGCGCCAGGTTGTTTGCCTCCTGGATTGCCTCCAGCGATTTCTGGGTAAACTTTTGTGCGTTCATACGATCAATTTCTCTCCTTTCGTGGAGTGTATCCTCTATTTTTGTTCGATTGGTTTAACAGATAATCGGTGTTTCCTTTAAGTAGCTCAGATAAATTTTTTCGATGATGCTGTCCCACTCCCCGCTGTCGGCGCCAAGGCAGCCTTTGAGCGCCCGGTCGATCATCTGGATGTAGGCGGCGATGGCGGTGCCGATCTCGCTGTTTTTGCTGCCCTCTTTAAGCAGCGAAAAGTTGCGGATAAACCGCCCCTGCCCGACCTGATAGTGCGGCGTCACCTCGGGGAACAGCCCGCGGATATACCGCTGCTCGATCTGCGAGAAGCGGTAGAAAAAGGCGTCCAGCAGCTCGATGAGCGTCTGGGACTGGGTGCGGGTCATGATTTTCAGCTGGCCCAGCTCGCTTTTGCTGTGCAGCGAGAGCTCCACCGTGTACTTGATGGTGGGGTTATACTTGATGCGCAGCGGGCTGCGGATGCTGAGCATGCTGTCCGACCCCTGCGCCTGCACCTGAAACGGCTCGAAGCCGCCCAGCACCGAGACCAGAGAATCAAAGATATCCTTGCGGCGCTTTTCCGGGGTAATCAGCGAGACATATTCCGCCAGCACCTGGTTGATCAGGTTGGACCGGCTGGTCCCAAGCGCGTAGGCTGCGCGGTCGATCTGCGCCACCACATCGTCGCTGAGCACCAGGCTGTATACGCTTTTGCTCATCTTTTTTCTGCACCTTCCTTCCCATGGTTTCCGAGATTATTGTAAACCATATTATAAAATTTGTCAAGCGAATTATATAATTCAATTTACGAATTTACAATTTGTATACAAACTTCCCCCTCCATTTTCTACATGCCGAGGATAGAAAAACCGCTTTCCCTTGCAGTAAAATGAAAGCAGAAGGACACGAAATAGATAAAGGAATCTGTACAAATAAAGGAGGCATCTCTGATGAAGAAAAAATGGTTTGCTCTGCTCTGTTCCCTGCTGCTGATGCTGCCCCTGGCCAGCCCCGTCCGCGCCACCTCCTATCCGGCCAGCGACATTCCCAACCAGGTCACCGAGGCGGGCCAGCAGGCCATTATCGACTACTTTACCAGGGATGGGGAAACTAACATCCCTGCCATCGCCGCGCTGTACGACCTCAACGTCCCCGCCGCGGAGCAGGTCGACTACATCCTGCTCTACGCCTACCCGCACGGCACCAGCTACGACGGCGCCTATACCGGACGGGTCTACCTCATCGAGGACGCCGAAACGATCCGCCAGCTCTGCGAGGCGCTTTCCAACTGCGGCGCACAGGCCGCCACCATCAATCCCACCATCACCGGCTACGACATCGGCGACTACATCACCGAATTTTCGCTGGAAATCCACAGCGGCAAACAGGTCAGCACCTACAACACCCTCTACGGGC
Source organism: uncultured Oscillospiraceae bacterium (assembly GCA_900547455.1). Classification (GTDB taxonomy): domain Bacteria; phylum Bacillota; class Clostridia; order Oscillospirales; family Ruminococcaceae; genus Negativibacillus; species Negativibacillus faecipullorum. The sequence continues at coordinate 6,697 of URGV01000053.1, forward strand.
TGGACAACTACCTGATGATGCTCGACGGCAAAAAGCTCGGCGACTACACCGACGTCCCCTTCCGCTGCGGCAATCGGCAGCAGCTGCTGCCGCTGCTGGAATTGCTGCAAACCCTTTCCAGCCAGGACAAGGGCGAGCTTGTCTCAGTGCTGAAGGATTCCCCTTCCATCCGGCTTGTCGACAAAATGGCCCACACCTACACCACCACCGACGGCCTGACAAAAGAGGCCCGCGCGCCCATCGACCGGGCGCTGCAAGCTCTCTCCTGCACCGCCCTCTCGCTGGATGAGCTGGAGCAGGCAACCAGCACCGCGCCCTACCTCACCCTCTCCAGCGGCTATGGGCGGCTGCGGCTGGAGCAGAAGGGCGACGCCGCGCTGCTCACGCTGGAAAGCGACTCGGTCAACGCCCCGCAGATGGCCGTGCAGCTTGCAGACGACCAGCTCTGGCAGGCGGTGGAGCAATCTCTGAACGGCGCTGCCCAGCACCCCAGCTGGCTGTACAAGCTCATCGACGCGCCCTCTGTCCGGGTTTCCTTCCAGCGGCAGACCGGCGTGGAGGACTTCCCCGCCGTCACCGACACCTCCCGCTCCCCTTATGTCCAGAAGATGCTCGGCGACATCACCGTCCAGCCCGGCAGCTTTGAGCGGGTGAGCAAGGACAAAACCCTGAAGGGCGCGGTCAGCTTTGAGGCAGACAACGTCTCCCACTACCAGATCAGTATGACCGAAAGTCAGCTCCTCATCCAAAACGACTCGGTCAGCTACGGCGCGCTGTTTGCGCTGGAGGATGGGGAAAAGACCTTGCAGGCGCTCCAGGAGGCGCTGGGAATTTTTTAACAGCGGGTCTGGACGAACCAACTTTCGACGTGCTATAATCAAACAAAAGGCCATGGCCTTTTGCCGCCTTTAAAGGCGCTGGCCGGGCCGTTTGATAGGAAAGGAAGTTGGGAAACATGAATTGGAAAACCTGTTTTTTGCCCCTCCTGCTGGCGGCGGTGATGCTGGGCAGCGTGACCGCCTTTGCGGACGGCGAGCCGGTCACACCCGAGACAACCGAACCGACAGAGATGGAAACAAGGGAAACAGAAGGAAGTTGGAACAACAATATCTACACCGACAATCAGGGAATCGTCTATGAGTGGAACGAGAATTCTATCACCGTCACCGGCACAATTTTAGACTTTCAAGGCGGCGAGATCACCATTCCGGCAACGATTAAAAAGGGCGGGATAAGCTACCCTGTCACCGGCGTCGGGGACTGGGCTTTTTATAGGTGCGGCGCGCTCAAAACCCTCACCTTCTCCGGCAGTGTCGACAGCATCGGGGACAATGCTTTTCAGTACTGCATTGCGCTCAACACGGTCACCTTCTTCGGCGGTGTCGACAGCATCAGGTACTGTGCTTTTCAGGGCTGCGGCGCACTCAATACCGTCACCTTCTCCGGCAATGTCGGCAACATCGAGGACCATGCTTTTAGGGACTGCACTGCGCTCGAAAAAGTCACCTTCTCCGGTGATGTCAGCAGCATTGGGAACTATGCTTTTGGGCAATGCTCTACGCTCGACACCGTCACCTTCTCCGGCGATGTCGGCAACATCTGGGACTATGCTTTTTTTGGCTGCGATGCGCTCAAAACCCTCACCTTCTCCGGCAATGTCGGCAGCATCGGGAGCTATGCTTTTCGGAACTGTGATGGGCTCAAAACCGTCACCTTCTCCGGCAATGTCGGCAACATCTGGGACTATGCTTTTTGGGACTGCGATGTGCTGACCACGATCTACGTCCCCGTCAGCACGACGGAGGACACAATCGATATGATTCGGAAGGCCCTCGAGATCAGCGGACTGCCCAATGTGAAGATTGAACGGTCCCAGCCCGAGCAGCCGTCCGACCCTGCCACCGACCCCAGTACGCCGTCCGTCCCCAGCACCGGCACAACCGGCAACGCCTCCAACGCCGTCCAGCAGCTGGAAGCCGCCGAGCGCCCCGACCCGATGGATGAGCAGGCCACCGAGCGATACAACTTCTGGATGGATGTAAAATCCGACCTGCGCGCCGCCGGTGACGGCAGGACAGTGCGGGTTTATGTCCCTGCGGACTACACCAATATGCCCGCCAGCGTGATGGAGACCATCCGCACCCTTGGGAAGGAAATCACCATCGACCTGCGCTGGAACGGCCAGCGGCTCATCATCACCCCGCAGACCGCCCTGAAGCGCCCGGCGCGCAAGGCGTTCTGGACCTTCGACGCGCTGTGCGAAGTGTACGCGCGCTGAATTTTTCGGCAAAAAAGGAGCTCTCATCGCGGGAGCTCCTTTTTTTCATCGACAAGCCCCGGCAAAATATGATACAATGGAGAAAATACAATCGAGGGAGTTTTTTTCCATGAACACACTCATCCATTCGGACAACACCTGGGCGCTGTGGGCCATTCTGGTCGGCGTGGCGGCCCTCTCCATCTGGCTGGAGCAGCGTTTCCGCTGGGCCGCCAAGGTCACCGGCTGCGTCATCGCCCTGATTTCCATGATGCTCCTCTCCAACTTCGGCGTCATCCCCACCGAATCGGCGGTGTACGACACCGTTTGGGACTATGTCGTGCCGCTGGCCATCCCGCTGCTGCTGTTCCAGTGCAACATCAAGCGCATTGGCCGGGAAAGCGGGCGGCTGCTGCTGATCTTTCTCATCGGCTCGGTGGGCACCACCGTCGGCGCGCTGGGCGGATTCTTTCTGCTGCACAACCTGTTCCCGGAGCTGTACAAGGTGGCCGCCATGTTCACCGGCACCTACATCGGCGGCTCGGTCAACTTTGTGGCGATGGCCGACACCTTCGGCGCTTCCGGGCAGATGAGCTCCCAGGCGGTGGTGGCGGACAACCTGCTGATGGCGCTCTACTTCTTTGTGCTGATCGCCATGCCGTCCATCGCCTTTTTCCGCAGGCACTACGCCCACCCGCTGGTCGACCAGGTGGAGGCCGGGCAGGGCGGCAGCACCGGGGAATTCTGGAATGCAAAGCCCATCTCGCTGCAAAATATCTCCTTTGACATCGCGGCGACCTTCATCATCGTGGCGGTCTCGACCGCGATCGCAAACTTTTTCGCCCAGCTTTTCCCCGCCGAGGGCGCGGGCTTTATCCTCAACCAGCTGCTGGGCAACAAGTACCTGATTATGACCACCCTGACCATGATCTGCGCCACCGCCTTCCCCAAGGCGTTCAACGACGCGCCGGGCGCCAACGAGATCGGCACCTTTTTGATCTACATCTTTTTTGCGGTCATCGGCGCGCCGGCCTCGATTGTCAGCATCCTCACCCAGGCGCCGGTGCTGCTCATTTACGCGCTGATCATCGTGGCGGTGAACATGCTGTTCTCGCTGCTCTTCGGCAAGCTGTTCCACTTCAATCTGGAGGAGATTATTTTAGCCTCCAACGCCAACATCGGCGGCCCGACCACCGCCGCGGCGATGGCCATCTCCAAGGGCTGGAACCAGCTGATCGGCCCGGTGATGCTGGTCGGCGTGCTGGGCTATGTGCTGGGAAATTATTTCGGCATCCTGGTCGGCACCCTGCTTGCGGGATTCTAGCTTCCCCGCTTCCCGCCCGGTTTCGCGCTCTTTTGGCAGCGTTTTTGCGGGCGGCTCTCATTTTAACATTTTAAGCAATGTTTTTTTAAAGGCCATTTACAGGGCCTTAACAAATAATTTTGCGGGCGCGTTATAATAAAGATGTACTCAACAAGAGGAACGAAGCCGCATCGTTCGTTGAGTATTTGCTCTACCCTCCTCAAAAAACACACCTCAGAAGAAAAAGGCCTGTCAAACCGCTTGACAGGCCTTTTCGCTGTCCTTTTTTTACGGGTCGGTGCGCTGCTTTCAGCGCCGCTGCTTCATCGCTGAAGCACCCACTCGCGGCGGATGCACCACAGCGCCGCCTGCACCGCCCCAACGCCGCTGCAGTCCCCCTGCAGCAGGGCCTGATGGTGGCGGAAAAGCCGCTGCCAGCTCGCTAAAATCTGCTCCCGAAAATCCGGGTAAAAGCTGGAGAGCATCACCTTGTTTAAGTCCAGTCCCCGCAGCGAAAGCTCCTGCAGCAGCTCCTTTTCCTCCTGCGGGTTGTCGGTCAGCGGGCGCAGCTGCAAAATTTTGTTCCAGTCGTACAGGTCGAACAGAATCACCTGATCGGCCGGCACCGACAGCACCAGCAGCTCCCCGCCGGCCGAGCGGTCGACGCTCTTGGGGTCGGCCACCGCCCAATAGGGGAAGGAAGCGCCGGGCGGCGGGGGAACGATCTTGGCCGCCTCCCGGACAAACCAGCTGTAGACGGTCAAAAACAGCGGGGCGCTCTCCCCGTACTTTTTGGAGATAAATTCCGGTCTGGAAAAGCAGACGCCCTCGCGGCGGATGATCTCGGCCACCTGGCTGCTCTGCGGGGAATAGAGGGTTATTTTGTCACGCTTACAATCCATTCTTTTCTGATCTCCCATATCAGTCCATATCGTTGGTCGCTGTTTACCTTGATCGCATCGTCGAACAGCCGGTCCCAGCTGTCGATGATCTCCCGCTTGATCTGCGGGTAAAACTGGGACATATACGCCTGGGTGTCGCTGGTGTGATAGTCCTCCAGCAGCCGGCGGTGGCGTTTGGCGTCGGCCTCATCCTTCGGGATGTAGGAGTAGTTGAGAATCATCCCCCACTTTGCCACCGGCACCTGCACCACCTGCTTGGGGTCCACCTGCAGCTCCAGCATGACGGTGTTGGGCTGCGGCAGGTAGGTGCCCTCGCGGCTGAAGGAGAGCCAGACCGGATAGTCGGCATCGGCAGGTTTCTGCGCCGCCAGCGGGCTGTGCTTGACCAGCCAGTTATAGGCCTCCAGCACAAAGCGGGAGCAGTCCTCGTTTTCCTTCAGGACATATTCCCTTTTGGCGGTATAGCGCCCCACCTGTTCGAGCTGCTCGAGGACAGCCCGGTGCTGTTTTGTCCAAACGGTGATTCTTTCCATCGGCAAGGCTCCTCTCTTTTTTCTTTGCTTTTATCATAAAGCAGAACGGCGGGTTTTGCAAGAGGGGGGGCTGGTGCCCCCTCCACCCCGGCCTACTACTTTATGATGCGAGGGGCTACGCCCCTCTGCACTCCCCGAAGTGGGGGCCTTCGGCCCCCACG
>URGV01000054.1 GCA_900547455.1 uncultured Oscillospiraceae bacterium
TCCTTTCGTCGTGAAACGAAAGGAACCCCGGGTGTGGGCCGGGTAGGCCCACTCATGGGGAGGAGCGAGGAGCCAAGTCTGACGACTTGCTCCCGGAGGGGCGCAGCCCCTCCTCGCATCGGTGGGTGCAGGGACTATGTCCTTGCAGAAATCCCTGGCCCCTGCACTCATAAACCCCGCCCCTCCCCCATATACATGTCAAAAAAGCCTTTTTTAAGGAGGGAGCCTGTATGAAAAAAATCGGAAAGATGCGCCTGCGGCTCTGCGCGCTGGGTCTGGCCCTCTGCCTGCTGGCCGCGAGCAGCATCCCCGCCTTTGCCGAGGAGGAAAAGCGACAGGTCGCGATGAGCTTCACCGCAAAATCTGTCCTGTTGATGGAACAGCAAACCGGCCAGCTGCTCTTTGAGCAGAACGCCCGGGAGGCGTTGGCCCCGGCGTCGCTGACCAAGCTGATGGACCTGCTGCTCATCTTTGAGGCGCTGGAGGATGGGACGCTCACCATGGATCAGACCCTCACCTGCTCGGCCTACGCCAAGACGATGGGCGGGTCGGAGATCTGGCTCAAAGAGGGCGAGCAGATGACGGTGGAGGACCTGCTCAAGGCGCTGATTGTCGCCAGCGCCAACGATGCGGCGGTCGTCTTTGCCGAGGCTCTGGCCGCCACCGAGGAGGCCTTTGTGCAGCGCATGAACGACAAGGCGCAGGAGCTGGGGCTTGTCAACACCCACTATGTCAACTGCACCGGCTTTGACGAGGACGGCCACTACACCTGCGCGCAGGACGTGGCGGCGCTGGCGCGGGAGCTGATGGTGCGCTACGGCGAGCAGATCATCCCCTTCTCCACCATCTGGATGGACAGCCTGCGCGGCGGTCAGACCGAGCTTGTCAACACCAACCGCCTGGTCCGCTTTTACGACGGAACCACCGGGCTGAAAACCGGCACCACCGACGCGGCGGGACATTGTCTGTGCGCCACCGCCACCCGGGACGGGATGGACCTGATCGCGGTGGTCATGGGCTGCAAGGACAGCGACACCCGCTTTGAGCAGACAAAGCAGCTGCTCGACTACGGCTTTTCCAGCTTCATGATCTATCAGCCGCAGCAGGAAGAGGTGCAGGCGCAGCTGACGCCGGTGCCGGTGGTTTGCGGCGCGCAGACCGAGGTGCTCCCTCAGATTGGAGAGCTGCCCAAAGCGGTGGTGCGCCGCGATGAGGCGGAAGAAATCGAGGTGGCAGTCGAGCTTGTCCCCGAGCTACAGGCCCCAGTGCTGCAGGGGGACAGCATCGGCACGGTGAGCCTGATTCGACAAGGGGAGACGCTCAGCCAGGAGCCGCTCACCGCCTCCCAGACGGTGGAGCGGATGACCTTTGCAAAGAGCCTGAAAGCCCTGCTGCAGGGGCTTGTGCAGGTGCAGGGGTAGCCCCAAAAGCGGGCTTTGCGCACAAAAATTTCCGCTTTCGGGGCGAAAGGCTGCTTTTTAACCAAAACAGCCTTGCAAAATGAGGAGAAATAATGTAAAATAACTATATCACCAGAGATAGAATGTTTCTCAAAACAGGAAAGACACAAAGCAGGAGAAACCGAAAGGAAGTGTCGGCTATGGCTGTAACGCTCAACGCAAAATATCTGGAACCCTTTGTTCATGAAGGGGAGCTTCAGGCAATCCTTCCCCAGGTGGAGGCGGCGCACCGCACCATCCACGAAAAATCCGGTCCCGGAAACGATTTTCTCGGCTGGCTGGATCTGCCGGTCAACTACGACCGGGAGGAATTTGACAGGATTTTAAAGGCGGCGCAGAAGATTCGCAGCCACTCGCAGGTGCTGGTTGTCATCGGCATCGGCGGCAGCTATCTGGGCGCGCGGGCGGCAATCGAGCTCTTGCATTCCCAGCTGTACAACAATCTGGGGGACGGGCCGCAGATCTATTTTGCGGGCAACAGCATCAGCCCGACCTACCTCAATCAGGTCATCAGGCTGTGCGAGGGCAAGGACTTCTCGATCAACGTCATCTCCAAGTCCGGCACCACCACCGAGCCGGCGCTGGCCTTCCGCATCTTCCGCGACCTGGCCATCAAAAAGTATGGCCGCGAGGGCGCGAAGGAGCGCATCTTCTGCACCACCGACAAGGCCAAAGGCACCTTGAAGCAGCTGGCGGACGAGGAAGGGTATGAGACCTTTGTCATCCCGGACGACGTCGGCGGACGCTATTCGGTGCTGACCGCGGTGGGACTGCTGCCGATTGCGGTGTCCGGTTCGGACATCGCCAAGCTCATGGAGGGCGCAGCCAAGGCAAGGGAGGATTTGAGTGTCTGCGACCTTGACAAAAACGACTGCTACCGCTATGCGGCGCTGCGCAACATCCTGTACCGCAAGGGCAAGGCCATCGAGATTCTGGTCAGCTATGAGCCGGCTTTCTCGATGATGGCCGAGTGGTATAAACAGCTCTTTGGTGAGAGCGAAGGCAAGGACAACAAGGGCATCTACCCCTCGTCGGCAATCTTTTCCACCGACCTGCACTCGATGGGACAGTTTATCCAGGAAGGCTCCCGCATCCTGTTCGAGACGGTTGTGGATATTGCGGCTCCGCAGCAGGACCTGTACATCCAGCCCGACCCGAACAACTTCGACGGACTCAACTTTCTGTCCGATCAGAATATGTCGGTGGTCAACCGCAAGGCGATGCAGGGCACCATCCTGGCGCACACCGAGGGCGGCGTCCCCAACATGGTGCTGCAGCTTCCCGCCATCAACGAGGAGGAGCTGGGGTATCTGATCTACTTCTTTGAGAAAGCCTGCGCACTGTCCGGATACCTGTTGGCGGTCAACCCCTTTAACCAGCCGGGTGTGGAAAGCTACAAGAAAAACATGTTCGCCCTGCTGGGCAAACCGGGCTATGAGGACCAAAAACAGGCGCTGGAAGCGCGGTTGAAATAAAAAGCAAAGATTCCAATAAAATATATCCAGGGAGGAATTTTCAATGATTAAACTGATCGTAGGAACAAAAGGCACCGGCAAAACCAAAACCCTCATCGACATGGCCAGAAAAGCAGCGGAGGAGTCCAAGGGCAACGTTGTCTGCGTAGAGAAGGGCGACAAGCTGGCTCACGAGCTGCCCAACGCCGTTCGTCTGGTCAACAGCGAAGAATATGACATCAGAGGCTTTGCAAACCTGTACGGCTTCCTGGCTGGTTTCCTGGCCGGCAACTACGACATCACCCACCTGTTTGTCGACGGCACCTTCAAGATCGGCAAGGTTGGCGATGTGGAGAAGGATTACGAAGGCTTTGCAGCGATGATTCAGAAGCTGGCTAAGGTTCAGAGCGACGCGCAGATCATCTTCACCGTCTCCTGCGACGAGGCTGACCTGCCGGTAACCGTCAAAGATTACATCGTAAAATAAGGGCAAATTAAAAAAACAGGTTCGCGTGATTTTCGCGGGCCTGTTTTTTTGACCGCAAGAAAAAATCCCCCCGGCAAAAATGCCGGAGGGAAGGGGTTTGTGCAAAGATTAAACCAGGCGGCGAATCTTTTCTTCCAGGGTGCCCGGAAGCAGGTCCATCACCGGAAGCTGCGGCATGACGTAGCAGCCCGGAGCCTGGTGCATCGCTGCGCGCGCGCAGGCGACCATGATCTGGGAGGTCAGCGCGGGGTTGTTGATCTTCATGTTGAACTCGAACAGCTGGTTCTGGGTCTGGCCGGAGACGCCCTTGCGGACCAGGTTGACGCCGTGACCCTTGTCCATCAGCGCGTCCACCGAAGGAACGGCAAAGACGTGGGTTTCGTCGTGGCAGAAGTAGTCGTCCTCCAGGATGGAGCGTTTGACCTGCTCAAAGTCATAGCCCTCCTCCAGCTCGATGTAGACGTTTCTTCTGTGGATGCCGGTTCCCAGCGGAATGGTCATCGACAGCGCGTCCCTGACGCCCGGCTTGCCCTTGGCGGCAACCGAGTGGCCCATGCTCATGCCGGGGCCGAAGTTGGTGTCGGTGATGCCTTTGGGGGCGCAGGCCTCCAGCAGGGTGCGGACCACCGAGTCGGAACCCGGGTCCCAGCCGGCGGAGATGACCGAAACCGCGCCGGTGACCTTGGCGGCCTTGTCCAGCGCGCAGTGCAGCTCCCAGATCTGGGTGTGGATGTCAAAGCTGTCCACGGTGTTGATGCCTTTGGCCAGATACTGCTTTGCGTTTTCCTCTACCGAGCGGGTCGGCAGGCACAGCAGGGCAACCTGCGGCTTGACCGGCAGCTTGTCGACGTCGTCGACAACGGGGATGCCGGCAAGCTCCTTTGGCTGCTGCGCGCCGGCGTTGTGGCGAACCACGCCGACCAGCTCCATATCCTCAGCGGCCTCGACGGCCTGAAGGGCGTAATGTCCGATATTTCCATATCCGACAATGACTACTTTGGTTTTTTCCATACGATACAGTCCCTTCTATCATTTTATTACAACAGGCTCCGAAGAACCTTTTTCAATAGTACCATGCCGCGCGCCCCACGTCAAGCGATGACAGGCTGCCGGAAAGGAAAGTTTTTGTCAAAGAGGGAAAGCTTCAAACAAGCGCAAAAAAAGAGAAAGGAAGATGCGGTCTTCCTTTCTCTCATCGTCGAAGATGTTTGCGGAAGGGGTTGCCCCTGGGGATCTTTTCACGGTAGGTGGTGAAAAAGTTTTTGAGTGCGGGGTGCAATAGCCCCTCCCGCTCCATGCGGCGGTACTGCGACTGGCCCACCCAGCAGAAGTCCACAACCTCCTCCGGCTGCATCACAATCTCCCCCGGACCCACGTCGCGGCAGAGGATGAAGGTGTCCAGAAAGCTGTGCAGCCGCCGCTCCTGCCCGGCCAGAATCAGCTCCTGCGGCTGGACGGTCAGCCCGATCTCCTCGCGCGTTTCGCGCACGGCGGCGGTCAGGGTGTCCTCGCCGGCAATGGCCGAGCCGCCGGTGCAGGCCCACTTTAAGCCGAAGGGGATGTCGGGGTGGCGCTGGGTCAGCAGGACCTGTCCGCGGCTGTTGTAGACCCAGATGTTGACCACCAGGTGATAGTCTCCGTCGGCCAGCGGCTTGCCGCGCAGGTGGGTCCCCCGCTTTTTTTGACGATCGGCGTCATAGATGTCCCAATATTCCGCCATCCCCGTTCCTCCTTTCCGGTGCTGAGTGGATGGATTTTACTGCTGTACGATAAAAGGCTTAATCTCCGCGAGAAAATCTGCGCAGTCGTCCGAGTGGACTTCCATGGTGATCTCCTTGGAGAGGTCGAGGCTGAAGATGCCCATGATGGATTTTGCGTCGACGGCATACCGGCCGGAGAGAAGGTCCACGTCAAAGTCGTACTTGGCGACCGAGTTGACGAAGGCTTTGACATCGCTGATGGTCTTGAGCATGATTTTTTCCCGTTTCATAAGAATCTCTCCTTCTGTCATGCCACAAACAGAAGCTGTTTGCGGCAAAGAATTTGTCGAAAGACGGTTGTATTTATTGTTTAAATTCATTATAATTTATTTGTATAACATTTTCAATAGCTTTGTGCGCAAAGATTTCGGCAAAAAAACTGGAAACTTTGCGCCCGCCGGGACGGCGATTTTAAGGAACCGGAGACTGAGCCGGGGAAAAGAGGGACTATGCGAGCAGCATTTTACACCTTGGGATGCAAGGTGAACCAATATGAGACACAGATTATGACCCAGCAGTTTGCGGCTTACGGGTACGACATTGTGGACAGCGGCGACCACGCCGACGTCTATGTCATCAATTCCTGCACCGTCACCGCCTCCGGGGACAAAAAGACCCGGCAGATGATCCACCGCATGAAAAGGGAAAATCCCGGCGCAGTCATCGCGATGACCGGCTGCTTCCCGCAGGCCTTCCCGGAGGAGGCGCAGAAGCTGAGCGAGGTGGACGTGCTGGTCGGCGCGGGGGAGAAGAAAAAGGTGCTGGACTATGTCAACGAGTACCTGCAAAAGGGGGAGCGCATCGTGCGCATCACCCCGCACAGCCGGGACGAGGGCTTTGAGCAGATGAGCGCCGGCAGCTTTCTGGAGCGCACCCGCGCCTTTGTCAAGATTCAGGACGGCTGCGAACACTACTGCGCCTACTGCATCATCCCCTATGCCCGCGGATTTAACCGCTCCAAGCCGCTGGAGGAATTAAAGCAGGAGCTGATCGACCTGAGCCTGAAGGGCTACCGCGAGGTGGTGCTGGTGGGCATCGACCTGTCCAGCTACGGCAAGGACCTCGGCTGCCACCTGGTGGACGCGGTGCAGCTGGCCTGCGGCATCCCCGGCATCGAGCGGGTGCGGCTGGGCTCGCTGGAGCCGCTGATGCTCACCGACCGCAACCTTTCCATCCTGGCGGCGCTGCCAAAGTTCTGCCCGCAGTTTCACCTCTCGCTGCAGAGCGGCTGCGACGCGACTTTAAAGCGGATGAACCGCCACTACGACACCGCCTTCTACCGCGAGCTGGTGGCGCGGATTCGCCGGCAGTTTGACAATCCATCCATCACCACCGACATCATGGTGGGTTTCCCCGGCGAGACCGAGGAGGAATTTGAGCAGTCGCTCGCCTTTGCCAGGGAGATCGGCTTTGCCAAGGTGCACGTCTTTGCCTATTCGGTGCGGCCGGGCACCCGCGCGGCCAGGATGCCGGACCAGCTGACCCGCCAGCAGAAGGAGCAGCGCAGCCGACAGATGGCCGCTGTGACCGAGCAGAGCCGCCGGCAGTTTTTGCAGGGGCAGGTCGGGCTGGAGGAGGAGGTCCTCATCGAGACCGAAACCCTCAACGGGATGCAGCACGGCTACACCAAAAACTACACCCCCGTCTGCGTGCGCGCGCAGGAGGACTTAAGCGGCAGGATCTGCCGGGTGAAGGTGGTCGAGGCGGAGGGGGACTACTGTATTGGGACCATCCTGTAAGGATTCGAATGGACGCCTTTTACAAAACAGTGCGGTGCGGCACGTAAGGGGGACGCCGAAATGGAACAAAATATCTTGGCGACGGCCTGCGGAAGGGTCCAGGGGGTCGGGTTTCGCTACTTTGTGCAGCGGCAGGCGACTGCGCTGGGCATCTGCGGCTGGGTAAAAAACTGTGAGGACGGCTCGGTGCGGATGCTGCTGCAGGGGGAAAGGGCGGCGGTGGAAAAGCTGCTGGACATTCTCCGGGAAGGCACCGTCTGGATTGCGGTCGACCAGCTTCTGACCGAGCAGGTCCCTTGGAAAGCGTATCCCAAAGAGGGAAGTTTTTGGATTCGCTATTAGGGCCGGCTGCGTCTTTGGCCGCGCCTTTGCCTGCGCTTTTGCCGAAAGTTTGCGGGAAATTTATTTTTCTTTCGGACAATGTCGATATACAAACTGCCCGGAGATTGTGATATAATGAAGTCAAACACCTCCCATGGGGGAAAAGATAGAGACAGTACAACATTTTAGGAGTGTGAAGTATGTCAGTTTACAGAGTGTACGTAGAAAAGAAGGCCCCCTTCGCCGTCGAGGCGCAGGGCGTCCTTTCGGATATCCACAGCTCGCTGGGAATTGGCGGCGTGACCGGGGTGCGGATTCTCAACCGCTACGATGTCGAGGACATCACCCCGGAAGATTTTGAGCTGGCCAAAAAGACCATCCTTTCCGAGCCGCAGGTGGATGAGGTCTATGACGAGCTGCCGGCCTTTGGCGCACAGGACAAGGTGTTTGCGGTGCAGTTTTTGCCGGGACAGTTTGACCAGCGCGCCGATTCGGCGGTGCAGTGCATCCAGCTGGCAACCCAGCACGACCGCCCCACCGTCGCCTCCGCCAAGGTCTATGTCATCAGCGGCGCCAGCGACGAGGAGCTCTCCCGCATCAAGAAAAACCTGATCAACCCCGTCGAGTCGATGGAGTCTCCGCTGGAGCCGGTGCAGACGCTGCACACCCCGTTCGACGTTCCGGCGGACGTTGCGGTGCTGGAAGACTTTAACAATCTGGACCAGAAGGGCCTGGAGCAGTTCATCGCCCACTACGGCCTGGCGATGGACCTGGGCGACATCACCTTCTGCCAGCAGTACTTTAAAGAGACCGAAAAACGCGCCCCGACCATCACCGAGATCCGCATGATCGACACCTACTGGTCCGACCACTGCCGCCACACCACCTTCTCCACCCGCATCGAGGACGTGGAGATTGAGAGCGACTATGTCAGGGACGCCTACAACGAATATCTCGAGCTGCGCAAGACCGTCCACGCGGGCAAGGACAAGCCGATGACCCTGATGGACCTGGCCACCATCGGCGCCAAAGCCCTCAAGAAGAAGGGCCTGCTCAAGGATCTGGACGAGTCCGAGGAAATCAACGCCTGCTCGGTCAAGATCAAGGTTGACGTCGACGGCGAGGAGCAGGACTGGCTGCTGCAGTTTAAAAACGAGACCCACAACCACCCGACCGAGATCGAGCCGTTCGGCGGCGCGGCCACCTGTCTGGGCGGCGCCATCCGCGACCCGCTGTCCGGCCGCGCCTACATCTATCAGGCGATGCGCGTTACCGGCGCGGGCGACCCGCTGACCCCGTTCGAGCAGACCATCCAGGGCAAGCTGCCGCAGAAGAAGATCGTCACCACCGCCGCTGCGGGCTACAGCTCCTACGGCAACCAGATCGGTCTGGCGACCGGTCAGGTCAGTGAGGTATACCACCCGGGCTATGTGGCCAAGCGCATGGAGGTCGGCGCAGTCATCGGTGCGGTGCCGGCCGACCACGTTGTCCGCGAGGAGCCGCAGCCGGGCGACGTCATCATCCTGCTGGGCGGCAAGACCGGCCGAGACGGCTGCGGCGGCGCGACCGGTTCCTCCAAGTCCCACAACGTGCAGTCCCTTTCCAGCTGCGGCGCGGAGGTCCAGAAGGGCAACCCGCCGGAGGAGAGAAAGATTCAGCGCCTGTTCCGCGACGGCGAAGTGACCCGCATGATTAAGCGCTGCAACGACTTCGGCGCGGGCGGCGTCTCGGTCGCCATCGGCGAGCTGGCCGACGGTCTGGAAATCAACCTCGACCTGGTGCCGAAGAAGTATGACGGCCTGGACGGCACCGAGCTTGCCATCAGCGAGTCGCAGGAGCGCATGGCGGTTGTCGTCGCCAAGGAGGACGCAGACAAATTCCTGGCCGCTACCGACAAAGAAAACCTGATGGCCACCGTCGTCGCCTCGGTCACCGAATCCCCAAGACTGGTGATGAACTGGAGAGGCAAGAAGATTGTCGACCTGTCCAGGGAATTTTTGAGTTCCAACGGCGCGACCAAGCACACCAAGGTCATCGCCAAGGCACCGGAAGGCAAGAAAACTTGCTGCGGCAACAAGGGCCTTTCGATGAAGGAAAAATTTGAGAAGATCATGGCGGACCTAAACGTCTGCTCCCAGCGCGGCCTGTCCGACCGGTTCGACTCGACCATCGGCGCGGGCACCGTAGTGATGCCGTACGGCGGCAAGACCCAGCTGACCCCATCCCAGGCGATGGTTGCCAAGATCCCCGTTCTGCACGGCGAGACCAACACCTGCTCGGTGATGGCCTGGGGCTTTAACCCATACATTTCGGACGAAAATCAGTTTAAGGGCGCTCAGCTTGCGGTCATCGAGTCGGTTGCGAAGATCATCGCTTCCGGCGGTTCCCGCGAAAAATGCTGGCTGAGCTTCCAGGAATATTTTGAGAAGATCGGCGCCGACCCGGTCAAGTGGGGCAAACCGTTCCAGTCGCTGCTGGGCGGCCTGAAGGCGCAGCTGGAACTTGGCTGCGCGGCCATCGGCGGCAAGGACTCGATGTCCGGTTCCTTTGAGGACATCCACGTTCCGCCGACCCTCATCTCCTTCGCAGTCTCCACAGCAAAGGCGCAGAAGGTCGTCACCGACGAGTTTAAGGCGGCGGGCGACAAGGTCTACTACCTCGCGCCGGAGTACGACGAGAACGGCCTGCCGGTCTATGAGAGCGTGCGCGCTGTCTTTGACAAGATGGAGAGCCTGATCGACGCCGGCAAGGTCAAGGCGGTCTACACCCTGGGCATGAAGGGCCTGGGTGAGGCGCTGTGCAAGATGGCCTTCGGCAACCGCATCGGCTTTGAGGCGAGCGAGCAGCTGCACCACGTCTTCAAGCCGGTCTACGGCGCATTTGTTATCGAGGCGGACGGCGAGCTCACAGGCATCCCCTGCATCGGTGAAACTGCAGCGGATTACACCCTCACCATCAACGGCGAGACCATCGACTTAGACGACATCCAGCAGAGATGGGAAGCGACGCTGGAGCCGGTTTATCCGCGCATCACCAAGGCGCCGCAGGTCGTTGTTCCAACCTACAACTATGAAGCGAGCGAACACGCCCACGCTGCAGCTAAGATTGCGCAGCCGCGCGTTCTGATTCCGGTATTCCCGGGCACCAACTGCGAGTACGACACCGCTCGTGCCTTTGAGCGCGCAGGCGCCAAGGCGGACATCGTGGTCATCCGCAACAAGAACGCCGACCAGATCAGGGAGTCGGTCGAGCTGGTCAAGGGAATGATTGAAAAGACCCAGATCATCGCTCTCCCCGGCGGCTTCTCCGGCGGCGACGAGCCGGAAGGTTCCGCCAAGTTCATCGTCTCCTTCTTCCGCAACCCGCAGATTGCCGAAGCGGTTATGGAGCTGCTCAAAAACCGCGACGGCCTGATGTGCGGCATTTGCAATGGCTTCCAGGCGCTGGTCAAGCTCGGCCTTGTCCCATATGGTGAGATCGTTGAGACCGACGCCAGCTGTCCGACCCTGACCTACAACCTGATTGGCCGTCACCAGTCCGGCCTGGTGCGCACCAGGGTTGCTTCCAACAAGTCCCCGTGGCTGATGCAGACCCAGGTGGGCGACATCCATACCATCGCCATCTCCCACGGCGAAGGCCGCTTTGTTGCAAGCTCGGAGCTGGTGAAGAAGATGGCCGAGAACGGCCAGATCGCGACCCAGTACGTCGACCTTGCCGGCAACCCGACCGAGGACTACCGCTTTAATCCAAACGGCTCGGTGGATGCCATCGAGGGCATCACCTCGCCGGACGGCAGAGTCTTTGGCAAGATGGGCCACACCGAGAGGTACACGGCCGGTCAGTTTGCCAACGTACCGGGAGAGAAGAAGCAGCCGATCTTCGACGGCGCGGTCAGCTATTTTAAAGACTAATTTTCTCCTGCAGTTCCGCGGGAAACGGGGGGTGCGAGGAGGGCTTTGCCCTCCTCTGCGCTTCACCCAAGAGGAGGGCGCTCCGCCCCTTCACCCCGGGTGACTTTCTCCCCGATGAGAAAGTCACCAAAGAATCTCCAAGGGCTG
>URGV01000055.1 GCA_900547455.1 uncultured Oscillospiraceae bacterium
AAGAGGCCCCGGGTGCCCCCACCCACCCCTCGGTAGAGAGAAAAAAGCCGGGGGCAGGGGCCCGCAGGCCCCTAGCTCAGCTCAAACATGCCGTTGTAAAGCTGATAATAAACCCCCTGCTGGGCAAGCAAATCCTCGTGGTTGCCGCGCTCGATGATGCGGCCCTGCTCCAGCACCATGATCGCGTCGGCGTTGCGCACCGTGCTCAGGCGGTGCGCAATGACAAAGACGGTGCGCCCCCTCATCAGCTGGTCCATCCCCTTCTCGATCAGCGACTCGGTGCGGGTGTCGATCGAGCTGGTCGCCTCGTCCAGAATCAGCACCGGCGGGTCGGCCACCGCCGCGCGGGCAATCGCCAGCAGCTGCCGCTGGCCCTGGCTTAAGTTCGCGCCGTCCGAGGTCACCATCGTGTCGTAGCCCTGCGGCAGGCGGCGGATGAAGGAGTCGGCGTTGGCGATTTTGGCCGCCCGCTCGATCTCCTCCTGGGTGGCGTCCAGCTTGCCAAAACGGATGTTGTCCGCGATGGTGCCGGTGAACAGGTGGGTGTCCTGCAGCACGATGCCAAGGCTCCTTCGCAGGTCGTCCTTGCGGATCTGCTTAATATCGAAGCCGTCATAGAGAATCCGCCCGCGCTGGACGTCGTAGAAGCGGTTGATGAGGTTGGTGATGGTCGTCTTGCCCGCGCCGGTGGAGCCGACAAAGGCGATCTTCTGGCCGGGCTTTGCGTAGAGGTTGATGTCGTGCAGGATGGGGTGGTCGGAGTCGTAGGCAAAGTCGACCTGTTCAAACCGCACGTCGCCGCGCAAAGGCGTCAGCACGCCGTCCTCCTCCCGCCAGGCCCAGCGGTCGCTGCGTGTGTCGGCAGTTTCCCTGCCATTTTCGTCCACCCGCACCAGGCGGATGCTGCCCTTGTCCACCTCCGGCTCCAGGTCCATGGCCTGGAACACCCGCTCCGCACCGGCCATCGCCGCCAGCAGGAAGTTACTCTGCTGGGTGAACTGGTTGATCGGGGCCGCGGCCTGGCGTACAAAGACCAGGTAGCTTGCCAGGCTGCCCACGTCGGTCAGCCCCTGCAGCGCCATGATGCCGCCCAGCACCGCCACAATCGCGTAGTTGATGTAGGAGATGGTGACCACCGCCGGCACCATCGTCGCCGCGTAGGACTGCGCGCCGGTGCCGGCCTTGCGCAGCGCCTCGTTTTTCTCGTGGAAGGTTTTGAGGTTTGCCGCCTCGTGGTTAAAGACCTTGACCACCTTCTGCCCGGCCACCATCTCCTCGATGTAGCCGTCCAGGTCGCCCAGGCTCTGCTGCTGCACGGTGTAGTAGGCCTTGCTGCGCTTTCCGGAAAAGCGCACATACCAGAACATCACCAGATAGCAGACGGTGACGATCAGCGAGAGCTGCCAGTTGAGGATGTACAGAATGATCAGCGTGCCCGCAATCTGGATAAAGCTCTGAATCACCATCGAGAAGCTGTTGTTTAAGGCGTCGGCGATGGTGTCGACGTCGTTGGTGAAGTAGCTCATCACGTCGCCGTGCCGCTGGGTGTCAAAAAAGCGCAGCGGCAGCGTCTGCAGGTGGGCAAACAGGTCGCGGCGGATGTCGAACAGCACCTTCTGCGCGGCCTTGACCATGATCTGGGTGTAGCCGTAGGCGGAGAGCACGCCGACAACATAGATGGCCACCGTCACCGCGATGCCCGCCACCAGCGTGTCAAAGCTGCCGTCGGTGAGGCTGTTGACCACCGGGCGAATCATATAGGTGCCCAGCAGGTTTGCCAGGGCGCTGACCGAGACCAGCACCGCCACCGCCAGCAGCAAAAACTTGTGCCGGCCCATATAGGAAAAGAGGGTGCCCAGGGTGTACCGCAGGTCCTTCGGTTTTTTTGCACTAAGCTGTCTGGCCATGCAGCTGACCCCCTTTCATCTGAGAGTGATAGATTTCCTGATAGATCGGATCGCCGGCCAGCAGCTCATCGTGGGTGCCGACGGCATGGATGCGGCCGTTTTCCATAATGACAATCTGGTCGCTGTCCATCACCGAGGTGACGCGCTGGGCGATGATGATTTTGGTGACCTCCTGCAGCTTTGCAAGCTCCGCGCGGATTTTGGCCTCGGTGGCGGTGTCCACCGCGCTGGTGGAGTCGTCAAAGATCAGAATCTTCGGATTTTTGAGCAGGGTGCGCGCGATGCACAGCCGCTGCTTCTGCCCGCCGGAGACGTTGACGCCGCCCTGCCCGAGGTCGGTGTCCAGACCTTTCGGCATCCGCTGCAAAAATTCGTCGGCGCAGGCCGCCCTGCAGGCCGCCCACAGCGTCTCGTCGCTGGCGTCCGGGTTGCCCCACTTGAGGTTTTCCCGCACCGTGCCGGAGAACAGGACGTTTTTCTGCAGCACGATGCCCACCGCGTCGCGCAGCGCCTGCAGGTCGTATGCGCGCACATCCTGTCCGCCGACCCTGACGCTGCCCTCGCTGACGTCGTAGAGCCGCGGGATCAGCTGCACCAGGCTGCTCTTGGCCGAGCCGGTGCCGCCCAGAATCCCCACCGTCTGCCCCGCTTTGATATGCAGCGTGACGTTGGAGAGGGCGCTCTCCTGCGCCTTGCTGCTGTATTGAAAGCTGACATTTTCAAAGTCGACGCTGCCGTCCGGGATGACCCTGACAGCGTCCTGCGGGGAGGCAAGCTCCACCTCCTCCTGCAGCACCTCACTGATGCGGCGGGCGGAGGCCAGCGACCGGGTCAGCAGCAGAAAGACGTTGGAAATCATCATCATCGAGTTCATGACCTGAAAGACATAGCTCAAAAAGCCGGTCAGGTCGCCCACCTGCAGCTGGGCGGAGAGCACCATGTTGCCGCCGAACCACATGATCAGCACCACCGCCACATACATGGTCAGCTGAAAGGCCGGGAGATTGAGCACCGCGTAGTGAAAGGTGGTCTGGCTGGTGTCCATCAGCAGGGTGTTGACCTGCTGGAATTTTTCCACCTCATACTCGCCGCGCACAAACGCCTTCACCGCGCGGATGGCGGTCAGGCCCTCCTGCACGACGTTGTTGAGCTTATCCACCGCGCCCTGCAGGACGGTGTACATCGGCGCGACCTTGCGCAGGATGAAAAACAGAATCACACCCAGCACCGGCGCGCAGACCAGAAAGACCACCGCCAGCTCCGGGTTCATCCAGAACGAGAGCCCCACGCCCATAATCAGCATCATCGGGCCGCGCACCATCGGGCGGAAACCGCCGTTGATGGCGTTCTGCAAGACGGTGACGTCGGTGGTCATGCGGGTAATCAGCGACGAGGTCTCGAAGTGGTCGAGGTTGGAAAAGGCGTAGTTCTGCACCTTTTCGTACTGTGCCTCGCGGATGCTGGCGCCCCAGCCATAGGCGGCGCGGGCGGCAAAGCGCGCGTACAAAAGCCCGGTGATCAGCGCAAACAGGGCGCAGAGCCCCATCTGCACGCCCTTGTTTAGGATGTAGGAGATGTCCCGGTTGGCGACGCCGACGTCGATTAAGTCGGCCATCAGCATGGGGATGAACAGCTCAAAGGCCGTCTCCACCACAATCAGCAGCATGCCGATCACCATGTCCCACCGGTATGCCCCCAGGTATTTAAGCAGTTGTTTGAGGTCCTTCATGACCCTCCCCCTTTTCGGCATGTAAATTTTGGTAGGCGCGCGACAGGTATCCGGCAAAGGCTTCGCGCTCCTGCGGCGTGAAGCCGCGCAGCATCCGCTCCTCCAGCTCGCCGCAGCACTGCTGCCAGGCGTCGCAGGCCTGCCGTCCCTTTTCGGTCAGCTCGACCAGGTTGCTTCTCCTGCTGTGCGCGCTTAACCTGCGGGTGATGAACCCGCCCTTTTCCAGCGAGTCGAGCATGCGGGAAACGGCCGCCGAATCGACCTCGAAGTAACCCGCCAGCTGCTTTTGCGGGCAGGGTCCATTCTTCGCAAGGTAGGTTAATATCTTTGGCTGCCCCACCTCCAGTCCGATGCGCCCGATGCAGGGACGCAGCTGGTTGCGCTGGGCGTGAAAAGCCCGGTAAAGCAGCATGTGAAAGGTTCTCTCCATTCTGCACCTCCAAAAAAAGTTGTGTTCTCAACCGTTGAACAGGTCAACAATTGATATATCAACTGTTTTGACAGTTCTATTATATCCCTCCTGCCCGCTTTGTCAAGGGAAAGCGGCGCGAAAAAAGCAGCTTTTGCTGCCAGCTGACAACAAAAGCTGCTGTGAAAAAAAAACGGATTGTGCTACTGCCGCACCGATTTGCGGTAGACGATGAGCGAGACCGCCGCCGTGACAAGCTCGGTGATCCAGAAGGCGTGCCAGACCCCCACCGCCCCAAAGATGCGGCTGAGCACAAAGGCGACCGGCAGGATGACCAGCGCATAGCGGAACAGCGAGATGACAAAGGACTGGGTGCCCTTGCCCAGCCCCTCCAGCGCTCCGGAGGAGGCCACCGACACCGCCGAAGGGATAAAGCCCAGGCTGATGATGCGCAGCGCCGTTTCGCCCAGCGAGATGGTCTCGGGGTTGTCGGTAAACATCGCCATCAGCGGCCCGGCAAAGACAAAGCAGATCGCCGTCCCCGCCGCCATGATGACAGCGCACAGCCCCAGGGTGACGTTATAGATGCTGCGCACCCGCCGGTGCTCCCCGGCGCCAAAGTTGTAGCCGATCAGCGGGCGCATTCCCTGGATGATGCCGCTGGCCGGCAGGTAGAGGAAGGTTTGCAGCTTGTAGTAGATTCCCAGAATCACCACATAGGCCTGCGAGAAGGCCGCCAGCATGGCGTTGAGCGCCGAGATCAGCAGCGAGGGCAGCGCCAGATTCAGCGTCGCCGGGATGCCGATGGCGTAGAGCTTTTTGTCAAGCCGGGCGTTGGGGCGCAGGTATCTTCTGCCCAGCCGCAGCGGGAGCTGGACGGTGCGGTAGATGACAAGGTAGATTGCCAGCGTCACCACCTGCCCGATGCCGGTGGCCAGCGCCGCCCCGCGAATCCCCATCTGCGGGAAGGGGCCGATGCCGAAGATCAGCATCGGGTCAAGCACAATGTTGGTGATGCAGCCGGACAGCAGGGCCAGCATCGTCTCCTTCATCCTGCCGACCGCCTGGTAGATCTTCTCAAACGAGAGGCTGACCATGATGACCACCGAGAAGGAGAAGGCGATGCCGGCATACTGGCTGCCCAGCTCGATCACCGTCCGGTCGTCGGTGAACATCCCCAGAAACCACGGCATCAGCGGGATGCACACCGCGGTCAGCACCAGGCCGTGCAGCGCCGAAAGCGCCGTGCCGTGGGTCGCCGCCATGCTGGCGCTCTCCGGCTGGCGCGCACCCAGGTGGTAGGCGATGACCGCATTGATGCCCACGCCAAAGCCGATGGCGACGGCGTTGATCAGATTCTGCACCGGGTAGACCAGCGAGAGCGCCGTCATCGCCTGCTCGCTGATCTGGGCGACAAAGAAGCTGTCCACGATGTTATATAGAGAGTTGACCAGCATCGAGACGACCATCGGCAGCGCCATCGACAAAATCAGCGGCAGCACCGGTTTTTCTTTCATAAAGCTATCGTTCATATCCATCCTCCATTTTTGCTTTTTCCCCAGGACACAAAAAAAGCCGCACAACCATCCATCGGACGATTGTGTGGCGAAAAGAGCTTGTGTCAAACGGGAAAGCTAAAAAATCCACACCAAATTTTGGTGCTTTTATTCTAGCATATCGCCCGATGTTCTGTCAAGCTTCACCAAAATACCAGGGCAAAAAAAGGCAACCTACCCCAGTTTTTGCCCTCTCCCCTCCCCGCATCTAGAGTGGGCGGATGGTTGACGGAACAAGGGGCGCGTCCTATAATGGGAGTAACTTCATTTTGATCTAAACTACAAAAACGGAGGGAGCTTTTATGAGGAACATCCAGATGGCAAAGGGCGCGCACACGGTGGTCAACCGCTGCGCCAGGGTAAAACCGGGGGAAACGGTGCTGATTGTCACCGAGCCTTCCCGCATGAGCATCGCCGAGGAGCTGGGAGCGGCGGTCTGCTCGGCGGGCGGCGAGCCGGTCTTTTGCAGCATCCTGCCCCGCGAGCGGGACGGACAGGAGCCGCCAGCCCCCGCAGCGGCGGCGATGAAGGCCGCCGACGTCTTTTTGTGCGTGGTGGGCAAATCCATCACCCACACCCAGGCGGTCAAGGAGGCGGTGGCACAGGGCGCACGCGGGCTGGTGCTCACCCACTTCACCGAGGAGATGCTGGTGCGCGGCGGCATCGAGGCCGACTTCCCCGCCATCGCCCCCACCTGCAGGGCGATCGCCCAGGCGCTGCAGGGCGCCCAGACGGTTCACCTGACCAGCCGTCACGGCACCGACCTGACCTATTCCGCCAAGGGCCGCCGCGGCAACGCGCTGTACGGCGTGGTGGAGCCGGGCGAATTTTCCACCATCCCCACCATCGAGGCCAACGTCTCCCCGCTGGAGGGCACCGCCAACGGCGTCATCGTCGCCGACGCCAGCATCCCCTATATCGGCATCGGCGTGCTGGAGGAGCCGGTGGTCTGCCGGGTCAAGGACGGGCGCATCACCTCCATCGAGGGCGGCCGCCAGGCGCAGATGCTCAAAGACGACCTTGCCAGCAAGGCCGACCCCAACGTCTACAACATCGCCGAGATGGGGATGGGCCTCAACCCAAAATGCCACTTCTGCGGCTTCATGCTGGAGGACGAGGGCGTGGAGGGCTCGGTGCACATCGGCATCGGCACCAGCATCACGCTGGGCGGCACCGTCAAGGCCGCCTGCCACTACGACCTCATCATGACCGGCGCCACCGTGGTCGCCGACGGCAAGGTGCTTTTGCAGGACGGCGTGGTGCAGCTGTAGGCTTGACCTTTTCCCCGATAACAAAGCAGCCCCGAAGAACAGCTCCATGAAGCTCTCTTTCGGGGCTATTTTTAAAAAGAAAAGCTGCCTGCGCGAGGGAAAAACTTCCTCAACGCAGCATCTCAGACGCGAATTGCGTCCAGGCTCAGCCTGGCAATTCGATAAAAAAAGAAGGTCCCACAAATGGGACCTTCTTTTTTTGGCGGAGAAGGGGGGACTCGAACCCCCGCGCCAGTTTTTAGACCGACCTACGCCCTTAGCAGGGGCGCCTCGTCACCAACTTGAGTACTTCTCCAGATTGGTAAGCGGATTACGCTTGTATTCACTTTTGGAAACAGCCGTGCTAAATTCGTTCCTTTTCCTCTGCCGCTAAAGAAGATTCTTTGGCGGAGAGGGTGGGATTCGAACCCACGGCTCTTGCGAGTCACTAGTTTTCAAGACTAGCTCCTTAAACCACTCGGACACCTCTCCATCTAGCAACGATGATTATTTTATCATAACGGATTCAAAAAGTCAAGGGACTTTTTGAAAAAATATCCAAGGGGGGATAAAGTTCCTCCCCGTCCTCCCTAAAGTGGGGGCAGGGCCCCCTGCGGCCCCTGATTCGGTCTTTTTCTGCGTCTAAAGTTATCCCGGGTGCAAGTACCAGCGCAGCACCGGCGGCATGTTTGCGTTTTTTCAAAGAAAGGTTAGCGAAAGATGAAAAAGGGCATCAAAAAAGAGGGCCAGCGCCCCCTTTTTTTATTTTGATAATGATGCGATGCATTCGCAGTGCCCTGTCTGCGGGAACATGTCCACCGGCTGGATGGCCTCGACCCGATACCCTCCGGCGGCCAGCACGGCAAGGTCGCGCTTCTGCGTCTGCGGATTGCAGGAGATGTAAACCACCCGCTTTGGTCCCAGCGCGCACAGCGACCGCAAAAACGCCTCGTCGCTGCCGGAACGCGGCGGGTCCAGAAAGACGACGTCCACCCCTTCCCGCTCCTGCGCCATCCGGGTCATAAAGCGGCCCGCATCCTCGCAGATAAAGGTCGCGTTGCGCACCCCGTTGCGCTTGGCGTTGGCGATGGCGTCCTGCACCGCGTCGCGGTTGAGCTCCACGCCGATGACCTCCTTGGCCTGCCCGGCGGCGATCAGCGAGATGGTCCCGATGCCGCAGTAGGCGTCCAGCACCCGCTCCTGCCCGGTCAGCTGCGCCATCTGGATGGCCCGCTGATACAGCGCCTCGGTCTGGACGGGGTTGACCTGGTAAAACGACCGCGGCGAGATGGCAAAGCGCAGGCCGCACAAGCTGTCCTTGATGAAGCCCTTACCGTACAGCACCCGCTCCTGGGTTCCCAGCACCATGCTGGTCTGCTTGGGGTTGCAGTTCATCACGATGGTGGTGATCTCCGGGTGCTTCTCCCGCAGCAGCGAGACAAACCGGCTGCGCGCCGGGAAGATGGGCGAGGCGGTCACCAGCACCACCATCACCTGCCCGCTGGCAAAGCCGGTGCGCACCAGGATGTGGCGCAGCAGCCCCGTGCCCCTGTCCTCGTCGTAGGGCTGGATGCGGCACTCCCGCATGATCTGCCGGACAGAGGCTGCGATCTGCTCGGCACGCTCATCCTGAATCAGGCACTTTTCTACCGGCACCACCCGGTGGCTGCTCTCCTCATAGATGCCGCTGACAATCCGTCCCCGCCCGTCCAGCGAGAAGGTAGCGTGCGCTTTGTTGCGGTAGCGCCAGGGCTCGCTCATCCCCAGAATCTGGTAGAACTTCGCCCCCTGCGCGATGTATTCCTGCATCAGCTGCTCCACCGTGCGCTGTTTAAGCGCAAGCTGCCCATCGTAGGAAAGATGCTGCAGCCGGCAGCCGCCGCATCTGCCAAAGACCGGACAGCGCGGCCTGACCCGCTCGGGTACAGCTTTGTCCACCCGCACAAGCTGCGCGCGCTGCTTTTTTCTGCCGGAGACAGCGACCGTCCCCTCCTCCCCGGGCAGCAGCCCGCCGACGGCAAAGGACACCCCTTCGATCTGCACAATCCCGTTTCCGTCCTCGTCCAGGGCGGTGCAGCGGGCCGCATACTCGCCTTCTTCCAGCCGGTCAAAATCCTCTGCCAGCTCCCAGCCCTTTCCAAACGGATGGGGCTTTTTCTTCTGCGGGCGCTTTGCCCCAATCTCCTGATAAAACGGCTTTTTCGGCCCTGCGTTTGCCGGACGGCTGCCCGCCTTCCGGTCCTTTTTCAGCGGTTTTTTCTTTGCCACTTTTCTTTCTCCCCCTGTTTTTGTCGCATGTAGTCTTTTGTTGCTGCTATTATACCACAAAGGGCCGGCTTTTGAAAATGCTTTTTGCTCCCCGGCGCACCGCTTTGAACCAAAATCCAACTTTTTCATAGGATGGACTATCCCGCATATCGATCCTGTCAAACCCTACGGAGGTGGTTTTGTGAATCTGTTCAATCCCAGCGCCGTCTTTGGCGTCGTCGGCGGAGACTTCCGTCAGGCGGCGCTGGCCAAAGGCCTTTTGGAGGACGGGTACCCCGTCCGGGTCTTCTGCATCGAGCGGCCGCCGCAGTTTTTGCCTTCCCAGCTGTGCTGCGAGAATCTCGACGGCCTTTCCGGCTGCGACGCCGTCGTCCTCCCGCTGCCGGTCAGCAA
This sequence comes from uncultured Oscillospiraceae bacterium, assembly GCA_900547455.1. Lineage (GTDB taxonomy): Bacteria > Bacillota > Clostridia > Oscillospirales > Ruminococcaceae > Negativibacillus > Negativibacillus faecipullorum. The sequence continues at coordinate 9,513 of URGV01000055.1, forward strand.
CGACGACCGGCTGCTCAACGCCCCGCTCAGCACGGCCTGTGTCCCCCTCTGTGACCTCTTTTCCCGCTGCCGTTCGGATGCGCTGCTCTTTGGCGGAAAGGTCTCCCCGGCCCAGCAGCGGCTGGCACAGCAGTTTGGGCACACCATCCACGACTATCTTAAGCGGGAGGAGATGGCCGTCCTCAACGCCGTCCCCACCGCGGAGGGGGCGGTGAACCTTGCGATGAACGAGCGCGCCAGCACCCTGTGGGAGAGCCGCTGCCTGGTCACCGGCTTTGGCCGCTGCGCCAAGGCGCTGGCCCTGCTGCTCAAAGGCTTTGGCGCCCGCGTCACCGTCGCCGCCCGCAAGCAGGGGGACCTGGCCTTCGCCCGCACGCTGGGGCTGCAGACCATTCCCCTGCGCCAATTGCAGGAGGTGCTGCCCCAGCAGGAGATTGTGTTCAACACCATCCCCGCCCCGGTGCTCACCCGCGCGCTGCTGGAGCAGCTGCAGCCCGAGTGTTTGATTATCGACCTTGCCTCCCGGCCGGGCGGCGTCGACTTTGAGGCGGCGGGAGAGCTGGGGCTGAAAACCATCTGGGCGCTCTCGCTGCCGGGCAAGGTGGCCCCCATCACCGCCGGCGGCATCATCCGCGACACCGTCCTGCACATGATGGCGGACCTTGCAGGCAGCTGTCCGCCCTCCCCAATCTTATCCAAATGAGGTGAAGCAATTGAGTAGCAATTCCTGTTCCAACCGTCCTGTCCAGGTCGGCTTTGCGCTGACCGGCTCGTTCTGCACCTTCCATCAGGTGATCGAGCAGATGGAGGCCGTGGCTGCCCACCCGGACTGGCAGGTCATCCCCATCCTCTCCCCCAACGCCTATGAGACCGACACCCGCTTTGGCAAGGCCGCGGATTTCCGCGAGCAGATCGAGCGCATCTGCGGCCACGAGATCTGGCACACCATTGCCCAAACCGAACCCATTGGCCCCAAGAAGCTGCTGGATGTGCTGCTGGTCGCCCCCTGCACCGGCAACACGCTGGGCAAGCTGGCCAACGGCATCACCGACACCAGCGTGACCATGGCGGTCAAGGCCCATCTGCGCAACGCCCGCCCGGTGGTGCTGGCGGTCTCGACCAACGACGCGCTGGCCAACGCCGGCAAAAACATCGGGCTGCTTTTCAACAGCAAGAACATCTACTTTGTCCCGATGCGCCAGGACAACGCCACCGGCAAGCCGACCTCGGTGGTGGCGGACTTTACCCAGATTGTTCCGGCGGTGGAGGCCGCCCTGCAGGCGCGGCAGGTGCAGCCGCTGTTTTGCTAAAGGGGGCTTGCGCCCCCTTTTCCCTTTTTGTCCTCGCTTCCGTGGGCGGGTGAGCTCTTTGCGAGGGGCTGCGCTCCCTCGGGAGCAAGTCGCCAGACTTGGCTCCTGCTCCCCGATATGCGGGCGCTCCGCCCCGCGCCCCGGGTGACTTTCGTTTCAGGCCGCTTTACAATACAAGTGCAACAGAAAAAATAAAAAGAGTGACTCAGAAGG
>URGV01000056.1 GCA_900547455.1 uncultured Oscillospiraceae bacterium
CCCCGGGTGACTTTCTCCCCGATGAGAAAGTCACCAAAGAATCTCCCAGAGGGGACACCCCTCTGGGTACTCCCCCTGAGGGGGACGCTTCGCTCCCCCTGCGGCGGTGCCGCACCCCCTCGATAGGGTTTCAGCCTCTGACCCAGACCGATTTGCCACTTTGAGATGGGTGGGCAAATCGGTCTTTTTTCTCCCCGGGATTGGCAGAGGGCACACCTTCTGGTTTCAGGCCGTGGCGCGGGGAGCGGCGATTAGCGAGGCGCGGCAATCACAATTCGCTCACATCGTTATGATACTTTCACTGCAACGAACGGTCAAACTCTCTCTCCCTCTCTATATTATTATATTATCTTTTTTATATAAAGAGAGTATCTTTCGTTACAGTATCCCAACAAATGGCTTACCTATGCGGTTTGTTGCTGATACTGGGGGTGATACCAGCCTGATACTCAGCTGATACCAGCGGGCTTTTTTTGTAAACGAACAGATTCGTTCTTTTGAGGGAATAACGAGCGGCCCGGGTATTGGGCGGTTGGTTACAGGGGGCAGTATCACTATTTGTAACAGATGATTCTTTTTTACCCGCGGCTAACTGCTGCCATCATCGGGGAGAGCCGCTCTCTTGCAACCGGCCCACAATTGTGTTAAAATAAGGACAAGTTCATCCGCGCATCCTGTGCAGAACATCCATTTTCTTCCGTCTCTCTGCCGCTTTGTTGCGCACACCTTACAGGAAAACCATCATCTTTTTTTGGAAAGGAGAGGTGTTTGTTTGAAGATTCAGGAATCCGGTGAAAACTATCTGGAGACAATCCTCATGCTCGAACAGAAAAACGGCACGGTGCGCTCGATCGACATCGCCAACGAGCTGGAATTTTCCAAGCCCAGCGTCAGCCGCGCCATGAGCATCCTGCGCACCGCCGGCTACATCACCATGGATAAAAACAATCTGATCCTGTTGACCGAGGAGGGCCGCAGGCGGGCGGAGGCCATCTATGACCGGCACTGCACCCTCACCCGCTTTTTGGAGGCTCTGGGCGTCAGCGCCGAAAACGCCGCTGCCGACGCCTGCCGCATCGAGCACATCATCAGCGAGGAGACCTTCGACAGGATTAAGGATTTCCTCCACAACCAGCAATCCCAAAACAGCGAGGCGCAGCGATGAGCGCCCGCAGCACCCCCCAAGAGCGGCTCGAACAGATGGTGGAGCCGCTCTTATTTTGGTTTTCGCAGTCCCACCGCGACCTGCCCTGGCGGCGGGAGCCCTCCCCCTACCACGTCTGGGTTTCGGAGGTGATGCTCCAGCAGACCCGCGTGGAGGCGGTCAAGCCCTACTACGAGCGGTTTTTGGCCGCGCTGCCCACCGTTCAGGCGCTGGCCGGCTGCCCTCAGGAGCAGCTGCTCAAGCTCTGGGAGGGGCTCGGCTATTACAGCCGGGCGCGCAACCTGCAAAGGGCAGCGCAGGAGATTGTGCGCTGCTACAACGGCCAGCTGCCCGCCAGCTACGACCTGCTCAAAAAGCTGCCCGGCATCGGCGACTACACCGCCGGCGCCATCGCCTCCATCGCCTTCGACCTGCCGGTGCCCGCGGTGGACGGCAACGTCCTGCGGGTGCTGACCCGGGTGCTGGCCTGCTCCGACGACATCGCGCTGCCCGCCACCAAGGAGACCTTCCGCCAGCTCCTGCTTCCGGTCGAGCCCACCCCCGGCGCGGGCGCCTTTAACCAGGCGCTGATGGAGCTGGGGGCGGTGGTCTGCCTGCCCAACTCCCCGCCCCAGTGCCTTGTCTGCCCGCTGCAGGGGCTGTGTCTGGCCCACCAGCAGGGCTGTGAAACCGACTACCCGGTCAAGTCCCCCAAGAAGGCCCGCCGCATCGAGCAGCGCACCCTGCTTCTGTTCAGCTGCACCTTCCCGGAGGGGAAACGCATCCTGCTGCACCGCCGCCCGGAGAAGGGCGTGCTGCGCGGCATGTGGGAATTTCCCGCCCTGGAGGGAAAGCTCTCCCAGGACGACGCCCTGCGGCAGGCGCTGCGGATAGTGGAGCCGTACGGCCTCTTCGTCCGCAAGATTACCCCGCTGCGGGACGCCAAACACATCTTCACCCACATCGAGTGGCAGATGTCCGCCTGGCTGCTTTCGGCAACGGCGGACAGCCTCCCCGAGACGCAGGCTGCCCTGCCGGAGGATTTTTCTCTGGTGCAGCGCCTTGCAGACATCCCCCTGCCCTCCGCCTTCAAGGCCTACCGGACGGTGTTCGGGGAATAAAATATTGCAAAAAAAGGGACGCGATGCAAAGCTGCAAAGCGCCCCTCTCTTTTTATACATTGAGGATAATTTCCTGCGGATATTCCGCATCGATGAGCAAATAGTCGCAGCCGTACTTTCTGCACTGTTCGAGATTTTCCGCGTTTTCCTGCAGCATTTGCTGCTGCATCTGCTGCTGCATTTGCTGCTGCTCGATGCCGTCGTCCAGCCGCTGCTCGATGTCGTCGGCGTGGGAGAGGATCTCCCCAAAGTGCTCCCGGATGTACCGCTCGCTCATCACCAGACAGAGGTAGCGGATTTCGGCAAGGTAGCTTTCCGCAAAGCTCTCCTTCCAGTCAAAGGGGATGTAGCACCCCTCCACAATCAGGTTCTGCCGGTTTTCGATGGCGGTCTTGACCATCTCCCGCACAATCGGCCAGAGGTAGTCGGTCAGCTCCCGGTCGTCCTCCGGGGTCAGCCTGGTCTGCCCGCTGCGGATCAGCCCCATCTTCAGATGGTCGATCGAAAGATAGGGGTAGTGATGCCGCTCCAGCAGCCGCTGGGCCAGCAGCGTCTTGCCGGTGTGGGAACCTCCCGCAATCAAAATAACCATACCCCGCCTCCTATCGCTGTCTGGTCCGGCGCTCCAGCGCCAGCAGCTCTTGCTTCACACTGAGTCCCCCGGCATATCCGGTCAGCGAGCCGTTTGCGCCGATGACCCGGTGGCAGGGCACGATGATGGCGATGGGGTTGCGGTTGTTGGCCATCCCCACCGCGCGGCCGGCTTTTGGATTGCCCACCTGCGCCGCAATCTGTCCGTAGCTTCTGGTCTCCCCGTAGGGGATTTCCCGCAGCGCCGCCCAGACCTTCTGCTGAAAGGGCGTGCCCTGCATCCGCAGCGGGAGGTCAAACACCTGCCGCTGCCCCGCAAAGTATTCGGCAAGCTGCTGCTTTGCCTGCCCGAGCAGCGGCGTCTCCTCCTCGGTTTGTGAGGCCGCATCCGGCTGGAAAGATACCCGCACCAGCGCCCCGTCCTCCTCCTGCAGCCAGAGCTTGCCGATGGGGGAAGGGACGGAAAGGGTGTGCTTCATCTACACTTCCTCCTTTTTCTCCACAAGCGCCGGCTCCTCCTTTTTGCCAAAGGAAAATTCCGGCAGGATGATCGACGCCAGGATGATGACGCCGCCCACCACCATCTGCGCGCTCAGCGGGTCGTAGCCGAGCAGCACCGAAAAGATGCTGCCGAACAGCGACTCGGTCGAGAGGATGATCGCCGCCTTGGTGGAGTTGACATGCTTCTGGGCGGTCGTCTGCAAAAAGTAGCACAGGCAGGTGCTGAACACGCCCAGGTACACCACCGCGCTCATGCCGTCGGCGTTGAGGAAGGCGGAAAAGTCCCGGTCGGTCAGAAGGAACATCAAAAATCCCCAGGCCGCCGCCACCACAAACTGCAAAAAGACGATCACCTTGGCCTCCATCCGCACCGCCAAAATGCCGGTGGTGACAATCTGGCAGGCAAACAGCAGGGCGCAGCCGAGGGTCAGCAGGTCGCCGATCTGGAAGGAAATGCCGCTCGAGAGGTTCACCGACAAGATGCCGATGCCGATCAGGCACAAAAAGGAGGAGAGGATATACTTGGTCCCCGGTTTCTTCCTGCTGACCGCCCACCACAAAAACGGCACCATCACCACGTTTGCGGCGGTGATGAAGGCGTTGTTGGAGGGGGTGGTGTACTGCAGCGCCACCGTCTGCACATAAAAGGCGAAGAACAAAAAGGTCCCGATCAGAAATCCGCCCTTCCAGTGCTCCTTTTTGAGCTGCTGCTTTAAATCCCTGTGGAACACCAGCCCCACAATCAGCGCCGCGATGGCAAAGCGCACAAACATGATAAACGCCGAGCTCAAATTGGCGTCCAGCGCCATCTGCGAGGCGATAAATCCTGTCCCCCAGATCACCGCTACCAGCAGCAGGGACAGGCTGCCCATCACTTCTACCCGTTTCTTTTCCATCTTCTCTCTCCTTCTTCTCTTTTCTTAAAGCTGGTCGTGCAGCTGCTGCCGCTCAAGCCAGTGCGATTTGTAATAGTAGATCAGCATTGTCAGCCCGCTGCCAAACCAGGTCAGCGTGTACCCCAGATAGACCACCACAATGCTGTGGAAAACCGGCATCGCCAGCGTCAGCCAGATGATGCGCAGCACGCACATGTTGCCCACCAGCGCCAGCATCGGCACAATCGAGATGCCCGCTCCGCGCACCACGCCCGCATAGGTGTGCGCCACCGACAGGCAGACATAGCCCGGCACCAAAAAGTGCATCATGTTCACCGCGTAGGAAAGCACCTCCGGGTCGGAAGAAAAGACCCGCAGCAGGTTGCCGCCAAAGGCATAGAGCAGCACCGAGAGGGTGACGGTGACCGCAAGGGAGAGCTTTAAGCAGGTGGAGGCGCCCTTCTTCACGCGCTCATAGTTGCGCGCGCCGACGTTCTGACCAGTGAAGGTGGTGACCGCCATCGAAAAGCTCATGACCGGCAGGACGGCAAAGCCGTCGATCTTGGTGTAGGCGCTGCAGCCCGCCACCGCCGCCGCGCCAAAGCTGTTGATGTTGTACTGCACAATCAGGTTGGAGAAGGAGACGACCGCGTTCTGGATGCCGCCCGGCAGGCCGATGCGGATGGTCTCCAAAAGCGCGTGCTTGTGGAAGCGGATGTCCCTGAGGATCAGGCGGTAGCACTCCTTGGTTGTGATCAGCCGGATCAGCACCAGTCCCGCGGAAATGACCTGCGCGATCAGTGTGGCCCAGGCCACGCCCGCCACGCCCATCTGGACGTTGATGACAAACACCAGGTCCAGCACGATGTTGACCACGCTGGACACCATCAAAAAGTAAAGCGGGGTGCGCGAGTCGCCGATGGCGCGCAGGATGCCCGAACCCATGTTGTAGATCATCAGCGCGATGACGCCCATGAAGTAGATCTGCAGATAGGTCACCGAGCCCTCCATGATCTCCGCCGGGGTGTCCAGCAGCCGCAGGATGGCCGGCGACAGCCCCACCCCGATAAAGCCCATCACCACGCCGGCCACCAGGCACAGCGCGATGGTGGTGTGCACGCCGTCGTGGACGCCCTTCTCGTCCTTGGCGCCAAAAAACTGCGCGATGACAACGCCCGCCCCGGTGCCAAGGCCGGTGAACAGCCCGACCATCAGGTTGACAATGGGGGTGCTGGCGCCCACCGCCGCCAGGGCGTTGGGGCCGATGTAGTTGCCCACCACGATCGAATCCACCGTGTTGTAAAATTGCTGGAACAGGTTGCCCAGCAGCAGCGGCAGCGCGAACAGCAGCAGCTGCTTCCAGATGACGCCCTCGGTCATCAGTCCCTTGTTTTGCTTCATCTCGATCCCTCTTTTTCTTCTAAAAGTCTCTCCCCTTGGGGCGGCTCTTTTTACCGCCCCGGCAAAGCTTTCTCCTACAGCCGCTTAAAGTGCCACATCTGCGAAAAGTAGTCGCCGTTTTTCCACCGCAGCGGCAGTCCCAGGTTCATCAGCATCTCCCCGGTGTAGCAGCTGCCGTCCTCGTCCTGATAGTAAGCCGTTTGTTCCAGCCCCGTCAGGCGGACGTTGATGTAGGCCTCCTCCGGCTGACAAAAATCCTTGTAGTACCAGACCGCAAACTCCGACCCGTCCTGCGAGACGGTCATCCAGGCGGTCTGGTTGCCCGCAAAGGGGCTGAGCAGGCGGTAAAATTTCCCCTGCTGCACCAGCGGCCGGATCTGTTTGTAGAGCGCGGTCTGCTCCGCAATCTGCTGCAGCTCCCCGTCGCTCATCGCGCACAGGTTGAGCTCATACCCCAGATTAAACGGATAGGCCACCGCCGCGCGGAAATCAAGCGGCGTCTGCCGCAGCACCTGGTGGTTGGGGGAGGCGGAGATGTGGGCGGTCGTTATCACCGGCGGATAGCACAGCGATGTGCCGTACTGAATCCTGAGCCGGCAGACCGCGTCGCTGTTGTCGCTCACCCAGGTCTGCGGGAAGTAATACATCATCCCCGCGTCCATCCTTGCGCCGCCGGAGGCACAGTTTTCAAACAGCACCTCGGGGAAGCGGCTGGTCAGCGTCTCCAGCACCCGGTACAGGCCCAGCACATAGCGGTGCAGCAGCTCGTCCTGGCGCTCCGGCGGCAGGCCATCCGAGCCCGGCTCGCTGATGCGGCGGTTGCAGTCCCACTTGACATAGGCGATGTTGGCGCCGGAAAGCACCCGGCTCAGGCTGTCGATCAGGTAATCCTGCACCTCGGTGCGGGACAGGTCCAGACAGAGCTGGTGCCGCCACTGGCTGCGCTTGCGCCCGTTGATGTGGATGCACCAGTCGGGGTGGCTGCGGTAGAGCTCGCTGTCCGGCGACACCATCTCCGGCTCCACCCACAGCCCAAACTGCAGCCCCAGGGCGTTGATCTCCCCGGCAAGCCCCTTCAGGCCACGCGGCAGCTTTTCTTTATTTTCAAACCAGTCCCCCAGGGAGCTGGTGTCGTCGTTTCGGTGACCAAACCAGCCGTCGTCCAGCACCAGCATCTCGATGCCCGCCTTTGCCGCCCTGCCGGCCAGCTCCAGCACGCGCTGGTGGTCGAGCCCAAAATAGAAGGCCTCCCAGGTGTTGAGCACAATCGGGCGCGGGCGGTCCTTCCATCTTCCCCGGTAGAGCTGGTTGCAAAACAGGTCGTGGAACTTTTCCGACATGCCGTTTAGTCCCTTTGGCGAATAGCACAGCACGGCCTGCGGGGTGCAAAACTGCTCGCCCGCATCGAGCTGCCAGCCAAAATTGGTCGGGTGAATGCCAATCTGCACCCGGGCGCTGCGGTACATGTCGCAGGAAACGCCCGCCAGAAAGTTGCCGCTGTAGACTAAGCTCACCCCGTAAGCGTCCCCGCCTGTCTCGGTCGTCTGATGCTCCACCAGGGCAAAAAAGGGATTTTGCTGGTGGGAGGAAATGCCCCTGGTGCTCTCTAGGTACGTTTCCCCGATCCCCAGTTCCCGCTGTTCGATCCAGTGCTCCCGCAGGGCGGTCCCCGACAGCTGAATCATCTTTGCCGGCGCGTGCTTCATGTCCAGGCTCATCGAAAGGGCCTTTTTCAGTTTGAGCTTTCCACTGCCCTGATTCCGAAAGACGGTGTGGCGGGTGATGGCGCCGCTGTGCTCAAAGACGGTGTAGTACAGCTCCACCTGCAGCCCGAGCAGCTCGTCGCTCAAAATGAGCTTGAGCGTCTGCGCCTGGTCCTCCCTTGCCCACACCGACGGCAGGCCGGGCAGCGCGACCGAGCCGTCTATGATCTCATACCCCCGATAGCGCAGCTCGCAGGAGCAGCACCCATCCTGGCCCACCACCTCAAAGGCGGCGGGGCGGTAATCGGACAGGCCGTACCCCGGATATTCAAACGGCCAGTATTCGTGCAGGAACATCGGATCGTCCGGCGCGGTGCCCTCAAGCAGTTTTTTTCTGCGGTAAGGCGCTTCCAGATACCAGGATACGGCCGGGTCGGACAGCCGCTTTCCCCAATACAGGTGCATCGGGAAGGCATCCCGGTAAATTTTCAGGATGTAGCTGACATCCCCGCCGCACAGATGAAAAAGATTCTCCTTCTCCAAAAAACAGACGCCCATCATTCACCCTCATTTCACTTTTTCCTTAAACTTTCCTTTCAAACGCACAAAAAAATGTCCGTCAAGTCAAAAGGCTTGACGGACATCTTTGGTCTGAGTGGCGGGACTTGAACCCACGGCCTCTACCACCCCAAGGTAGCACGCTACCAGCTGCGCCACACCCAGATGATAGAGAAAATTATACCACAGCCAAACACAAAAATCAAGAGCTAACCGGAAGGATTTCCGGCAAAGATTCTATTCTTTTGTGAAGTGGCTCTTGTCTACGCCGCACAGCGGGCAAACATAGTCGTCCGGTTCCTGGGTGAGGTCGCCCTCATATACATAACCACATACGTCGCATACCCAGCGCTCTGTCTCTGCCATATTTGTTTCCTCCTTATGAAAATGTGTTTTATCAACACCGCACAGCGGGCAGATGTAGTCGTCCGGCTCCTGTGTCAGGTCGCCCTCGTACACATAGCCGCACACGTCGCACACCCACCGCCCCGCGGATGCCTGCTTGTTTTCCTTCTCTTCCTTTTCCGGCGCGATGTAGGATGGGGCGTTCTTCGGCGCGCCGCCGCGGATGACCTCGTGGTAGTAGCGGTAGGTCATCGGGACGGTGGCTGCCAGCTCATACGCCTCTGCCACCGAGGCCAGCACCACCATGTGGGTCGGGGTCTCGGTGACAGAAACCACCTTGCAGATCAGCGCGCCGCAGCACTGCTCGTTTAGCACCGGCAGGCCGTCGCGCATCGTGTAGTCGATGCCCTCATATTTGTCGTGGTCCCTGCCCGAGACAAAGCCCAGCTTCTGGATGACCTCCTTGCGGGTCTTTTCCGAGAGGATGGACACCGCAAAACGGCCCTCCCGCTCGAGCAGCTCCCAGGTGTAGTTGTTCTTGTTCATGCTGATGGCGACAATCGGGTTTTCGCTGGTCACCTGAAAGACGGTGTTGACGATGCAGCCGCAGGGGCGCTCGCCGTCCATCACGCCGATCAGGTACAGCCCATAAGAGAGGTTGCGCAGTACTTTTTCCTTGATGTCCATTTTCAATCTCCTTACTTTTATACTATAGATATCCGTTCAGGCCGCGCACCGAGACTTCCCCCGCGCGCACCTTGATTTCTTCTCCTTCTTCGGTTTGGCAGATCAGCTGCCCGTCCCGGTCCAGCCGGGCGGCAAAAGCGGTGTACTCGCCCGCCTCTGTCTTTATTTTGACGGTTCTGCCGAGGGTTATGCAGCGGGCCGAAACATCCTGCAGCAGCGCCTGCGGCTCTGCCGCTGCCTGTGCGCATCTTTTTTGCAGGCTTTGACCGATTGCCCGCAGCAGTTCTTCGCGCTTTAAGGGCGCTCCCAGCACGCCCTGCACCGAACCGGCGTCCGGCAGGCCGCGCCCGTCAAACACCTCCTGCGGCTGCAGGAGATTGACCCCGATGCCGCAGACCGAAAAGCTCTGCTGCCCCACCCGGTGCTCGCAGAGGATGCCCCCCAGCTTGCGGCAGCGGCCGTCCCGCTGCTCGACGATGTCGTTGGGCCACTTAAGATTTGCGCCCTGCGCCCCCAGGCTGTCCAGCGCGTCCAGCACCGCCATCCCCGCCGCCAGCGGCAGCAGCAAAAGCGCGTCCCCCTGCAGGCTTTTCAGCAGCCAGGAGGCCAGCAGGCTCTGTCCGGGGGCGTCCTGCCAGCTTCTGCCAAGGCGTCCCTTGCCCGCTGTCTGGTGGTCGGCCACCACCACGGTGCCGTCGGGCAGCAGCGCTCCCCGGCGCTTGAGGTACTCGTTGGTGGAATCCACCGACTCCAGATGAATCACCTGCCCTGTGCTCATCGGGCAGTCTCCTCCAGCTTCAGGTGGGCGCAGACAAGGCTTTTGCCCTGTATATCGATCACCCCATAGGTCGGGTACAGCGGCCCGCGCGGGCTGCCGAGGCTGCCGGGATTGAGGAAATGAATCCCATCCCGATACTCATAAAAGGCCTCGTGGGTGTGGCCGAACAGCACCACCGACGCCCCCTTCTTTTTGGCTTCCAGGGCAAGCTCGTCCAGCCCGGCCTTGACGCCCCACTGGTGGCCGTGGGTGCAGAAAAACTTGACGTCCCGGACATAGGAAATCAGATTATATTCAACGTCGCTGACAAAATCGCAGTTGCCGCAGACGCACCATCCTTCCTTTGGCACGCCGCGCATCGCCTGGCGGAAGTCCCGCAGCCCATCGCCCAGGAAGATGAACAGTTCCGCCTGCGGCTGCTGCTCGATCACCTGTTTGACGCGGTCGGCTCTGCCATGGGAATCCGACATCACAACAATTCTCATAGGTTCCTCCTCTATTTTGGCTCACCCTTATTATCGTACAAATTCGCCTTTTTTGCAACCACCTTTTTGCGGTTTCTGCTTCTTTTTAGCCCCGCGCCCCGGGGAATTTTGCAGGGACGGGGGTCCCTGCGATCCACGATATGCAGGCGCTCCGCGAGAGCATGGCCTTGCCATGCTCGGCACCCGGGGGACTTCTTGACAATGCGAGGGGGCTGTGCCCCCTCTGCACTCCCTCATGGCGGGGCTTCCAGCCCCCAGCCCCGGGGGACTTTCTCCCC
>URGV01000057.1 GCA_900547455.1 uncultured Oscillospiraceae bacterium
CTTGCATGTGTTAGGCGCGCCGCCAGCGTTCGTCCTGAGCCAGGATCAAACTCTTAGATTTTATGGTATCATATCGACCTTGTGGTCGGTACAATCTAAAATAAAAGTTCGAAACTTTAACTCACAAACAAATCACTTGCGTTTGTAAAGTACTTAAGCTTCAAAGAAATTAACTTGATTCTTTGTGATTATTTCGATAATAATCTTTAGCTTCATGTTGTTCAATTTTCAAGGTCCTTAGCTCGCCAAGCGAGCTGTCGTTGTTCCTCTCGGAACAGCTTATTTATTATAGCATTCTGTTTTCAGTTTGTCAAGAGGTTTTTCAAATTTTTATTTTCAAAACCTTTTTGATTCACTCACCGAAGCTCTCAGGAGCTTGTCTCGGTGACAGCTCATTTATAATACCACGCCCTTCCCGTTTTGTCAACACCTTTTTTTGAAAAAAATAACATTTTTTCAAAATTCTTCTCTTTCCCCTTTTTTAAGACTTTTCTTCCTTCAGAGGCCCCCTCTCCCTTTTCGAAAATTCTTCCTCTTTTCGCTCTTTACTTTTACCAGCCTTTCTGTTATAATATATAGGTCGCAAAGAGATACGCGCCCGTAGCTCAGTTGGATAGAGTGTCAGACTCCGACTCTGAAGGTCGTGCGTTCGAATCGCATCGGGCGTACCAAGCTGAGCCTGGACGCAATTCGCGTTCCGGGCTCAGTTTTTATTTTACCTTTTCACTCGCGTTTTCAGCGGGTATCTTTTTCATCAACACTTCCCATGCGTGGGGTGAGCAATTCGCTCATCCCACGCTTTTTTTGTATTCGCTCCCTTCTCTCCCATCGTTTCATCTCTTTTCCTTTTTCCTCTTGAATCGTTCACAAAAAAGCTCTATACTAAAAAAGTAAATATTTTTCGTACGCAGAAAGGAGCGATGTTTATGCCAGGACCAGCAAGAGGCCCCGGAATGGGCAGAAGAGGCGGACCCGGAGGTCCACATATGGGCGGAAGAGGCGGACCGGGAATGGGCCCGCGGCCAGGAGGCCCTGTGCCTCCACCCCCTCCGCCGCGACGGTTTGGCGGCTTTTATCGGAAGCCCTATCCCCGCGGCGGGTGTCTTGGATGCATGACCATGCTGATGATTCCCGCCGTCCTGGTGGTGGCCATTCTGGTTCTCCTGCTCCTTTAATCCACCTTTAAAATCCAAGCTATATCTTACTGCGAAAGGAAGATCACCCGATGAAAATAACCAAACGCCTGCTGCTCACCCTCTGCACCGGCGTCACCGCCTGTGCAGCTCCCTCTGGCGGATCAGATGCCGGCTTCACACCCATCTCCCCGCAAAAAGCTAAGGAAATGATGGACGCCGGACAGGAGCTGCTGATTTTGGACGTGCGGGAACAGGACGAGTACGACTCCGGCCACATCCCCGGAGCCAAGCTGCTGCCACTCTCCACCATCCGCCCCGCCAGCGCCGCACAGATCATCCCAAGCAAAGACCAGGCTGTGCTGGTCTACTGCCACAGCGGAAGGCGCAGCCGCAAAGCCTGCCTCCTTCTGTCCAAGCTGGGATATACCCACATCTATGACCTTGGAGGCATCCTGGACTGGCCCTACGAAAAAGAATAAAAAGCAGCACAAAAGTGCCGGCGGGATTTCCGCCGGCGCTTTTGCTGTTCTATCATACAAAAAGGGAAAGTGGAAAGCTATTTTTCCTGCTCTGTCAGGGTCTCCAGTTCCTTTGCCGCTTCTTCCTTGACCTCCTCCGGCTGATTCTTCCGCTTTTGGGTCAGCAGGAAGCCGGAACAAAGTGCAGTAAAGGGCGCAACCGCCACCAGGCCGATCGAGCCGACGATGGTGTGGACAATCTCCGCCGCCACATATTTATAGTTAATCATGTTGATCAGCGGGGTGCCCTGCGCCATGAAGACCATCAGCATCGCGATATAGCCGCCGGAATAGGCCAGCAGCAGGGTGGTGGTCATGGTGCCCATCGCCGCGCGGCCGACATTCATGCCGGAGCCGGTGGCTTCCTTCCAGCCAATATCCGGGCGCTTCTGCACAACCTCCGAAACCGCGGAGGTGATATCGACCGACAGGTCGATCAGCGCGCCGGAAGCGCCGATAAAGATGGACGCCATGAAGATGCGGGTCAGGTTCAGATCCTGATAGCCCGCGTACAGCAGGCTCTCCGAGGAGGACATGACCGCGCCGTGAATCTTAAACAGGTCGGTGAACAGCATGCCCAGCAGGCAGGTGACCAGGACACCCAAAAAGGTTCCGGACACCGCCGAAGCGCATCTGCGGTCAAAACCGTAAACCAGCGCAATGATCATCACGCTCAAAATCAGTGTGAAGGCGATGCCGATCCAGATCGGGTTGTAGCCCTTGAGGAAAAAGGGCACCAGCACTTTCCAGATCGTCAGGATTGTTAAGATAAAGCACAGCACTGCGCGCACACCCGTCTTGCCTGCAAACATCACCAAAAAGATGACAAACAGCGCCAGCAGCATAATCTCCATCGGGATGCGGTCGTGGTCGATCATGGTGACCATGATGATTTGGCCGTCATCGTGGCTGACAACCACCTGTGCGCGGTCGCCAACGGCAAAGATCTTGTCCTGCTCCAGCGAGCCGTTGAGCATGTTGACGCCCTCGACAACCTCGCCCTCAAACTGCCCATTCAGGATGCGCAGGGTGCAGCTCTGCTCGCCGCTGCGCACAAGGCCGGTGTCGATGATCTTGCTCTCGTCGGTTTCCAGCACCTCGGCCACGCACTGCTCCGCCTCGCGGTAAATCTCCTGGTAGCCGGTCGGCAAAAAGAAGAGAATCACGATGAAGATCAGGCAGACCAGCACCGGCGCGTTATACTGTATTCTTTCTTTGGTCAAAAACTTTTTCATAACAATTCCTTTCACACCGCAAAAAAGCGGACGGCAAATCCATCCGCTTTCTGCGCTTTGGAAAACTCTTGGGAGTGAGAAGTGTAGCTTACTGAATGTCCATCAGGTCGGCCAGCTTGTGGTAGATGTCGGTGTTGTCATAGAAGCCGCCGAAGTTTTCCTGTCCAACGCCCTGAGCGAATACCGCTACCGGCAGGCCGGTGTGAGCATAGGAGCTGAAATCGATACCGGACTTGTTGTTGAGCAGGTGGGTGATGGTGACGCTCAGCGGCTCATAGGTGCCGTACAGAACGTACTCTTCCTGGTTGTTCTCGTCTGCTTTTTCGTCAGCCAGGGTCTTTGCATACGCATCTCTGAGCAGGCCGATTTCATAGTCGGTCAGAACCAGTTTGTCGTCGGCGTCGCCGCTCATCTTCAGGCCGAACAGTTCCTCAACATCCTGCATCATGGTCTCGAATGGGGTCTGCTCCGCTTTGTATTTGGTGACATAGTCGCTGTCGAATTTCGCGTAGGAAATCTTCTGGTTGGAAAGGTTGGTCAGGTAGGTGTCGTAGTCGGTGCCAGCGTAGCCGATGGTCAGACCGCCGGTCTCGTGGTCGCCGGTTACCAGAATCAGGGTCTCATCCGGATGCTCGTTGGCAAAAGCGACTGCTTCGTCAACTGCGTCAGCCAGAGCGATGGTGTCGTTGATGGTGGAACCAGCATCGTTTGCATGGCAGGCCCAGTCGATCTTGCCGCCTTCAACCATCATGAAGAAGCCTTTGTCGTTGTCTTCCAGGACCTCGATGCCCTTGGAGACGTAGTCGGACAGCGCCCACTCGCCGTTTGCTCTGTCGTTTTCATAGGACAGGGAGTCGCTGTCAGCCAGGGTCTCGCCGACGATGACAACCTTCTCGTCCTCAGCAGAAACCTGCTCAGCCTCTGCCTGGGTGGTAACAACCTTGTAGCCGGCATCTTCTGCCAGGTCGTATACGCTTACCTGGTCGCCGTTCTCGCCTTCCGGATCCAGCAGAGCGCCGCCCGCGAAGTAGTCAAAGTCGGAAGCAACCATTTCCTGGCCGATCTCATAGTAGTTGTTGCGGCTTGCCTGGTGGCAGTAGAACGCAGCCGGAGTTGCATGGTTGAGGTTAACCGAGGTGATGACGCCGATGTCGTAGCCCTCATCTCTGAGCTGCTCGGCGATGGTCTCATACTTCACGGTCATGGTCTCGTCCATGTTGATGGTGCCGGAGTAGGTCTTGTGGCCGGTGGAGATGGAGGTTGCGGTGGAAGCGGAGTCCGGGCAGAACGAGGTGGAATCGTAGGTGACTGCGGAGCCCGCTACCGGGAAGTTCATAAAGCTCAGCGGAACGTTTCCGTCGAGGATGTCGTCGTTGTCGGTGTCAGCCACTGCACCCAGATAGTCGGACGCTGCCTGGAACTGCGGATAGCTCATACCGTCGCCGATGAACAGAAATACATATTTTGGTTTTTTGCCGTTGGTGGTGGCGCTGGCAGAAAAGTTGCCGTTGCTCTGCGCGGCGCTGGACATGGTTCTGTCCGGCGAAGCGGCATAAACACAGCTGAGCAGCATTGCGGACGCAAGGGCTGCAGCCAGTACCTTGGAAATTACCTTCTTTGCTTTCATGGATACACTCTCCTTCAGATTATCTGCATTGCTCGTGCATTTATATCTTACTAAATCCATGTAAAGTCTTCATCCTAAAGGAGGTTAAAGCATCGTTAAAAAAAAATTCTTGTGTTAGCCACAAGTTAAATGGTATACTTTACAGTGTGTTCACATTTTACAATTCTCTTGTTTGTTGGAGGCAACCATGCGACAGACCTTTCCCTCTTTCTACCCCTTTTTTGCCTGCACCGCGTCCGCCTGTTCGGACAACTGCTGCATCGGCTGGGAGATCGACATCGATTCCCGTACCGCCGGGCATTACCGCAGCCTTTCCCAAAGCGACAGCCCTCTCGCCCGCCGCCTGTGGGAAAATATCTGCTGGGACTTTCCGCCCCACTTTCGCCTGACTGCCGGGGAGCGATGCCCCTTTTTAAACGAGCAGAACCTCTGCGACATCTACCTTCATCTGGGCGAGGATGCCCTGTGCGAAATCTGTGACCAGCACCCCCGCTTTCACGAGTGGTTCTGCGACTACAAGGAAAGCGGCCTCGGCCTTTGCTGCGAGGAGGCCGCGCGCCTGCTGCTCAGCGACCCCGAACCGCTCAGGCTGCAGACGGTCACCACCGATGAAAAGCCCGACCTCGACCTCTTTGACCCCGACCTGCTGCGGGAGCTGCTGCAGCTGCGCGGTCAGCTTTTCTCCCTGTTGCAGGACCGTTCCCTTTCCCTGTTCGAGCGGCTCACCCGGCTGCTGGGGCTGGGCGGTTTGGCACAGTGGCAGCTCAACAACTCCGAGCTCCCGTTCTCCCTTGCCTCCGATTCCCCGCTTCCCTGTGCCGGCAATGCGAAGCCAGACGCCCAGCCGCTGCGGGAGCTGCTGGGGTTCCTCGCCGGCCTTGAGCCCATCGACCCGCAATGGCCCGCCTATCTGCAGGACCTCTCCCGGCGGCTGGAGGAGCTGCTGGCCCACCGGCAGGACTTTCTCTCCGCCTGCGCCCCGCAGCTGTACGTCTATGAAAAGCTTTGCGCCTACACCCTCTACCGCTACCTGCACAAGGCGGTGTGGGACGGCGATTTATTTTCCCGGGTCAAGTTTGCCGTCTGCTTTGCGCTGCTTGCCCTGCTGCAGGACCTGGACACCTTCTCCCAAACGGGCGCCCTCCCGCTTCGCGACCAGATTCTGCACACCAAATCCATCTCCAAGGAGCTGGACTATTCCGAAGAAAACCTCGACGCCTTCTGCGACCAAAGCTGGAAATCCCCCTCCCTTTCCTGCGAGGGATTCTGCTCAATGATTTCCCTGCTGCTCGGATAAGATTCTCCACCAAAAGAACAAGACCGGTCTGCCCACTCAACGCGGCAAACCGGTCTTTCTTTATCTGTTTATTATTCCTCGGCCCAGCCCAGGCTGCGGCCGACCGCCTTGTGCCAGCCGTGCAGCAGCTTTTTGCGGCGTTCCTCCTCCATGCGGGAGGAGAAGGTCACGTCGCAGTTCCACAGGCTGCGGATCTCCTCTTTATCCTTCCAGACGCCGACCGCCAGACCCGCCAGATAGGCCGCACCCAGCGCGGTGGTCTCCCGGATCATCGGGCGGCGGACCTCGCAGTCCAAAATGTCCGCCTGGAACTGCATCAAAAAGGCGTCCCGGCTTGCGCCGCCGTCCACCTTCAGCTCGCTTAACCTGCGGCCGGTGTCCTGCTCCATCGCCCTGACCAGGTCGTAGCTCTGGTAGGCAATCGACTCCTGCGCCGCGCGGATGATGTGCTCCCGCTTGGTGCCGCGGGTGATGCCGATGATGCACCCCCGGGCGTACATGTCCCAGTGCGGGGCGCCAAGCCCGGTGAAGGCCGGCACCAGATAGACCCCGCCGGTGTCCTCCACCTTCTGCGCGTAGTACTCCGCGTCCTTGGACTCGGTGATGAAGCGCATCTCGTCCCGCAGCCACTGGATCACCGCTCCGCCCACAAAGACGCTGCCCTCCAGCGCGTACTGCACCTTGCCGTTTAAGCCGATGGCGATGGTGGTGAGCAGTCCGTTCTCGCTGACGCACGGCGTCTCGCCGGTGTTCATCAATAAAAAGCAGCCGGTGCCGTAGGTGTTTTTGGCCTGCCCCTTCTCAAAGCAGCACTGCCCGAACAGCGCCGCCTGCTGGTCGCCCGCGATGCCCGCGATGGGCACGCTCTCCCCTTGGATGGTGGTGTAGCCGTAGATGGCGCTCGAGTCCATCACCTGCGGCAGCATGCAGCGCGGGATGTCCAGCGCTTCCAGCAGCCTGTCGTCCCAGTCGAGGGTGTGGATGTTGTAGAGCATGGTGCGGGAGGCGTTGGTGTAGTCGGTGACGTGCGCCTTGCCGCCGGTCAGCTTCCAGATCAGCCAGCTGTCCACCGTCCCAAACAGGATTTCTCCCCGCCGGGCCCGCTCCCTTCCCTCCGGGATGTGGTCGAGAATCCAGGCAATCTTGGTCGCGGAAAAGTAGGCGTCCGGCACCAGGCCCGTGGCCTCGCGGATATATTCCCCCAGGCCCTTCTTTTTTAGCTCATCCACCAGGTCCGCCGTCCGGCGGCACTGCCAGACAATCGCGTTGTAAACCGGACGGCCGGTCTTTTTGTCCCAGAGGATGGTGGTTTCGCGCTGGTTGGTGATGCCGATGCCCTTGATGTCGCTGACCTCCACCCCGCTCTGGGTAATGACCTCCATCATCACCGCGTACTGGGAGGAGTAGATTTCCATCGGGTCGTGCTCCACCCAGCCCTCCCGGGGATAGTGCTGGGTGAATTCCTTCTGCGAGATGCCGATGATGTTCTGCTGCTGGTCAAATAAAATCGCCCGGGAGCTGGTCGTCCCCTGGTCGAGCGCAAGGATATAGCTTGCCATTCGGATTCCTCCTCATCAAATTCTTTGAAAGAAAAAAATATCCGGCCCTCCCGCAGCGCACGAAGCTCCCGGGAAGGGCAAGATATTGTTAAGGGTTCCTTTAGAAATTCTTTTTTAAAATCAGGCTGACCCACAGTCCGGTCAGGCCGTCCACCAGGATCACCGCGCCCAAAACGCGCACCGTCATCACCAGCGCGCCGAAGGGATTGAGCACCAGCACAACGCCCAGCACCATGATGGCGATGGCCAAAACCAGCGCCGCCACCCAGCGCGGATACCCATAGCGGCGCAGCATCAGCGCCCGCTGCAGCTTGGAGATGCCCTCCACCAGCACCAGGATGCCGAAGATAATCGGCAAAATGGCGAAGATGCCGCCCGGATTCAGGAAGGAAAACAACCCGATACCCACCAGCACGACGCCCAAAATCAACTCTCCGGCGAAAAAGGGGGAAATATCACGATTCTTAAAATAATCGACAATCCGCACGACGCCGTAGACCAGCGAGACGATGCCGATGCCGTAGGTGATGACATTGATCGCCTCCTGTGGAAAAACAAGCAGCAGCAATCCCGCCGCGATGCCGATAATCGCCGCCAAAAAATCGTTGAGTTCTATCTGAATGGTTTTCATTCCTGTCGCTCCCTTCCGCTGTTCCTGTCCGCTTTTATATTGCAAAGGAAAATGCCTGCGCGTTATCCAAAAGGTTGTCCAGCAGATTGTCCTCCTCTTTGGAAAAGCCCGCGTAGCTGGAAACCGGCGCAAACACCCCGCCGTGGGCCACCAGCAGCACGCTGCCCTCTTTGCCCTTTAAGGTGTCCAGAAAGCCATAGACCCGCCGGTAAAAATCCCGGATATTCTCTGCCTTCTGGTAGTGCAGGTCGGCGGTGTAGTCCCAAAAGGCGCGGGTGTCAAACTGGTGCCAGGTCATCCCCTCAAACTCGCCCATGTCCCGCTCGATCAGCCGCTGCTCCAAAATAATGGGGATGTTTCTCCCCTCGCAGATAATCTGTGCAGTCTGCTGGGCGCGCTTGAGCGGCGAGCAGTAGACGCAGTCAAACGCCTCATCCTTTAACAGCTGCGCTGTCTTGCGGGCCTGCTCGATGCCGGTCTCATCCAGCGGAATATCCGCCAGCCCCTGCTGCTTTCCCAGACGGTTCCACTCCGTCTGTCCGTGACGGACAAAGGTCACCTTCATCTTCGGTCAGTCCTTTCCTGGTTTTGTTCCCAGTTTCTGTCCCTGGGAGCCTTACATTCCCGAGCCCTTTTTGGAGAATGGTTTATAGTTTCCCCTGTGCGCTGAGTCCCTGGCATAGGGCTTTTTCTCCCCGCCTTTGTGGGGCACCTGCCTGTTTACCGGCTGGCGCTGCTGGGTTTGGGCCCGCTGCTGTGACTGGGAGCGCTGCTGGCGCTGCGTCCGCATGACCGGGCGGCCCTTTCTGGACGCGCTCTCCAAAATGCCCTCGTCCAGGTCGCCCAGCGTCTCCGGCGCGCCGGTCGAGGTCTTGACCGCGTTGCGCAGCATGCCGATCTCGCCGGGACGCAGCTCACGCCACTTGCCCGGGGCCAGCATCCCCAATTTCAGCGGGCCGATGGCGGTGCGTTTGAGCCTTGCGACCTCCAGCCCCACCGCCTCGCACATCTTTCTGACCTGGCGGTTTCTTCCTTCATAGATGACCATCTGCAGCACCACCCTGCCCGGCTCCTTCTCCAAAACGGTGACGTGGGCGGGGCTGGTCTTTTTGCCGTCGATCTCCACACCGGTGGAAAGCTGCACCACCTGCGCATCGCTGATGTCCGGGCGGACGGTGACGCGGTAGGTTTTGGAGACGTGGTGGCTGGGGTGCATGATGAGGTTGGCGAAGTCGCCGTCGTTGGTGAACAGCAGCATGCCCTCGCTGTCCTTGTCCAGCCGGCCAATCGGGTAGACGCGCTCCGGCACATCCTCCACCAGCTCCGCCACACACTTTCTGCCCAGCTCGTCGCTCATGGTGGTCACATAGCCGCGCGGCTTGTGCAGCATGATGTAATATTTCTGATTGCTCTTCTGAAAGTAGACCCGTTCGCCGTCGATGGCGACGACGTCGCGGTTTGGATTGATCTTCTGTCCCAGCACCGCCGGGCGGCCGTTGACCTTAATTTTGCCCTGGGTGATCCACTCCTCGACCTTTCTGCGGGAAGCGATTCCCTGCTCGGAGAGCACCTTCTGTATTCTGATTCCGTTTTCCATTGAAAGCTCCTTTATCTCGATTCAACCATATTCCAATAAAACTTTATCCCTATTGTAAAGCAAAGGAGGCGACCTGTCAACTGGCGGGCTGAGCCCGCACCCAATTCAACGCGAGGGGCTGGCGCCCCTCTGCGCTCCCCATGCGAGGGGCGGGGCCCCTGCGGCCCCCGGGGGTTTATGCGGGGCTGGCAGCCCCTGCGCCTCCTGATGCGGGCGCTCCGCGAGAGCATGGCCTTGCCATGCTCGGCGCCCCGGGGAAGATTTATGCAAGGACCATAGTCCCTGCACCCACCAATGCGGGCGCTCCGCCCCGCGCCCCGGGTGACTTTCTCCCCGATGAGAAAGTCACCAAAGAATCTCCCAGAGGGG
>URGV01000058.1 GCA_900547455.1 uncultured Oscillospiraceae bacterium
CAAAGGCTTTGCCTTTGGAAACCACAGCCTTTTGAAAAAGGCTGGCGAAAACTTTTATTTTGATTCATTAGTCAAAAACTCTAACAATTTTGGGTACGCCGCCTTCGCGTCCTCATACCCTCTTGCGTACAGCGCGCGCAGCGCCTTCTCATCGGCGTGCATCGAGCTTAAATGCAGCGGCTCCTTCGGCTGCAGCACAAACGCCTGGCCGGTCTTGGCAAGCAGCGCGCAGGTCTTGCGCTGGCGCTGGTCAATGCGGTAACGCCTTTCCTCGGTGGCCACAAAGTTTGGATATTCCCGATAGACCCGGCGGATCAGCGGCAGGTTGGAGGCGGGTTTACGGACAAACGAAGGGTTGCGGGTGAGGACAACCACATGCTTCTGGTTGCCGTCCCGCACCGACTGGGCGATTGGAATCGGGCAGGCGATGCCGCCGTCAAGGTAGGGTGTCCTTCCCAGATAGAAGGTATGGGAGAACAGCGGCAGCGCCGCCGAGGCCCGCACCGGGAAGAAGCGGCGGTCCATCTGCTCCTTGGTGAAGAACTCGCACTTGCCGGTCAGCAGGTTGGTTGCGCCGACGTGGACCTGCACCTCGGAGGAGAAGAAAGTCTCATAATCAAAGGGAATATACTTTTCCGGGATGACGTCGAAGATAAACTCCAGATTGAAAGCACTGCGGTAATGCAGCAGGTTGCGCACGCTGACATAGCGCTTATCGCTGCAGAATCGGAAGTTGATCTGCGCGTTGCGGCCCGGCTGTTTGGCGGCGTAGCCCAGCGCATTGAGCGCGCCGGCGCTCACCCCATAGACATTGGGCAGATACAGCCCCTGCTCCATCAGGTAATCCAGCACACCGGTGGTATAGATTCCGCGGAAGCCGCCGCCTTCCAGCACCAGGGCAGCATTTTGCAGGCCGGATTTTTCCATAGTTCTCATCCTTTCTCTTGTTCAATTTCTTTACCTCCTATTGTACCCTTCCCGGCGGCGCAAATCAAAGGATGAAATGTGAATTTTACGCAACTTTTCTCCCCACCCAAACCGTCTTTGTTCTAATACCCTCTTGACAACTCCTCTCCATCCGACTATGATAGAGTCAAACGACAAACAGAGGTGTGTTTTATGAAGAAGCTGTCATTTTTATTGGCGCTCGTTCTGCTGTTCTCCTTCTGCCTTGGCGGGTGCGGCCAGCCGCAGCCCAACCCCAAGCTGGACGACCTGAACATGCTGTGCGACACGCTGGAGAAAAACCACTACAACCTTTACGCCAACGTCTCCGAGGAGGAGTTTCAGGCCGAGCGGGAAAAAATCGCCAGGCAAACTGCAAAAATGACCGACGAACAATTCTACTGGTCGGTCTGCCATTTGGTCTCGCTGATCGGGGATGCGCACACGATGGTGGGAAATACCGGCGAGCCCTTTATGACAGCTTTGTTGTGGAGCATCAAAAAGTTTGATGACGGCTGGTATATTTTAAAGTTGGACCAGAAAAACGAGCAGTACCTCGGCACGCGGGTGACCGCCATCAATGACCTCCCCATCGACGAGGCGGTGGAGCGGGCGCGGCAGGTCATCTCCTATGAAACCGACAGCTGGTTCTGGAACCTTGTCCCGCAAACGCTGGCGTGGCGCGGCGCACTGGAATATCTGGAGATTGCAAAGGAGGGCGAGCCGGTCACGGTGACGGTGGAGATGCAGGACGGTGCGGAACAGTCCTTCGAGCTGACCGCCACCGACGACTGGGACGAGCGCAGCCAGATGGTTTCGTTCCAGCGAGAGGCAATTCCCGAGACGGGCTACCAAAGCCAATCCTACTACTGGTCGACCGAGCTGGACGAGGACACCTACTTCATCCAGTACAACGTCTGTGCTGGTGGGGACCCGTCGATGCCGGAGTTTGCCCAGCAGGTTCTGGCAGACCTGGAAAGCGGCTACCAGAACATCATCTTCGACCTGCGCTACAACAACGGCGGAAATGACCAGATCATCCTTCCTCTGAAAAACGCCGTCGTCAATGCGCGCAACAAGCAGGGAGAGAAGTACCATCTCTATGTGCTGACAGGATGGAACACCTTTTCGGCCGGCGTGGACGCGGCAGCCGGGTTCCAAACGGCGAACGCTGAAAACACTACCTTTGTGGGGCAACCCACCGGCGGCTCGCTGCAGACGGGCGGGAACCTGCTGGAAATCTCGATGGACAGTGCTCCCTTTGCGGTGACCTGCGCCCTTGACTATTTTGTGATTCTCGGGCAGAAGGGTTCCTTGGTCCCGGACTATATTGTGCCGCAGACCTTCGAGCAGTACGCCAAAGGGGAGGACCCGGAGATTCAGTACCTCTACGACAATCTGCTTTAACCCAAAAACAGCAGGCGGAAAATTTCCGCCTGCTGTTTTATTTTAGCAGCTCCCGCATCACCTTCTGCGGCGCGCGCAGGATTCCCTGGTAGAGCCGGAACAGCTGCGTCTGCTCAAAGGGCAGCTGCCGGAAGGCCTCGCCCGGCGTGGTGGTCAGCTCGTACACATCGGCGCCGGGGAAGCACAGCAGAACGGGCGAGTGGGTGCAGATGAGAAACTGCGAGTTTTTGCGCGCCAGCTGATGCATCAGCCGCACCAGCACCAGCTGATTGGTCGGGGAAAGGGCAGCCTCCGGCTCGTCAAAGAGGTACAGCCCCTCCCCGCGCAGGCGGTGCTCCACCAGCGCCAGAAAGGATTCCCCGTGCGACTGCCGGTGCAGCGAGCGCCCGCCGTAGGCGTCGATGATGGAGGTCCCAAGCCCCGGCGCGCGGTCGAGCTGGTCGATGTTGCTGGCCACGTTGTAAAAGCTCTCCGCCCGCAGAAAGTAACCGTCCTTTGGCCGGTAGACCCCGCGGGTCAGCTCGGTGAACCGGAACAATCCCGAATGGGAATCTTCGGTGGAGAAGGAAAAGTTGCGCGAGCCGCCCTCGGGATTAAACCCCGCCGCGATGGCGATGGCCTCGAGGATGGTCGATTTGCCGCTGCCGTTCTCGCCGGTGAAGATGGTGACCGGGCTTTGCAGCGAAAACGCCCCACACTCGCGCACGGCAGGGATGCTAAAAGGATACTGCCACTGCGCGTCGGGCGACGGCGGCACAAATCGGACCGACTGGATGTAGTTGTGATTTTCCCAAAAGGCCGGCATGAGTACACCTCCTGCGTTGGGCTGAACTTTTTTTGCAAACACGGGCAGGTGCTGCCCGCCACCTTTTGCAAAAGGTGGGTGAAATTTTATTTACTGAAACTCGGTGCCGCGAGGTAGAAGGTTGAGCCACCCACTCAACCAATACGTGAATTGGGTGCAGGCTCAGCCTGCCGTGAATTGGGTGCGGCATCATGCCGCTTCAAAAAGGTGGACGAAAACTTTTGAATAAAGGCTCATGGTCTATAAAAGGGCGCGTCCTCCTCCGCCTTTTCGCGGCGGTCAAACTCCCGGTCGATCTCCGCAAAGATGTACTGGTACATCTCCTTTGCCATCCGGTAAAAGTTCTTGACCATCTTGTATGTATACTCCCGCTCGATGTCCGCCGGATAGCGCGTCTCGACATAGCACTGGTTTAAATCCGCGCTCTCGTCAAACCACTGGTGAAAGCCCTTGTCGTACTTTTTCGCCTGCCGGCACAGCCAGGTCAGGTTGTGGCCGTCCACCAGCACGTCGGACTTGAGAAGGATGTATGCTTTCAGCGCCTTCTCGATGGCCTGCTGGCAGTGAAAGGCGCTCAGGCGGTAGCAGCGGTCGTCCTCCGAGAGGATTTTGGCCGCGATCAGATCCTGGCTGGCGTGCTCCAGCCAGTCATAGTAGCGCCTGCTGTCCCGGCCGTTGTGCGCCCTGGAGCGGCTATTTCTCATAGCGGACCCTGCCCTTCTGGTTGACGTGGCTGGCAAACGCGCCGTCGTCCTCGGTCAGCTCGCGGAACTGCTCGTCGGTGTACAGCAGCACATCGTAGGGGATGTCGCTGTCCACCTCGTCAAAGATGCGGGTGAGCATCCTGCGCTTGTCGGGGATGTCGCCCACGATGCACAGCTTAAACGCCGAGATATTGCCGTCCATGTCGTACTTGGTGTTGTACTCGATCACCCGGCTGGGGTGAAACAGCTCCACAATCCGGTTAACGGTCTGCTCGATGACCTGGTCCTGATTTTTCTCCATCCTGGATTTCCCCCTTCTCTTTATAAATAATCGTTTGGATCGATGTCGTCCAGCGTATCCACCACAATGTTGTCCTTTTTGGTCGGCTTTGGCGGCAGACCGCGGCGGCGGCGCCAGCGGTTTTCCTTCTCCTCCTCGGTCAGGCCCTTGTCCATGCACAGCACAAACAGCACCAGGCTGATTAAGAACAGCAGCGCGGCGATGGTGGCCGTCCGCTCAAAGTTGATCGGACCGTACTGCGCAAAGTCCGAATACCCCAGCCTTGCGTCCACGCCCAGCACCGCAATCACCTGCCCCTGGGTGTCGTGGATGGGCAGATAGGTGGTGATGTAGCTGCCGTCCAGAATGTCCGGCACAAAGCTGGCCGACCGCCTGCCGTCAAACTGGCTCTGCAGGATGGAACGGCACTGGCTGGTGTATCGGTCGTCGCTGTACTCCGCCCCGACGCCGTGGTAGTCCACCCCTTCCTGCAGGTTTGCGCCGTAGTCGGCGTCGGCAAGGTAGGCGATCCGCCCCTCCAGCCCGCGGTAAAGGATATAGGCCCGGTCATAGGAGAGGGTGTCCTTGGCGCGGGAGAGGAAGGCGCACAGGTTCTGGTAAAAGGCCGTCTCACTCGGGTAGTCGATCAGCGACTGAATGCGCAGTCCGTTATAATATTCCAGTGACAGCGCAAGCGAGGTCGCCTCGGACAGCGACTGCTCGCCCAGCGTGTTGATCGCGTCCCGCCTGCGGTTGAACGGGATGAACACCGAGACAATCGCCACAATCGCCGACAGAATTACAACCGTCAGCAAAAAGCCCCTGACCCTTCTGGAGGTCATCAGTCGGTTTAACATAACCATCATCCTTTTTTGAAAGGCGCCGCCCGGCGGGCGCGCAGCCGTAGTGTTGCTGTAAGCTTTCCTTTATTATACCATCTTCGGCACTATTACTCAATGCAAAGGCGCATTTTCTTCACAGAAACCCGCCGCCCGCATTGCGCCAAAACGCTTTTTTTGGTACAATAGGGTCAATGCAAATTCCCTGCCCGCACTTTGGCAGGATTCATTTTCTTCAACAATCAGGAAAGGTACGATGAATACAATGAGCGTCAACTCTCAACTGTTAAGACAAATCCCCAAGGTAGACGACCTGCTGCGCCTGCCGCAGCTCTCCGGGCTGGACTGCCCGCACCCGGTGCTGACAGAGGCGGTTCGTGAAACCATCGAACAGCTTCGCCAGCAGATCCTTGCCGGTGAAACGCCCTCTTTAGACTCCGAAAGCATCTGCTCCGCCATCCTGCGCCTGGTGCAGAAAAAGACAACCATGAGCCTGCGGCCGGTCATCAACGCCACCGGCATTGTGCTGCACACCAACCTCGGCCGCGCCAAGCTCAGCGACAAGGCCGTCGAGGCCATCCAGAGCGTGGCGCAGGACTACAACACCCTGGAATACAACCTGGAAAAGGGCGCGCGCGGCAGCCGCTACGCCCATGTGGAAAACCTGATCGCCAAAATCACCGGCGCCGAGGCGGCCATGGTGGTCAACAACAACGCCGCCGCCGTCATGCTGGTGCTCAGCACAATGGTCAAGGGCAAGGAGGTCATCACCTCCCGCGGGGAGCTGGTCGAGATCGGCGGCGCCTTCCGCGTGCCGGAAATCATGCAGCAGAGCGGCGGCACCCTGGTGGAGGTCGGCACCACCAACAAAACCCACCTTTCCGACTATGTCAACGCCATCAACGAGAACACCGGCGCGCTCTTAAAGGTTCACACCAGCAACTTTAAGATTATGGGCTTCTTTGAGGAGGTCACTCTGGAGCAGATGGTGGAGCTGGGACATCAGAAAAACATCCCGGTCATCTACGACCTCGGCTCCGGCGCGATGATCCGCCTGTCCGACTACGGCATCCAGGATGAGCCGAACGTCCTCGATTCGGTCAAGTCCGGCGCAGACGTCGTCAGCTTCTCCGGCGACAAGCTGCTGGGCGGCCCGCAGGCGGGCATCATCGTCGGCAAAAAGAGCTACATCGACGCGATGAAGAAAAACCCGCTGACCCGCGCCTTCCGCATCGACAAGCTCACCCTGGCCGCGCTGGAAGCCACCCTGCGCGAGTACCTCGACCCGCAGCAGGCGCTCAAAGATAATCCTACCCTGCGCATGATCACCGCCACGATGGACGACCTTGTCCCCAAGGGCCAGCAGCTGGTGGACTGCCTGCAGGCAGCCTGCGACGGCAGCTACAGCGTTGTGCTGGACGAGGACTTCGGCCAGGTCGGCGGCGGCTCGGTGCCCACCCAGATGATCCGCTCCTCGGTGGCGGCCATCACCCCGCACCGCGTCTCGCTGGACCTGCTGGAAAAGCGGCTGCGCGAGTGCTCCCCGCTGCCCATCATCGCCCGCATCTCCAAGGACCGGCTGCTGCTGGACGTGCGCACCATCGAGGAACGCCACTTTGCCTACATCGCGCAGAGCATCCGGGACTGCTGCGCGCAGTAATTTTCACCCAAACGCTTGATCCATCAACCCAGAAAAGAGGCGTCACTGCATGAAAAATATCATCATCGGCACCGCCGGCCACGTCGACCACGGCAAAACTGCCCTGATTAAGGCGCTGACCGGCATCGAGACCGACCGCATTAAAGAAGAAAAGAAGCGCGGCATCACCATCGAACTGGGCTTCGCCTACCTCGACCTGCCCGACGGAGAAAAGGCCGGCATCATCGACGTGCCCGGCCACGAGAAGTTTGTCAAAAACATGCTGGCCGGCGCGGGCGGCATCGACCTGGCGCTGCTGGTCGTCGCTGCGGATGAGGGCTTCATGCCCCAGACCCGCGAGCATTTGGGCATCCTGTCGCTTCTCAACATCTCCGAGGGCATCATCGTCGTCACCAAAAAGGACCTGGTGGACGAGGACTGGCTGGAGATTGTCTGCGACGAGATTCGCGAGGAGGTCAAGGGCACCTTCTTGGAAAACGCCCAGATGATCCCTGTCTCCTCCTACACCGGCGAGGGCATCGAGGAGCTGCGGCAGGCCATCTTCGCCCTCATCGATAAAAATTCCCAGATCAAAAAGCTGGACATCCCGCCCCGCATCCCGGTCGACCGCATCTTCTCGGTGGAGGGCTTCGGCACCGTCATCACCGGTACCCTCATCGAGGGAACCTTAAAGGTCGGCGACCCGGTCACCATCTACCCCTCCCGGCTGGAAACCCGCGTGCGCAACCTGCAGGTGCACTCCCACGATGTGCAGGAGGCCTATGCCGGCCAGCGCGTGGCGGTCAACCTCGCGGGTTTAAAGAAGACCGACCTCAATAAGGGCGACGTGGTGGCTGCGCCAAACTCGATGCACACCACCATGATGATCGACATCAAGCTGACCATCCTCAAGGATTGCCAGCGCGAAATTTTAAACGCCACCCGCCTGCACCTCTACCACGGCGCGCGGGACATCCTGTGCAAGGTGGTGCTGCTCGACCGCGATTCGGTCAGCGCCGGGGAAAGCTGCTACGCCCAGCTGCGCCTGGAGGAGGAGATCGCCGTCAAGACCGGCGACCGCTTTGTGCTGCGCTTTTACTCCCCGCTGGAGACCATCGGCGGCGGCGTGATTCTCGACTCCAACCCCTTTAAGCATAAGCGCAACGACCCGGCGGTGCTGCAGTCGCTGGATATTAAGGAGAACGGCAGCGACCGCGACAAGATCAGCGCCGCCCTGCGCGACTACTCCTCCCGCTTTGAGACGCTGGACTTTTTGCAGATCCAGACCGGCATCCCAAAAGAGCAGTTTGACCAGCAGGTGCAGAAGCTTGTCAAGGATAAGGCCGCCTTTAAGGTCAGCGATAACATCGTCATCCACGCCGACTACCTCAATAAGCTCAAGGACAGCGCCGTCAAGCTGCTGACCGCCTACCACCAGGAAAACCCGCTGCGCGAGGGCATGAAGAAGGACGAGTTCCGCAACAAGCTCATCAAGTATGAGGATATGTCCATCGTCGACCGCATCACCGACTCGCTGGTCAACCGCAAGGTGCTCAAGTATGTCAACAACTGCGTCGCCCTCTATGACTTCGAGGTCCAGCAGGACACCAACCAGGAGGAAATCGAGAACGCCTTCCGCGAGGGCGGCTTCTCCCCGGAATCCCCCGACCAGATCGCGGCCCGCTTCCCCAAGATCAAAAACTTCAAGGCAGTCATCGAGGCCCTCATCAACTCCGGAAAGCTCATCCGGGTGGAGGAGAAGATTCTGCTGCACGCCGACTACTACAATAAGGCGCTGGAGATGGCCAAGGAGCACGTCGCCAAAAACGGGCAGATCACCCTGGCCGAGATGCGCGACCTGATGGGCGCCTCGCGCAAATTTGCGGTAGCGATTTTGGAGTATTGGGATAAGCGCGGCATCACCAAGAAGGTCGGCGACGCGAGAACCTTTAAATAAAGAAAAAGTTTTGGTCAAGCTTTTTCAAGCGGCATGATGCCGCGCCCAAATCGCGTATCGGTTGAGTAGGTAACCTGAGTTTTTACCTCGCGGCACCGAGTTTGCAAAATAAAAGTTTTCGTCCACCTTTTTCAAAAGGTGGCGGGTGTCCAGCGGGCAGCGCCTGCTGGTCGAGCTCCGCAGAGCTCGAAACACCTTTATCGTTCAAGCGCCTTTTGAAGGGAAAAGCCGCGAGACAAATTGTCTTGCGGCTTGGGGAACTTTTTGTAAGAGAAAAAGTTCCCAGCTAACTACCGATTCGTACAACCCAGAAAAACCTCCCGGTGGGAGGTTTTTCTGGCAGGCTGAGCCTGCACCCAATCCGCGTATCGGTTGCGTACAGAACACAACCTCCTGCCTCGCGGGACCAAGTTTCTACAACATCCGAGCAATCTCCGCCACTGCCAGCTTCTCCCTCCCCCTTCAAGGGGACAAAGTTCCACAGCCTTCCCCACGGTTTTTGTGTAATTCGACGATTATCCACTCCCCAAAACAAAACTTCTTGCCAAAAAGATTTTTCTGTGCTATACTAGATAAGCATTTGGGAGCGGATGGGTGCTGGTGTGCCCTCTGGTCTTCAAAACCAGTAATTGCAGTTAGTAGCTGCATAGGTGGGTTCAATTCCCACACGTTCCCGCCAGATAAAAAAAGGCAAGGGGCCGCAAACGATTTTCGTTTGCGGCCCCTTTGTCGTCCTCCCCTTTTCCTACCGCACAATCCGGTGGCGGCACATTCCGGTGCGCCCGCAGTGCGGGCAGGTCAGCCTGCGGCGGGTCAGGGTGTGGTAGCCCTTCACATAATCCCGCATCGACGGCACAAACTGCGCCTTGCAGTGCGGGCACTCGTAATATCCGGCCCGCCACTCCAGCTGGGCCGCCACAAAGATACCCGTCACGCCGGTCAGCACCGCCAGCAGCAACAGCAGAATCCGCGCGGGGACGGGGATTGTGAGAAACGAAGCGAGCGCCACCAGCGCCGACACTGCCACCACCGTGACCCCACCGCACAGAACGGAATACAGCATCCGGTTTTTGTTTTCGCGATTTTCTTCGATCAGGTTCATCAGGTTTTCCTCTGCTCTTTTTCGATAGTTGTCTTCACAGAGCCGCTCGCCCGAAAGCAGGTCGTTGACGCCTATTTGCAGCGTCTTACACAGCGGCAGCATCAGCGAGACCTCCGGCAGGCCCTTGCCCGTTTCCCTTAGTTAAAGATATTGTTGGGTATCTCAAGATGTGTCATTCGATTTTG
>URGV01000059.1 GCA_900547455.1 uncultured Oscillospiraceae bacterium
TTGGTGACTTTCCCCGCGACGGGAAAGTCACCCGGGGTGGAGGGGCGGAGCGCCCCCACAAGGGGAGGAGTGCAGAGGACGGGGCGCAGCCCCTCCTCGCATCGGGTCAGCAGGGGCCGAAAGCCCCTGCAAAAGGCCCCGCTCCTGCGGGGCCGCGGGGAAACGCTGACGCTCTCCCCGCACAAGCAATCTGCAAGAAAAAAATTTTTATAAAAGGGGTGTTCACCTTGTCCGATAAACAGAAATATCTCCAGGTCATCGACCAGCAGGCCGGGACCTTCACCGGGGTCTCCGACAAAATTTGGGAATACGCCGAGCTCTCGCTGATGGAGTTCCAGTCCGCAAAACTCTACTGCGAGGTTCTGGAAAAGGAAGGCTTCACCGTCGAGACGCCGGTCGCCGGCATCCAGACCGCCTTCAAGGCAAGCTATGGCTCCGGCAAGCCAGTCATCGGCATCCTCGCCGAGTTCGACGCCCTCAGCGGCCTCTCCCAGGAGGCGGGCGCTGCCGAGCGCAGGGAGCTTGTCCCCGGCGGCAACGGCCACGGCTGCGGCCACAATATGCTGGGCGCGGGCTCGCTGGCGGCTGCCTTTGCCGTCAAAAAATATCTGGAGGACGGCCATCCCGGCACCGTCATCTTCTACGGCTGCCCCGGCGAGGAGGGCGGCGCGGCCAAGGCCTTCATGGCCCGCGACCGCATCTGGGAGGAGCTGGACGCCGCGCTGACCTGGCATCCGGGCAGCGTCAACCAGGTCACCTCCGGCACCTGCAACACCTGCATCCAGACCGAGTATAAGTTCACCGGCATCGCCTCCCACGCCTCCGGCAGCCCGGAGCTGGGCCGCTCCGCGCTGGACGCGGTCGAGCTGATGAACGTCGGCGTGCAGTTTTTGCGCGAGCACATGCCGCAGTCGGCCCGCATCCACTACGCCATCACCGATGCGGGCGGCAACTCCCCGAACGTCGTGCAGCCGCACGCGCAGGTGCTGTACATGGTCCGCTCGGTGCTGGCCAAGGACGCCCTGGCCCTGCAGGAGCGGGTGGACAAGATCGCCCAGGGCGCGGCCATGATGACCGAGACCACCGTGAAGAAACGCTTCATCGACGGCTGCTCCAACACCGTCCCGAACAAGACGCTGGAAACGCTGTTCTGGAAAAACTTTAACGAGGTCGGCGTCCCGGCCCACACCCCGGAGGAGGTGGAATTTGCCAAGAAGATGATCGCCTCCTACGAGATGACCAAGAATAAACTCCCCGGAGACGCCTGCGACGAGGACGCCGAGATCGCCGAGTGGGTGGACAAGGCAAGCGAGCACGGCACCGTGCCGCTCAACGACTTTCTGGTGCCGTACCACTTCAGCACCAAGGAGCGTCCCGGCTCCACCGATGTCGGAGACGTCAGCTGGCTGGTGCCGACCGCGCAGATCAACGTCGTCACCTTCCCGTCCAATTCGCCGGGCCACAGCTGGCAGAACGTCTCCTGCGGCCACACCTCGATCGGCCACAAGGGCCTCTTAACCGCGGGCAAGGTCATCGCCGCCACCGCCATCGACCTGTACGAGAACCCGCAGATCATCGCCGACGCCAAGGCCGAGTTTGACAAGCGCGCCGCGGGCGGCTACTACTGCCCGGTGCCGGAGGACGCAGTTCCCACTGTCGTGGGAGGACAGTTCTAGCGGAGCGAACCCCACTTTTCAAAAGGATTTTGTTGATTGCAGCAAAGGCCGATTTGCCGCCTTCCGAGGGCGGCGGGTCGGTCTTTTTTTCTTTTTTGCGAGGAGGGCCTCGGAAGCAAGTCGTCAGACTTGGCTCCTGCTTCCCGTTTTATTCTCTCTGCCGAGAGGCGGCGGCGTCCGGGAGATTGGCAGCCACGACGAGCTGATGGCCCTGCAGGGCCGCTATTACCGGATGTGGCAGGCGCAGGCCCAATACTACCAGGAGGACCAGAAGATGCACGACTACCTGCGCGAGCGGCAGCAGGCGTAAAAAAAAGAGGCTCAGGATTTTTTCCGGGCCTCTTTTTTGTGTCATCGAGCAGAAAATCCATCATCCTGTTAAAAAACTATGAATCCTTTTCAGCCATATTGACAATGAACCGGGCAGGCGATAAAATACTTAAGTAAGATAATTAATCAGGTTAAATAATTGCGGAGAAAGGAGAAAAGCATGGAGCAGGAGCAGAGCCGCTCGATGCGGATGTTTCAAATCATGGACCGGCTGCGCCGCGCGTGGTCGGAATTTCACCCGTCGACCGACCTAAATAAGTCCCAGCTGGGCACCCTGCTGATTCTGCGCCACGGCACGGCCAAGCCCTGCGCACCCGCGCAGCAGACCCAGCACAAGCCGATGACCATGTCGGAGCTGGCCGCCAGGATGGGGCAGAGCATGCCGGCTGTCAGCCAGCGCATCAGCAAGCTGGAGGCGATGGGCTATGTCCGTCGCCAGACCGACCCCAAGGACCGGCGCACCACCTGGATCCACCTGACCGATGCCGGCATCGAGCAGCTGGAGCAGACCTATCGGAATATGGTCCGGCGGATGGAATGGATTATGGAGCGGATGGGGCAAGAGAACACCGAGATGATGTTCCAGGGAATGGAACGTCTGGCGCAGGTGATGGAGCTGATGAACAGCGAAAGCCGCTTGTCCGCCGCCGCCAAAGAGGGGGATTCCCACCCCGCAGACCCCAACGGGGAAACAAAACAAACAGGAGAGGTTTGATAACATGCTGAAACTAAAGCGATACCTGAAGCCGTACATCGCCCTGTTTCTGGGGGCGATCATCCTGCTGTTCGGGCAGGCGCTGCTGGAGCTGACGCTGCCCAACTACATGAGCGACATCGTCAACGTCGGCCTGCAGCAGGGCGGCATCACCTACTCGGCGCCCAAGGCCATCGACGCGCAGAGCATGCAGCTGATGCAGCTGTTCATGTCCGAGGAGGACAGGGAGAGTGTCGAGGGCGTCTACGCCGCGCTTTCCGAAGGGGAACAGCTCACCGAACTGCAAAAGACCTACCCGAACTTAAAGGCCGGGGACTATGCCCTCATCGAAGAGCGTTCGGAGGGGACAGATGCAGCAGACGCGGCCTTTTCCCGCGCTTCTTACGCGCTGGTGCAGGCGATGGAGTCGATTGCCGGACAGTCTGAGCAGTCCATCGGGGCGATTTCTACAGAGACGGATTCCGAATCCTCCTCTGAGGGAACGGTGGATATGGCTGCCCTCAACCAGCTGCTCCCGCTCTTGCAAAACGAGGAGATGCTGAGCGCCGAGGTGAAGGACGCCATCGACAGCGCCATCCAGGCAGCGGCCGTCACCCCGGAGAGCATGATCTCCCAGACCGGTCCTGTGCTTGTCAAGAGCTTTTACAAGGTTCTTGGCGCTGATACCGACGCCATCCAGACCAACTATATCCTTGGCGACGGACTCAAGATGCTGGGTCTCACCGTCCTGCTCACCTGCTGCGCCATCGGCGCGGGCTTCTGCCTGGCGCGGCTGGGCGCGGGCGTCGGACGCGACCTGCGCCGGGATGTCTTTGCCAGGGTCACCTACTTTAACAACAATGAGATGGATGGGTTCTCCACCGCCTCGCTGATCACCCGCTCGACCAACGACATCACCCAGGTCCAGAACTTTCTGAGCATGGGCCTGCGCATGATGTGCTTTGCGCCGATCATGGGGCTGGGCGGCCTGATTATGGGCCTGTCCAAGTGCGTCAGCCTGGCGTGGGTGCTGGCGCTGGCACTGATTATCATGCTGGGGCTGATTCTGATTCTGTTCGCCGTCGCGCTGCCCCGCTTTAAAAGGATGCAGAAGCTGGTCGACCGTTTAAACCTGGTCAGCCGCGAGGAGCTTTCCGGCATCATGGTTGTGCGAGCCTTCGCCAACCAGTCCTTCATGCAGAAGCGGTTTGACAGCGCCAACCGCGACCTGACCGACAACACCCTCTTTGTCAACCGCGCCATGGCCACCATGATGCCGGTGATGACGCTGGTGATGAACGGCATCTCGCTGATGATTGTCTGGTTTGGCGGCAAGCAGATCGAGCAGAGCAACCTGCAGGTCGGCGACATGATGGCCTTCATCCAGTACGCGATGCACGTCATCATGAGCTTCCTCTTTATCAGCATGATGTTCATCATGGTGCCGCGCGCCTCGGTCTCCGCCGACCGCATCAACGAGATTCTGGAGACCGAGAGCAGCGTTAAGGATAAGCCGGACGCCAGACATCTGGGCAGCGATTTTAAGGGCGTCGTCGAGTTTCAGGACGTCTCCTTCCGGTACGAGGGGGCCGATGCCGACGTGCTCGAGCACGTCTCCTTCACCGCCCGCCCCGGCCAGACGACCGCCTTTATCGGCTCGACCGGCTCGGGCAAGTCGACCTTAATCAACCTCATCCCGCGCTTTTACGACGTCACCGGCGGGCGGGTGCTGGTCGACGGGGTCGACGTGCGCGACATCCCGCAGAAGGAGCTGCGCGATAAAATCGGCTATGTGCCGCAGAAGGGCCTGCTCTTCAGCGGCACCATCGCCACCAACCTGCGCTACGGCGACGAGGACGCGCCGGATGAGCTGCTGGGGCAGAGCGCGGACATCGCGCAGGCCACCGAGTTTATCAGCGAGCTGGAAAAGGGCTTTGACACCGAGATCAGCCAGGGCGGCACCAACGTCTCGGGCGGACAGCGCCAGCGCCTTTCCATCGCGCGTGCGCTGGTGAAGAAGGCGCCGATCTACATCTTTGACGACACCTTCTCCGCGCTGGACTTTAAGACCGACGCCAGGCTGCGCCAGGCGCTCAAGGGCTACACCGAAAACGCCACCGTCTTTATCGTGGCGCAGCGCGTCTCCACCATCATGCACGCCGAGCAGATTGTGGTGCTCGACGAGGGCAGGGTGGTCGGCATCGGCACCCACAGGGAGCTGCTGCAGAACTGTGAAACCTACCGCGAAATCGCACAAAGTCAGCTTTCAAAGGAGGAATTGGCATAATGGCAGGACCAAGAAACAGAATGATGCCCGGCGAAAAGGCCAAGGACTTCAAGGGGACGATGGGCAAACTGCTGACCTATCTGAAAAAATTCTTGCCCAGCATTATCCTGGTGCTGGTCTGCGCTGCGGCCAGCACCGTCTTTTCCATCTTTGGCCCCAAGGTGCTGGGCCAGGCGACCACCAAGCTCTTTGAGGGGCTGATCTCCATGCTCACCGGAACGGGCGGCATCGATTTTGCCGCCATCGGGCGGGTGCTGCTGCTTTTGGGCGGGCTGTACCTGCTCAGCGCGCTGCTGTCCTATGTGCAGGGCTGGATCATGGCGGGGGTCGCCACAGACTTAAGCTATTCGATGCGCAGGGACATCAGCGAGAAGATCGACTGGATGCCGCTTGCCTACTTTGACCGGGTGCCCAACGGCGAGGTGCTCAGCCGCATTACCAACGATGTCGACACCATCACCCAGACGCTCAACCAGAGCCTCTCGCAGATTGTCACCAACGTCACCATGATGATCGGCGTGCTGTGCATGATGCTCTCCATCAGCCCCCTGATGACGCTGGTGGCGCTGTGCATCCTGCCGCTGAGCGTGCTGATTGTCACCCGGGTGGTAAAGCTCAGCCAGCCGTTTTTCCGCCGCCAGCAGGAATATCTGGGCCACGTCAACGGCCATGTGGAGGAGATGTACGGCGGTCACGTCATCGTCACCGCCTTCAACGGACAGGAAAAGAGCATCGAAACCTTTGACGAGCTCAACGAAAACCTCTATCACGCGGCCTGGAAGAGCCAGTTTTTCTCCGGCGTCATGCAGCCGCTGATGAACTTTGTCAGCAATTTGGGCTACGTTGCCATCTGCGTGCTGGGCGGATTTCTGACCTTAAACGGCAGCATCACCGTCGGCGACATCCAGGCCTTCACCCAGTATGTGCGCAACTTCACCCAGCCGATCAACCAGATCGCCAACATCTCCAACGTCCTGCAGATGACCGCGGCGGCGGCCGAGCGCGTCTTTGCCTTTCTGGAGGAGGACGAGGAACCGGCCGATCCGCAGCCTTCGGTGCCGGCGGAGCAGATCGACGGCTCGGTCTACTTTGCGCACGTCCACTTCGGCTATGTGCCGGAAAAGACGATCATCAACGACTTTTCCGCCATCATCAAGCCCGGCACCCAGGTGGCCATCGTCGGCCCGACCGGCGCGGGCAAGACCACGATGGTAAAGCTGCTGATGCGCTTTTACGATGTCAGCTCGGGCGCGATTCTGCTAAATGGCTACGACGTCAAGCAGTTCACCCGCAAGGATTTGCGCGACAGCTTTGGCATGGTGCTGCAGGACACCTGGCTATATAACGACACCATCCGGGAGAACATCCGCTTTGGCCGTCTGGACGCCACCGACGAGGAGGTGCTGGCGGCGGCCAAGGCCGCGCAGGTCGACCACTTTGTGCGCACCCTGCCGCACGGCTATGACACCGTCCTCAACGAGGAGGGCACCAACGTCAGCCAGGGCCAGAAGCAGCTTTTAACCATCGCGCGCACCATCATCTCCAACCCGAAGATTATGATTCTGGACGAGGCGACCTCCAGCGTCGACACCCGCACCGAAATCCTGATCCAGAAGGCGATGAACAAGCTGACCGAGGGACGCACCAGCTTCATCATCGCCCACCGCCTGTCCACCATCCGGGATGCGGACATCATCCTGGTCATGCGCGACGGCGACATCGTGGAGACCGGCAACCACGAGGAGCTGCTGGCCAGGGGCGGCTTCTATGCCGAACTGTACAACAGCCAGTTTGCCGGCGCAGAATAAGATCCTTTCCAGGGACCGGTTTCCCTTTTGTCAGTCAAGGGGGAGACCGGCCCTCTTTTTTCTTCCGCCAGCCGCGAAAAAAGCGGGGACAGGATCTTGCTATTTGCCCCGTTCTTTTGTACAATAGAACAGAAATAAAGCTTTGGAAAAGCAAAAAGGAGGAGAAGGGAATGGAAATGATCCCTTTGCTGGAAAAGCTGACCCAGGCCTGCGGCGTCGCCGGAGACGAAGGGCCGATTGCGGACCTGCTGGAGCAGGAAATAAAGGACATCGGCCCGGTGCGCCGCACCCCGCTGGGCAGCTTAATCTGTACCGTCAAACAGGAATCGCCTGAAAAGCCCCACGTGGTGCTGGAGGCGCACATCGACGAGATCGGCCTGATGGTCTGCGCCATCGATGAGGAAGGCTTTCTGAAAGTGACCCGCTGCGGCGGCATCGACCGCCGGGTGGCCACCGCCTCGCCGGTGCTCATCCACGGCAGAAAGGGCGCGCGGCGCGGCATCCTCTGCTCCGAGCAGAGCGACCCGAACAAGAACCCGACCCTCGAGCAGCTCTTTGTCGACGCGGGCATGAGCAAGGAACAGGCCGGGGAGGAGTTCCCCATCGGCACCAGAATCTCCTATATCGGCAGCCTGAAGCACCTGCTGGAGGGCAAGGTTTCCAGCAAGGCGCTGGATGACCGCTGCGGCTGCGCGGCGATGATCGAGGCGGCAAGGCTGCTCAAAGGCATGGACACCGACTGCTCGATCACCCTGCTGCTGAGCGTCATGGAGGAGGTCGGCGGCATGGGCGCGGCGACAGGCGCCTTTGCGCTGCAGCCGATCACCCACTGCGTCTCGGTCGATGTCAGCTTCGCCCTCACCCCGGAGCTGCAGGAGCACCAGGGCGGCAGGCTGGGCGACGGCCCGATGGTCGGCCACAACCCGATCTTGAGCCGCGAGGTCTCCGAGCAGATGCACGCGGTCGGCCTCGAGCAGAACATCCGGCATCAGGTCAAGGTCTACGCGGGCTACCGCACCGGCACCGACGCCGACGGGATTATCCTGGCGGGCGCGGGAGCCAGGGGCGCCTGCACCTGCGTGCCGCTGCGCTACATGCACACGCCGGTGGAGGTCATCAGCGTCGCGGATGTGGAAAACACCGCCCGGCTGGCGGCGGCCTATGTGGCGCAGATGGTAAGACCGGAAGGGGGCAGATAAGAATGGTACAGGAAATGACAAACTTCATCGAACAGCTGTGCATGGCGGACGGCATCTCCGGCCGGGAAGACCAGGTGCGGGAGCGGATTATCCGCCGCATCGACGGCCACTGTGAGTGGAAGGTGGACGCCAGAGGCAACCTGCTCTGCCACAAAAAGGGAAAGAACCCCGCGGCCAAAAAGGTGATGATCACCGCCCACATGGACGAGGCCGGCTTTATGCTGACCGGCATCCGTCCGGACGGGCTGCTCAGCTTTGCCAACGTCGGCGACCTGGACAGCCGGGTGGTGCTGGGCAAGGCGGTGCGCATCGACGGCAAAACCATCGGCGTCATCGGCACCAAGCCGATCCACCTGCAGACCAAGGACGAGCAGGACCGCCCGGTTCCGTTCGACAAGCTCTACATCGACATCGGCGCCTCCACCCGCGAGAGCGCGCAGCAGGCGGTTGCCCTGGGCGCGCAGGTCACCTTTGCGGGCGAAGGGACAGCGGCCTTCGGCGACGGCTATCTGACCGGCAAGGCGATGGAGAGCCGCGCCCTGTGCGCGCTGCTGGCCGAGCTATTGCGCCGGGAGTGGGAATTTGACATCGACGCGGTCTTTACCACCAGCGCCCTGACCATGACCTCGGGAGCCGCCAACGCGGCCTTCGCGCTGCGGCCGGATGCGGCGATTGTGCTGGGCACAGCGCAGGCAGACGACGTGCGTGGCGGCGCGCGCCGCTGCCGGTTGGGCGGCGGCCCCGCCATCTGCCTGCACGATGCGACCACCTACTACGATCTGGGTCTCTACAACACCTGCGTGCAGACTGCGCAGGAGAAGGGCCTTGCCTTGCAGCAGCTGGAGAGCAGCTCCCTCAAAAACGAGAGCCGCCAGATTCAGACCGCCTGCGAGGGCGTGAAGGTGCTGTCGCTGTCGCTCCCATGCCGCTATCCGTACTCCATCTCCGCCATGATTCAGCAGGAGGATCTGGAGCGCACCGGCAGCCTGCTGCAGGCGCTGGCAGCGGCGATCGCCGGGTAGCCTTTTTTGCGAGGGGTTGCTCCTGCGAGGGGCTACGCCCCTCTGCGCTCCCCATGAGCAGGCGCTCCGCCCTGCGCCCCGGGGCTTTTGCGGGACGGCAGTCCCAGCACCCACTTGCAGGCGCTCCGCGAGATCATGGCTTTGCCATGATCGGCACCCTTGGTGACTTTCTCCCCGATGAGAAAGTCACCAAAGAATCTCCCAGAGGGGTATCCCCC
This sequence comes from uncultured Oscillospiraceae bacterium, assembly GCA_900547455.1. Classification (GTDB taxonomy): domain Bacteria; phylum Bacillota; class Clostridia; order Oscillospirales; family Ruminococcaceae; genus Negativibacillus; species Negativibacillus faecipullorum. The sequence continues at coordinate 9,235 of URGV01000059.1, forward strand.
TCTGGGTACTCCCCTTGGGGGGCTATTATCATTCCCCCAGCGGCGGCAAGCGCCGCTCCCCCCAGAAAAAGAGAAACTCCGGGCAGCCCGCAGAAATCAAACCTAACTGCCGCGCCACGGATTGACAGCAGGAAGTGTGACCCCCGGTAGAGCTTGGGGAGAAAAAAAGACCGATTCGCCCACCCATCTCAAAGTGGCAAATCGGTCTGGG
>URGV01000060.1 GCA_900547455.1 uncultured Oscillospiraceae bacterium
ATGGCCAAACGCCCTCCCTTTATTTCCAGACGATTTTGTATCGGTTTTGTCTGCCCGCCTTGGGGGAAATTCGGTAGCAGCGCGTCTGCTCTTTTCCGTATTCCTCCTGGCTGACGGTCAGCAAAAGGGCGCTGCCGTCCCTTTCCTCCAGGCTGTAGAACATCCCGTCCCTGTCGGTGTATCCGCTCAGCACCTCCTGCCGGGTCTCTTCCTCTCTCGCAGAAAGCTTCAGTCCGTAGACCGGCTGGCCCTGCTCGTCCACGATGCGGATTCTTACGCCCGATTTTATTTTGCCGGAAGCCACCTGAGCAATCTCCTGCAAAGTAAGTCCCTGCAGCGGCTGCTCCATCGACTCATTGAAAGGATTCAGCTGCCCGACGGCAAGCGCTCCGTCCTCCCCTTCTTCCAGAGAAAACACCCCGCAATAACCGTCTCCCGGATAGAAGGCCCCCTCTTCCTCCGAGGGCTCCCCCACAAACAGGTAGGTTTTTCCCCGTTCCAGCACGGGCGATTCCCGAATGTAGGTCTGCATCTCCCCGTCGATGCCGCCAGTCAGGACAACAGGGGTCTGTTCTATCTTCTGACCGCTTTCATTTTTCAGGACAGACTGAACCTCTACGTCGTAGTAGGTGTGCACAATTCCTTTGCTCCCGTCCGCGCGCGAGCCGGTGACCGTTCCAGCCATCACCACCGGCTCGCCCTGCAGCAGCTGCACCGCACCGCCGTACTGGTGTACCCACTCCACCTTTGCATAGCTGACGGTGTAACCCTGATCCGGCGGCGCCGGGTAGCCGGACGCTAAAGCGGAGACGCTCAATGTAAAAGTCAAAATACAGGTTGCTACTATTGACAAAAAGTCTCTTTTCATCTTTTACCTCCCTTCATGATACTTGTTGAATCTCTAGTAATTTATTTCTCAGATGGGCGTTTCTTTTTTATTATTATTTCCATTTTACCACACCTTTCTCCCCGCCGCAACATAAAAAAGCACGGCACCGGCAGTTTCTCTCCGGCGTCGTGCTCTTTTTCTTACAGAAATATGATTTTGATCGGATTGGCAGACGTTCTACTCAGCCACCGTCTGCGCAAACTGGCTGTAATACAGCTCGTGGTAGAAGCCGTTCTGCTTGAGCAGCTCCTCGTGGGTGCCCTGCTCCACAATCTGGCCGTCCCGCATGACCAGGATGCAGTCGGCCTCGCGGATGGTGGAAAGGCGGTGCGCCACCACAAAGCTGGTGTGGCCCTTCATCATCTCGACAAACGCCTGCTGAATCTTCATCTCGGTGCGGGTGTCGATCGAGGAGGTAGCCTCGTCGAGGATCAGCATCGAGGGCTTGGTGAGCATGGCGCGGGCGATGCACAGCAGCTGCTTCTGCCCCTGCGAGATGTTGCCGCCGTCCTCGGCCAGGATGGTGTCGTAGCCCTGCGGCAGGCGCATGATGAAGCTGTGGGCGTGGGCCGCCTTGGCTGCCGCGATAACCTCCTCGTCGGTGGCGTCCGGCTTGCCGTAGGCGATGTTGTCCCGCACCGAGCCGTGGAACATCCAGGTGTCCTGCAGCACCATGCCGTACAGCGAGCGCAGGGCGTTGCGGCCGATCTTTTTGACCGGCTGGCCGTCCACCCGGATCTCGCCGGAGTCGACGTCGTAGAAGCGCATCAGCAGGTTAATCATGGTCGTCTTGCCGCAGCCGGTCGGGCCGACCAGGGCGATGCGCTGGCCGGGCTGCACGTGCAGGTTAAAGTCGCGGATGAGCGGGTGGGATTTTTCGTAGGAGAAGTTGACCCCCTCGATGTCCACCCGGCCCTCGCTGCCGGTGGGGTGGGTGGCGTCGGCGTCGTCCGGCTGCTCGGCCTCCTCGTCGATGACCGCAAAGACGCGCTTGGCGCTGGCCAGGGCGGTCTGCAGCTCGGTGACGACGCCGGAGATTTCATTGAACGGCTTGGTATACTGGTTGGCGTAGGTCAAAAAGCTGGAGAGCGCGCCGACGGTAAAGCCGCCCGCGATGCAGCTCAAGGCGCCGACCAGCGCCACCGCCGCATACACCACGCTGTTGACAAAGCGGGTGCAGGGGTTGGTCAGCGAGGAGTAGAACTGCGCCTTGACCCCCACATTGTAAAGGTCGTTGTTGATGGCATCAAACTCCTTCTGGGCGCGCTGCTCATACCGGAAGGCCTTGACCACCTTCTGCTCACCGACCAGCTCCTCGATGCAGCCGCTGAGCTTGCCCTTGATGGCGCTCTGCTGGCGGAACATATCAAACGAATGCTTGGCGATAAAGGACGCCACAAACAAAGAGAGCGGGGTGATGATGACCACCACCAGCCCCACCTTAAAGTTTAAGGTCAGCATGTACACCAGGGTGATGGCGATGGTGATGACGCCGGTGAACAGCTGGGAGAAGCCCTGCAGCAGTCCGTCCGAGATCGAGTCGATGTCGTTGATGATGCGGCTGATGATGTCGCCGTGGGAGCGGCTGTCGATTAAGGAGAGCGGAACCTCCTCGATCTTATTAAAGGCCGAGATCCGCAGGTCCCGCACCGTCTTGTAGGTGACAAGGTTGGTGCACAGCGTCATCAGCCACTGGAACAGCGCCGCCAGGACGGCGACCACAATCAGCTCGATAAGGATGGGCAGCAGCCGGTCAAAGTAGACCTGCCCCGGCGCCAGAATCTGGTCGATGCCGCGGCCGATCAGCACCGGCGCATACAGCCCCAGCGAGACGCTGAGCACCGCGCTCAGCAGCGCAGCCACAAGGTACCAGCGGTACGGCTTTGCAAAGCGCAGGATGCGCCCCAAGATTTCGCTTCTGTTCTCCATTACCGCTCGCCTCCTTTCTGTGTGACGGCCTCCTGCCGTTCGTTCTGCGACCAGTAGATTTCCCGGTAGGTCTGGCAGCTTTCCAACAGCTGCTCGTGGGTACCGATGCCGGCGGCTTTGCCGTCGTCCAGCACCACAATCTGGTCGGCGTAGCGCACCGTGTTGGCGCGCTGCGAGACGATGATGGTGGTCATCCGGTTGCCGCGCCCGGCGGAGAATTTGGCGATGGCCCGCCGCAGCGCCGCGTCGGTGGCAAAGTCCAGTGCGCTTGCGCTGTCGTCCAGGATGAGGATTTCCGGCTCGCCCACCAATGCCCGGGCGATGGTCAGGCGCTGCTTTTGCCCGCCGGAAAGGTTTTTGCCGCCCTGCAAAATCACGCTGTCCAGCCCGTCCGGCATCTTGCGGACAAAGGAAGCGGCCTGCGCCGTTTCCAGCGCCTGCCAGATCTCCTCATCGGTGGCGTCCTGCTTGCGCCACTGCATGTTCTGGCGCAGCGTGCCGGAAAAGAGCACCGCCCTCTGCGGCACAATACCCACCTTGCCGCGCAGCTGCTCCATCGGGTAGTCGCGCACGTCCACGCCGTCCACCTTTAAGCTGCCCTGGCTGACCTCGTAAAAGCGGGGAATGAGGTTGACCAGCGTCGATTTGCCGCAGCCGGTGCCGCCGATGATGCCCAGCGTCTGGCCGCGCGCAACGGTGAAGGAGATGTCGCTGAGCGAATAGGCGCCCGCGTCCGGGTAGGCAAAGCTGACCGCGTCAAACGCAATCTCCGGGCTGCCTTCGACCTCCTGCGCCGGCCGGCTGACCCGGTTGACAATCGAGGGATGCAGCTCCAGCACCTCATCCACGCGGGTGGCTGAGGCAGCGGCCTTGGTGAAGATGACCACCAGGTTTGCCACCACGATCATGGCAAGCAGGATCTGGTTCAGGTAGTTGACAAAGGCGATGACCTCGCCCTGGGTCATGCCGCCCGCATCGACCCGGAAGCCGCCGAACCAGATAACCGCGGCAATGGCCAGGTTGATGATGGCGCTGGTCAGGGGGTTTAAGAGCGCCGAGATGCGGCCCACCGCGATGGAAGTAGACATCTGGTCCTCACTGGCCTGTGCAAAGCGTTCCTTCTCCTTCTCCTGTCTGGAAAAGGCGCGGATGACCCGCACGCCCGAGAGGTTTTCCCGGGTAATCAGCGAGATGCGGTCCAGCTTTTTCTGGATAATGCGGTAGAAGGGGATGGAGCGGCTCATCACCAGATAGAGCACCAGCGCCATCAGGGGAGCCGCCACAAAAAAGATGCAGGCCAGCTTCCAGTCCAGCAGCAGCGCCATCACGGTGGCGCCGATGACCAGGAAAGGCGCGCGCACCACCAGACGGATGAGCATGGCGACGGCCAGCTGCAATTGGTTGACGTCGTTGGTGATGCGGGTGATCAGCGACGGGGTGCCGATCTGGTCGATCTCCCCGTGGGAGAGGGTGTTGATGTGCCGGAACATCTCGGAGCGCAGCACCGTGCCAAAGCCCTGGCTGGCCCGCGCCGCACAGTACTGGCAGATCAGCGCGCAGCCAAGGCCCACCAGACCCAGCAGCACCATCACGCCGCCCATGCGCAGCACATAGCCGCGGTCGCCATTGGCGATGCCGACGTCGATGATCTGCGCCATGACTAAGGGCACGATCAGCTCAAAGACGGCCTCGGTCAGCTTGAAAACCGGGCCGATCAGCACCTCTCGCTTAAATTGTTTTAGAAACCTTGCAAACTTTAACATTCTGTTCTCAATTCCTCCGTTGCATCTTGATCGGATTCCGTGATATGATTATAACACATTTTGTGCTCAATAAAATATATTTTATTTCTATGACTGATATAGTTTTTTGATATAGGTTTCTTCAGGGAGGTCTCACCGATTGGATATCCGCCAGCTGATCTATTTTGCCACCATCGTCGAGGAGGGCAGCATCTCTGCCGCCGCCAAAAAGCTGCACCTCTCCCAACCCCCCTTAAGCTACCAGCTCAAGCTCTTGGAGGAGGAGCTACACCTGCAGCTTTTGCAGCGCGGGGCGCGCGGCGTGCAGCTGACCGAGGCGGGCAAGGTGCTCTATAAGCGCGCCCAGGGCATCCTGGAGCTGACCGAGCGCACCCAAAAGGAGCTGCAGGCGATGGCCGGCGGCTTTGCCGGCACGCTGCACATCGGCACCGTCTCCTCGTCGGGGGCGTCGCTCCTGGACTGGCGCATCCCGGCCTTTCACGAGCAGTACCCGCAGATCGGCTTCGCCATCCACGAGGGCAACACCTTCGAGCTGATGGAGATGCTGGAATCGGGACTCATTGAGCTGGCGGTGGTGCGCACCCCCTTCCACGACGAGCAGGTGGACTGCCGCTACCTGCAGCAGGAGCCGATGATCGCGGCGGGCATCCCGTCTCTGTTCCCGGCGGGTACCGCCGACAGCGCGGTCCTGCCGCTGCGTGCGCTGGAGCAGTCCCCGCTCATCCTCTACCGCCGGTTTGAAAAGCTGCTGCTTGAGGCCTTTGCCAAGGAGGGCGTCTCACCGCAGATCTTCTGCCTTGCCGACGACGCCCGTACCGCCCTGATGTGGGCGGAAGCGGAGCTGGGGGTGGCCATCGTGCCGCAGTCGGCCTACCGCATCATGCCGCACCACAAAATTATCTTTGCCGAGCTGTGCGAGCCGGCGCTGCGCACAAGGCTTGCTGCCATCAGCAAAAAGGGCGCGTCGCTGAGCTGGCCGGCCCAGAAGTTCCTGGAAATTTTTGCATCCGTCGAACCGGGACGATAGGCGTCCCTCTCCTTTTGTCTGAGAACAGCCCGCACGCTGTATTTGATAAAACTTTCCGAGGAGGTTTTACGCCATGCCAAATCCCTTTTCCTACAACATTCTGGTCACACTGGACCGCAACTATCTGCCGGTGCTGCGCGTCATGCTGCACTCGCTTGCCCAGTCCGACCCGGAGGGGGAATTCACCGTCTACGCCGTCCACAACAGCCTGACCGAGCAGGACCTGCAGCGGTTGCACGCCCTGTTCCCCCGGGTTCATCCGGTCAGCGTCAAGGTGCCGGAGGGGCTGCTTGCCGGCGCGCCGGTCTCGGACCGCTACCCCACCGAGATGTATTACCGGCTGTTTGCCGCCCACTACCTGCCGCAGCAGCTCGACCGCATCCTCTACCTCGACCCGGATCTGGTGGTGCTCAACTCGCTGCGCAAGCTGTATGAGATCGATTTTGGCAACAACCTGTTCGCCGCCGCCTCCCACATCGAGAGCCGCGCCTTCCGCGACCTCAACCGCCTGCGGCTGAACCTGCCCGAGCAGACCAGCTACATCAACTCCGGCGTGATGATGATGAACCTGAAGCTGCTGCGCAACGAGTCGACCCAGGAGGTCATCGACTACATCAACGAGCACAAAAACGCCCTGCTGCTGCCCGACCAGGACGTGCTCAACGCCCTGTATGCCGGGCGGATCATCGAGCTGGACCCGATGATCTACAACCTGGGCGACAAGTACTTCTACTTTAAAAACATGAAGCTCCCCCGCGAGGAGCGCTTTGATCTGGAGTGGGTGCGGCGCAACACCGTCGTGGTCCACTACTACGGCCGCAACAAGCCCTGGAAGGAAAACTATCTGGGCGTCCTCGGGGTGTTCTACCAGCACTTTTCCCGCCAGCTGACAGAGATGGAGCAGAAGCTGCCGCCGGAGCCTGTCCCGATGCGCCGCGAGGAGCGCAGAGTCTCCGACACCGGCAAAATCCGCGACATTCTTTCCGCCTGCGACTGCTGCCGGCTGGGGCTTTCGGACGACGGCAGGGTCTACATCGTGCCGCTGAGCTTCGGCTTTACCGAGCGGGACGGGCACTTCACCTTCTACTTCCACAGCGCCAAAGAGGGCCGCAAAATCCGGCTGCTCACCCAAAACGGCTGCGCGGCCTTTGAGCTGGACTGCTCCTATCAGCTCAAGGAGGGTCCCACCGCCTGCAGCCACTCTGCCCTCTATCAGAGCGTCACCGGCTTTGGCAGGGTCACCTTTTTGACCCAGCCCGAGGAGAAAAAACAGGCCCTGCTTGCCATCATGCGGCAGAACACCGGCCGGGAGGACTGGGAAATTCCGGAGGCGGCGCTCGATAATCTCTGCACCTTCCGGCTGGACGCCGACGAAATCTCCTGCAAGGAGCACCGCTAATCCCCGCAAAACCCCTTGTCCACAGCGGGAAAGGTATGGTACAATAAAGGGTAGACGATTTCGATACCACAATCCAAGATAAAAATGTTTGAATCAATAGAAAGGTGAGACACACATGGCAGATTTCCCGCAGAAGGATATTTCCCGTATCCGCAACTTCTGCATCATCGCCCACATCGACCACGGCAAATCTACCCTTGCCGACCGCATCCTGGAAAAGACCCAGGCCATCTCGCTGCGCGAGATGGAGGACCAGCTGCTGGACAACATGGAGCTGGAGCGGGAGCGCGGCATCACCATCAAGGCCCGCGCCGTCAAGGTGGAATACACCGCCAAGGACGGCAATCTTTACGAATTTAACCTGATCGACACCCCCGGACACGTCGACTTTAACTATGAGGTTTCCCGGTCGCTGGCCGCCTGTGAGGGCGCGCTGCTGGTGGTGGACGCCTCCCAGGGCATCGAGGCCCAGACTTTGGCCAACACCTACCTTGCCATCGAGCACGACCTGGAGGTGGTGCCGGTGGTCAACAAGATCGACCTGCCCAGTGCCAACCCCGACATGGTCTGCCACGAGATCGAGGACATCATCGGCATCCCGGCGCTGGACGCCCCGCGCATCTCGGCCAAGACCGGCCTTAACGTCGAGGAGGTGCTGGAGCGCATCGTCACCGACATCCCGGCGCCGCAGGGCAACCCGGACGCGCCTTTGCAGGCTTTGATCTTCGACTCCTACTACGACAGCTACAAAGGCGTCATCGTCTACATCCGCGTCATGCAGGGCACGGTGCGCCCGGGCGACGACATTTTGATGATGGCCACCGGCGCGCGCTTTAAGGTGGTGGAGGCCGGCTACATGGGCGCGACCAACCTGGTGCCGACCAGCGGCCTGTGCGCGGGCGAGGTCGGCTACATCACCGCCAGCATCAAGAGCGTCAAGGACACGGTGGTTGGCGACACAGTCACCAACGCCGCCGCCCCGGCCAAGGAGGCCCTGCCGGGCTACCGCCAGGTCAACCCCATGGTCTTCTGCGGCATCTATCCAGCGGACGGCGCCAAATACCCGGACCTGCGCGACGCGCTGGAAAAGCTGCAGCTCAACGACGCCTCGCTCTCCTTTGAGCCGGAGACCTCCAAGGCGCTGGGCTTTGGTTTCCGCTGCGGCTTTTTGGGCCTTCTGCACATGGAGGTCATTCAGGAGCGGCTGGAGCGGGAGTTTAATCTCGACCTTGTCACCACCGCCCCGAGCGTCATCTACAAGCTGAACATGACCGACGGCACCACCATGATGATCGACAACCCGACCAACTACCCCGACCCATCGGACATCGAGTCGGCGGAGGAGCCGTATGTCAAGGCCAGCATCTTCTCCCCCACCACCTACATCGGCACCATCATGGAGCTGTGCCAGGAGCGGCGCGGCACCTACAAGGACACCAAGTATCTGGACACCGACCGGGTGGAGCTGCACTATGAGCTGCCGCTCAACGAGATTGTCTACGACTTTTTCGATGCGCTCAAATCCCGCACCAAGGGCTACGCCTCGTTCGACTACGAGCTTGCGGGGTATCAGCCGTCGAAGCTGGTGAAGCTGGACATCATGATCAGCGGCGAGGTGGTGGACGCGCTGTCCTTCATCGTCCACGCCGACCGCGCCTACTCGCGCGCGCGCAAGATGGCGGAAAAGCTCAAGGAGAACATTCCGCGGCAGATGTTCGAGGTCCCGATCCAGGCGGCGATTGGCGGCAAGATCATCGCCCGCGAGACGGTGAAGGCGTTCCGCAAGGACGTCCTTGCCAAGTGCTACGGCGGCGACATCACCCGCAAGAAGAAGCTGCTTGAGAAGCAGAAGGAAGGCAAGAAGCGGATGCGGCAGCTGGGATCTGTGGAGGTTCCGCAGGAGGCCTTTATGGCAGTTTTGAAATTGGATGATTAAAAAGGGGGAGCGGATGCTCCCCCTTTTTTTAACCCTCTGCGCTCCCCACGTGGGAGCACAGCTCCCACACCCTCAGAAGGGAGGGCGCTCCGCCCCTCCACCCCGGGGGGTCTATCTCTCAATGCGAGGGGCTGCGCCCCTCTGCGCTCCCCATGTGGGAGCACAGCTCCCACACCCTCAGAGGGGAGGGCGCTCCGCCCCTCCGACCCCGGGTGACTTT
>URGV01000061.1 GCA_900547455.1 uncultured Oscillospiraceae bacterium
GCATGCGGCTGTTAACCGCAGGGTCGTCTGTTCGAGCCAGACAGGGGGAGCCAAAAAAGCCTTCATCCGTATGGATGAAGGCTTTTTTCATCTTAAATTTCGGGAAGGAGCGCGCAGAAGATGACCAAAACAGTTCTGTTGGGGACGACGAATCCCGCTAAAATCAAGCGGTTCGAGGAGCTGCTGCGCGGCTATGCGGTTCAGTTTTATACCCTCCGCGACCTGCATATTGAACAGGAACCGCAGGAGACTGGGGCTACTCCGCGGGAAAATGCGGAGCTGAAAGCGAAGTTTTACGGACAGTATTTTGATTTGGTGATCTGCAACGACTCCGGCCTTTATTTTGATGACCTGCCGCTGGAGGATCCCCGCCAGCCAGGGCTGCATATCCGGACGCCGCAGGGAGAGCGATTGGACGATGAGCAGATGATCTCCTACTACACAACCCTTGTTCACTCGCTGGGAGGCAGAGTGCTGGCCTATTATTTGGATGGCGTCGCTGTTTACCGGCAGGGGAAAATCTTCTCGCTTATGGAAGCGAAAGAGGTTGCGAAGCAGCACGCTTTTTATATGGTGGATTCCCCTGCCAGGGAACGGCATCCGGGCTGGCCGCTGGATTCTCTTTCCCAGGACTGCAAAACGCAGCGGTACTTTGTGGAAAAAAGAACTGAAGCAGAGAAGGTAGCTGCGCAAGAGGAAATTTTAGAGAAAGATCGCAGCAAGCTGCTGGCGTTTTTAGTGGAGACTTTGGAACTCGAGCGGGAATAAAAGATGGTGGAAGGCTGGTTGAAAAGAGGCGGCGAATTGATTTGCGCCGCAGGCCAACCGTATTTCCCCGGACACATTGTGGAAAATAAAGTGATGAAAAGGAGCAGGAATTTTCCTGCTCCTTTTGTTGTCTTTATTCAAATTCGTAGTAATCGCTTTCTGCAAACAGGTGGAAGGAAACCTGAACGAGCGGAAAGCCTTCTTTCAGGAACAGCTCAGACAGCTCCCGCGCGACCTGGTTCTGCACTGGCAGCGGACGCTGGTACCACCAGATTTGGATGATCGGGTATTGCTCGGTCGGGCCGTTTTTATCGAAAAATTTCGATTCGCACAGCTCGACGGTGACCCAGTCCTCCGGGCACTCGACCAGGCGGGAAACGACCTCGATCATTTTCGGGGCAAGCTGCTGCGTTTGCTGGGCGGAAACGCCCTTGATGATGAGTTGTGGCATATAAGGTAGCTCCTTTTTGATTGAAAAATAAAGTTGAGAATGAACAGGCGGGCGGCATCGACTCTCGAGGACGAAGTTTTGCTTCCCTTTTCATCGGGCATCAGATTGCCTGAATGGCGCTCCGGTGGGTGGTGAAGAAATGAACATCGGGGATTTCTTTGGCAAGATAATCGCGCAGCGGCTCGATGACGATGTCTTCGGTGTCGAAGTGCCCCGCGTCAAAGATGCTGATGCCGGCTGCTGCGGCAGCCAGATATTCGTGCTGCTTGACCTCCGAGGTCAGCAGGGCGTCGGCCCCCGCGGAGATGGCGGCGTCCAGACAGTCTGCGCCGGAACCGGAACAGAGTGCGACGGTGTGGATGGCCCGCGGCGCGGCGGCAAATTTGACACTGGCGGCGTTGAGACAGGATTTGACGTGGGCGGCAAACGCTTCGGGGGAGAGCGGCTCCGGCAGCGTGCCGATGCGGCCAAGCCAGGCGCCGGTCTGCTCGTTTAAAAGTTCCAGACCCCTGCAGTCGCGCAGGCCGATGGCGCTGGCCAGCGCGTCGTTGACGCCGCCCTGCGCGATGTCGAGGTTGGTGTGGGCGCTGATGACGGCGATGTCGGAGCGGATGAGCTGATAGACTACCGCGTCCTCGTTGACCCGCTTGAGGGGGTGGAAGATGACCGGGTGATGGGTAATAATCAGCTGGGCGCCGAGCTGTTTGGCTTGCTCAACGACGGCGGGGGTGCAGTCCAGCGCGAGAAGGGCGCAGGAAACCTCCCGGTTCCGGTCGCCGACCAGGATGCCGGTGTTGTCAAAATCCATGGTGAGCCAGAATGGCGCGAGCCGGTCGATGGCGTCATAAATGTGGGTGACGGTGGACATAAGGATTCCTCCTGATGTGTTTTAGAGATAGTAGTTGAGGATGAGGGAGAGGATTTCTCCCGAGGTGTGCAGGTAGAGGTTGGCGGTTTCCGTTTCGCTGCGGGCAAAAAAGCCCTTGGAACACTCGGCCAGATAGCTTGCGGTGCGGCGCATCTTTTCGCAGGCTTCGGGCGTGCAGTTTTGGGGCAGCAGGCCGCAGAAGCGCTCCATCTCGGTTAAGGTTCGGCGCTGACCGGTGTACTGGGCGGTCATCACCACATAGACAAATTTGCCCGAGAGCACCGCCTCCTCACACTGTACAGCAAAGCCGTTTTCTGCAAGAAAGTCGCGCAGGACGTTTTCCCGCGACTGCGGCTGTAGAATCAGGCGCAGGTCGGGGTTCTGCAAAAATACAGCCCGCTCCAGAATGCCGGCGATGACCTCCCCGCCCATGCCCGCGATGATGATGTCGGTCAGCCCGCAGTCCTCCAGCCCGTCCAGCCCGTCGGTCAGCCAGGTCTGCAGCCGGTCGGTGAAACCTGCCCGCTCGATGTTTTTCTGCGCGGCCTGCAGGGGACCGGGCTTGATGTCGCAGGCGTAGCCCTTCTGTGCCCCCTGCCGCACCAGCTCGATCGAGAGCAGGCCGTGGTCGCAGCCGATGTCGGCAAACACCGCGCCGGGGCGCACCTGGGCGGCGATCCGCTGCAGGCGGGGGTCAAGATGAGAAGCAGTTTGTTCGGACAAAGTATCTTCCTCCTTTGGATGAGGCGTGTGCCTTGGTTTGTTGGAACCAGTATAGCACACCGCCGCCCTGCGGGCAAGAAAAAACTTCCCTGGGTTTGGCTCAGCAAATCCAGGGAAGAAAGACCAGAAAAGGGAAAATAGAAAATGAAAAATGAAAAAGATACAACTTTATTATATCGAATAGGTTGTCTTTTGTAAATCGGCAAAGCGTCTAAAAATAAGTGACTTTCTTTGGTTAAAGCGAGATCTCCAGCCCGACCGGACAGTGGTCGCTGCCCATCACCTCGGTGTAGATTTTGGTGCCGGTCACCTTTTCCATCAGCCGGTTGGAGACAAGGAAGTAGTCGATGCGCCATCCCGCGTTTTTCTCCCGCGCCTTAAAGCGGTAGCTCCACCAGGAATAGATGCCGGTGGCGTCCGGATTCTGCGCGCGGAAGGTGTCGGTGAAGCCGGCGGCCAGCAGCTCGGTCATCTTCTGGCGCTCCTCGTCGGTGAAGCCGGCGTTGCGGCGGTTGGTTTTGGGATTTTTCAGGTCGATCTCCTGGTGCGCCACGTTCATGTCGCCACAGATGATGACCGGTTTCTTCTGATCCAGCGCGCAGACGTAGGCGCGGAAGTCGTCCTCCCACTGCATCCGGTAGTCCAGGCGCGCCAGCTCGTTCTGGGAGTTGGGGGTGTAGACGTTGACCAGGTAAAAGCCCTCAAATTCCAGCGTCAGCACCCGGCCCTCGTGGTCGTGCTCGTCGATGCCAAGACCATAGCAGACGCGCAGCGGCTCGGCTTTGGTGAAGACAGCGACGCCGGAATAGCCCTTTTTCTCGGCGCTGTTCCAGTACTGGTGGTAGCCCGCAAAGTCAAAGTCGGCCTGGTCCGGCTGCATCTTGGTCTCGCCCAGGCAGAAGATGTCGGCGTCCTCGGCCTTAAAAAAATCAAAAAAGCCCTTGCCCGCACAGGCGCGCAGGCCGTTTACATTCCAGGAAATCAGTTTCATCAAAATCCTCCTTGCAGTCGAATGATGGATAAAAGCGGGGAAAGCTGAAGGCTTGCCCGGCTGTGTTTCGTTTATATTTGTGAGAGATGAAAAATCCCCTCATCGTGAAAGGAAAAAAGGCTGTTACAAGCAGATTATACTATAAAACAGCGGATCTGTCACACCCCTGGGGGTCGGTAAAAGAAAATTTTCAAACCGCTTTACAAAAGATGGTTGACAACCCCAAAAGATTCGTTATCATAAAAGAAGGAACAGCCGCCCCGATGGATCGAGAGGGAGAGGGGCGGCTGCCGGTAAGGAGGAAAAAGACATGAAAAAGGATTTGCCGGCCAAAGGGTCGGAGTGGGTAAGGCTGATTTTGTCGGGGCTGGTGTTTCTGGCGTTTATCCCGGCGACAATTCTGGCGCTGCCAAAGGTGATGGAACTTTCTGACCCACAGGCAAGGCTGCAGTTTCAGCAGGAGCTGCAGTCGCTCGGGATCGGCGGCTGGCTGACCTTTTTGGGGATTCAGGTGCTGCAGGTGGTGGTGGCGATGATTCCCGGTGAGCCGGTGGAGATTCTGGCCGGGCTGCTGTACGGCCCACTGTGGGGAACCTTGAGCTGCATGCTGGGTATCCTGATTGGCTCGCTGATTGTTTATTTTCTGGTGCGCCGGCTGGGCATGCCGATTGTCTCGATCTTCATGGATCCGGACAAGTTTCAGAACCTGTGGCTGCTCAAGGATGAGCGGCGGTTTGAGCGCATCTCCTTTCTGCTCTTCTTTATCCCCGGCACGCCAAAGGATCTGCTGACCTGGGCGGCGGGCTTTGTCAGGATCAATCCGCTGCGCTTCTTTCTGATCGCGACGGTGGCGCGCCTGCCCTCTATCTTAAGCTCCACCCTGGCGGGGGCCTCGCTGATTTCGGGGGATTTTCTGACAACGGTTATTATCTTTGCTGTCACCGGCTGCGTCAGCCTGATCGGGGTGCTGCTGCACAAAAAGCTGGGAGAAAAAAAGACGGAGGAAAACCCAAAGGAGCGAAGCAAAAAGGAGATGCCGGAGAGCCCGGTGAAAGAATAGAGGAACAGAAAAAAAGCCTGTTTTATAAAAAACAGGCTTTTTTTCTAAGTTTAAGGTTTATATGAGAGTTTGAAGATGGCGCCTTGGAAGAAACGACATAAATTAAGGAGGAATCGTTTCGATTATCATTATAATATAGAGGCAGGAAAAAGTCCAATTGTGATTTTGTATCTGCTTTGCAAAAAGGATTGATTTTTCCTATTCCCCCGCCGCACGCAGCCCCTGCAGGTAGCTGCCGATGGCGTCCCCGGCCAGCTGGGCGGTGTACAGCACCTCCTCCAGCGTGTTGCCGTGGGAGCCGATCTCGATCAGCAGCGAGCCGGTGGTCAGGTCCTGGTTATATTTGCGGTAGCAGAAAAAGACCGGCCGGGTCAGGGAGGGGTAGCGGCTTTCGATGGCGTCCTGCATCCCGGCGGCAAAGCGGAAATTTTTGCTCCAGTTGGGCATATCCATCGTGCCGTCGTCGCAGCCGGCAATGATCATCAGCTGGGCGGCCTTGCGGCCGTCGATCTCAGTCACCGGCTTGACCAGGGTGGTGTCCCGCTGCACCGCGTCCCGGTGGACGTCCAGCACCACCTTGATGCTGGGGTACTTTTCCAGATAGTCCTGGACGGTGACGGCGCTGCGCTCGTAGGAGCCGTTGTAGGAGGGGTAGTCGTGCTGGGTCTCGTCGTGCAGCACCTCGATGCCATAGGAGCGGATCGCCTCGGCCATCACCTCCCCGGCGGCGACGATGTTCTGGGTGTTGTCGGTGGTGCGCCAGGTGTGGCGGGTGTCGTAGGTGTCGGTGTCGTATGGCTCAAAGCTCTCGGTGGCGTGGGTGTGCATAATCAGCACCTGCGGGCCGTCGCTGTCAATTTGGACCGGATTTTCCGCCTCCAGATACTGCTGCGCCTCCTCGTCGGAGAGGGAGGTGCTGTTTTTGATGACCCCTGCCCCAAAGGAGAGGTAGCCGGTGGTGTCGCTGACCGACATGTCCTCTTCGATGATGGGGCCCTGGTACTCCTCCGGGATGCTGTAATCGTCGGGCGGCTGCTGATTTTCCGGAATTTCGGAGGCGTCCACAGCGGGGCTCTGAGCCCCCTCCTGCGGGGTTTCGTCAGTTGCTTCGGAAGAAGTTTCCGGCTCCTGCTCGGCCGGTGCAGCGGGCTGCTGTGCGGTTTGGGGTGGGGTTGGCTGCTCCGCGGGGGAGGAAGCTACTTCGTCAGCAAAGCGCCGCTGCAGATTTTCCAGCGCGCGGTCGGGTACCGAATACAGGGCGGAAAAGACCGCGGTGTCCGTCGCGAACCCGCCGAGCGTCTGGCGCGCGTGGTCGTACAGAACCGCGGTGGAAAGCACGCCGGGGACCGCCGCCGCGGCCAGCAGTCCCCAGACAACACATCTTCGCAGTGCCGTGTTTTTTCGTTTTCTGCCATATCGTCCCATCTTTTTAACCTCCGCGCCTTGATGCAAAATGATACCTGCTTTTATCTATATGCGCCGGGGCGGAAGGATAGAAGCGGGAGGCTATGCGCAGAGGAAGGAGATCTCCTCCAGCGAGAGCTGCGGGTAGAGGGCCTTATTGACCGCCAGCGAGATAAACTTTGCCGCATGGCCGATCATGCGGTCCACCTCGCGCGGGGTGACCATCGCGCGGGCTGCTTCCGGGTCGATTTTGCCGCGGTCCTGACCGGTGAACTGGGCGGCCAGGGTGGCGCCGTCGATGACGGTGGGCACCCCGACCGAGATGACCGGGACGCCGAGGGTGCGCTCGCTTAGCTCCTTGCGGCTGTTCTGCACGCCGGAGCCGGGGGAGATGCCGGTGTTGGCAATCTGGATGGTGGAGCCCAGGCGGCTGTAGTCCTGGGCGGCCAGCGCGTCGATGCTGATGACGGCGGCGGGGCGGATGAAGTTGACCAGCGCCAGGACGATCTCCCCGGTCTCGATGCCGGTCTGGCCCATCACGCCGGGGGCGATGGCGGCGGTTTTGCGCAGCGAGTCCAGGCCGATCTGCCGGGCAAGCTGGTCGCCGAGGTGGCGGGTGGCCAGGGTGCGCCCGACGACCTGCGGGCCCAGCGCGTCCGGGGTGACGCCGCTGTTGCCCAGCCCCACCACCAGAATGCCGCCGTGGGAGGGCAGCATCTGCCGGATGCTGTCGGCGGCCGCGTCGATCTCCTCCTGCGGGTCGAGCAGGCTGTTCCACAGCGGCGGGGTCTGGATGGTGATGTATTTTCCGCAGGGCTTGTGCAGCTGCTGGGCGGCCTCCAGCGAGTCGATCTGGACGCAGGTGATCTCCACCGCGCCGTGCTGGCGGGTGTGGACACGCAGTCCGCGCGGCAGCTTGCCGGACTTTAAGTACGGCTGGGCAAGCTCGAGGGCAAGGTCGGTGCGGGGGAAGGGTGCAATGGATTGATAATCGGACATAAAACAGGGCTCCTTTCAAAATTGCAGTTTTTTTCTTCCCAGAGGATGGGAAAAAAAGCCTGTCTTTATGCGGGCGGGGAGTGTTTTGCGCACAGGGATGCCAAAAGCTGGGAATAGTCGCCGAATATCTCTCCCCCAACCCGGCTGCAATCTGGCAGATTTAACAAATCACGCAGGAGAGGTTGATTTTTGGGTAAAATAGTGGTAAAATTGAATGTACTGTCAAGATGGAATAGGAGGTGTTTTGGAAATGGCAAACATTAAATCCGCGAAGAAGAGAGTTCTTGTTCAGGCAAAACGTGAAGCTCGCAACAAAGCTTGCAGATCCAACCTGAAGACTGTCATCAAGCAGGCTAATGCTGCAATCGCTGCCAACGCAGAGAACAAAGACGCTCTGGTAAAGGCTGCTGTTAAGAAAATTGACCAGGCCTGTGCAAAGGGAATTATCCACAAAAACTGCGCAGCCAGAAAGAAATCCACTCTTGCTGCTCTGGCAAAATAGTTTTTTTGCTGCAAATTTTTTGGATTTACCGAAAGCAAAATAAAATTATCCGGATAATTTTATTCCAGAATCCACAGGCCCTGCGGTCTGTGGATTTTGTTTTACCAAAAGGAGCGTGGAAAAGATGGCGCATACCGAAAAGACGATTGCAAGCCAGACCCTGTTTGAGGGGCGCATCATCGAGGTGCGCAAAGACAAGGTGGAGCTGGAAAACGGCAGGCAGAGCACCCGCGAGCTGGTGCTGCACCACGGCGGCGTCTGCGTTGCGGCGCTGGACGAGCAGGACCGCATCCTGCTGGTCAGGCAGTTTCGCTACCCCTACGGCAAGGAGATCATCGAGCTGCCGGCCGGCAAGATTGAAAAGGGCGAGGACCCGCGCGCGTGCGGCATCCGCGAGCTGCAGGAGGAGTGCGGCTGCACCGCCGACCGCTTTGAAAAGCTGACCGAGTTGTACCCGACGCCGGGCTATTGCAGCGAGATCATCCATCTCTATCAGGCGAGCGGCCTGCACGAGACCCAGCAGCATCTGGACCCGGGCGAATTCCTGGATGTGCTGCGGGTGCCGTTTGAGCAGGCGGTGCGGATGGTGCTGGCAGGGGAGATCCCCGACGCCAAGACCCAGGTGGGGATTTTGCAGCTCTATGCCAAGCGCATGGAGCGGTAGCTTTTGCGAGGGGGTTGCGCCCCTCTGCACTCCCCAATGTGGGGGGCGAAGCCCCCCACGGCCCCCATGAGCGGGCGCTCCGCCCCGCACCCCGGCCTACTTTCTCGCGTAGAGGAAAGTAGCAGCATAAATGCTGCGAAAGAT
>URGV01000062.1 GCA_900547455.1 uncultured Oscillospiraceae bacterium
TTGGTGACTTTCCCCGCGTCGGGAAAGTCACCCGGGTGCAGGGCGGAGCGCCTGCTCTGGGAAAGTGGGAACCAAGTCTGACGACTTGCTCCCGAGGGGGCGCACCCTCTCTCAAAAATTAAGGAAGAACCACCGGTAGGAGCAGCGCCGTCAGCAGCAGGCAGAACCGGCTGCCCATGAAGGCGGTGATGATGGCCGGCGGCGCCAGATGCCGGTAGAGGGCGGTGTACTCCTCCTCTCCCTCCGCGCAGCTGCGGCAGACCTCGGTAACGATGTTCTGTACCCCCGGGAAAAAGTAAAACAGCCCGATTGAAGCCACCGCCCCCAAAAAAGGATCGCAGCCCAGCAGCTTTGCGCCCAGCGCCCCGCCCAGCAGCAGCCCGGCAAGGCCCAGCACGACCACCAGCAGAAAGGGCACCAGCTGGTCGAGCACCAGCTCCCAGCTCAGGTCGTTCAGCATCTCAAAGACCATTGCAAAGATCGAGCACATGATGATGCCGGAGGAGGCAGTGCGCTGCAGCATGTTGAGCCTGAAAAAGCCCAGAAAATTTCCCGCCAGCCCGATGAGGACCAGCATGAACGCCCAGCCAAGCCCGGTCAGCTCCCCCAGCCAGGTCGCCAGCAACACTGTCACCGCCAGCTGAAACAGCGCCACCGCCTCGGTTTCATACTTGGGCGGCACCCAGGCGGTGAAGAAGGGGCTGGGATTTTCCGGCGAACTGTACGGCTGGTGATAGCGGTTGAGCCTCTCCTCCTGCTGGGGCTGGCTGACTTGTACCGCAGGCATCCCGCCGTTCTTTTTGAGCCTGCTGATATACCGCTTTGTGACAAACGAGCCGATTGGCTGACCGATCGCGTCGATGGTCATGGCCAGCAGCAGCGGCAGCGCCACCAGCTCGGTGGCCCCTGTCTCCCTTGCGTGGTCCATCACCAGCATCCCGCCGGTGAAGGCGCCGCCGCAGGTCACCACCGCCCCGGAAAAAGCGGTGGAAAATCCCAGCAGTGCCCCGCCTGCCAGCACCGTCACCAGCATCGAGACCCCTACGGCGATACAGCCGATCAGGATAAACTTCCACTGGCGCACCACATCCCGGGGCAGGATATTGGTGGTGACTGCCGCGACAAAGACCGGGAACATCAAATCCCCCAGCGGTGCCAGGCCCGACAGGGTGGGCCAGTCCTGCGGCATTCCCAGCGCCGTGGCGGCCAGATACAGCAGGATGATGCCCGCCATCGCCGGAATCTTTGCGCGGCTTGCAATCGAGAGGATGTCCCCCAGCGCCACCAGCAGCACACAGGCGGTGAACGCAACAATCATCTCCATGCCCGCTTACCCGACCGTTTCCCGAATGACCCGCAGGACATTTTTCCAGAAAATCTGCTCGATCTCCCCGTCGCTAAAGCCCACCTGTTTGAGCGCCGGGTACAGCAGCTCGATGCTGCCGATCCGGTCGATCTCCAAAGGGTTAGCCGAGATGCCGCCGTCAAAGTCGGTGCCGATGGCTGCAGCCTCAATTCCCGCCGCGTCGGCGATCAAGCGCAGGTGCTGCGCGATGCGCTGCGCGGTCGAGACGCCGTCCTCGCTCAAAAAGCCGCCGTAAAAGTTGACGCCGACCGCGCCGCCCTTCTCTCCCACTGCCTTGAGCATCTCTTTATTCAGGTTGCGGCTCTGGCCGCACAGGTCGCGCACACAGGAGTGGGAAGCGACAAACGGCTTTTTGCTGTGCCGCACCACATCCCAGAACCCGCCGTCGGACAGGTGGGAGACATCGACCAGCATCCCAAGCCGGTTCATCTCTTCAACCACCTCGACACCAAAGGATTTAAGCCCCTTTCCCATCACCTGCGGATCGGCGCTGTTGGGATAACCCAGGCAGTTTTCATAGTTCCAGGTCAGGGTGATCAGCCGGATTCCCTGGTCATAGAGATCGTGCAGCCGCTCCATCCTGCCGTTGAGGATGCCGCCCTCCTCCACCGTCAAAAAGGCTGAGATTTTGCCCGCGGCGTCGTTGTCCAAAATCTCCTGCGCACCGGTCGCCAGCTCCAGCTCCTGCGGCGCCTTTTCGATCTCCTCCTTCATCCGCTCGATCATCCGCAGCACCGTCCGGTAGGCATCGTCATAGGCCCGCTCCGGCGGCTGGGGATAGTCCATGAGGTTGGTGAAGCAGGCAAAAAACTGCGCCATCGAGCCGGCTTGTTTAAGGCCCGGCAGGTTGACCTCGGCGTCCAGCTCGGCCAGACTTTTCTCCGGCTGGTCCAGCAGCTTCATCAGCGTGTCGCAGTGCATGTCGATCAGTTTCATCCTTTTGTTCTCTCCTTTTCTTTTTATGGGAAAAGGCAGAGGGGAAGGCCCCTCTGCCCTACTTTTATCCTGTTACAAAATCACAAACATCAGCATCCGGCAGACCTCATACCAATCGTCGGTTTCAAAGGCAATCGTCGTCGGATTGACAAGCTGCGCGCCCGGATAGTAGCTGCTGCGCACCGCCTTGCAGTGGTCCTTAAAGGTAATCTGCACCGCAAAGTGGTCCGGCAGGGTGATTTTTGCTCCGCTCAGCTCCTGCTTGCAGGCAGCTTCGGCAGCTTCGCGAATCTTTTTGCAGGCGAGCTTTGCGCTGAGCCCCTGATTGTGCCCGCCAAAGTCGTCCTTCACCGCCACCGTCAGCAGCTTCGGGTGCAGCGGCTGGCTCTGCTCGCAGAGGGTCTTGTCCCCGGTCAGGAGGACGCTCGGCACGCCGTAATAGGCCGCCATGTAGCTGTAGATCAAAAACTCGGAGGCGATCTGGCCGTTGACCCGAATCTCCTGCACCGCGCCGCCGGCGATGGTGTGGCTGAGCACGTTGCCCTCCTGACCGGCGGCGTTGTGGTAGCCCACATACATCGCCGCGTCAAAGCTCTTATCGATGCCCTCCACCATGCAGCGCGGCTCAAAGGTCCAGCCGCGGATCAGCTGCACATACTCCGGCATCTGCTCCGGGTAAATGTTGATACCCGGCCCGTGCGCGTCCTTGACCACCACCAGCTCTGCCCCCGCCGCGTGCGCGCCCTCGGCGGCGGCGAGCACCTCGTTGGTCATCTCCTGGCGGTTGCGCTCATAGTCGTGTCCGCCAATGTGGGTGGAATCCCAGGTGGCGGCAAAGGCGGTCCCCTCAATATCCGCGCTGATGAATACTTTCTTCATTCGCATTCCTTCCCTTTCTCCCCGCACACGCTTGCAGCTTGTTTGGCGGGATGCTATAATAAATGCGTCTGGCTTCTACCGACAGTATAAACGATAAAGCAGGTTGAGCTCAAGCGTAAAAATGCACAAAATTTTCGGTTTTATTTTATTCAATTCACATGATATCGGAGGTGTCCCCCACGGCCAACCCACTGAAAATCAGCGACATTTCCAAACTCTTCAACATCCCCATCTCGGCCCTGCGCTACTATGAAAAGGAGGGGCTGTGCCACTTTAAGCGCAGCGGAAACAACTACCGCTTTGCGGACATCCGCACCATCCGCAACCTGTGCGACATCTCCTTTTACCGCAAGCTCTCCTGCTCGATCGAGCAGCTGCACCAGCTCGACCGCATGGATCACCGGCAGATCTACCAGCTGCTTGCCCAAAGCCGCCAAAAGCTGCAGCGCCAGCTGGAGGAGCTGCACCAGATGCTGGAAAATATCGACGAGAAGATGGAACGCATCGCCAAGATCGACGCCCTTTCTCAGTCCGCCGCCCAGGTGGTGCTGGCCCGGCTGCCCGCCATCTACCGCTTCGACCTGTTCTGCAGCGAGGACATCAGCAACCTGATCCGCTACGAGCGCGACCTGTTTGTGATTGTGGAATCCAACGGCTCCGACTTCGGCTACGGCCTTGCCCTGCAGGGGCAGACCGGCGACCGGGAGCTGCTGCACCCACAGGATACGCCGGCCAAGCCCTACCTGAAGGTGCTGCTGAAAACCGACTACGAGCACATCGAGCAGAACAACCTGCAGCCGTTTTATGAGCAGATCTTCGATATGGGCTACAGCCCGGGCCGCACCTTCGGCAAGGTGCTGGTGTCGGCGCAGGAGCAAGGGCTCACCAACTTTTATGAGGCCTGGATTGAGCTGATATCGGCATGATGCCGGCAGGCTGGTCCTGCACCCATTGACAGGGGACAGGCAATCTGATATATTCAAAAACAAAAGCAGCAATTTTTTGAGGTGTTCTTTATGTTTTTTCTGTTCACAGCGATGAATCCATCCTGATACCCGCCTTCCAACAAAGCCACTTTTGTTTTGTGAGGCGGTATACATGAATCTTTTTTTGCGCCTGGCCAATCCATCCTGATTTTACGCCCATCAAAAAGAAAACAACTTTGATGAGGTGAAAAAATGAATCTTTTTACAAAATGGGATGCTCTCTCCGCCAAAGCGCTTTTCAATGGGCTGGTCTTTTTTGCTCCGGTCGCGCTGCTGGTGCGCACCACCGCCGGAGTGAGCTACAGCCAGTTTTTTCTTTTGCAAGCCATTTTATCCTTCGTTGTCTTTTTGACAGAAATCCCCGCCGGCAAATTCACTGACCGGTTCGGGTACAAGAACACGATGGTGTTGAATCAGTCCCTGCTCACCCTGGCAAGGCTGCTTTTGTTCGCGGCCTTTTTGAGGAGCAGCTTCCCGCTCTTTCTGCTGGAAGCGATTGTGGAGGGCGTCGCCGTCAGCTTTGGCTCCGGCACCGAAAGCGCCTATCTCTACACCACCCTGCCCGAGGGCAGCTATCTGCCCCGGACCGCACGAATCAATAACTGTGGGACAATCGGGTTTCTGGTCAGCACCATCTCCTATGTGCTGATCTACTCCCGCTTTGGCCTGTCCGGCCTGCTGCTGGCCACCGTCATCACCAGCGCGCTGGGAACGGCTGCTTCCTTCACCATTCCCAAGGAGCCTGCTCTGCCCCCAAAGCAGAGCGCGCCGCACCTTTCCCGCCCGCAGGGAGGATTTTTCTCCATCCTGCTGCAAAAAGAGGTGCTCCTGATCCTGGTGATCCTCTCTGCCATCAGCATCGGCCAAGTTCTGATTAACTTTTTCTATGCGGACAAGCTGCTGGCCTGCGGCGTTCAGGAGGAGTGGCTGAGCCCCATCATTCTGGGCTATTCTGCAATCGAGCTGTTGGCCGAGCGGATTTTAAAGCGGTTGGAGCGCAGCCAATATTCCTTTGCCTTCCCGCTCTTTTTGGGGCTGTGCGGGGCAGCCTTGCTTTTGCTGGGCATCGTCACAGAGATTCCCCTTGTCCTTCTGCTGATGCTGACCCTTCCCCTGCTGCTGGACCTTCCCTCCTGCATCTTGGGGGAAATCCAAAACCAGCTGGTCGACCAGCTGGGTCAGCAGAGCAAGCGGGCGGAAGTTTTGTCCGTCCTCAACATGGGGGTCAACCTCTTTGAGATTGCTTTCCTGTTCGGCTCCTCCCTGCTCTCCAGCATCGGCTCCACTGCCTGCTTTTTGAGCACCGGCCTTTTGATGGCCGCCCTTGGGTGGCTGTCCCGCCGGATATTGTTTGCCAAAGGAACAAATTCTGCTCGATAATCCTATACAAAAGGAGGCGCTGCCATTAGGCAGCGCCTCCTTTTGTGATCTTTATCCTTCTCCTCGCCGCCTCTTGTTTTCTCGCCCCGCCAGCCCTAGCAGCACAAACCCGGCTGCCAGCAGCACGCACTGGCAGAGCACCACCGGCAGCGGTACCGAAAAGGCCGGGTCCAGCCCCTGCAGCGTCAGCGGATACTGGGAGAAAAACTGCCTGTTCCAGATCCCCAGCGCCTCTGGCAGCGGCAGAACCGTACACACAAACGGAACCAGCATCCAGACATAGAGCGCCCACGGCCGCCACCTGCCCAGCAGCCAGCCGCTGCCCAGCGCAAAGATCAGCGCAGGCAGCAGGGTGAGGACTGCGGGCAGCAGCAGCTCGCCCCAGCCGCACCAGCCAAAATACCGCCAGTAAAACACCGCCGCCTGCGCAAGGCAGATAAGCGCCAGCAGCGCGCTCCCGGTCAGCGCCGCTGCGCAGCGGGCCAGCGCGTAACGGTGGGGCGGCATCGGGGCGGCGTCGGTCAGCGATGCTACGCGGCGCGCCTTTGGGGAGGTGAAGAAGGTGAGAAAAAACAGCACCCCAACCCACAGCAGCGGTGTCATCCGGCTCAGATAATCCCCAAAGCTCCAGGGGGAAAAGGGCGCCGTGTGCGCCACCCCCAGGATGGTGGTGCCGCCCAGCACCTGCCAGCCGTAAAACAGCAGCACCAACACCAGGCCCACAAAAAAACGATTCCACAAAAGCCGCTTACATTCGTATCGCATCACTTTACGCAAGGTTCAAGTCCTCCTCCTTTAAACCGCAGGCCTCCAGAAAATCCTGGTAGCTCAGATAGGGGTACATCGGGTCCAGCTCCCGATTGAACAGGCTGTTGAGGATGGTGTCCATCGCCTGCTCGCCGCCCACCAGCTGCTCGGCCTTCAAAATTTTCAGCGGCATCTCGCAGTACTGCCGCACATAGCGCAGGCTGTTGGAAATCTGCAGCCGCTCCTCCTCCGGCAGCATCTGCAGATAGGCCGGGTTGCGGACATAGAAGTTGAGATAATAGTCGTCCACCGCCTGCCGCCACTGGTCCACATAGTGCTCCTGTGCGTAGGACGCGCCGTATAGCTCCTTGACGATTCGGTAGGTGGTGTAGACCGTCAGGCCCTCTGCCGACCAGGGGCTGCTTTCATCCGCCGCATCAAACATGTTTCCGAGGCCCCACCATTGATGGACCAGTTCGTGGATCATGACTTCCCCGGCTCCGCCGCCCTTGCCGGTATTTTTCAGATTGTCGGCGGTGAAGTCCGCCTCGTCCAGCAGGCTGGCGCCGTTTGCGGCGTAGCCGCCGCCGGTCACCCGGCTCTGGATGAGCTTCAGGGTATCGCCGGTGCCGAAGGACAGCGTGCCGTAGTGCGCTGTACAGTAGTCCGCCACCGACTTCACGGCGTCCGCCGCCCCGGCGGCCTCCATGACGGCCTGATGCCTGCGGCCGTAGTAAAATTCGATGTCCATGCCGCCGGCCTGGATGTCCTGGCGGATGTAGTCCCCGGCGTAGAGGATGCCGCCGGCGCTGTTGGCCTCATAGCGCCAGGTTTTTGTGCCGTCCGCCTGTTCTGCGACGACCTCCGCCTCGCTGGCCCCGAAGGGGATGACCGTCATGGATGCGGGAAGCGTGATCTCGATGGTGGTGGGATATCCGTTTTCCCCCGGCAGCACGTTCATCAGGCGGGGGGACAATTCGGCATTTTCCAGGCACAGGTATTCAGAGCTGATCTCCGTGCCGCCCTGCATGGTGGATACATTCCGGTTCTCCCGGGGAAAGCCGCTGTAGTCCATGGTCAGTTCGATCTCCCGGTCTGCTGGGAGGGCCACCTCCAGCATGGCCTCGTTGTACTCCTGGTAGTCGCTCACAGAGAAGGGCACTTCGGCGCCGTTGACCCGCACGTTGGAGATGGTATAGCCCGGATTGATGCCGAAGGCCGCCGTCCACGCCTGCCCGGAGGTGTTTCGGAACCGGTAGGCCGCCGTGCCGGAGACCGTCCCGGCGGCGGTGTCCGGGAATACCTGGGCGCTGCGGCCGGTGCAGACCACGTTCTCCGCATAGGGCACCTGGTAGAAGGCCATGGCCGTCTGGTCCGGGTTGCTGTGGTCCACCAGGGGCTGGGCGGCGTAGGCGAAGCCGGAACAGGCCAGAAGCAGCAGGGCGATGACGGGCCGGTGGACCCGCCGCACGCTCCGGGCCAGGGAACCGGGCAGCCCCTTCCCGTACTGCCGGATGCAGAGATAGGACACCATCCAGATCCCCGCCAGGGCAGCCAGCCAGGTGAGGCGCATCCAGGCCACGGACCGGAAGATGCGGAAATTGGAGAAGTCGTCCGACAGCGCCCACACGCAGGGGTTCAGCCAGCAGAGCTGCCAGTCGTCCGCCCAGACGGTCAGGCTCAATGCCGCAAAGGCGGCAAAGAGCACCAGGGACAGGTCCGCCCGCCGGGTATATTGGTAGGCGGCGGAGG
>URGV01000063.1 GCA_900547455.1 uncultured Oscillospiraceae bacterium
CACCGCCCCGCACAAACTCCCCTGGGGACTTGGGGCGGAGCGCCCAAATCAGGGGACGCAGGGGCCACCGCCCCGCACAAACTCCCCTGGGGACTTGGGGCGGAGCGCCCAAATCAGGGGACGCAGGGGCCACCGCCCCGCACAAACTCCCCTGGGGACTTGGGGCGGAGCGCCCAAATCAGGGGCCGCAGGGGCCACCAGCCCCGCACAAACTCCCCCCGGGGGCGGAACCCCCAAAATCAAAAACAACTGGCTCACCTAGGGGCCTCATCCCCTTCGCTGCAAAGCAAAATAAAAAAGCAGGCGGCCCCCATGGCCGCAAAGGAGGAGAACTCATTTTATGTGTGGAATTACAGGTTATATCGGCAAAAAACAGGCAGCCCCCATCCTGCTGCGGGGGCTCGAAAAGCTGGAATACCGGGGCTATGACTCCGCCGGCATCGCCGTCCGGGAAAATAGCGCCCCCGACGCGAAAATCAACATCGTCAAGGCCAAAGGCCGGCTCAAGGCCCTTCTGGAAAAGACCGACTGCGGCCGCGCCGTCCCGGGACTTTGCGGCATCGGCCACACCCGCTGGGCCACCCACGGCGAACCCAGCGAGCTAAACGCCCACCCGCACTGCACCGACGACCTGTCGGTGGTGCTGGTGCACAACGGCATCATCGAAAACTATCAGGAGATCCGGGAAAAGCTCACCAAGTCCGGCTACCGCTTCTACTCCCAGACCGACACCGAGGCGGCGGTTAAATTAATCGACTCCTACTACAAACAGAGCGGCGAACCGCTCACCGCCATCTCCCAGGCCATGCTGCGCATCCGCGGCTCCTATGCCTTCGCCATGATGTTCCGCGACTTCCCCGACAGCCTCTTTGTCGCCCGCAAGGACAGCCCGCTCATCATCGGCCAGAACGGGGACGGCTGCTACATCGCCTCCGACGTGCCGGCCATCCTGGACAGCACCCGCACCGTCTACTACATCGGCAACCTGGAGATGGCGCAGCTGACGGCCGGCGCCGTCCACTTTTACAACATCGACCGCGAGGAGATCGAAAAGGAGCCGGTGCAGATTCAGTGGGACGCCGAATCGGCCGAGAAGGGCGGCTACGCCCACTTCATGCTCAAGGAAATCCACGAGCAGCCGCAGGCGGTGCGCGACACCATCCAGAGCTATTTAAACGAGCAGGGGGAGATCGACCTCAGCGCGGCCTCGCTGGACGACGATTTTCTCAAACAGCTGGAGCGCATCTACTTTGTGGCCTGCGGCTCTGCCTACCACGTCGGGGCGGCGGCTAAATACGTCATCGAAGCGATGACCGACCTGCCGGTCGAGATCGACCTTGCCTCCGAGTTCCGCTACCGCGACCCCAAGCTGGTGAAAAACTCGCTGGTAGTCATCGTCTCCCAGTCGGGCGAGACCGCCGACAGCCTGGCGGCTCTGCGCCTTGCCAAAGAAAAAGGCGTGCCGGTGCTGGGTATCGTCAACGTGGTGGGCTCCAGCATCGCGCGGGAGAGCGATTACCTGCTGTACACCTACGCCGGGCCGGAAATCTCGGTGGCCACCACCAAGGCCTACAGCGCCCAGCTGGCGGCTGTCTATCTGCTCTCCACCAAGCTTGCCCAGGTGCGCGGCTGCATCGATGAACAGCGCTGCCGCGCCCTCATCGGCGAGCTGCAGGCCCTGCCGGAAAAGATTCAGCGGGTGCTGGAGGACAAGGAGCGCATCCAGTGGTTCGCCAGCAAGTACGCCAACGCCCACGACATCTTCTTCATTGGGCGCGGTTTGGACTACGCCATCAGCCTGGAAGGAAGTCTCAAGATGAAGGAGATCAGCTACATCCACTCCGAGGCCTACGCCGCCGGCGAGCTCAAACACGGCACCATCAGTCTGGTGGAGGACGGCACGCTGGTGATCGGGGTGGCCACCCAGCAGGCGCTGTTTGAAAAGACGGTCAGCAACCTGGTCGAGGTCAAGAGCCGCGGCGCCTACCTGATGGGGCTGACCAGCTTTGGCAGCTACGCCATCGAGGACACGGTGGACTTTGCGGTCTATGTGCCCAAGACCGAGCCCTGCTTTGCGGCGAGCCTTGCGGTGGTGCCGCTGCAGCTGATGGGCTACTATGTCAGCGTGGCCAAGGGACTGGATGTCGACAAACCCCGCAACCTTGCAAAATCGGTCACGGTCGAATAAACAAAACAGCTTCTTTCCGGCGCACCTCACAAATGTGGGGTGCGCTTTTTGTCCCTTTCCTCCCTTCCCTGCCGCATTTGAAGCCAAAGAATTAGTTTTGTCTTAACATTTTCCCAAAAAATCTGTGCTATACTGAAAAGCAGAAAAGATGTCGAACCGCTATCGGACCCCCTTTTCTTTTGCCCCCCTTTACCGTTTGTTTTTTCCTGGAGGAATTTTATGGCAAGATACACCAAAAAACCGGTCGACCCGTCCAACCTGGGCACCGACCCCAACAGCTACACCTATGTCGATGGCTACGGCTTCACCCCGCCTCCGCCGGTCATCACCGAGCGCAGGATGCTGCAGTTTTACGCCAACGGCCTGGGCTTTGCGGTGCTGTTTTATTTTCTGCTTTCCGGCTTTGTCCCGTTTTTGCTGCTGCGGCTGTTCGCGCTGGCCTGGCCGGTCATCCGCGTCTACGGCGATCAGGTCATCGCCTCCTCCTCGGTCATCCTGATGGCCAATTTGCTCTCCTCGGTCATCTGCCTGACCATCCCCTTCTTTGTCTTTGTGCTGCTGTGCCGGGTCCCTCTGCGCACCGCCTTTCCGCTGCGCCGCTTTTCCCCCGGTTTTGGCGCGCTGAGCTGCTGTGTCGCGCTGGGGGTCAGCGTCATCGGGCTGGCCAGCTCCAACCTGCTCACCTCGCTGCTGGAATCGGTCCATCTGGACCCGCACACCAGCATTACCATCCCGCAAAAGCCCGCCCTGCTGGCCCTGACCGCCCTGCAGCTGTGCGTTGTTTCCCCTTTGGTGGAGGAGTTTGTGTTCCGCGGGATGATCTTCCAATCGATGCGCCGCTTCGGCGACAGCTTCGCGCTGACCATCTCGGCAATTTTGTTTGCGCTGTTCCACGGCAATCTGGTGCAGGCGCCCAACGCCTTTGTGATGGGGCTGCTGATCGGCTACATGGTGCTCTATTCCGGGTCGCTGTGGGTGGGGGTGCTCATTCACGCGGTCAACAATCTGTTTAACCTGCTGCTCAACCTGCTGCTTGCCGTCCTGCCCGAACATTTGCAGCCGCTGTTTTTGCTGATGCAGCTGGCCCTTTACCTCATTGTGGGCATCGGGGCGCTGCTGGTGCTGGTGCACCAGTACCCCAACATCTTCACCTTCCGGCGCTCCACCACCTTCTCCACCGAGCGGATCAAGTACCGGGTCTGCTTTTCCTCGCTGACGCTGACCTTAGCCATCGCGCTGCTGGTGATCATGATTATCCAGAATATGCTCTAAATGCAATCCACTTTTTCAGAGGAGGGACCCTATGCCCACATCCATCCCCGCCTACCAAAGGCAGGACGCGCACTGGATGCGTCTGGCGCTGCTGGAAGCCAAAAAGGCCGCCCAGCTGGGAGAAATCCCGGTCGGGGCGGTCATCGTGCGGGACAACCAGGTGATTGCCCGCGCCCACAACCGCCGGGAGCTGGATCAGGATGCGCTGGCCCACGCCGAGGTGCTCTGCATCCGGCAGGCCTGCCAAACCTTGCACAGCTGGCGGCTGAGCGGCTGCCAGCTGTATGTGACGCTGGAGCCCTGCCCGATGTGCTCCGGGGCCATCATCAACGCGCGGCTGGACCGGGTGGTCTACGGCGCCAGGGACCCCAAGGCCGGCTGTGCCGGGTCGGTGGCCGACCTGTTTGTGATGCCCTTTAACCACACCCCCGTCATCCGCTCGGGGATTCTGGAAGAGGAATGTGCGCAGCTGCTCAGCGATTTCTTTGCGGGGCTGCGCAGCTTTTCCCCCGATCTCCCCGGAATTTAACGGTTATCCACACCCCTTGGATGTTGAAAACTCTGTTGAAACTGTTAAAACCATGATATTTTACCCCTATTTTACATTGGGTAATTGCTTTTCCACCCTTTCAACTGCCCTCCGGTGGAAAATGGTGGACAGCTTTTCCCGACAAAATTTGCTGGAAAAATCTTGTCGAAGGAAAGCTGTCTTTTTCTTCTTGCAGGAAGTACGCGGGGATAGTATAATAAAATCATACGGCTTTCCGTTTGTCGGACTGCCGGCATTCATTTTTTCTCTGAGAGGTGAAAAATGTGGCACGTGCTGTCGTCTGTATCACACCTCCGTTCGGAAAGATCAAGCCCCTTTCCGACCTGGTGGTCTTTTCCGACGTCAAATCCTATATCCCGCAGTGGGACACGCCCGACTATCTGAACGCCTGCCGCAAATACGCCATCGAGCACAAGGTTTACCTGGTGCCCAGCCGCTTTGTGGTGGACAACATCCTCTACCTGTGCCTGTTTTCGCCCAAGGGCGACATTCTGGGCATCCAGGGGGCGACCCACCGCAACCTTTACAACCAATCCGACCTTGCGCAGTATGACCGGATCGAGCCGATTGCAACCCCCATCGGCAACATCTTTCTGTGTGTCGATGTAGACATCTACCACCCGCAGGTGGTCCGTGTCGCCCGCATGAAGGGCGCGCAGATCGTCATCTCTTCCCAGTTCATCGACTCCTACCAGCTCAGCCGCCACATGCTGACCACCGGCATCTGGAACGCGGCGCAGTCCAACGGGGTCTATGTGGTGGGCTGCTGCAACTGCTTTTCGGCGGTAGCCGCCCCCTGCGACCTGACCGCCGACGAGAGCGGCTATCTGGTGCCGCCGGCAAGCTCTCACAGCCTGTTCGCAAAATTATATCTCAACAAGCTTGCCCGCAGCGACTTTGGCGGCAACCTGCCGGACAAGCTGGACCTGCGCATCTATGAGAGAGGGGGCATGGCCTGATGAACCTCAAACACATCGCTTCGGCAAAGATGCTGCTCTCCCACTGGAGCCCCTCCAAGCTGAACAACCTGCTGGAGGAGACCGACATCGAGATGTCGCGGGCGCTGGACTATGTCAGCCCCAACAACATCAAGGTCTCCTGCGTGCAGCTGGCGCTGCGCAACGAGCTGCCAGCCAAGGAGTGCCTGGAGCTGATAATCTCCAATGTCAACAGCGCGGTGCGCGACGGCAGCCAGCTGATTGTCTTTCCCGAATATATCGGGCTGCTGCCGCTGCTCAGCTCCTCCTCGCTGTTCGACCTGTGCTACCAGTTCTCCGAGGATTTAATCAACTCCGCTCAGGAGCCGGTGGAGCAGGCCCTGCAGTTTTACAATAAGTACTTGGCCCAGCCGCTCTATGAAAGCTATGTCCGCTTCTTCTCGCTGCTGGCCATCAAGGCCTCGGTCTATATCCTCGCGGGCACCACGATTGTGCGCACCCGGGAGGGGCTTTATAACCGCGCCTTTCTGTTCGACCCGGACGGCAACATTGTCCTGCAGCAGGACAAGCTCCACCTCTCCCCCTTTGAGAAGCTGTGCGGCATCCTGCCCGGCAAGGGCATCCACACCGCCCAGACAAAGCTGTGCCGCGTCTCGGTGCTGACCGGCCTGGACCAGCGAATCTTTGAGGCCGCCAGAGCAGCCCACACCCTGGGCGCCCAGCTGCTGCTGTGCCCGTCGGCCTTCAGCTCCAGCCGCTCCAGCGCCTTCTTCCAGAGCTGCGCCTTCATGCGCTGCCAGGAGCAGCCGGTGTTCGCCGTCTCGGCCTGGCTGACCGGCGACTTTATGGACCTGCCGTTCCGCGCCATCAGCGGCATCTATGCGCCGTTCTCGGCCAGCAAGCTGGGCAACGGCATCATCATGCAGACCGAGCGCCCCGCCGCCAACGCCTGCCTGACCGCCCGCATCGACCTGGAACGACTCAGCCAGGACCCCGACCTGTATATCTCGGACATCAACCCCGCCGTCGAGGAGATGGCCCAGCGGGAATATGGCCTTGCCCGCCAGACCCCGGTGGAGGAGGACAGCGGCGACGAGGAGGAGAACGACGCCGCCCAACAGCAGATGGAGGAGGCAGCCGTGACCGACGAGGCTATGGAAGAAGCCTTCGAGAACGACATTCTCCAAGAGCAGGATTAGCCTGCTGACCTCAAATAGAAAGAAGGTTGAGCTAAATGTTAAAGCAACTGGTTTCCCTCGGATTGCTGGGGGTGGGGGCCTGCGCCCTGAGCGCCATGCCCTCGCTGAAAAAGCATCCGCTCGAGGTAAAATTTTACCACCGAAACTACGCCCATCGCGGGCTTTTTGATAACCGCTCCCGCTGTGAAAATTCCCCCTCCGCCTTTCGCGCCGCCGTCGAGCACGGCTACGGCATCGAGCTGGATCTGCAGATGACCGCCGACGGCAGGATTGTGGTCTTTCACGATGAGGATTTAATGCGGATGTGTTCCTCTCCGCTGAAGATCGAGCAGGCAAGCTATGCCCAGCTGGTCCAGTACAACCTGGGACAGACCCACGAGAAGATTCCGCTCTTTTCCCAGGTGCTGCGCGAGGTGGACGGCCGCGTGCCGCTGATTGTGGAGATTAAATCCACCGAACAGGTGGAGACGGTCTGCCTGAAGGTCTATGACCTGCTGCGCCGCTACCCCGGCGACTACTGCATCGAGTCGATGAACCCGCTGATCGTCTCCTGGTTTTATAAAAACGCCCCGCAGGTCATGCGCGGCCAGCTGGCCACCCGCT
The DNA here is from genome assembly GCA_900547455.1 of uncultured Oscillospiraceae bacterium. Classification (GTDB taxonomy): domain Bacteria; phylum Bacillota; class Clostridia; order Oscillospirales; family Ruminococcaceae; genus Negativibacillus; species Negativibacillus faecipullorum. Next base: position 6,751 of record URGV01000063.1, read on the forward strand.
TCGAGAGCGGCTCCAAAATCGGCTCGGCGGCGCTGGGCGGGATGATGTTTAACTTCCTCTCCAAGCCGCATTTCGTCGCCTACAACAACCGCTTCGCCGCGGATAGCCGCGCCTTCTCGTTCTGTAAAGCCTGCGGCGCGATGACGGTGGGCTGGACCATCCGGGAGCAGGACTATGAGGCGGCGGCGAAGATGTACGACGCGATTATTTTTGAGGGGTTCGAGCCGCCGGTTAAGTACTAGTTCAAAAAGAGCTAAATCAAAAGTTTTGGTCAAGCTTTTTCAAAAGCTTGTGGTTTCCAAAGGCAAAGCCTTTGGTCGCACGCCGCAGCGGGCGAAAGCCTTTATCGTTCAAGCGCCTTTTGAAGGGAAAATCCACAAGGCAAAATTGCCTTGTGGATTGGGGAACTTTTTGTAAGAGAAAAAGTTCCCAGCAAACTGCCGCTCAGTACCACTCCGGAAAACCTTCCGGTGGACGGTTTTCCGGCAATAGAAACAATCGCTTTTACTCTGCAAAAAAGGGACAGCCCTACCGATGGATGTTGTGGTGCGGCTGCTCCTTTTTATTTTATATTCGTAAATCATAAGGAGAAAGAGCGGGAAAGGCGCTTCGCTGTTTCCTTCAGCTCTCGGAAAGGCGGACCGGGAAAGGCGCTTCGCTGTTTCCCTCACTGGGCTGGGAGATTTACAGCAGAAAAACCTCCCACCGGGAGGTTTTTCTGGGTTGTGCGAATCGGAAGTTTGTCAGGGGGGCTTTTCTCTTACAAAAGCCCCCTCTTTTGCAAGCTGAAAATCAGCTTGCAAAATTCACCCGCAAAGGCGCTTCCAACGCAAAGGTGTTTCGAGCTCTGCGGAGCTCGACCAGCAGGCGCTGCCCGCTGGACACC
>URGV01000064.1 GCA_900547455.1 uncultured Oscillospiraceae bacterium
ATCAAAGGGGGCAGAAGTTAAAGCGGAACGCTTTTACTTCCGCCCCCTTCGCCGGGGGTCCAGGGACCAGGAGGTCCCTGGTGAGTCTTTGGTGACTTTCTTCTCATAAGAAAGTCACCCGGGGTGCCGAGCATGGCTTTGCCATGCTCTCGCGGAGCGCCTGCTCTGGGGAGCAGGAGCCAAGTCTAACGCCTTGCTCCCGAGGGGCAACGCCCCTCGCAAAAAATCAGCGCCGCAGCATCTCGGCGGCAAGATGTAAAAGGTCGTCGTAGGTGGAAAGCTGCCCTGCCCGGCGGCGAAAATCGGCGCTGCCGTGCTCGCCCTTAAAGTACCACGCCGCGTGCTTGCGCGCCTCCTTCATGCCGATCTTTTCGCCCTTGTAGTCGCATAAAAGCCGGATGTGCCGCAGCAGAATCTCCATCTTTTCCTCCAGCGTCGGGTCGGGCAGAAGCTCGCCGGTGCGCATGTAGTGGTCGATCTGCCGGAAAAGCCAGGGCTTGCCCTGCGCCCCGCGGCCGATCATCACAAAGTCCACCCCGGTCTCGTCGTACATCCGCTTACAGGAGAGGGCGTCGGTGACGTCGCCGTTGCCCATCACCGGGATGGAGACGGCTTCCTTGACCTTGCGGATGATCTCCCAGTCGGCACTGGGGGCGTACATCTGCTGGCGGGTGCGCCCGTGGATGCACAGCGCCGCCGCGCCGTTCTCCTCCATGATCTTGGCAAACTCCACCGCGTTGACCGAGCTTTCGTCCCAGCCCTTGCGGAACTTGACGGTGACCGGCACCTCCACCGCCTCGCACACCGCCTTGACAATCTGTCCGGCAAGCGGAGGATTTTTCATCAGCGCGCTGCCGCCGCCGTTGCCCGCCACCTTGGGGGCTGGGCAGCCCATGTTGATGTCGATGACGTCGGGGTGAAATTTCATGGCGAGCTTTGCCGCTTCCGCCATGATCTGCGGGTCGTCGCCGAACAGCTGGATGGCGGCGGGTCGCTCCTTCTCCGAGAGAAAGAGCAGCTCCTCGGTCTTGGTTCCCTGAAAGGTCAGGCCTTTGGAGCTTGCCATCTCGCTGACGACATAGGCGCAGCCAAATTCTTTGCAGATTTCCCGAAACGCGCGGTCCCCCACGCCCGCCATCGGGGCAAGGCCGGCGGTCTTGGGGAGGGTGATGTTGCCGATATTCAAAATCAGGATCGTCCTTTCCGAAATGGGGTGTATCAAAATGTGTTGTTGGCGTATCCGCATTATTCTAGCAGATTTTTTTGCGCAAGGCAAGCCATCACGGGAAAAGTGTGGTATAATAGGGCAGTAACGACCGATCAGATAAAGGAGGATGGGCGAAGATGGAGCTTTGGGACATCTATGACATCGACCGGGTCAGGACCGGCCGCGTGGCCCAGCGCGGCAAACCGGCATCCGAAGGGGGACTGGGGGAAGGCGAGTACCATCTGGTGGTGCACATCTGCGTCTTTAACGGGCGTGGACAGCTTTTGCTGCAGCAGCGCCAGAAGGACAAGGAGGGCTACCCCAACCTCTGGGATGTCTCGGCGGCGGGCAGCGCCCTGGCCGGGGAAAACAGCGCCGCTGCCGCTTCCCGCGAGCTGCGCGAGGAGCTGGGGCTTGTCCATGACTTTACAAAGGAGCGTCCCTTTTTGACCACCCACTTTGAGCGCGGTTTTGACGACTGGTACTTTATCCGCATCGAGGCGAATATCAACGACCTTCGCCTGCAGCCGGAGGAGGTGCAGGACACCAGGTGGGCGGACCTTGCCGAGATCGAGCGGATGCTGGACAGCGGGGAGATGGTCCCCTACTACCGCGATCTTGTGCGGCTGTGGTTTGTGATGAAGGACCACCGCGGCTCCACCACCCACGAATAACGCGCTTTTTGCGCCATCGATACAGAAAGGATGTTTGCATGAAACTGCTTTGTCTGGATTCCAACAGTATTCTCAACCGCGCCTTTTACGGCGTCAAGCTGCTGACCAACAAGGACGGCACCTATACCAACGCCATCTTTGGCTTTATGAATATTCTGCTCAAGCTCCTGGGGGATGTGCAGCCCGACGCGGTGGCCTGCGCCTTTGACCTGAAGGCCCCCACCTTCCGCCACCAGATGTTTGACGGCTACAAGGCGCAGCGCAAGGGGATGCCGCAGGAGCTGGTCCAGCAGCTGCCCCTCATCAAGGAGGTGCTGACCGATCTGGGTTACCCCATCCTGACCAAAGAGGGGTATGAGGCCGACGACATTCTGGGAACCCTCTCAGCCATGTGCGAGCAGGAGGGCCACCAGTGCTACATCGCCACCGGCGACCGGGACAGCCTGCAGCTGATCGGCAAAAACACCACCGTCCTGCTGGCAAGCTCCCGCGCGGGAAAGAGCGAGACGGTCGTCTGCGACGAGGCATATTTCCGCGAAAAGTACGGCACCGAGCCGCAGGGCCTGGTCGACATCAAGGCGCTGATGGGAGACAGCTCGGACAACATCCCCGGCGTGCCGGGCATCGGCGAAAAGACCGCGCTCAAGCTGATCGGCCAGTACGGCACGCTGGATGCGGTGTATGAAAACATCGACACCCTGCCGGTGACCAAATCGGTTAAGGCAAAGCTGGAGGCGGGCAGGGACAGCGCCTACATGAGCCGCACCCTGGCCAAGATCGACCGCGCGGTGCCGCTGGACGTCACCCTGGAGGACTGCAAGCCAAAGCCGCGCGACGAGGCCGCGCTCTTTGCGCTGCTCTCCAAGCTGGAGATGGGCAGCCTGATTAAGCGTCTGGACCTTTCCGGCGAGTACCAGCCCGTCGCCCAGGAGGGAGAGGAGGAAGAGAACGCCCCGCTGCCCGAGGTGCGCTATGTGGAAAAGAGCATCGACGAGCTGCTGGAGCAGGCGGGGGAGGAGGCTGTCCTGAGCATCCTGCCGCTGTGGGACAGGGAGGATGAGGAAAACCTGAATCTCCTCGCCGTCTGCGCCGGGGAACAGATCATCCTGCACCGTCCGCAGGAGGGCGCTCTGTACGAGCAGCAGCTGATCCGCCTGTTCAATGCCCCCAACCCCAAGGTGACCTTCGACTGCAAGAGCCTCTACCACTGGACGCTGCGCCGCGGCAGCGCGATTGCAAACCTTGCCGACGACATCCTGCTGTCGGCCTACCTGCTCGCGGCCAACAACAACGGCTATGAGATCGACCGGCTGTGCGCGGAATATTCCGCCGGGCGGCGGGCCGAGGGGATGCCGGAGGAAATGGAGGAGGACTGCCGCAAGCTGCTCACCCACTGCGCCAGCCTGCTGCCGCTGCACGAAAAGCTGAGCGCAGAGATTGCAGCAAACGGGCAGGACAAGCTGCTGCACGAGATCGAGCTGCCGCTCTCCGAGGTGCTGGCCTCGATGGAGGTCTGCGGCTTTGCGGTGGACACCGCGGCCCTGACCGAATACGGCAGGATGCTGGACGAGAAGATCGACGAGTACCAGAACCTGATCTACCATCTGGCGGGCGAGCAGTTTAACATCAACTCCACCAGGCAGTTGGGCGAGGTGCTGTTCGAGCATCTGGGACTGCCCACCCGCAAAAAGACCAAGACCGGCTACTCCACCAGCGCCGAGGTGCTGGAGAGCCTGCGCGGCAAGCACGAGATCATCGACGCGATTCTGGAGTACCGCAAGGTGGCAAAATTAAAGTCCACCTATGTGGACGGGCTGCTCAAGGTGGTCGGCAAGGACGGGCGCATCCACACCCACTTCAATCAGGCCGATACCCGCACCGGGCGGCTCAGCTCCACCGAGCCGAACCTGCAGAACATCCCGGTGCGCACCGAGCTGGGCAGCCGCCTGCGCGCCTTCTTTAAGGCCAAGAGCGGCTGCGAGCTGGTGGACGCCGACTATTCGCAGATCGAGCTGCGGGTGCTGGCGCACATTTCCGGCGACCAGCACATGATCGAGGCGTTTAATTCGGACGAGGACATCCACACCAAGACCGCCTCTCAGGTCTTTAAGATGCCGCTGAATTTTGTCACCCCGGAGATGCGCCGCCGGGCCAAGGCGGTCAACTTCGGCATCGTCTACGGCATCGGGGCGTTCTCGCTCTCGCAGGACATCGGCGTCACGGTGTCGGAGGCTGACCAATACATCAAAGACTACCTGGAGACCTACAGCGGGGTGCGGCAGTACATGGAGGACACGGTGGAATTTGCCAAGGAGAACGGCTACATCGCCACCCTGTTTGGCCGCCGGCGGGCGCTGCCGGAGATCTCGGCCCGCAACAAGAACATTGTCAATTTCGGCAAGCGGGTGGCGATGAACACCCCGATTCAGGGCACGGCGGCGGACATCATCAAGATTGCGATGATCCGGGTCTACCGCCGCCTGATGCAGGAAAACCTGTCGGCGCAGCTGATTTTGCAGGTGCACGACGAGCTGATTGTGGAGGCGCCGGAGCACGAGGTGGCGCAGGTGGAGCAGCTGCTGAAGGAGGAGATGGAGAAGGCCGTCTCGCTCAAGGTGCAGCTGAAGGCGGACGTCGGCGTCGGCAAAACCTGGATCGACGCCAAATAGGCGGCATGATGCCGCACCCAATTCGCGAGCGGGGCTTCTACTGAGCGGGGGTTAACGTTCTCGCGGAGATCGCTTGCCTCCGGCTGCGCTCGGCGGTATGATGCCGCGCCCAATTCGCGGCAGGCTGAGCCTGCACCCAATTCACGGCGGCATGATGCCGCGCCCAATTCACGTATTGGTTGGGTGGGAGGCCTTGGCTTTTACCTCGCGGCACCTAGTTTCTGGGGAGAAAAAATAAAGTTTTCGCCAGCCTTTTTCAAAAGGCTGTGGTTTCCAAAGGCAAAGCCTTTGGTCGCCAGGTCACGCTTATGCTCTGCTGAAAAAATTGGTTATGCGTTGCGTGACCCGGGCTTGGAGAAAAATGGCAAAACACCTTTATCGCCTATTCCTCATCGGAGGAGGGCGGGAAAAGCGCAGGGCACAGCAGTTCGAATCCCCGGGCGGCCATCCGCTGGGCAGCCTCCTCGGGGGTGGTGTGCCAGCGCTGGGCGAGGGCGCAAATCTTTGCGTATAATTCACCGTCCACTTCCAGGTCGATGGTGATTCGGTTTTTGTCGGAAGTTTGATTCATATTGTCACCAACTTTATTTTATCTAAAAATATCACCGAAAGGTGAATTCTATAATTAGATCGTACCACCAAATGATGATATTGTCAATGGGATTTTTAGGAAAAGGAGGGGTTTATATGCATTATGAACGCTTAAAAACTCTGCGCAAGGAAGCGAAGATGACTCAGGTCAACCTGGCCAAGGCACTCTCGATGCACACGACGACCTATACCCGATATGAATCCGGATTGCGCGACCTTCCGATGGAGGTTGCTATCCAGATTGCCGACTATTATCATGTCAGCCTGGACTACCTGGTCGGCCGCAGCGAGGAGCGGGAACTGCGCTAGCAGTGAATTTTCAACTTTTGCCGGTGGGATTGTGGAAAACTGCCGTCCTGCCGCGCGGACTTGTCAACCGCGCAACGGGCTTGTCAACCGCGCAAAAATCTGCTATACTCCAACCGAACAATAAGACAACGAGAGGAAGATTGTCATCAAGATGGATGAGCAAAGTCAAAGTCAACCGATCAACATTGTGCCGATGGGCCCGGAGCATATCGAAACGCTGGCCCGGCTGGAGCAGGTCTGCTTCTCCTCCCCGTGGAGCTTCGACGCGCTGGCCGGCGAGCTGTCCGACCCGCTGGCGGTGTTCCGCGTGGCGACGGTGAATGGGCAGGTGGCCGGCTATGTGGGGATGCAGCACATCCTCGACGAGGGCTATGTCTGCAACATCGCCGTCTTTCCCGAATACCGGCGGCGCGGGGTAGCCACGGCGCTGCTGCACGTGCTGGATGCGTATGCGAAAGAAAACGGGATGGCCTCCATCTCGCTGGAGGTGCGCCAGTCAAACGAGGCGGCGCAGCGGCTCTACAGCCGGTTTGACTTTGAGACGGTGGGCAGGAGGAAGCACTTCTACCAGAACCCCACCGAGGACGCCCTGATTATGACCAGGACCTATTGATTTTGAAAAGAGGGAAATCATTTGAAGATACTTGCAATCGAATCCTCCTGTGACGAGACCGCCGCCGCGGTGGTCGAGGACGGAAGAATCATCCGCAGCTCGGTCATCGACTCGCAGGTGGAGGAGCACAAGCTCTACGGCGGCGTGGTGCCGGAGATCGCCTCCCGCCGCCATGTGGAAAATATCGGCGCGGTGGTGCAGAAGGCTCTGGACGACGCCGGGGAGACCTTCCAGAGCATCGACGCGGTGGCGGTCACCTACGCTCCCGGCCTGATCGGCGCGCTGCTGGTGGGGGTCAACTACGCCAAGGGGGTGGCGCTGGCTTCCGGCAAGGAGCTGATTCCGGTGCACCACATCCGCGGGCACATCGCTGCCAACTACCTGACCCACCCGGACCTTACGCCGCCGTTTTTGTGTCTGGTGGCTTCGGGCGGGCACAGCCACATCATCCAGGTCAACGACTACACCGACTTCACCATCATCGGCCGCACCCGCGATGACGCGGCGGGCGAAGCGTTTGACAAGGCCGCGCGGGTGCTGGGCTTCCCCTATCCCGGCGGCATCCACATCGACCGCGCCGCCCAGCAGGGCAGGCGCGGACAGTACAAGCTCCCGAAGCCGAAGGTCAACGGCTCGGACTTTGACTTCAGCTTTTCGGGGCTCAAGACTGCGGTCATCAACATCTCCCACCACGCCCAGCAGGTAGGGGAGCAGATCGACGTCAACAACCTGGCGGCGGACTTTCAGGGCACGGTGGCGGACATCCTGACCGACCACCTGATGCGCGCCGCCGAACACACCGGCGCCAACAAGATTGTAGTTGCCGGCGGCGTCAGCGCCAACAGCGGCCTGCGTGCGGCGCTGAGCAAAGCGTGCGAGGAGCGGGGCTATCCGCTTTACCTGCCGCAGCTGAGCCTGTGCGGCGACAACGCCGCGATGATTGGCTCGCAGGCGTATTACGAGTACCGCGCCGGCGTGCGGGGGGATCTCTCCCTCAACGGCGTGGCGTCGATGCCGGTGGACAAGATTTTTTATTGATCCCCAGCGGGGATTCCCGGCTTTTTTGCGAGGGGCGCTGCCCCTCGGGAGCAAGTCGTCAGACTTGGTGTCTGCTCCCCAGTGCGGGCGCTCCGCCCCGCGCCCCGGCCTACTTTCTCGCGTAGAGAAAGTAGGCA
>URGV01000065.1 GCA_900547455.1 uncultured Oscillospiraceae bacterium
CCTGGTGAGTCTTTGGTGACTTTCTTCTCACAAGAAAGTCACCCGGGGCATGGGGCGGAGCGCCCATACATGGGGGCGAGGGGGCAGCGCCCCCTCGCATCCCCCGTTCTTTTCTGCTGCGAACAAGCATATACTCTACCGTCCGGAAAAACGAAAACCCAAAAAGGAAAGGACGGTTTTGAAAATGACGCAGTATCCGGGGCTGACCCAACGCGAAGCCCAGAAAAACAGACTGGAATATGGGGACAACCTGCTGCAGGAAAGCTCCCGTAAAAATCCGTTGCGGATTTTTCTGGCGCAGTTTCAGGATTTGATGACCATGATTCTCCTCGCCTCCACCGCCATCTCGCTGGCGATGGGGGAGCGGGTGGAGGCGCTGACCATCGTCGCCATCGTGGTGCTCAACGCCCTGCTCGGCTTTTTTCAGGAGTGGCGCACCGAGCGTTCGCTGGAAAAATTAAACGAGCTGGCCGCCCCCACCGCAACGGTCATCCGCGACGGCCACAATCAGGTGATCCCGGCCAGAGAGGTGACCATCGGCGACCTTGTGCTGCTCAAGGCAGGCGACCGCGTCCCGGCGGACTGCCGCATCCTCGAAAATCAGGCGCTGCTCTTTGACGAGTCGCTGCTGACCGGCGAGTCGGTGCCGGTGGAAAAATCCTACACCGACCACCGCACCAACGATATGTCCGACGCGGTCTGCGCCTTCATGGGGACCATCGTCTCCCGGGGGCACGGCAAAGCGGTGGTCTACGCCATCGGGGAGGACACCCGCATGGGACAGATCGCGGTGATGCTCGATTCGATCGACGACGAGCAGACGCCGCTGCAGAAAAAGCTGGACCAGCTGGGCCGCACCATCGCCATCGGCTGCCTGCTGATCTGCGCGGTGGTGGCCGGGGCCGGCATCCTGCGGGGAGAGCCGGTGCTGGAGATGCTCATCACCGGCATCTCGCTGGCGGTGGCCGCCATCCCGGAGGGCCTGCCCGCCATCGTCACCATCGCCCTGGCGCTGTCGGTCAACCGGATGGTCAAGAAGAATGCGGTCATCCGCCGCCTGCACGCGGTGGAGACGCTGGGCTGCGCCAACGTCATCTGCTCGGACAAGACCGGCACCCTCACCGAAAACCGGATGACCGTCCAGCGGGTCTGCTGCGCCGGACGCGACTTTGCGGTGACCGGGAACGGGCTGGAGGCCGGACGGATTGAGCAGGGGGGCCGGACGGTGGGCGCAAAGGACGACTGCGACCTGAAGCGCGCGCTGGAAATCGCCGCCGTCTGCAACAACGCCCGCATCGAAAACGCCTCCCGCCGGGGGCTGAAGGGTCAGAAGGCCTACGCGGTGGACGGGGAGCCGACCGAGGCGGCCCTGGCAGTGATGGCCGTCAAGGGCGGGGTGGAGCGCTCCACCAGCGGGTACACCCTGCTGCGGGAGCTGCCCTTCGACTCCCAGCGCAAGATGATGTCGGTCATCGTGCGCTCCAAGGGCGGCGAGCTGCTGATGTTCACCAAGGGCGCGCCGGATATTTTGCTGCAGCGCTGCGCCTTTGTGGAGAAAAACGGGGCGGCAGTACCCCTGACCCAGTCGGAGCGCCAGCGCATCCTGCAGCGCAACGACGAGATGGCGCAGGACGCCATGCGGGTGTTGGCGCTGTGCTGGCGGCGGGTTTCGGGGAGCGGGGACACCGCCGAGCAGAACCTTGTTTTCTGCGGCCTTGCCGGCATGATCGACCCGCCGCGCAAGGAGGCCTATGAGGCGGTGGCCAAGTGCCGCCGGGCCGGCATCCGTCCGGTGATGATTACCGGGGACAGCAAACAGACCGCCTGCGCCGTCGCCAAGGAGCTGCACATCCTCACCCCGGGCGGCGAGGTGCTCACTGGTGAGCAGCTCAACCGGATGGATGAGGAGGAGTTCGCCCGCATCCTGCCCAAGGTCAGCGTCTTTGCCAGGGTCACCCCGGCGCACAAGCTGCGGATTGTCAAGGCGCTCAAGGCGCAGGGCAACATCGTCGCCATGACCGGCGACGGCGTCAACGACGCGCCCGCGGTCAAGGAGGCCAACATCGGCGTCTCGATGGGCCAGAACGGCACCGACGTCACCAAGGAGGCAAGCTCGGTCATCCTGCTGGACGACAACTTCGCCACCCTGGTCTCGGCGGTCGAGGAGGGCAGGGTGATCTACCGGAACATCCGCAAATTCATCCGCTATCTGCTCTCCTGCAACATCGGCGAGGTGGTCACCATGTTCCTTGCCATGCTGATGGGGATGCCGGTCCCGCTGCTGCCCATCCAGATTCTGCTGATTAACCTGGTCACCGACGGCCTGCCCGCCATCGCGCTGGGGCTGGACCCGCCGGACAGCGACGTGATGACCGAAAAGCCGCGGCGCAGCGGCGACTCGATCTTTTCCGGCGGGCTGCTGACGGTGATTTTGTTCCGCGGGATGCTGATTGGCCTGACCACCATCGCGGTCTTTTCGATGCTGCTGACCGGCGGCGCCTCGCTGCAGACAGCGCGCACCGGCGCCCTTGCCGCCTTGATCCTCACCCAGCTCATCCACGTCTTTGAGTGCAAGTCGGAGCGAAGGACGCTGTTGCACATCCCGTTTTTCAACAATCTCAAGCTGATCGGGGCGGTCTGCGTCTCGCTGGCGGTGATGAGCTTTGCCATCTGGCACCCGGTCGGACAGATGATCTTTGAGACGGTGGCCCTCAGCGCGCAGCAGATGCGGCTGATCGGCTTGCTGCTGCTGGCCGCCCCGCTGCTCTGGGCGGTTGTGAGCGGCGGCCTCTTTGCCAAAAAAGAGCCGGTGATGCCCTCCCGGGAGCAAAACACCCGGAACATCCCCTACAAAAAGGAGCGCAAAACGGGCCGGATTTGATTTTATGTAAAATTCATGTTATAATATAGCCACAACAAACTTTCAGGAAGATGATAAGTTGTCTCTCTGAAAGGGAATTTTATGTGGGTGGCGATTCATTTGTACAAGAACATTTTATTTTACACCATGCTCATCGGGGCGGTCACAAGGCTTATTTCGGCCGGGATGCTCGCCATGATGGGAAAGATCAATCTGCCGGTGGAGCTGGTCATCCTGTCGCTTGCCATCGCCTTTTTCGGCTTTGTGCTGGTTGTCAAAAGGCAGGTCTTCTCCATCAAGCTCTCGGAGGTGGTGGCCTACCACGTGGCCGCGGACCTGGCTGCCATTATCTCGATGGTCGTGCTGCACTTTTATGTGGTGGACATCTCGCTGATCGAGACGCTCATCACCGGCTCGGTGCTCAGCGTTCTGGTTAGCGTCACGCTGCTGTTTTTGACCTTCCGCAGAAAGCGGTACATCACAATCCGCCAGCGCCGCGAGGAACAGGGCGAGGCGGCTCCCTCCAAGACGGTCAGCGTGCCGGCAAAGCAGTAAGGAAATTTTTTTGACAGCGGGAAGGAAGGGTAACAAGATGGATGAACACAAACAGGCGGTGCTGCAAAAGCGCATCGAAAAGACGATGAAGGCGCTGGAGCGCAACAAGATGAAGCCGTTTTACGCCAAGGATAAGGGGGAGGCGCTGCGGATTGTGCAGAGCCTGCTGCAGCCGGGGCAGACGATTACCTGCGGCGGCTCGGTGACCCTGTCCGAGTGCGGCATCATCGACCTGCTGAGGAGCGGCCAGTACCATTATCTGGACCGCGACCGGCCGGACCTGACGCCCGAGCAGAAAAAGCAGATTTTCCGTCAGGCCTTCTCGGCGGACGTCTACCTGATGAGCAGCAACGCCGTGACCGAGGAGGGCGAGCTTTACAACGTCGACGGCAACTCCAACCGCGTCGCCGCCCTGGCTTATGGGCCGGACAGCGTGATTGTGGTGGCGGGCTGCAACAAGATTGTGCCGGACCTCGCCGCCGCCGTCGAGCGGGTGAAGAAGATTGCGGCTCCGGTCAACGCGACCCGGCTGCACTGCAGCACCCCCTGCGCCAAAACCGGCGAGTGTATGAACTGCCACAGCGACGGCAGAATCTGCTGCAACTACCTTGTCAGCGCCCAGCAGCGCCACCAGGACCGCATCAAGGTCATCCTGGTGGGGGAGGAGCTGGGGTATTAAACATGGAATCAAACGCCATCCCAAAAGCGTTCGCTGATTTTGGGATGGCGCTTTTGTGCCCGGGGGACCATGATTCCTCAAATTTTTCTTGACGAAAGCGCCAAGATATGGTATAAGTAGGCAGGTGAATTGGATAAGTAACAGTTGTTGCAACAGAAAGCGGGCGCAGCTGTTGGTTTTATCCGTTGAAAATATACAAGACAAAGGGGTAGTTGGCAATGAATGAAGAAATCATCCTGGTAGCGGAAACCGGTTCCGACCTGACGCCGCAGCAGGCGCAGGAAAACGGCATCTATCTGGTGCCGATGCACGTCACGATGGGCGACCAGACGCTGGACGACGGGTCCTTCCCGCCGGAGGAGGTCTGCGCCTATTATCAGAAGACCGGCACGGTGCCAAAAACCAGCGCCAGCGGACCCTTCGATTTTAAGACGGTGTTCGACCGGCTGCACGAGCAGTTCCCGAACAAAAAGATTCTGCACCTGGCCTACTCGGCGGTGACCACCGCCTCCTATCACAACGCCCTGCTGGAGGGGGAGCACCGCGACTACGTCACCAGCATCGACACCAAGCACGTCTCGGTGGGGCAGGCGGCGGTGGTGCTGCACGCCGCCAAGCTGCTGCGCGAGCAGCCGGGCATCTCGGTGGAGGAGCTGGCAAAGCAGGTGCTGGAAAACGCCGCGCGCACCTGCATGTGCTTTATCCCGCAGAATCTGGACTACCTGCGCGCGGGCGGCAGGGTGAGCAACGCGGTGGCGCTGGTGGGCAACATCCTGGGCCTGCACCCGTGCATCGAGATTCTGGATGGCAAGCTGATGGCCAAAAAGAAGTACCGCGGGTCGCTGGCCAAGATTGTGCCCAACCTCATCCGCGAGTACACCGAGCACAACCGCCTGCAGAAGGATCACCTCTACTTCATCTGGTCGCCGGGCCTACCGGACGAGATCAAGCGCCTGGCCGAACAGACTGCCGCCGGACTTGGCTACCACAATGTGGAGTGGATGAAGACCGGCTGTGTCATCACCTGCCACGGCGGCCCGGGGTGCTTTGGCATCGTTGGGGTGAGGGAAGCGTAGGCTTTGGCTTATGCTTCATGCGGATAGCCTGTGGCGGCCTGCGTCGAACCAAAAGCAAACTTCATTCCTTTTCAGTATAGCCCTCTGAAGGACACATTTTGTGTGGTATAATGAAAAAAAGGATTTGGAAAAGAGGTGCTATGTTGACCTTAGAAAACAAGCTGCATCTGACAAACGCGGTGGACCTTGCAAGGGAAGAGGAACGGATCAGCAAGAAAAAGGCGGTGGAGCTGTTTGAAAGCGGGTATCTGGATACGCTGAAACCCGGTTCCCTGGAAGCGCTGCAGAAGATTCACGCCTATCTGTTCTCGGAAATCTATGATTTTGCCGGTCAGATTCGCACCGTCAACCTGGCAAAGGGAAACTTCCGCTTTGCACCGGTGATGTATCTGGAGGCGGCCTTAAAAAATGTGGAGGCGATGCCGCAGTCGACCTTTGATGAGATTGTCGAAAAGTATGTGGAGATGAACATCGCCCACCCGTTCCGGGAAGGCAACGGCCGCAGCACGCGCATCTGGCTGGACCTGATGCTCAAAAAAGAGCTGCACAAGGTGGTGGACTGGAGCCGCGTGGACAAAACCGACTATCTGCTGGCGATGGAGCGCAGCCCGATCAAGGATATTGAAATCAAATATCTGCTGAGCCAGGCGCTGACCGATGAGGTGAGCAGCCGGGAGGTCTATATGAAGGGCATCGACGCAAGCTACTACTATGAAGGCTACACCGTCTATAAGACAGAGGAATTATAAAGGCAGAATATTGAAAAAAGGCTGTTCCCGTGATGGGAACAGCCTTTTTTTGCGCCCTGGGATTATGAGCGCAGGGACAACCTATGCCTGGGTACGAAGCGAAAACCTGTTCCCCCAATAAAAATTGAAGAAAAATATAGAAAAGTTGCACGTCTGCGTGCAACTTTTGGGCCAAATGGGGGGTATTAGTGAAGGGGGAAATGCAGCGGCGGCTCTGTGCAGTTTGTGCAGTTTCTGTGCAGCCAACAAATGGCTTCATTACGCCAATTATTGGGCCTGCTGCACAAACTGCACAGTGTTTTTATAAAAAGATATTTATATAGATATATAGAGAGAGGAGTTAGGAAATCTCTGTGCAGTTTGTGCAGTTTGTGCACCGACCCAGTAATTGCTACCCCCTAATCGGCCTCTATCTGCTATGTACGCCCCGTACTCCCCACCGGGCATCCAGCAGTTTTTTTCCTAAATAAAGGAAAGGCTATCGGCAGCCTCATCTGCCGCGCCTCCCCCGAGGATGCCGCAGACCCTGTACCC
>URGV01000066.1 GCA_900547455.1 uncultured Oscillospiraceae bacterium
CGCTCTCGGGGGCTGTGGGGGCAAAGCCCCCCAAAAAAGCCCCGGGTGCCCCACCCACCCGCGGTAGAGAGAGAAAAACGGGGAGCCGGAGCCAAGTCTGACGACTTGCTCCCGAGGGGGCGCAGCCCCCTCGCACCGTTCGAGGCAGAAACCCTCGATAAAAAACTAATACAAAACTTTGCTCAAAAACTCCTTCGTCCGCGGGTTCTGCGGATTGGAGAAAATCTGCTCCGGCGTCCCCTTCTCGGCAAGGATGCCGTCATCCATAAAGAATACCCGGTCGGAAATCTCGCGGGCAAAGCCCATCTCGTGGGTGACAATGACAGTTGTCATACCCTCTTTGACCAGCCCCTTGATGACCGCCAGAACCTCGCCGACCATCTCCGGGTCCAGCGCCGAGGTCGGCTCGTCAAACAGCATGACGTCCGGCTCCATCGCCAGCGCCCGCACGATGGCAAGACGCTGCTTCTGGCCGCCCGAAAGCCGCTGCGGATATTCGTCAAACTTTTCCAGCAGGCCAACGCGGTTTAAAAGCTCCCTTGCCATCTCGTCGGCCTCGTTCTGCTTTTTCTTGCCCAGCAGCACCGGCGCCATGGTGACGTTTTCGCCCACCGTCATGTGCGGAAAGACGTTGAAGTGCTGGAACACCATGCCCATCTTCTGGCGGTGCAGGTCGATGTTGACCCCCTTGGCGGTGATGTCCACCCCTTCAAAGAGGATTTTTCCGCTGTCCGGCACCTCCAGCAGGTTTAAGCAGCGCAGAAAGGTGCTCTTGCCGCCGCCCGACGGGCCGATGATCGAGACGACCTCCCCCTTGGAGACGTGCTCGCTGACGCCCTTGAGCACCTTGAGCTCCCCAAAGCTTTTATGCAAATCGGATACCTCAATCAGGTAGTTGGAATTAGTCACTTGTCTTCAGTCTCCTTTCCAGTACGGCGATGGCCTTCGACAGGGTGAAGGTCAGAACAAAGTAGATGATGCCGACGATGATCAGCGGCTCGATGGACAGATAGGTCACGCCGTTGATCGTCCGGTAGGTGGTCATCAGGTCGCCGACAAAGAAGGTGGACGCAAGCGAGGTCTCCTTGATGATCGAGACAAACTCGTTGCATAAGGCCGGCAGGATGTTCTTGATCGCCTGCGGGAACACAACCTTGGTCATAGTCTGGCGGGCGTTGAGGCCCAAGGAACGCGCGGCCTCGGTCTGGCCCTTGTCGACCGCGCTGATGCCGGCGCGGATGACCTCGGCGACATAGGCGCCGGAGTTTAAGCACAGCGCCAAAGTGATCGAAAAGCTGGCGCTTGTCTCCAGCGCGGGAATCATCATCGGCAGCAGGAAGAAGAAAAAGTAGAGCTGTAAGAGCAGCGGGGTGCCGCGGATGATCTCGACATAGATGGTGGCGATGAGGTTAAGCGGGCGCACCTTGCCGATGTGCCACTTGCTCAGGCGCATCAGCGCCAGCAGCGAGCCGATGATGACGCCGCAGCCCACGGCGATGGCGCTGAGCAGCAGCGTGACGCCGATGCCTTCCAGAAACAGATCCCAATACCGCTGCAGGATCAGGACAATGTTATTTAAAATATCCAAAACAGGTTCCTCCCTATTGTGAAATGAAGCGTGAAAAAGTCCAAAGGAGAGGGGCAGAAAGCAGCTTCTGCCCCTGTGCAAAGATTACTCGTTGACCTCGAGTCCCAGCGATTTTGCAAGCTCGGTGGCCTCGTCCTTCCACTGCTCATACAGGCCCAGCTCGTTGACCTCCTCGATGATCTCGTTGACCGCCTCGATCAGCTCGGTCTCGCCCTTTTTGACGGCGGCGACGTTGCCCTCGCTGCTGTACTCAAACATGAAGTCGGTGGTCTCGATGCCGTCGTGGCTTTCCAGCAGCAGCTCGGCGTTGCTCAGGTCGGAGGCCAGCGCGTCGATCTTGCCGGTCTCCAGCATCAGCACGCCGTCGTTGAGCGAACCGACCGGCACGATCTCCACATCCTCCGGCAGCTGGCTGGAAACAAGATTATACTGCAGCGAGCCGTTCTGCGCGCCGATCTGCAGGCCGGAGAAATCCTCGGCGGCGGTGTAGTTTGCGCCCTGACCCTTTGCCACCAGCACGGTCTGGCCGCCGTCCTCGGTGATGTTAAACGGGGTGGACAGCTCCATGTTCTGGGCGCGCTCCTCGGTTCTGGCAAAGCCGGAGATGGCGATGTCCGCCTGACCGGACGGGATGGCCGCCTGCACGGCGGAAAAATCCATCGCGCTGATTTCCAGCTCGACGCCCAGCTTTTCGGCGATGTATTTTGCAAGCTCGATGTCCGAGCCGACATACTGCGCCTCGCCGCTGCTCAGGTCCTCAAACTCCAGCGGGGCAAAGTCGGGGCTGGTGGCCAGCACCAGCTTGCCGGATTCCAGAATCTTTTCCAGGCGGTTCTGGGAAGACCCGCATCCGCTCATGGTTGCCATCAGCATCGCCGCAGCCAGCGCGGCGCAAAACAGTTTCTTCATCTTTTTCATCCTGTACTCCTCCTGAATGAAAATGTATTTTTATAAAATTTATGTTATTATTATACATCGAATTCCGGAAAAGTAAAGAGAAAAAATGCATAAATAATCGTTAACATTTCCGATTTTATCTATACTTTATTCATAAACCGCCCCAAATTGCCGGTTGCCTGGGGCTTTCTGTATGCATTTTATTTCCGTAAAATGTATATTTATGAATGGAATATGCAGCTTTTCTGCATAAAAAAAGCGCACCGTCCTTTGCGGTGCGCTTTCTCTGATTTTCAATTTACAGCTCCTGCCGGCCTTCCAGCGCGCGGAACAGCGTGACCTCGTCGGCGTATTCCAGGTTGCCGCCCATCGGGATGCCGGAGGCCAGGCGGGTAACGCGAATCCCCAGCGGCTTTAACAGCCGGGCGATGTACATGGCGGTGGTCTCCCCCTCCACGGTGGGGTTGGTGGCCATGATGACCTCCTTCACCCCGCCCTGCTGGATGCGCTCGAGCAGCTGGCGGATGGTCAGGTCGTCCGGGCCCTTCTGGTTGAGCGGGGAAATCAGGCCCTGCAGCACGTGGTAGACCCCGCGGTACTCCTGGGTGCGCTCGATGGCCATGACGTCGCGCGGGCCCTCCACCACGCAGATGGTGCTGTGGTCGCGGTTCTGGTCGGAGCAGATCTGGCAGACCTCCCGGTCGGTCAGGTTCTGGCAGACCGCGCAGGGGCGAATCTTCTCGTGCGCCTCCAGGATGGCGTTGGCAAACTCCTGGGCCTTGTCCTTGGGGAGGTTCAGCACATAAAAGGCGAGCCGCTGGGCCGTCTTGCGGCCGATGCCCGGCAGGCGGGCAAACTGCTCGATCAGGCGGGTCAGCGGCAGCACATCGTATTTCATCGACTAAAACAGGCCTGGCAGGGAAAGTCCGCCGGTGATCTTCTCCATCTCGGTGGCGTGGATTTCCTCGACCTTGCGGATGGCCTCGTTGACCGCGCCGATGATCATGTCCTGCAGAATCTCGACATCCTCCGGGTCAACCGCTTCCTTCTTAATATTTAAGGAAACGATCTCCTTCTTGCCGTTGATGGTGCACTCGACCATGCCGCCGCCCGCGGAGGTGGTGTATTCCCGCTCGTTGAGTTCCTCCTGGGTCTTTTCCATCTCCTCCTGCATCTTCTGGGCCTGCTTGATCATCGACTGCATATTCTGCGGGCCGCCGCCCATGCCTTTTGGAAGTCTTGCTTTCATGTTGGTTCCTCCTATTGGTTCGGGCGCAAAGGCCCTTTTATCCTTGATTTTATGTTCAGAGGACAGCCGTTTTTTACAGCCGTCCTTGACTGGCTTTAATTTTCGACGCTCATGTCCACCCCGAGCTTTTCGGCCGAGGCCAGAATCTGCTCCATCGGGTCGTCGGCTTTCTTCCTCTCATACCGCTCCCGCTTAAACGGCCCGATGCGGTAGTCCCGCCCCGCGCCGCTTTGCAGCGCCTGGTGGAGCGACTTTTTGGCGTAGTCGTTGGAGCGGATCATCTCCAGAAACAGCGGGTCCTGGCAGTCGATCAGCACGATCTCCCCGTCTAAGAATGCCTCGGTGCTGACCAGCGCCCCGTGCAGCGCGGTGTTGATGTGCCGCAGCGCCTCCAGCACCTGCGGCCAGGGGGCGAAGGGCACCACCGGCTTCTTGGGCCTGTCCTGCTGAGAAGCGGCTTGGGGGACAACTGCGCCAACGGTAGTTGGTGCTGTTGTCGCACCAGCGTCAGCTGGTGCTGCTGAGCGTTTCTGAGGAGGGGTTTGACGTTCCTCCTTCTGAACTCTCGTCAGCGCGGCCTGCAGCTCGGAGGCCGGAGCTTTTTCTTCCCCTGCCGGGGGGACAACGGCCCCGCTTCTCACCTGCGCTTCCAGCCGGTCCAGCCGGGCGAGGATGGCATCCAGCGAGCGGTCCAGCTCGGGACTGCACAGCTTGATGGCGGCCATCTCCAGCTCCACGCGGGTCTGGGCGGTGCGCCCCATGCGCGAGAGCGCGTCCTGCAGCACCGTCAGGCTGTAGAGAATCTGCCCCATGGGGTAGCCCGCCGCCTGCGCCGAAAGCCTCTGCGCGTCCTGCGGCAGGCCGGAGACAAGCTCCTGCGGGTTTTTGAGCGCCTTTGCCATCATCAGCCCGCGGTAGTGGGCGATGAGCTGGACGCACATCTTTTCAAAGTCGATCGAGTTTTCAAACATCCGGTCGATCTCCTGCAGCACCGCGGGCACATCCCGGCGCAGCACCGCGTCGGCCACCGCGAACAGCGAATCGGACACAGCCAGCCCCGCGCTCTGTCGCACGTGCTCGAGGGTGATGCGCTCTGTACTATCATCACCGGTGCGGGCGTTGGAGCGGCAGACGTCCAAGAGCGAGAGCGCGTCGCGCATCCCGCCCTCGGCAAGGCGGGCGATGAGGTCGGCAGCCTCGGACTCAATCTGGATGCCCTCCTGCTCACAGACCCACCGCACCCGCGCGGCGATGACCGAGGGGCTGATGCGCCGAAAGTCAAACCGCTGGCAGCGGGAGAGGATGGTGGCGGGAATCTTGTGCACCTCGGTGGTGGCGAGGATGAAGATGACGTGCTCGGGCGGCTCCTCCATGATTTTGAGCAGGGCGTTGAACGCCCCGACGCTGAGCATGTGGGTCTCGTCGATGATGTAGACGCGGTAGTTGACCTGAGCGGGGGTGAAGTTTGCCTCCTCGCGCAGCTGGCGGATGTTGTCGACGCCGTTGTTGCTGGCCGCGTCGATCTCGGTGACGTCGAGCACCGAGCCGTCGTCGATGCCCTTGCAGATTTCACACACCCCGCAGGGATTGCCGTCGTGCTGGTTTGGGCAGTTGACCGCCTTGGCGATGATCTTGGAGCAGGAGGTCTTGCCGGTGCCGCGCGAGCCGGTGAACAGGTAGGCGTGGCCGATGCGGCCGCTGGCGATCTCCTGCTTTAGGGTGGCGGTGATGTGCTCCTGGCCGACCACCTCATCGAAGTTTTTCGGGCGGTATTTGCGATAGAGCGCCTGATACATCCTGCTGCCTCCTGACCGATTATCCGAAAAAGGCAGGGACGCACCAAAGCAAAAAACATGTTTTTGATCATACGGAAATGCAGGGGACCTGCGGCGCACAGAAGCTGCCGCTTAATGCTGCTCGGTTCCCCGCCTGACATGGTTCGCGGAGCCCTGTCGCACAGGACCAACATCTCCGCATGATCAAAAACACGTCCGGCCTTGCGGTACAGCCCTGCCGCCTTCACGAGCGTTTTTATTATCATGCCCGTTTATTATACTATATTTTGCGGCAAAAGGCAAGAGGTTTTTTTGATGCGGGGGCGGAGGCCCCTGCGCCCCCCTTTTTTCTCTCTGCCTCCCCGGAGGGGTTTTGCGGGGGCGGGGGCCCCAGCACCTCCGGGAGCAAGTCGTCAGACTTGGCTCCTCGCTCCGCCCTGCACCCGGGGGAGTTTTTTGCGGGACGGCAGTCCCAGCCCCCAACGATGCGAGGGGTTCCCCCTCTGCA
>URGV01000067.1 GCA_900547455.1 uncultured Oscillospiraceae bacterium
GTGACTTTCTTCTCATAAGAAAGTCACCCGGGGCATGGGGCGGAGCGCCCATACATTGGGGAGTGCAGAGGGGGGCCGAAGGCCGCCCCTCGCATCAGCGCAGGGGCCCCCGCCCCTCGCAAAAAGCAAACTTAGACAAAATATGAAAAAAGGGGAAGGGATTTCCCGTTTTTCTTATCCAAAAAAGTTGTTGACAAATTAACAAGAGAAAGGTAAACTAATTGTTGGACACTGATTGCTCTCGGCAAGAGAAAATCAGCTTTGGAATAAAAGAAAAATGGGCACAACAAAAGGCCGTCAGAATGATTTTAGGGAAGAAGGATGGCGCCCTTTTGTCTGCATATGTCGAATATTTTCGAGAGGTGAGATTGCAAGTGTTTAAAATTATTAACAAGAAGCTGTTAAACGAAGCAGTTGTCCTCGTAGAGGTAGAAGCTCCGTTTATCGCTAAAAAGGTTCTCCCGGGACAGTTTATCATCTTCCGCATCGATGAGCAGGGCGAGCGCGTGCCGCTGACCGTCGCGGACTATGACAGAGAAAAGGGCACCATCACCCTGATCGTTCAGATGGTTGGCCGCACCACCAAGATGCTGGGCGCTATGGAAGCGGGCGAGTACCTGCTGGACGTTGTCGGCCCGCTGGGCATCCCAACCCACCTGGAAGGCCTCAAGAACGTCTGCGTCATCGGCGGCGGCGTGGGCTGCGCCATCGCTTACCCGCAGGCCAAAGCCCTGCACAAGATGGGCGCTAATGTCGACGTCATCATCGGCTTCCGCTCCAAGGACATCGTTATCCTCGAGGACGAGATGAAGGCTGTCGCCAGCAACCTCTATGTCATGACCGACGACGGCTCCTACGGCGAGCACGGCTTTGTTACCGTAAAACTCCAGCAGCTGATCGACGAGGGCAAGGACTACGACGCGGTCATCGCCATCGGCCCGGTTCCGATGATGAAGTTTGTCTCGGAGGTCACCAGACCAAAGGCAATCAAGACCATCGTTTCCCTCAACCCAATCATGATCGACGGCACCGGCATGTGCGGCGGCTGCCGCGTCAATGTTGGCGGCGAGATCAAGTTTGCCTGCGTGGACGGCCCTGACTTCGACGGCCACAAAGTAAACTTTGACGAGCTGATGAAGCGCAATGGAACCAACAGGGAACAGGAACAGCATGACAGCGAACATTGCAGACTGAGAGGTGCCATCAATGCCTAACATGACCATGACAAAGCTCCCCATGCCGGAGCAGGACCCAAAAGTAAGAGCCAGAAACTTTGAGGAAGTTTCTTACGGATACACCGAAGAGATGGCGGTAGAGGAAGCACAGCGCTGCCTCCACTGCAAACATATGCCCTGCGTCAGCGGCTGCCCGGTCAACGTGCAGATCCCGAAATTTATCCAGCTGATCGCCGAGCACAAATTCGCCGACGCCTGCGCTGCCATCAAGGAGACCAGCGCGCTGCCGGCAGTCTGCGGCCGTGTATGCCCGCAGGAGACCCAGTGTGAAGCCAAGTGCGTGCGCGGCATCAAGGGCGAGCCGGTTGCCATCGGCCGTCTGGAGCGCTTTGCGGCTGACTGGGATATGAAGAACGGCAAGAACGAGGTTGTAAAACCAGAATCCAACGGCCACAAGGTAGCCGTCATCGGCGCTGGCCCTGCGGGTCTGACCTGCGCTGGCGACCTTGCCAAGAAGGGCTACGAGGTCACCATCTTCGAGGCCTTCCACAAAGCGGGCGGCGTACTGGTTTACGGTATCCCGGAATTCAGACTTCCAAAGGCCATCGTGCAGAAGGAAGTAGAGGGCCTGGAGAAGATGGGCGTTAAAGTGATGACCGACATGGTTATCGGCAAGGTTCTGTCCATCGACGAGCTGATGGACGACATGGGCTTTGAGGCTGTCTTCATCGGTTCCGGCGCTGGTCTGCCGATGTTCATGGGCATCGAGGGCGAGGACCTGGTCGGCGTTTCCTCCGCAAACGAGTTCCTGACCAGAATCAACCTGATGAAAGCATACCGCGACGACTATGACACCCCGATCAGAAAGGGCAAGAACGTCGCAGTAGTCGGCGGCGGCAACGTTGCAATGGACGCTGCCAGAAGCGCGATGAGACTGGGCGCAGAGCATGTCTACATCATCTACCGCCGTTCCGAGGCGGAGCTGCCAGCCCGCCGCGAGGAGGTTCACCACGCCAAGGAGGAGGGCATCGAGTTTGTCCTGCTGACTAACCCCGTCAAGATCCACGGCGACGAGAACGCGAACGTCAAATCCATCGAGTGCATCAAGATGGAGCTGGGCGAGCCGGACGCTTCCGGACGCCGCCGTCCAATCCCGGTCGAGGGCTCCAACTTTGAGATTCCGGTAGACACCGTCATCATGTCGCTGGGCACCTCCCCGAACCCGCTGATCAGAACCACCACCGAGGGTCTGGAAGCGAACAAGAAGGGCTGCCTGGTTGCGGACGAGCACATGGCGACCACCCGCGAGGGTGTATACGCCGGCGGCGACGCGGTAACTGGCGCTGCCACCGTTATCCTGGCGATGGGCGCAGGCAAGACTGCCGCGGCTTCCATCGACGAATACATTCAGAACAAGAACAAGTAAGCTCTTTCCCAAAGAGTTTTGCAAAGCGAACGCCTCGGGCCGACAGCCCGGGGCGTTCTTGTTCTGTTTGGCAGGACGGTCTGCCGATTCCACAAAGCCAAAGAAAAAGACCGATTTGCTCACCGGCTCAAAGTAGCAAATCGGTCCAGTTAGTGGCAGAATCCCTGTCAGGAAAATTGCATGACACATTTGCTGCAGGGGGAGGCTCGCTATTTTTCGTTTATCGAGTTGGGCAGATTCCACCGGAATCGCAGCGACAGCAGACGGATGGCAACAATCAGCGCCGCGCACAGCAGCATGCAGAAGGTCTTCGGCAAAAATTCTTGGAGGTAGTAGTAGATCAGCGCCCCGGGGATGGCCGCCACTGCATAGATCTCCCGCCGCAGCACCAGCGGAGTGCGCCGTACCATGATGTCCCGCAGCATGCCGCCGCCCACACCGGTCATTACTCCGACAAACACCGCCAGAAAGGCGTTGTGATAGCCGCTGTCCAGCGCGCTGTTGACCCCGATGATGGTGAAGATTCCCAGTCCCATCGAGTCGAAAAAATTGATGGGCCCCATGAAGCTGACCACCTTGCCGTTTTCCACAAAGTTGCCGTAGTGGTGCAGCATCAGGAGCATCAGAGAGGAGGTCACAATCGCCACCGCGACATAGACGGGGTTGGTGAACATACTTGGTGGGGTGTTGCCCAGAATCAGGTCGCGCAGCATACCGCCGCCCACCGCCGTCGTCATCGAAAGAACCGGGATACCAAAATAATCCAGCCCACGCTCAATGCCGACCAGCCCTCCCGAAATGGAAAAGACCACCGTTCCGATTATCTCCAGAATGAAAACAACAATCTCCAAAAAGCTCATCATCCATCCCTCCAGTAAACGATTCAGATTGAATTTTCTTGTCTGATTTTGCTAAAGTAAATCCATCATCTTTTAGCAGAACATCCAAAAAACTTTATTGAGATAAAGGATACCGCAAGCCACACAAAAAGTCAATACCAAAAAGTTTGCTCTGACAGAATCATAGCCTTTCACAAAATTTCAGGCTAAAGCGGCTCTTTCCTGACCGATTTGCCACAACTTTGTTGTCCCGGACAAACTGGAATTGACGGATTTGTCTGTCAGGTAGTATAATAAGAGGGCAGGCTTTTTAGCCAACTTTTTTGAGAGAAACGGAGGCTTTGTGCCTTGATTTTATTAAACGCAGAAAAAATCTCCAAGGGCTACAGCGACCGGCAGCTGCTCGACGGCTGCTCGCTCGCCGTCGGTCAGGGGGATAAAATCGGTCTCATCGGTGTCAACGGCACCGGCAAGTCCACCCTGCTCAAGGTGATGGCCGGGGTCGACTTCCCAGACAGCGGCACCGTCACCCGCTCCGGTGGGGTGCGGGTGGCTTACCTGCCACAAAACCCGGAGTTTGCGCCCGAGACCACCGTCCTGCAGCAGGTGATGACCGGCGTCGCCATCGACAAGGCCCGCGCCAAAGAGGCCAAGGTGGTGCAGCAGGCCGACGAGTATCAGTGCAAGAGCATCCTGACCCAGCTGGGGCTGTCCGACTATGACCAGCCCATCGGGCAGCTTTCCGGCGGACAGAAGCGGCGGGTCGCATTGGCCTGCGCGCTGGCCGCCGAGTCGGAGGTGCTCATCCTCGACGAGCCCACCAACCACATCGACAGCGAGATGGTGGACTGGCTGGAAAGCTATCTCAAACGCTACCAGGGGGCCATCCTGATGGTCACCCACGACCGCTATTTTCTGGAGTGGGTGGTCAACCGCATCGTCGAGCTGGACCGCGGCAAGCTGTACAGCTACCCAGCCAATTATTCGCAGTACTTAGAGCTAAAGGCCCAGCGCGAGGAGATGGCGCTGGCCACCGAGCGCAAACGTCAAAGTCTCTACCGGAAGGAGCTTGCCTGGATTCAGCGCGGCGCGCGCGCCAGAAGCACCAAGGCCCAGTTTCGGGTTGACCGGTTCGAGGAGCTCAAAAAGCCGGGCTATGTTCCCGACCAGTCTAAGCTCGAGGTCAGCGCCCTCTCCTCCCGGCTGGGCAAAAAGATTGTCGAGATTGAGAAGATCAGCAAGAGCTTTGACGGCAAGGTGCTGGTCAAAGATTTTAGCTACAACCTGCTCAAAGGCGACAGGGTGGGCATCATCGGGCCCAACGGCTACGGCAAGACCACCCTGGTGCGGATGATCTGCGGCCTGCTGGAGCCGGATCAGGGGCGGATTGTGCGCGGCGAGACGGTCCGCATCGGCTACTTCTCGCAGGAATCCTTTGCCGGGGAGGACTTTGACCCGACGGTGAAGGCCATCGATTACATCCGTCACATCTCGCAGGAGATCCAGACCCCGGAGGGCACCCTCACCGCCGCGCAGATGATGGAGAAGTTCCTCTTCCCCGCCGACCTGCAGTACACCGAGATCGGGCGGCTGTCCGGCGGCGAGCGGCGCAGGCTGTACCTGCTGCGGGTGCTGATGGAGGCCCCGAATGTGCTGGTGCTGGACGAGCCGACCAACGACCTGGACATCGAGACGCTGGCGGTGCTGGAGGACTATCTCGAGCAGTTCCCTGGGGTGGTCATCGCGGTCAGCCACGACCGGTACTTTTTGGACAAGCTGATGAACCACGTCTTTGTGCTGGCGGGCAACGGCGAGGTGCGCCACTACACCGGCGGCTACGCCGACTACCGCGCCGACGTTGCGGCAGAGCGCCAGCGCCTGGCGGCGCAAGAGCGTCAGGAGACGCTGCCCAACTCCTCCCTGAAAAAAACTTCCGGCGGGCGCAGCCATCAGGAGAAGCTGAAATTTTCCTTCAAGGAGCAGCGGGAGTACGAGGAGATCGACGGGGTGATTGCCGGGTTGGAGGAGAAGATTGCCCAGACCGAGGCGCTCATCGCCCAGAACGCGAGCGACTACGCGGCGCTGCAGGAGCTGACTGCCGAAAAGGAGGAGCTGGAGACTCAGCTTGCCGCCAAGATGGAGCGGTGGGTTTATCTCAACGACCTCGCGGAGCGGATTGAGGCGCAGGGGAAGTAGGCCCCTGCAACCCTAATGCGAGGAGGGGCTACGCCCCGTCCTCTGCACTCCTCCCCGTGTGGGGGCGCTCCGCCCCTCCACCCCGGGGGCTTTTATGGGGCTGGCAGCCCCAGCACCCACCTGCAGGCGCTCCGCGAGAGCATGGCATTGCCATGCTCGGCACCCCGGCCTACTTTCTCGCGTAGAGGAAAGTAGCAGCATAAATGCTGCGAAA
>URGV01000068.1 GCA_900547455.1 uncultured Oscillospiraceae bacterium
GAGGTTCCTGGCGTATCTTTGCCTACTTTCTCTACGCGAGAAAGTAGGCCGGGGCGCCGAGCATGGCAAAGCCATGCTCATGCGGAGCGCCCGCCACTGGGCGTAGGGACTGCCGTTCCGCAAAGGCTATCAGTAAGGAAAGAAACAAAAAAGAAAGGAGAATCACCATGCAAGTGGAACTGCAAACAATCAAGGAACAGGTAACCCTGGTGGCCAACCGCCTGCTGGAGGTGGCAAACCTGCGCGAAGGCGACGTCTTTGTGCTGGGCTGCAGCTCAAGCGAGATCTGCGGCGGGCAGATCGGCAAGGCCTCCAGCGCCGAGGTCGGCCAGACAGTCATCGAAGCACTGCTGCCAATCCTGAAGGAAAAGGGCATGTATCTGGCCGTGCAGGGCTGCGAGCACATCAACCGCGCGCTGGTCATCGAGCGGGCGGCGGCGGAAAAGTACGGCTTTGAGATCGTCACCGTCAAGCCCGCGCTGCACGCCGGCGGCGCCTGCTCGGTGGCAGCCTATGAACGGTTTGACGACCCGGTCATGGTCGAGCATGTGGTGGCCAGGGCCGGCATCGATATCGGCGACACCTTCATCGGCCAGCACATCAAACATGTGCAGATTCCGGTGCGGGTGGGCATCACCGAGATCGGCGGGGCGCACGTCACCTGCGTGCGCAGCCGTCCAAAGCTGATCGGCGGCCCGCGGGCACAGTATCCGGACTAATTTTTGTTGCTTGATAGGGAAGGCTCTCCCCCTGCGGGAGGGCCTTCCTGCATTTTGGGAAAAGCCGGGCTGCAAGCTAGGCGCTTGCCCCGCCAAAGAAGCTGCCGTGGACTGCTTGCCTTTTTGGGGGCGATGTAATATAATGAAAGGAAGAAAATGATACGGCAGATGTATTGTTTTTGTTGTGATGTAGAATATCCATTCAGGTTTTGATACAAGGAGGAAAATATGGCAGAATCCGAAAAAGAAAAGGCCCTGCAAACGGCGCTGGCACAGATCGAAAAGCAGTTTGGCAAGGGCGCAGTCATGAAGCTGGGACAGAACTCCTCGCTCAACGTCGAGGCCATCCCGACCGGTTCTCTCTCGCTGGACATCGCGCTGGGCATCGGCGGCGTCCCGCGGGGAAGAATCGTCGAGATCTACGGCCCGGAAAGTTCCGGTAAAACCACCGTTGCCCTGCACATCGTGGCCGAAGCCCAGAAGATGGGCGGCGAAGCGGTGTTCATCGACGTCGAGCACGCGCTGGACCCGGTCTATGCGCAGGCGCTGGGCGTCGATATCGACTCGCTTTTGGTTTCCCAGCCGGACACCGGCGAGCAGGCGCTGGAAATCTGTGAGGCGCTGGTGCGCTCCGGCGCCATCGACGTGGTCGTTGTCGACTCGGTCGCCGCGATGACCACCAAGGCCGAGATCGAGGGCGAGATGGGCGATTCGTTTGTCGGCCTGCAGGCAAGGCTGATGTCCCAGGCGCTGCGCAAACTGACCGGCGCCATCTCCAAATCCAACGCCGTCTGCATCTTTATCAACCAGCTGCGTGAGAAGATCGGCGTCATGTACGGCAATCCGGAGACCACCCCCGGCGGCCGCGCGCTCAAGTTCTACTCCTCTGTCCGTCTGGACGTGCGCAAAAAGGACCCGATCAAGGAGGGCGGCGAGATCATCGGCAACCTCACCCGGGTCAAGGTGGTCAAGAACAAGGTCGCCCCGCCGTTCCGCGAGGCGGAATTTGACATCATGTACGGCGAAGGCATCTCCCGCGAGGGTGAGATCATCGACCTTGCCGTCAAACTGGACATCATCAAAAAGTCCGGCTCCTGGTACAGCTATGAGGGCAACCGCATCGGCCAGGGCCGCGACAAGGTAAAACAGTACTTAAAGGAAAATCCGGATGTCCGCGAGCAGATTGCCAAGCAGGTGATGGACCAGAAGGACCAGCTGCTGGCTCCATCCAAGGCAAAGAAGAAGGAGGACGTGGCCGATAAACCGGCAGCCTCCCAGCCGGAGGAAACGGTCGTTCCGATGCGGGAGGAGAGCAGCTCCATCCCTGACCTGGACGAGGACTTTGGCTCGCAGAAATCCTCCTCCAGCCTGATCGACATCGAGGCGGACGATAAATAATGGAGGAACATCCACAGAGGGTGCGCCAGATCACCGCGCTCAAGGAGACCAAACGAGGTCGGATGGCGGTCTTTTTTGACGGGGAGTTTGACTTTTCGGTCGACGACGAGACGCTGCTGCGCCACGACCTGAAGGTGGGCAAGCGGCTGGACGAGCGGGCCTATGAGCAGCTGCGGGAGCAGACCCAGTACCAGAAGGCCAAGGAGAAGGCCTTTTCGCTGCTCTCCCGCCGCTCCTACGCGGGCGCGCAGCTGCGGCAAAAGCTGGAGGAAGATTTTTCCCCCGACTGCATCGACCGGGTGATGGAGCGCTGCGCCGATCTGGGGCTGATCGACGACCTGGACTATGCCCAGCGCGCCGCCAAGGACCTTGTCCACCTCAAACATTACAGCCTCAGCCGCGTACGGCAGGAGCTTGCACACAGAGGCATTGGACAAAATGAAATTGAGGATGCGTTGGAGCTGTTTGCAGGCTACGACGAGCGGCAGGCCCTGCGGCAGCTGTTGGAAAAAAAGTACGCTGCTTCCCTGCGCGAGGAGAAGGGCCGCCGCCGCGCCTTTTCGGCGCTGGTGCGTCTGGGGTACGACCCCGGGGAAATCCGCGGGGAGATGGAAGGGCTGCGCGCCGAATTTTCCGATGAGGAGCAGGAGGAACAAGCGCCATCTCTCAAACCGGTGCAGCTCCCGCCGCTGCGGCAGCTGCTGGAAAAGAAGTACGGCTCGGTTTTGGACGACCCCAAGGGGCAGGCGCGCGCCATCCGGGGGCTGATGCGCAGGGGCTACCCTTATGGGGAGATCCGGCGGGAGATCGAGGCGCTGCAGCAGGAACGGGAGACCGAAGAATGACGGGAAAATGGGTTTATCCGATAAAATAGGAAGGAAGAAACTATGGCAATCAAAGTAGGAATGGTGTCGCTGGGATGCTCCAAAAACCAGGTCGACGCCGAGATTTTACTGGCGCTGATGCTGGAAAACGGCTGTGAAATCTGTGCCGACCCGCAGCAGTGCGATGTGGTCATCATCAACACCTGCGGCTTTATCGAGGACGCAAAGAAGGAGTCGATCGAGACCATCTTCGAGTTTGCTCAGCTCAAAAACGAGGGCCAGGTCAAGGTGCTGGTGGTCACCGGCTGTCTGGCCGAACGGTATCAGGACCAGCTGGTCAGCGAGATTCCGGAGGCGGATGTGGTGCTGGGCATCGGCAAAAACACCGAGATCGCCAAGGCGGTCAAGGAGGCGCTGGACGGACACCGGGTGTCGGCGTTCGGCGACAAGGCCGACCTGCCGCTCAACGGCGACCGCGTTTTGAGCACCGAGAAATATTCGGCCTACCTTAAAATTGCGGAGGGCTGCGACAACCGCTGCAGCTTCTGCGCGATTCCCTTAATCCGCGGCGGCTACCGCTCCCGCCGGATGGAGGACATCCTGGAGGAAGCCAGAGGCCTTGCGGAAAGCGGCGTCAAGGAGCTGAACCTGGTGGCGCAGGATACCACCAAATATGGCCAGGACCTGTACGGCGAGTACTCGCTGGATAAGCTGCTGACCGAGCTGTGCAAGATCGACGGCTTCCACTGGATCCGGGTGCTGTACGGCTATCCGGACCGGGTGACCGACGGCCTGCTGGAGGTCATGGCGCGGGAGCCGAAGGTGGTCAAATACATCGACTTGCCCCTGCAGCACGCCAGCGGCAGGGTGCTCAAGGATATGAACCGCAAGGGAGACTTTGACTCGCTGTGCGCGTTGATGCAAAAAATTCGCGACAAGGTGCCGGGCGTGGTGCTGCGCACCACCCTGATTGCCGGTTTCCCCGGCGAGACCGAGGAGGACTTTGAGCAGCTGTGCGAGTTTGTGCGCACCGTGCGCTTTGAGCGGCTGGGCTGCTTTGCCTATTCGCAGGAGGAGGACACCCCTGCCGGCGAGCGGGAGGACCAGCTCGACCCCGAGCTGCGGATGCACCGCGCCGACCTGATTATGGAGGAGCAGATGGATATCGCCTTCGAAAAAGGCAGGGAGCTCATCGGTCAGAAGATGGAGGTGCTGGTGGAGGGCTACGACGAGGACCAGCAGATGTACTACGGCAGAAGCTACATGGACGCGCCGGACATCGATACCCGCGTCAGCTTCCTCACCGAGCGCGAGGAGGTAAGGCCGGGCGAGTTTATCTGGGTCGAGGTGCTCGACTCGGTCGGCTACGACCTGGTTGGCCGGGAGATTCTGGCCTAATCGATGCGTTTCCCCCATCATCCTAAAAATGAAAAGAAGGGTTCTCGATGAATTTACCGAACAAACTGACCATGCTGCGGATTTTGCTGATTCCGGTGTTCATGGTCTTTGTCGAGCTGGACAGTCTGCCGGGACACATGCTGTGGGCGTTCGCTGTCTTTGTGGCGGCGTCGCTGACCGATATGATCGACGGCAAGATTGCCAGAAAATATAACCTCATCACCGACTTTGGCAAATTTATGGACCCGCTGGCCGACAAGATTCTGGTGACGGCAGCGCTGGTCTACTTCATCCCGCTGGGGCTGGCCCCGGCGTGGGTGGTCATTCTGATCTTGGCGCGGGAGTTTTTGGTGACCTCGCTGCGGCTGATCGCAGCGGGCAAGAGCATCGTCATCGCCGCCGACCGCTGGGGCAAATATAAGACCGCGACCACCATGGTCTGGATTGCCTACGCGCTGCTGATGCAGCATTTCTGGATCGGCGTGCCGGCGGCCTGGGCGCTGCACGTCGCGCTGATGGTGCTGTCGCTGGGATTGACGCTGCTGTCGGGCGCAAACTATCTGTGGAAGAACCGCGCGCTCATCGCGCAGGCAAAATGAGCTTGCAATTTATTTTTGAATGTGGTAAACTTTTAAAAATCGAATCAGCAAAAATGCATTGACACAGGAAAAGTAGAGAAGGAAAATCCCCCGACAGAGAGGCCGGGCAAAGGTGAGAGCCGGCTGCGGGTAATTCCTTTTTGAATGCACCTGTCAGCAGGCCCCCGGAACGTACAGGATCAGTATGGGGGCACGTCCCCCCGCGTTAAGGGGCAAGAGCGATAAATGTTGAAGTGGAACCGCGGAGTAAAGCCGCCTTCAACTGCCCAAACGGGCGGTTGGGGGCGGTCCTTTTTTTCTTGGGGCTGCGCCCCGGGTCGGTACTGAACGATGCGAGGAGGGGCTGCGCCCCATCCTCTGCACTCCTCCCCATGAGGAGGGCGCTCCGCCCCTCCAAGGGTGACGGAGTTAGGCTTTGCCTAACTCTCCTCCCCGATGAGAAAGTCACCAAAGAATCTCCCAGAGGGGGTTCCCCTCTGGGTACTCCCCTTGGGGGGGCATTATCATCCCCCCAGCAACGCAAGCGTTGCTCCCCCCAGAAAGGGGTGCCACCCTATGCAGCTAAACTTCCCTGAGGATGCCGCAGACTCTTTACCTCCGCAACCAATACCGCTAGGGCAGAAAGCCGGGGGATCAAAGGGGGCAGAAGTTAAAGCGGAACGCTTTTACTTCCGCCCCC
>URGV01000069.1 GCA_900547455.1 uncultured Oscillospiraceae bacterium
GGAGGTTCCTGGCGAATCTTTGGTGACTTTCTTTTCGTAAGAAAGTCACCCGGGGTTTGGGGCGGAGCGCCCATACAAAGGGGAGTGCAGAGGGGGCTTCGCCCCCTCGCCCATCGGTAGGGTGGAACCCTACCGATCCAACACCATCTGGGCATAGTCCAGATCCTGAAACCCCAGCTTGCTGTAAAGCTTCTTCGCCTGCGGATTCTTTGGGCAAACCTCCAGGCGGAACCGTCTGGCCTGCGGGTAGGCCGCAAACAGCCACTCAAAAAAGCGGTGGCCGCAGCCCTTACCGCGGGTCTCGGGGGTAAAGTACAGCTCCTCGGCCTGCACCACAAAGCCGCCCGCTTCGCAGCTCCAGTAGAAGGCCAGCAGCGCGTAGCCGATGTACTGTTCCCCTTCGGTGATGATGAGGCCGCGCATCAGGTCGGAACCTTTGATGCCGATGTTGAAGGTGTCCTCAAACTTTTTCATGTCCACATCGAACAGCGAGGCGTCACCCGAATAAAAATCCACCGCCATGTCGAGGTAGGCCTGCCGGTCCTGCGGCTGAAAATCACGAATTTCCATCGATGTTTCCTCCTTTGGAAGATTTGTTTTCCTACTATTATACCGGCTTCTCCTCCCTTTGGCAAGCCCCCTTCGTGCAGCTTTGTTCGCCTTTTTCAGCTGCTCTCCCTTTACATCCGGGGACTTTTTCACTATAATGTAATAAATCGTTTTTGAGATTTGTGTAATAAAAGCCGGAAAGGATCATGAGCCCATGAAATTGCAGACATTGTTCGACCAAAAGAAGGTCGTCTTTTCGCTGGAGATTTTCCCGCCCAAAAAGACCGCCTCGATTCAGACCATCTACGACACTCTTGACGCCCTGTCCGACATCTCCCCGGACTTTATCAGCGTCACCTACGGCGCGGGCGGCAACCCCGCCGACCGCTCGACGGTGCAGATCGCCTCGACCATCAAGCACCAGTACCACATCGAGCCGCTGGCTCATCTGACCTGCGTCAACTCTACCCGGGAGCACATTGGACTGGTGCTGGACGACCTGCGCGAGAACGAGGTGGAAAACATTCTGGCCCTGCGCGGGGATCTCAACCCCAACGTCCCGCCGCAGACCGACTACCGCTACGCCTGCGACCTGATCCGGGAGGTCGAGCGGTATGGCGGCTTCGACATCGCCGCCGCCTGCTACCCCGAGGTGCACCCGGAGGCCAGGGACCTTGAGGAGGACATCCAGCACCTGAAAGAAAAGGTGAACGCCGGTGCCACTCACCTGATCTCCCAGCTTTTCTTTGACAACAACGACTTTTACAGCTTTCTCTACCGGGTGCGCCAGGCGGGCATCACCGTGCCGGTGGAGGCGGGCATCATGCCGGTGACCAACCGCAAGCAGATCGAGCGGATGGTCTCGCTGTGCGGCGCCAGCCTGCCCAAAAAGTTTGTGCGTATCATGCACCGCTACGGCGACGACCCTGCCGCCATGCAGGACGCCGGCATCGCCTACGCCGTCGAGCAGATTGTCGACCTGATCTCCAACGGCGTGCAGGGCATCCACCTGTACACCATGAACAATCCGACCGTCGCCCACCGCATCAACCAGGCGGTCGCCAGCCTCATCCGCTGCGCCAACCGATAAGGGGACTGCCATGCAACTGACGCTGCAATCGATCCCCCTGACCGAGACGCTGCGCTACGCGCTGGGAGCAAAGGCTCCCGACCCGCTGCCGGACGCGCTTGCCGCTTCGGCCAAGGAGGCCTGTCAGGCGCTTCTGCCGGTCTGCCAACCCCGCTATACCTACCTTGTCCGCCCCACCCAGCCGCTGCTGGAGGGGCTTCTGATCGGTGAGGACATCCGCCGGCACCTGCAGGGCTGCGAGCGGTGCGTGCTGTTTGGCGCGACGC
Organism: uncultured Oscillospiraceae bacterium; assembly: GCA_900547455.1. Classification (GTDB taxonomy): domain Bacteria; phylum Bacillota; class Clostridia; order Oscillospirales; family Ruminococcaceae; genus Negativibacillus; species Negativibacillus faecipullorum. The sequence goes on from URGV01000069.1 coordinate 1,906, forward strand.
TGGGGCCGCAGGCCGACGCCCTCATCCGCCGGGCACAGGTGGATGATATGGCCAAGGCCCTCTGGCTGGACGCCGCCGCCTCTGCCGCCATCGAGGAGGTCTGCGACGAAGCGCAGCGGCAGATTGCCCTCGAGCTTGAATGCGCGCTGACCGCCCGCTTCAGCTGCGGCTACGGCGACCTGCCGCTTGCCATCCAGCCGCAGTTTCTGTCGCTGCTGGACGCCGGGCGCAAAATCGGCCTTTCGTCCAGCGCCTCCGGCATGCTCACCCCGATCAAATCGGTCACCGCCGTCATCGGCATCCTGCCGCCGGGAGCAGATGCGCCCAAGGCCCGCCCGGCCTGCGCGATCTGCCCGCTCACCAAAACCTGTCCTTTAAAAAGAAAGGGTGTTTTTTGTGGAATCCATTCTGACTAACTCTCTGCGCCGCGCCGACCGCTTCTGGCTGCTGGACGGCGCGATGGGCACCCAGCTGCAGAACAAGCTCCGCCAGCGGGGTCAGGACCCCTTCGGCCTGCAGCCGGAACTGTTAAACCTCACCCATCCCGAAATCGTCACCGAGGTGCATCGGGAATATCTGCTGGCCGGGGCCAACATCCTGTACACCAACACCTTCGGCGCCAGCCGCAAGAAGCTGCAATCCAGCGGCTGCACCCCCGCCGAGGTCATCTCCGCCGCCGTCCAGAACGCAAGGCAAGCCATTGATTCGGTCTGTGCAGCGCAAGCGGACCGCCCCCTGATTGCGCTGGACATCGGCCCGCTGGGCGAGCTGATGGAGCCGTCCGGCACCCTCTCCTTTGCAGAGGCCTACGAGCTGTTCTGCGAGCAGGTGCGGGCGGGAATTGCCGCCGGGGTGGACCTGGTGGTGCTGGAGACGATGACCGACCTGTACGAGGTCAAGGCCGGCATTCTCGCGGTCAGGGAAAGCTGTGAAGCTCTGGGTAAACCGCTGCCGCTGATGGTCAGCATGACCTTTGAGGCAACCGGCCGCACCTTCACCGGCTGCTGTGTGCCTTCGATGGCGGCGGTAATCGAGGGGCTGGGGGCCGATCTCATCGGCTTTAACTGCTCGCTGGGGCCGCAGGAGATCCTGCCGCTGGCCAAGGAGCTGCGGCAGTACACCTCGCTGCCTATCTTTATAAAACCCAACGCCGGCCTACCCGACCCGCTGACCGGGGAATACGCGGTCACGCCGGAACAATTTGCCGCGCAGATGGCCGACTATCTGCCGCTGGGCATCCGGGTCTTTGGCGGCTGCTGCGGCACCGACCCGCAGTTCATCGCGGCGATGAAGGCGATGCTGCAAAACCATTTGCCCGGGGAATATCCGCAAACCACCCCACAGCGCATCGCCGCAGTCTGCACGCCGACCCGCTTTGTGCCCATCGACCGGGTGCGGGTGATCGGTGAGCGCATCAACCCCACCGGCAAAAAGCGTTTAAAACAGGCCATTCTCGAACGGGACTTCGACTACATTCTTTCGCAGGGGCTCTCCCAGGTGGAGGCCGGGGCGGACATCCTCGACGTCAACATGGGGATGCCGGATATCGACGAAGCCGCTCTGCTGCCCGAGGTGGTACAGCGGCTGCAGAGCGTGCTGGACACCCCGCTGCAGATCGATTCCTCCAACCCCAAAGCGGTGGAGAACGCCCTGCGCCTCTACAACGGCAAGGCGATTGTCAACTCGGTCAACGGCGAGGAGAGGTCGATGCAGACCATCCTGCCGCTGGTCAAACAGTACGGCGCGGCGGTGGTCGCTCTGACGATGGACGAGAAGGGCATCCCGTTGACCGCGCAGGAGCGATTTGCCGTGGCTGAGCGGATTGTCAACCACGCCGCCGCTTACGGCATCCCGCGGGAGGACATCTTTGTCGACTGCCTGACGCTGACCGCTTCGGTGCAGCAGAAGGAGGTGGTCGAGACGCTCAAGGCGATGCGCATGGTCAAGGAGAAGCTGGGCTGCCGCACCGTGCTGGGTGTCTCCAACATCTCGTTTGGGCTGCCCAATCGGGAGCTGCTAAACCACAGCTTTCTGCTGATGGCGCTGGAGGCGGGGCTGGACCTGCCCATCATCAACCCCAACGTCCCCTCGATGCTGGACGCCATCCGCGCCTACGAGGTGCTCTACGCCAAGGACGAGCACGCCGCGCGCTACATCGAAAACTTCAGCCGCCCGGAGGAGATCGCGCGCATCTCCGCCAAGCCTACCGCTGCGCTTTCTCCCGAAGTGCGTGCAGCGGTTTCCGCTGATGCCGCCGAGAGCTCGGACGAGATTGCCACAGCCATCCACAAGGGCCTTGGCGAACCGGTGCGGCAGGCGGTGAAGGCGCTGCTGCAAACGCAGGAGCCGGAACAGATCATCAACGAGCGGCTGATTCCGGCGCTGGACGCGGTGGGGGACGACTTTGAAAAGGGCAAGCTGTTTTTGCCGCAGATGATTCAGTCGGCCCAGGCGGCGCAGGCGGGCTTTGAGGAGATCAAAAACTTCCTTGCCGCCCACCCCAAGGCGCAGGGAGAGTCCTTTACCCTCGAGCAGCGGGGCATCGTGCTGGCCACCGTCCACGGCGATGTGCACGACATCGGCAAGAATATCGTCAAGGTGATTCTGGAAAATTACGGCTTCCCGGTTCTGGACCTCGGCCGCGACGTGCCCGCCGAAAAGGTGGTGGAGGCGGTCAAGGCGCACCACATCCGTCTGGTGGGCTTGAGCGCCCTGATGACCACCACCCTAAAGAGCATGGAGGAGACCATCGCCGCGCTGCGAAGAGAGAACCTCCCCTGCAAGGTGATGGTGGGCGGCGCGGTGCTGACCGAGGAGTACGCCAAAAAGATCGGGGCAGATTTTTACGCCAGGGACGCCAAGGCCTCGGCGGATATCGCCAAGGCGGTTTTGATCGGGGGCTAGGTCTTTTGCAGGGACGAAGGTCCCTGCGTGCCCTTTTGCAGGCACTCCGCCCTGCACCCGGAAATTACATGAAGCCGCTGGCTCCTGCTCCCACCTTTTGGGCGCTCCGCCCCAAGCCCCGGGTGACTTTCCCGTCGCGGGGAAAGTCACCAAAGGCGCGCCAAGGGCTACCGCCCCTGGACCCTGCCAGTACAGGAAATCCGCCCTCATTGGTGCTGCGCTGACGCTTGCACCCGGGCTGCTTTCTGCCACAGAAAAAGACCGATTTGCCACTTTGAGCTTATGAGCAAATCGGCCTTTTGTTTCTTCTTTGGTTCCATCGAGGAAACACTTTCTACTTTCAATCCGTGGCGCGGCAGGGTTGCCACCGAGGATGCTTGAGGGTTTTATTTACCTCAACCAATACCGCTAGGGCACAAGGCCGGGGGATCAAAGGGGGCGAGGCCCCCTTCGCCGGGGGTCCAGGGACCAGGA
>URGV01000070.1 GCA_900547455.1 uncultured Oscillospiraceae bacterium
TGCCCGCTGGACACCTGCCACCTTTTGAAAAAGGTGGACGAAAACTTTTATTTTTGGGGGCGGCAACTTCCCCTTTCCTCGGGCGAAGCGCATAAAAATGCGCTTCGCCCGATTTCGTTTTTTCGCCGATTGGGAAAAATCCGCCCCGCCCCTTTTCTTCCCCTTTATTTTGTGATATTCTTATACTTATAAGATAAAACCACGTTCTGTGATATTCTTATCAATCGGACAGATTCAACACGAAGGAGAGATCAAATACATGGATTATCAGCGTCTTGCAAACCTGCTTTTCCCTGATATCACCACCACCCCTGCGGACATCGAAGCGATGTACCCGCCCCGCAGCCTGCCTGAGGGCGCAAAGGTCACCCGCATCGCGCCAAGCCCCACCGGCTTTATGCACCTGGGCAACCTGTTCAGCGCCATCGTCAGCGAGCGTCTGGCCCACCAGAGCGGCGGCGTCTTTTTCCTGCGCATCGAGGACACCGACCTCAAGCGCGCGGTGGAGGGCGGTGTGGAGACCATCATCCGCGTCTTCAACCACTACGGCTTAAACTTTGACGAGGGCGCCACCATCGAAGGGGACAAGGGCGCCTACGGCCCCTACCGCCAGCGCCAGCGCGCCAAAATTTACCAGACCTTTGCCAAGGTGCTGGTCGAGGAGGGACTTGCTTACCCCTGCTTCTGCACCGAGGAGGAACTCAACGAGATGCGCCAGCAGCAGCAGGAGATGAAGATCAACTTCGGCTACTACGGCCAGTGGGCAAAGTGCCGCGACCTCACATTCGAGCAGATTGAGGAGAACATCCAGGCCGGCAAGCCTTACGTTCTGCGCTTCAGAAGTCCGGGCGACCCGAACAAGCGCTTTGTTCACCGCGACCTTGTCAAGGGCGACATCGAGCTGCCGGAAAACGACCAGGACATCGTGCTGCTCAAGTCGGACGGCATCCCGACCTACCACTTCGCCCACGTCATCGACGACCACTTCATGGGCACCACCCACGTCGTCCGCGGCGAGGAGTGGCTGGCGACCCTGAACATCCACCTCCAGCTGTTCCGCACCCTGGGCTGGAAGCCGCCGAAATATGTCCACACCGCCCAGCTGATGAAGATGGACGGCGGCTCCAAGCGCAAGCTCTCCAAGAGAAAGGACCCGGAGCTGGCGCTCGACTTCTACAACGCTGAGGGCTACCCGGTGCCGTCGGTGCTGGAGTACCTGATGACCCTGCTAAACTCCAACTTTGAGGACTGGCGCATCGCCAACCCCACCGCCCCGATGGACGACTTCCAGTTCACCACCAAGAAGATGGGCAACAGCGGTTCGCTGTTTGACATCGACAAATTAAAGGATGTCAGCAAGAACACCATCTCGGTGATGAGCGCGGATGAGGTCTACAACGAGGTGACCGGCTGGGCCAAGGACTACGACCAGCAGCTCTACACCCTGCTGACCGGCGACGAGCAGAAGGCCAAGGCCATCTTTGCCATCGGCCGCGGCGGCGCCAAGCCCCGCAAGGACATCGCCATCTGGAGCGAGGTCAAGGACTACCTTGCCTTCTTCTACGACGAGCTGTATGTTCCGGCCACCGCGTACCCGGAAAATGTCGCCAAGGAGGACGCCATCGCCATCCTCACCCAGTACAAGGGCATCTACTCCCCTGCGGACGACGGCGACACCTGGTTTAACAAGGTGCGCGAGCTGGGCGAAACCCTCGGCTTTGCTGCCAAACCAAAGGACTACAAGAAAAACCCCGACCAGTTTAAGGGCCACGTCGGCGACGTCAGCCAGGTGATCCGCCTTGCCATCACCGGCCGCACCAACTCCCCGGACCTGTGCAGCGTGATGCAGATCCTCGGCGAAGCCACCTGCCAGCAGCGCCTGGACGAGGCGATCGCTACCCTGTCAAAATAAATTTGCAAACCATCCACCCGCAACCTATTTGGAAGGACTGAATATAAAATGGCTGATGAAAAAATCATGGACACCGAAAACGTGTCGAACTTTATCCACGACATCATCGACCGCGACCTGGCCGAGGGCCGGGTCACCAAGGTGCACACCCGCTTCCCGCCTGAGCCGAACGGCTACCTGCACATCGGCTCGGCCAAGGCAATCTGGATCAACTCCGGCACCGCGCAGAAATACAACGGCCTGTTTAACCTGCGCTTTGACGACACCAACCCTGTCCGCGAGGACGACGAGTACGTCAAATCGATCGAGGAGGACCTGCGCTGGCTGGGCGCCGAGCCGACCGGCGGCATCTACTACGGTTCGGACTACTTCGACAAGTGCTACGAGTACGCCGTCAAGCTGATTAAGGACGGCAAAGCCTATGTCGACGACCTGACCGCCGACGAGATGCGCGAGTACCGCGGCACCCTGACCGAGCCGGGCAAGGAAAGCCCGTGGAGAAACCGCTCGGTGGAGGAAAACCTCGACCTGTTTGAGCGGATGAAGAACGGCGAGTTCCCGGACGGCAGCCACACCCTGCGCGCCAAGATCGACATGGCCTCCCCGAACATGAACATGCGCGACCCGGCCATCTACCGCATCGTGCATGCGCACCATCACCGCCAGGGCGACAAGTGGTGCATCTACCCGCTGTACGACTTCGCCCATCCAATCCAGGACGCGCTGGAGGGCATCACCCACTCGCTGTGCTCGATCGAGTTTGAAAACCACCGCCCGCTGTACGACTGGGTTGTGGACAACATCGGCTTTGAGCACAAGCCCCACCAGTACGAGTTTGCCCGCCTGAACGTCACCCACACCGTCATGAGCAAGCGCTACCTGCGCGAGCTGGTCGAGACCAAAAAGGTGGACGGCTGGGACGACCCGAGAATGCCCACCATCTGCGGCCTGCGCCGCCGCGGCTACACCCCCAGCGCCATCAACGAGTTTGTCAAGAAGGCCGGTGTCGCCAAGGCCTACAGCATCGTCGACATCGGCCTGCTGGAGCACTGCATCCGTGATGAGCTCAACACCGCCGCCCAGCGCCGCGTCGCCGTCCTGCACCCGGTCAAGGTGGTCATCACCAACTACCCGGAGGACAAGGAAGAGTATTTCGAGCTGCCCAACATCCCGAAGAATGAGGAGGCCGGCGTCAGAAAGGTTCCGTTCACCCGCGAGCTCTACATCGACGCGGACGACTTTGCCGAGGTACCGCCTCCGAAGTTCTTTCGCATGAAACCGGACGGCGAGGTCCGCCTGATGGGCGCCTACATCGTCAAGTGCAACGAGGTTGTCAAGGACAAGCAGGGCAACGTCGTCGAGCTGCGCTGCACCGCCGACCTCGAGACCGGCAACGGCAACCCGGTTGACGGCCGCAAGGTCAAGGGCACCATCCACTGGGTATCGGCCAAATACGCCATCGACGCCATCGTGCGCCTGTACGACTACCTGTTCACCCTGGAAAATGTCAACGACGTTCCGGAGGGAACCAACTATCTGGACTACCTGAACCCGAACTCGCTGACCGAGCTCACCGGCTGCAAGCTGGAGCCTTCTCTTGCCGAAGCGAAAACCGGCGACAAATTCCAGTTTGTCCGCACCGGCTACTTCTGCAAGGACAGCAAGGACGAGGGCGTGTTCAATCAGATCGTCGGACTCAAAGACAGCTGGGCCAAAGAAGCAAAGAAATAGCAGGCTGAGCCTGTACCCAATTCGTGGCGGCATGATGCCGCGTCCAATTCATGTATTGTTAAAGTAGGCAGCCCAACCTTTTACCTCGCAGCACAAAGTTTCTGTCGGACTTTTTCAGAACAGGAGGGAGGGGACTTATGTTTCACGCCAAAAACGGTCAGCTCAAACTGGAGGAAACCAGTGTGGATTATATTCGGTTTGGGACGGGGGAAAAGTACCTGATTCTGATTCCCGGTGTGGGGGACGGCCTGCGAACCGTTCGGGGCTCTGCCCTTCCCTTCTCCTTTTTGTATCGGATGTTTGCAAAGGAATACACCGTCTTTGCTTTCAGCCGGAAGAACAATCTTCCGGAAACCTACACCACCGAACAGATGGCGGACGATCTCAGCCAGTGCATGGACCAGCTGCAGATTCCAAAAGCGGACCTTGTCGGCGTATCGCAGGGCGGGATGATCGCGCTGCACCTTGCCCTTCGATATCCTCAAAAGGTGGGCAAGCTTGTCCTAGTCGTTTCCCTTGCCCGGCAGAACCCCATCATCCAGCAGGCTGTGACCCACTGGATTGATTTGGTGTCCGCACAGCGTTACCGGGAACTCTTTCTGGACATCGCCAAAAAGTCCTACTCTCCCCCATACCTCAAGCGCGCCCTGCCGCTTTACTCCCTGCTTGCCAGGGCGATGAAGCCCAAGAACCCACAGCGCTTTCTGACGATGGCCCGCTCCTGCTTAACGCACGACTGCTATTTGCAGCTGCAGCAAATAGCCTGCCCCACCCTGATCATCGCTGGCGGCCGGGATCAGATTGTCGGCGCGGAAGCTTCCAGGGAAATAGCTTCACAGATTGTCGGAAGTCAGCTGTACATTTATGAAGATCTAGGACACGGACTCTATGAGGAGGCGAAGGATTTTTCTCAACGCATTCTTTCCTTTCTCACCTCCTCTATCCAAGGAGGTTCTTTATGAAAAAAATCGCCGTCATCGTCTACCCGCACTTTTCCCTGTACGAGGTCACCTGCCTGACCGAAGCGCTGATGTGGTTCGACCAACCGGTGGAGATCTTCGCCTCCTCCAGGGAGCCGGTCCGCTCCGAGGACGGCTTTCTAATCACGCCCGACAAAACACTGGACGAATTTTCTGCCGGGGACTATGCCTGCGTGGTGCTGCCCGGCATGATGATCCCCTTCCCTGCGCTGTTTGACCGCAAGCTGATCGACTTTCTGGTTTCCCTCAAGGGCAAGGACCTGCTGATTGCAGCCATCTCCGCCGGACCGATGCTGCTTGCCAAAGCAAGGCTGCTGGAGGACGTTCACTTCATCTCCGGCATCTGGGAGGAGATCTGTCAGAACCTCGACTTCATCCCCCACCAGAACATCCTGCACAAGCCGCTGGTCAAGGAGAAGAACATCATCACAGCTGTCGGGTTTGCTTTCCGGGAATTTGCCGAGGCGGTCATCCGCACCCTCGGCATCGACCCCTGCGAGCCCGGATTGTTCCACGGTGTCTACAAGGAGTTTACCGAGCAGGAGATGACCCATTTTATGGGGGGCAACTTGTCAAGTCAAGTGCAACAGCAAATTGGAAAAGATTTCAGAGGGGGA
>URGV01000071.1 GCA_900547455.1 uncultured Oscillospiraceae bacterium
CGGGGATCACCGTGCCCGCAGACGCCTCCCTGCTGGGGAAGGCCGTGGGCAACCTGCTCTCCAACGCCTCCCGCTACTCGCCGGAGGGGGCGGAAATCCGGGTTTGGTGCGGCCGGCTGGAGGGCCGCCCTGCCCTGACTGTGGAGAACACCGGAGCGCGGATCAGCGGGGATGCCCTGCCCCACCTGTTTGAAGCCTTTTACCGGGAGGAGGGCTCTCGGAACCGGAGCACCGGCGGCAGCGGGCTGGGGCTCTATCTGGTGAAGATGATCCTGGACCGGCATGGGGCGGTGTGTACCATCGAGAATACGGTGGATGGGGTAAAAGCGGCTGTAAGGTTTTAGTTTTCTGCCCATTCCGGACTTTTTCCCGCAGATGTGACCGTGTAAATTATACTCTAACACATCGTATAAGCGGAGAAGCTGCAAATATCAGGCTGAGGAGGTTGCGTATGGCCAAAAAAATCCTGGTCCATGGTTCGGGACACAAGGCGGCAAGCTGGAAGGAAACGGTCTCCTGTATGGACGGCAAAGAGGACCTGCTGTGTCCGGACCTGTGTTCCCTGCTTGCCGGGAAAACGGCAAGCTATCCGAGCCTCTATGGGGCGTTTGCAGAATACTGTGATCACGTCGGCGAGGCGATCCATCTGTGCGGTCTTTCATTGGGTGGTATCTTGGCGCTGAACTATGCCCTGGACTTCCCCGAAAAGGTAAAAACGCTGGTCCTGATTGGGACGCCTCATAAAATTCCCAAGGCGGCGTTTGGTATCCAAAACCTGGTTTTCCGCTTTCTGCCCAGATCCGTTTTTGAGACCATGGCCTTTGATAAAGAGAGCACGTTTGTTTTGGGCAATTCCATGAAGGAGCTGGATTTCAGCGGCAGAGTGCGCGGTATTCGGTGTCCCACCCTGATCATCTGCGGGGAAAAGGACCGTTCGAATATCCGCTCCGCCCATTACCTGTCGCAGAACATCCATGGCGCGGAATTACAGCTTATCGAACATACCGGCCATGTTGTGAATGAAGAAAACCCGAAGGCGCTGGCCGAGCGTTTGAACAAATTCTATTCCCTGCATCCCTGACTGCTCCGCCAATCCATATGGAAGGAAACGAGCCCGCCGCAGAACAGAAATGTTCTGCAGCGGGCCTTGTGGGCAGAATATTTCCCGGTGTTCGATTCTCCACACAAACCACACACAATCTCCAACTCCCCTCCACACAGCCCTGGTATCCTTTCCGTATCCCAAGCAGAAAGGATCCCGATCACATGGAAATCAACATTCAAAACGTCAGCATGACCTACCCCAGCGGAAAACAGGCCCTGCAAAACCTGAGTCTGGAGCTCCGGTCCCCCAGTCTCGTCGGCCTGCTGGGGCCAAACGGCGCGGGCAAGTCCACCCTGATGAAGCTGCTGGTGGCCGCCCTGCTCCCCACGTCCGGCTCCATTCTGGTGGACGGGCAGCCCCTTCTCAGGACGGAGCGGCAGCTGAAGGCCCAGCTGGGCTATCTTCCCCAGGACTTCGGACTGTTCGACGAGCTCACCGTGGCCCAGTTCCTGGACTATATGGCCGCCCTGAAGGGGCTGCGGGACTCCAGAACAGCTATCCGAGAGGTGATCCGGACGGTCAATCTGGAGGATCAGGCGCGCGCCCGCATCCGCACCCTGTCCGGCGGACAGCGCCAGCGAGTGGGCATCGCCCAGGCCCTGCTGGGCGCCCCTCCCCTCCTGATCTTCGACGAGCCGACGGTGGGGCTGGACCCGGAGGAGCGCATCCATTTCCGAAACCTCTTTTCCCGCACGGCGCAGCAGCGGCTGGTGCTGCTTTCCACCCACATCATCGAGGACGTGCAGTCGGTGTGCGACCGGATTGTGGTCATCCACCACGGTCGGATCCGATTTGTGGGTACGCCGGAGCAGCTGATTCAGGCGGCGCAGGGGCATGTGGGCATCTTTTGGGAGCAGGATGCACAGGATGCTGTTCTGGAACAGGGACTGCACATCACGGCAAGGGTCAACACCAGCCGCGGCATCCGCTGCCGGGCGGTGGCGGACGTCCTGCCGGCGTATGTAAAGCCGGAGGAGCCGTCGCTGGAGGACGCCTACCTCTATTTAATTGCGGGGGAGGCGGTACAATGAGGACGATGCGGCTGTTTTGGCTGGAGCTGAGAAGGCTGCTGCAAAGCCGTCTGACCTGGCTGATTGTCCTGTTGACGGTGCTCTCCCCAATGGTGGGGCTGACGCTGTACCGTCCGGCGACCGCCAGCACCATGCTGACCCAGTACCTGGCCAATCCCGCCATCGCGGGCGGCGCGGTGGGAGGCGTTCTGTTTGGCATCCTCACCATCTTTGAGCTGGACCGCCCCTCCCGCAGCCGGGTGGAGGCGCTGACCGACGCGGCGGTCTCGCCGCTGACGATGGCGCTGGTGCGGCTGGCGGCGCTGATAACATCGGCGGTGCTGGCGCTGCTGCTGGTGATGGCGGTCTGGTTCCCCATCAGCTGGGGGATGATCGGGCAGGTCTTTGACGCGGCGGACTACCTGCTCAGCTACCTGCTGCTGACCGGCCTTGCGCTGCCGCTTGAGATTTTGGCCGCAGGCGCGGCCTACCAGTTCACCCGGCGGCTGGACCTGTCGCTGGTGCTGCTGGCCGGGTTTGCAGCCTTGAGCCTGACGGTCTGGGCGGATGACTGGCAGCTCTGCTGGCTCAACCCCTGCGTCTGGGCGCTGTCCGACGACTTTTCCAACTTCCGCATCTTCCGCTCGGTGGCCTATATGCGGCTGAGCTGGCTGCTGGCCCTGGCCGGGGTGTGGGCGGTGTCCTACCTGTGCATCCGGCAGTATGGAAAGGGGATGCTCGGCTCGCTGCGGCACAGCGCGCGCAGGCTTTACCGCCCGCTGGCGGCGGCGCTGCTGCTGGGCTGTTCGCTGACGGCCTATGCGGCCCAGCCGCTGGTCGACCACAGTAACCCGGACCAGACAGTGATGACCTTTTTGGAGATTCCCTACCTCGAACAGGTGCTCTGCACCGGCAGGACGGCGCAGGTTTTCCCCGATACCCGCTCCGGAACGGTGGAGGGCAAGGCGACCTACCAGCTGGAAAACCGCTCCGGCAAGGCGCAGACGGTGGCCTTCGGCATCAATCCCGGCTACGAAGTTTCCGATGTGCGGGCAAACGGGGAGGAGACGTCCTTCACCGTCAGCGACTATCAGGAATACAACGAGGCGCTGCTGGAGGTGGAGATCCCGGCGGAGCAGCAGATCGAGCTGTCGCTGTCGTACGGAGGCTTTCCGCAGGAGGACGTCAACATGAGCACCATGCAGGGCGGCGCGGAGGTCAGCGACGAATACCTCTGTCTGCAAAATTCGGCGCTTGCGCCGCGGATTCTCAACGTGATGCTCGATGAAAACCTCTATCCCGCTACTGTCGAGGTCACTCTGCCGCAGGGGATGACGGTGATCCCGTTTGGCTCCGCCCAGCCGGAGCTGGTGGCCGAGCACGAGAATAACACTGTGACTTGGCGCTATCAGGACAACGGCGCGGGCGGCATCCTGTATGCCGGCGACTATGTTAGGGAGGAAATAGTCGCGGGCGGCCTCACGGTGGAATTTTACTACGGGCGCAAGCATCAGCCGGTGATGGAGCAGGCTGGAGCAGTACAGGCGGTGCAGGCGGTGGTCGATTACTGCACCGAGCATTACGGCGCCCTTTCCTTTGGCGCGGGCGGCAGCCTCAAGCTCATCCAGAGCAGGACCTCCGGCGGCGGCTATGCGGCAGACGGAGCCAGCCTGCTGGACGAGCAGGACTTCACCGCCGCCAATTTGGGCGATAGCAGCAAGGGCGCGGCCGCCGGGGAGGTCATGATCCACGAGCTGGTTCACCAGTGGTGGGGATTGGGCAATATGTTCGACACAGCGGAGGAGGACAGCCCCTGGTCCGCCGAGGGACTGACCGTCTACACCACCTACCGTATCGTCAAAGAACTATATGGGGATGCCTACGCCCAGGAACATTACATCGACCAATGGCAGCAGGCTGTGGACGACTACTATTTGGATTTCTATGTGCGCAATCCCGATTACCTGGCGAATCTGCCGGAAGACAAGCAGCTGGAGATTACAGGTAACCTGACTTATGTGCGGCAATACTGCGAGATGCCGTTGAAAATTTTGAAAGCAGAGCAGCTGGTGGGCGGCGAAGATGCTTTTGATCAAATCCTGAATAGTCTGTTCAATCGGGAACTGGACCCCATGTACCCCTATCTGACCTATCAGGATTTCTTAAACGCCTGCGGGCTGGCAGAGGAGGATCTGAACCTTGATTAAGATATTTCAATATGAGTGCAAACGCCTGTTGTGGAACAAATTCTTTTTTGGTCTTTTGCTGATCCTGCTGTTCTATGGGTGGCAGGTGCTGAACAGCGTGACCATTTTAGGGGTGTCTCACACCGCCCCTTTCTCTCCCTGGAGTTTCGGGGATTACCTGAGCCGCATGATTCCACTGCTGTGGATTGGAGCTCTCTTCTTTTTGACATTCTTCACATCCGGTAAAGCGCAGCGAGTAAACATCCTTACAGATGCCACCCCAGTTTCTCCGAGACGATATGCCCTTACCCGATGCGCCGCAGCCCTGACCGGAACCATATTACTGGCTTTGGTTTGTATCGCGGAGACCGCTTTCTTTTACGGACAGTATTTTAGCTGGTACAGTTGGGGACAACTGATTTTCCCGGTTTTGATCACATTGGTTCCGGCGCTGATCTTTGCGCTCGGGAGCGGCTGGCTGTTAGGCCAAGTCCGGCCTTGGCTGGTTTATGTATGGATGTTAATTCCCTTCGGGTGCATGGCTCTGCCACTGCCTGATGCCTTGAAAATTTGGAATGGACGGTTCTTTAGTGATTATCCATTATCGTTTGGGACTTTAGATCCGGCTTTCTCTATACCGGCTGCAGTTCTTATCGTTCAGTGCGCATTGTTTGCTGTGGGTATCGTCCTGTTGATGATTCGTCCTGCACATTCCAAAAGATAATAAGCGGGCGAAGTTTGAACGATTGGAGGTGAGCTGCTTGGGAAGCTTATAGTTCTATCGTTTAGGGACGATGAAGAAGCCCTTTTTAGCAAGACAATGTCAGCCCTTGCTTCTGTCGCAGATTTCTCCACGGTGGCCGCCTCCGCAGATGCACCAC
>URGV01000072.1 GCA_900547455.1 uncultured Oscillospiraceae bacterium
TGTCGCAACTACCATTTTAGCAGGGAACTCCTTCTGAGTCACTCTTTTTATTTTTTCTGTTGCACTTGTATTGTAAAGCGGCCTAAAAAGAAAGTAAGGATTGGCCGGTCATGGCGGCGGGCTGGGGGAGGTTCAGGATCTGCAGCATGGTCGGGGCGATGTCTGCGAGTCTGCCGCCCTCGCGCAGCTGAATCTTTCCGGGCGCCAGACGCTCGTCCGCGCTGATGACCAGGAACGGAACCGGGTTGGTGGTGTGCGCGGTGAAGGGGGAACCGTCCGCCTCGTACATCTTGTCGGCGTTGCCGTGGTCGGCGGTCAGCAGCACCGTGCCGCCCATCGAGAGCGCCTTCTCGATGACCTTGCCCGCACACTCGTCCACCGCTTCCACCGCCTTGACCGCCGCGTCGAATACGCCGGTGTGGCCGACCATGTCGCAGTTGGCAAAGTTGAGGATGACCACGTCATATTTGCCGCTGTCCAACCGGGAGAGCAGCTCGTCGGTGACCAGGTAGGCGCTCATCTCCGGCTGTAAATCGTAGGTCGCAACCTTCGGGGAGTTGATCAGCGCGCGGTCCTCGCCCGGGGATACCGTCTCCACGCCGCCGTTGAAGAAGAAGGTGACGTGCGCGTACTTCTCGGTCTCGGCGATGCGCAGCTGCTGCAGGCCCTGCTTGGAGATGTATTCGCCAAAGGTGTCGTTGAGGCTCTCCGGCTTGAAGGCAACCTCCACGTTCGGCATGGTCGCGTCGTACTGGGTCATGCAGACGTAGTACAGCGGGAAGAAGGTGCGCTCGAAGCCGGAAAAGTCCGGGTCAACCAGCGTGCGGGTGATCTCGCGGGCGCGGTCTGGACGGAAGTTGTAGAAGACAACCGAATCATTTGCGGCAATCCGTCCCTCCGCCGGGTCGCCGATGACAACCGGCACGATGAATTCGTCGGTGACTTCGGCTGCGTAGGAGTTCTCGACCGCCTTTGCAGCATCAGCGCACTGCTCGCCCTTGCCTAAAACCAGAGCGTCGTAGGCCTTCTGCACGCGCTCCCAGCGGTTGTCGCGGTCCATCGCGTAGTAGCGGCCCATCACCGAGGCGATCTTGCCGACGCCCAGCTCGTCGAGCTTGGCCTGCAGCTGCACGACAAAGTCCTTGCCGCTGGTCGGCGGCACGTCCCTGCCGTCCATGAAGCAGTGAACATAAACCTTGCTCAGCCCGTTTTTCTTGGCCAGCTCCAGCAGACCGAACAGGTGCTCGATGTGGCTGTGAACGCCGCCGTCCGACAGCAGGCCCATCAGGTGCAGGGCGGAACCGTTCTTTTTGCAGTTCTCCACCGCGCCCAGCAGGGCAGGGTTTTCAAAAAAGTCCCCGTCCTGAATCGACTTGGTGATGCGGGTCAGCTCCTGGTAGACGATGCGGCCCGCACCGATGTTGGTGTGGCCAACCTCCGAGTTGCCCATCTGCCCGTCCGGAAGGCCGACATCAAGGCCGGAAGCGCCGATCTGGGTGTGGGGGTACTGGGAAAAATATTTGTCGAGGTTCGGCTTTTTGGCGGCATGGATGGCGTTGCCGTAGTCGGAGTGGTTGATGCCGAAACCGTCGAGGATCATTAAGATCAGTGGATGTTTCATGACGATGCACCTCTTTCTGGAAAAAGAAAAAAAGTTTGAGGATTCCAAAGGCAGAGCCTTTGGGTGCTAAGTCGCGCTTATGCTTTCTGCGAGGCGGAAATTTTGTGTTGCGCGACCCGAAGTTGGACAAAGTCCAACTTCCCAAGTTTGTATAAAACGCGAAGCGTTTTTTCCTGCGAGGAGAGAGCGAAGCGAATCTCCTTAACGTTCACTCTCGTCCATAATTATATCCTATTTTGCAGGAGATAGTAAGAACACTTGCCTTCAATTAGATAGCAGAAGCTAACTGCCTGCCGGCCCCGATTGGGGCTGCGGCCGCAAAAGGGTGGAAGCACTTATTTTGCAGCTTCTACGATTGCGGCAAAATCCTGCGCCTTCAGCGCCGCGCCGCCGATCAGGCCGCCGTCGACGTCTTCCTTCTCCAGCAGCTCCTTCGCGTTGCCCGGCTTCATCGAGCCGCCGTACTGGATGGTCATCGCGTCGGCAGCGGCTTTATGATACAGCTTTTCGACCACGCCGCGGATGATGGCGCAGACCTCCTCGGCCTGGTCGGCGGTTGCGGTTTTGCCGGTGCCGATGGCCCAGACCGGCTCATAGGCGATGACGATGTTCTGGAGCTCCTGCTCGCTGACGCCACCCAGCGCGATCTTGGTCTGCATGCTGACGACCTCTTCGGTAACGCCCTGTTCTCTCTGTTCGAGCACCTCACCGACGCAGAGGATGACCTTGAGTCCGGCGTCCAGCGCGGCGCGGGTGCGGGCGTTGACGGTCTGGTCGGTCTCACCGAAGTACTGTCTGCGCTCGGAATGGCCGATAATGACATACTCGACGCCCATCTCGGCGAGCATCTGGGCGGAGATTTCGCCGGTGAAGGCGCCGGAGGCTGCCCAGTGGCAGTTCTGCGCGCCGACATGGAGGTTGGTGCCCTCGCACAGCGAAAGGGCGGTTTCGAGGTTGGTGAACGGAACGCAGAGCACGACCTCGCAGCCGGCATCCTTGACCATCGGGGCAAGCTCGGTGATGAGCGCCTTGGCGGCCTTGCGGTCGTTATTCATCTTCCAGTTTCCGGCAACGATTGCTTTACGCAGCGATTTATTCATGGTAAAAAACTTCCTTTCTAAAGTGAATCTTTTTTATCCCATCTGGGACGGATTGTGGACGTCATATTTTGGCTGGGTAGGCTCGCGGCGTCCGGCGATGCCGACCGGGACGTTGTTTCTGCAGAGCAGCAGGGGGATGGCCTGCAGCTCGAGGAAGGAGAGGATGGTGTACAGCACCGCGCGGGACGGCTCGTAGTCCATCATCACATAATAGAACGAAACCAGGTAGCAGACCTTATAGGCGACGCCGACCAGCGCCAGCAGGGTGCTGAGCATCACCACAACCATCAGCAGCACCGGCATCGAATAGACAAACAGGCTGATCACGATGAAGAGCAGCAGCACGCCGACCAGTCCCAGCGGCAGCTGCACGGCACTCAAGGTTGTGAGCAGGACGCGCATCCAGCCTTTTTTCTGGCGGCTGGAGAGATTATAGCGGTCGGACAGCTCACCGATCAGATAGTCCCGCGCGATGGGCAGCCAGGCAAACCAGGGGTTATGCACGCCGGTATTGCGCGCCATGGCGTACAGGCCAAGCGACTCGGCGACGTACAGCGCCAGCTGCAGCAGTCCGCCCAGCGCAACCGACCAGCCGAGCAGGTCAAAGAGATAGGAAAAATCAGAGTAATACATCGACAACCAGTTTCCCTCCAAAAGCAAAATGAAATACCCAAAAAGGCAGATGCAGGAAAGGGTTCCTGCACCTGCCCTGTTTTGTGCGTTATTTGTTGTTGAGCGCAGCGATGCCCGGCAGTTCCAGTCCTTCCAGGAACTCCAGCGAAGCGCCGCCGCCGGTGGAGATGTGGGTCATCTTGTCGGCAAAGCCGAGCTTGGTGACCGCAGCGACGCTGTCGCCGCCGCCGATGATCGAGATGGCGCCCGAAGCGGCAATCGCTTTGGCGACCTCCAGGGTGCCCTCGGCAAAGGCAGGGAATTCAAAGACGCCCATCGGGCCGTTCCAGATGACAGTGCCTGCATCCTTTACAGCGTTGCAGAACAGCTCAATGGTCTTTGGACCGATGTCCATGCCCATCCAGCCGTCCGGAATCTTGTCGGAATCGGCAAACTGGGTCGCACAGTCCTCGGCAAATTTGTCGCCGAGCTTGTTGTCGACCGGCAGCAGGAAGCGCACGCCCTTGTCCTTGGCTTTCTGCAGCATCTCTTTGGCCAGCTCGACCTTGTCATCCTCGCACAGCGAAGCGCCGACGTTGTAGCCCTGCGCCTTAAAGAAGGTGTAGGCCATGCCGCCACCGACGATGAGGGTGTCGACCTTTTCCAGCAGGTTGTTGATGACGCCGATCTTATCCGAGACCTTCGCGCCGCCCAGGATGGCAACCAGCGGACGTTTTGGATCGTTGAGCGCCTGACCCATGACCGAGATTTCCTTCTGAATCAGATAGCCGCAGACGGCCGGCAGGAAGGAAGCGACGCCGGTGGTGGAGCAGTGGGCGCGGTGCGCGGTGCCGAAGGCGTCGTTGACGTAGATCTCAGCAAGCGAAGCCAGCTCCTTGGAGAAGTTTTCCTCGTTTTTGGTCTCCTCTTTTCTGAAGCGGACGTTTTCCAGCAGGATGACATCGCCCGGTTGCATGGCGGCTGCCATCGCCTTGGCGTTTTCGCCGACAACTTCCTTATCCGCTGCCAGCTTGACCTCTTTGTGCAGCAGCTCGGAGAGGCGGGCGGCTACCGGAGCCAGCGAGAACTCCTCCTTATATTCACCCTTCGGGCGTCCCAGGTGGGAGCAGAGGATGACCTTGGCCTGATGGTCGATCAGGTACTGGATGGTTGGCAGCGCAGCGACGATGCGCTTGTCGTTGGTGATGACGCCATCCTTGAGCGGGACGTTAAAGTCGCAGCGGACCAGCACCCGTTTGCCGGAGACGTCGATATCTTCGATGGTTTTTTTATTCAGAGAATTCATCACACAAAACCTGCCTTTCCTTTATTGGACTTGCCTGCCGCGGTGGCGGCTGCAATTTTTTGCGATCAAAATTGCAGAAACAAACTCTACAATTCAAGTCTATTGTAATCTATCCGCATCATTTTTGCAAGGGCAGAGAGCGGAGATTTACCGCGAATTTACAAAGCTTTTCCTTTTTGTCCTGCGGGGGGCTTCCCGCCGGGGTGAATTTGTGCATTTTTTCACAATCTGGATTATGGGGGACTAGCGTCCCTCGAGGCTTTTTGCAGGGGCGGTTGCCCCTACGCCCCACGATATGCAGGAGCTCCACCCTGTACCCTTGCTTGACGATGCGAGGGGGCTGCGCCCCCTGGGAGCAAGTCGTCAGACCTGGCTTCTACCCTCAGAGAGCGGGCGCTCCGCCCCGCACCCCGGCCTACTTTCTCGCGTAGAGAAAGTAGGCAAAGATAC
>URGV01000073.1 GCA_900547455.1 uncultured Oscillospiraceae bacterium
ATCGGCCAAACGCCCTCCCGATTGTTTAACTTTTATTTCATTGCTGCAGCGTCGCAATGATCGACGGCACAAACTGCTTTTTGCGGGAGACCATGCCGGGGACCAGCAGCCCCTCGGCCGGGATTTCGTCGAGGTGGTTGGACTGCTTGAGCAGCTCCTTGGCTTTCTGCCCGGCGCACAGCACGATGCTGTTTTCCTCCAAAATGTTGGTCAGCAGGAAAAAGAGCATGGTGGAGGGATCTTTGGCATACTTTTCCTCCATCAGCTGCTGCAGGGCGGGTACCAGCTGCTTGAGCCCCGCCGCGCTGACCGAGGTGATCTGGCCGACGCCGAAGTGCACGTCCGCCGCCGAGAAGGTCTTGTAATCCTGGTAGAAAATTTCCTCGGTGGAGCGGGAGGAAAGGTCGCTGCCCGCCTCGAACATCGCCTGCGCGTAGGTGGGGATGTCGATGTTGGCGATTTTGGCTAAGTCCTCGGCGGCTGCGCGGTCGATGGGGGTGCAGGTCGGCGAGCGGAACATCAGGGTGTCCGAGATGATCGCCGAGCACAGCAGCCCCGCAATCTGCGGCTCGATTTCGATGCCGCTCTCGTGGTAGAGCTGGTAGATGATGGTGGCGGTGCAGCCCAGCGGCTGGTTGCGGAAGTAGACCGGGTTGATGCTCTCCAGTCCGCCCAGCCGGTGGTGGTCGATGATCTCCAGAATGTCGGCGCTCTCCACTCCGTCCACCGCCTGGATCTTCTCGTTGTGGTCGACCAGGATGACCTGCTTTTTCTCGGTGGCCAGGAAGGACCGCTTGGAAAGCTGGCCGATGTAGCGGCCGTGCTCGTCCAGCACCGGGAAGTAGCGGTGGCGCTCCTTGGCCATGACCTCCTTGACGTCGTCGGTGTAGTCGTCCAGCGTGAAGGAGAGGATGTGGTGGCTGGTCATGAAGAAGTCGATGGGCATGCTCTGGTTGATCAGCCGCGCCACGGTGTAGGAGTCGTAGGGGCTGGACAGGATGATGCAGCCCTTGTTTTTGGCGCGCTCGATGATGGTCTCGTTGGGCTCGGCGCTGGTGCACAGGATGATGCAGGAGACACCGGTCTCGATGGCGAAAAACTGCGACTCAAAGCGATTGCCGGTGATGACCATGTCGTGCTCGGCCACATAGTCCACCATCCGCTCCGGGGTGTTGGCCGCGATGGTGACCCGCCCCTGGTCGAAGGTGCCGCTGATGTCCCCGCAGATGACCTTGGCTTCGAGCGCCTTGACGATGTTTTCATAAGGGGTTTTGGCCTTGGAGACGATGCGGTTGTCGTAGACGTCCATGTCCGAGGCGGCGATGTTGGACATGGTGATGAGGCCCTGCAGGTAGCCCTCCTTGTCGGTGATGCACAGGGTGCTGGCTTCGTACTCCTTCATCAGGCTGTAGGCCTGCTTGATGGAGATTTTAGCCTCGACCGAAGGGGTCTGCTTAATCTCCATGTCCGAGACGCGGGTGCGGATGTCCGACAGGTACTCCGGTTCCTGCGCCCCAAAATAGGAGAGGGCAAAGGCGGTCTCTTTATTGATCTCCCCGGCGCGCTTGGGCACATAGCGCTGGCCGGTCAGTTTTCTTTTCAGTTCCGCGTAGGCGATGGCCGAGCAGATAGAGTCGGTGTCGGGGCTCTTGTGCCCGATGACGGTGATTTCTTTTGACTGGTTCAAGCGATGTTTCTCCTTTCCTGCCTGAGCTGCACTTTTGGTGATATCTTCTATTTTTGACTTTCCGGTTTGGTTTAATGTCACTATACCACAAATTTTGGCGCAGGACAAGGCTTTCGCTTGTTAAAGCAAAAACAATCGGATTTTTTCGCGCAGCGCCTTGACAAAAAGGGGGCAGACTGCTATAGTAGGAAAGGATTTTGACCTTTTTACAGGGGATTTGAGGTGAGAGGATATGCGCAAAGTTTCCTGCTAAGTTTTACAGGGTAAGCTCAAAAAAGCAACAGGCTCAAAAGGGAGCCTGCGGCTGCGTTTACCCTGCGGCGGGAAAGACTGATGACTGCGCGTATCCTTCTTCTTGGGAAAATCGTGCGCCCTTTTTGCGTCAATGGGGCGGCGTGTTTTGCCTGTACAGATAGAGAAAGCAGGAGCAGTGGGATTTCCCGCTGCTCCTAATTTTTTTGTAGAGGTGAACGCCCATGTCCATAATTTTATTATCCGACCTGTCCTTTGGCTATGAGGGCAGTTATCAGCCGGTTTTTGAGAAGCTTTCCGCCACGCTGGACACCGACTGGCGGCTGGGCCTGACCGGACGCAACGGCCGGGGAAAGACCACCCTGCTGCGCCTGCTGCTGGGCGCGCAGGGCAAGCCTTATGGCCTGACCGGCTTTACCGGCAGCATCCAGACAAAGGCCAATTTCAGCTATTTCCCGATGCCGGTGGAGGAGTACGCCGAGTGGCTTGCCATCGAGGTGGCGCAGCAGCTCGCGCCCGGCTGCGAACAGTGGCGGCTGGAACGGGAGCTCTCGCTGCTGGAGATGGATGAGGACGCGCTGTGGCGCCCCTTCCGGCAGCTTTCCGGCGGGGAAAAGACCAAGCTGCAGCTGGCAGCGCTGTTTTTGCAGGAGGACGCCTTCCCCCTGATCGACGAGCCGACCAATCATCTGGACACCGAATCGCGGCAGCTGGTGGCGGCCTATTTAAAGCGGCAGAAAGGTTTCTTGCTGGTCTCACACGACAGGGCCTTTCTGGACGGCTGCGTCGACCACATCCTCTCGCTCGACCGCGACCGGATCCAGGTGCGCAAGGGGGACTTTAGCGGGTGGTATCAGGACTACCTGACCCGGGTGCAGTCGGAGCGGGAGCACAACGAGCGGCTCAAAAAGGAGATTGGCCGATTGGAGACAGCGGCCCGCCGCACCGCAAAATGGTCGGACCAGGTGGAGGCCAGCAAGATCGGGGAAGGGCCGTGCGACCGCGGCTATGTCGGCCACATGGCCGCCAAGATGATGAAGCGCTCCAAGTCCATCCAGTCCCGCCGGGATCAGGCGGTGGAGGAAAAGAAGAAGCTGCTCAAGAGTGTCGAAAACACCGGCAAGCTGAAGATTCAGCCGGCGGACCACTTTGCCAGAACGCTGGTGGAGCTTCGCGACCTTTCGGTCTGCTTTGACGGCAAGGCGCTGTTTGTGCCGGTGACCTTCTCGGTGCAGCGCGGGGAAAAGGTGGCGCTGCGCGGCAGAAATGGCTGCGGCAAGACCACCCTGCTGCGGCTGATTGCAGGGGAGCAGCTGCCCTATACCGGCACCCTGCAGCTGGCCTCGGGGTTGACCATCTCGGTGGTGCCGCAGGATACCGGCCACCTGCAGGGACTGCTGGCCGACTACCTGGAGCGGTGCGGGGCGGAGCAGAGCCTGTGCATGACCATCCTGCGCAACCTGGGGTTTGAGCGGGAGCAGTTTGACATCCCGATGGAGCAGTACAGCCAGGGGCAGAAAAAGAAGGTGCTGATCGCGCGGTCGCTCAGCGAGCGGGCTCACCTGTACCTCTGGGACGAGCCGCTCAACTATATCGACGTCTTTTCCCGCATCCAGATCGAGCAGCTTTTGCGCCAGCAGGAGGCAACCATGCTGTTTGTCGAGCACGACGCGGCCTTCTGCGAGAATGTCGGGGCGAGGGTGCAGGAGATTGTGCGCCTGCCGCAGTAGAACGATCACCAAACCGGCAGCTTTTCATATTCTAAAAGTGAGGGGAGCAGCACCCGTCAAGGTGCCCCCCACTTCAAAATGGAAGGTGAAGAATATGAACTGCAACCAAAATAAGACCGCGGCCTCCCGCGCCGCGGATACCCCGCAGACGCTGCCGAGTTTTCCGGATGTCGACAGCAGCGGTCAGCCGGTCAGCCCGGACATTGCGGACACCCCGCAGACGCTGCCGAGCTACCCGGACATTGATGGCAGCGGCCTGCCCATCACCCCGCAGCCCATCCCGCCCACCAGCAGCCAGCCCAGCCAGCCGATCCGGCGCTGCTGCCGGGTGCGCTTTTTCCATGCGGCGGCGCAGGCGGGGCCGGTCAACGTCAATATCGGCTCCCAGCGGGTGGCGACCAACCTGGCGTTCGGAAACTTCTCTACATACTATTGTTTTGCAGAGGGCTTCCGCACTGTCAGCATCCTCAACGCAAGCTCCGGCCGCACCCTGCTGCTGCAGAAGACGGTGCCGCTGAACGCCAACGAGATCATCACCTTTGCCATCGTCAACAACGCGACCACCGGCGCGCTGGAGCTGGTGCGGGTGAGCGACAGTGCCTGCTCGGCGCAGCTGGGCGGCCTTTCCTGTCTGCGCATGGCAAACTTTGTGCTGGGCGACAACGCCCTGGATCTGCTGCTGGGGGACGGCCGGGTGCTGTTCTCGGATGTGCGGTACAAGGAAAACACGATGGCGCGGCGGCTGCGCCCAGGCTACTTCCAGTTCTATGTCACCAGCACCCCGCTGCGCATCGAGCCGCGGGTGGCCGACATCGAGATGGACAGCAGCAGCCGCACGCTGGATGGCAGCTACATCCCCGGCTACGGTGAGGTGGATGTGGTCACCTCCTTTGGCCTGCGGGCCCGCAGAGGGGTGATGTACACCGCCTATGTGATCGGGCAGGCGAATACCGACGAGGTTCAGGTCGTTGTAGCGGAGAACCGTTAGCTTTTCCGTTTTGGGAGCGCAGAGGGGCTTGCCCCTCTGCGCTCCCTTTTTGTGCGGGCGTTCCGCCCTGCATCCCCCGGAAATTTTTTCAGGAGCCGGGCGGCTCCTACTCCCCACTATTTGGGCGCTCCGCCCCAAACCCCGGGTGACTTTCCCGTCGCGGGGAAAGTCAC
>URGV01000074.1 GCA_900547455.1 uncultured Oscillospiraceae bacterium
ATCCAAGGGGGTCCGCCCCCTTGTGCTGGAGGTCCAGGAACCAGGAGGTTCCTGGTGAGTCTTTGCCTACTTTCTTCTCACAAGAAAGTAGGCCGGGGCCGCGGGGCGGAGCGCCCGCTCATGGGGGCCGTGGGGGCGCAGCCCCTCGCATCGTCAAGCAGCGGCCTGCAAGGCCTTTTTCCAGTTTTTTTGCGTTGTCAGAACCCCCTTCTCCTGCTATAATGGGAATACAAATCATGATATTTGTAAAACCAATTGCAGAAAGGAAGTATCATCCATGCCACAGGCAGAGAAAGCAGAAAAACCGGTTCGGGAACTTTTGCAGGAGCAGTCCGAGGAGCTCAAAAGCTACATCGACCGCAAGCACCGCGAGATGGAGGAGCTGCTCGCCGAAAGCGAGGGCCGTCTCTCCGAGCAGCTGCGCGAGCACAACCGCTAACCCGCCGACGGTTAAACTTTTTATGAACTTCCCTTCCCCATGCTTGTTTTTTTCTACATAACTGCTACAATGGAAGAAACAGCATCGAAGGGGGACAAGTTTCATGCCTGCAAAAGAAAACATCCAAACCCGGTGGTCCGACCGCTCCCGCATCTTCGGCCTGCCGATCACCTTCACCAAATATTCCATGTCCGACGATCGGATCTTCTGCGAAAAGGGGCTGCTCAACATGAAGTTTGAGGAGATCCTGCTCTACCGCGTGCGCGATATCAGCATGAAGATCACCCTGGGCCAACGCATCTTCGGCGTGGGCAGCATCCTGCTGCAAAGCTCCGACAAGACCGCGCCTGTCCTGGAAATCAAAAACGTCAAAAATCCCAGACAGGTCAAGGAGATGATCCACCAGCAGGTCGAACAGGTCAAGGAGCAGCGGCGGATGCGTTTTGGCGAGGTATTGGAGGACCCCACCGACGACATGCCGGACTTTTTGGAGTAGAAAAAAGCGTTTGCCTTTTTACAAAAAGGCAAACGCTTTTTTTTATCCTCTGAGTATAAAAGTATAGACCGTATCGGCCAACAGCAGCAGCGTCAGCGCTCCCGACACCGCCGCCAGCGCCCGCTTGCTCATCCTTGTGGTGAGCTTTTGGAAGAGCGGCTGCAGCAGGTACAGAAAGATCATCCCGCCGATGCCGAAGCGGATGCTGGGATTGAGCGCAACCCTGCCCTGGAAGTTAAAGGCAAAGCGGGTATAGTCCCACAGCCATTCCCCGTGGGTAAATTCCATGATGTAGCTGGCGGCCAATTCGACCAAGGTAGTGATGACCACAATCCCGACAAAGACCAGCGCCGGCGTGACATTGACCCTGCCCAGACAGATCCGTCTTTCTTTCAGCCACCCCAGCGAGGCGATCAAAATCAGCGCGCCAAAGCCGTACACCACGCAGTAGGGCCCCAGCAGCACGCCCCGGTTGGAAAATCCCCACCGGTAGACCACCACCTCCAAAAACACCTCATAGCACCAGCCAATCACCGAATAGAGCACAAAGTAGATAACTGCTTTCTGAATTTTGGTCAGCAACGTTTCCTTCATCCGATTCTCCCTTCACAACAAAAAACACACGATTCCTTCCCTCCCATTCTACCATATCTTTCCCCCTTTTTCCACCCACCTTTTCTTTGCCAAAAAGAAAAGGTGGGCCAAAAGAAAGGGGTTTCGCTCAAACGGCGGTCTCTGCGAAATCCGTCTTCCCACCTTTTCTTTGCCAAAAAGAAAAGGTGGGACCAAAAGAAAGGGGTTGCGCTCGAACGGTGGTTTCTGCAATATCTCCTTTCGCTTTTCACAAAAAAGAGGGCTTCAGCGAAGCCCTCTTTTTCTTATACAATTCGTAAAATCAGTGCAAAATAATACAATTATTGCAGCAGTTCCAGCACCTGCTCGACGCTGGCAAGGTCGGTGAAATCGACCTTCTGGTTATAGGTGCGGATGATTTCGCGGTCCTCCGCGCTCTGCTGCTCGGGCGGTCTCTTTTTGAGCATCTGGACCATCGCCCACATCATCGCCCGGTGTTTGAAATTTAAGCGGCTGTAGTCGATGCCGCCGCGCAGGTGGGCAAACTGCGCCTTCTGATAGAGGGCTCCTGGCAGCTGCTTTTGCAGCGACGCGCGGATGTGCGCCACATTTTCCGGCTCTGCCGGGTCCGCTACCCCCACCGTGACAACCACCAGCTTCTGCGCCGGGGCCTGTTCCAGCTGGGGCAGCACCGCTTTGAGCCCCACCACTCCGCCGGCATACAGCCCGCCCAGGTAGACCACCGCCTCATACTCCGCCAGCTTCTGCGCCTGCTGCCAGTCCACCGCCGGCCAGCCGGTGCGCCTTGCCAGCTCCTGCGCATAGGCGCGGGTGGTGCCGTAGTTGCTTCCATAAACGACAATTCCCTTCATCTTGCTTCCTCCTCTTTTGCTGTCCTCGCTGTATCTTTACGCCGCGTCGGCATCCTGCTGCACTGCATCTGCCGCCGCAAAGCTGCCGTCCCCCTCCAGGAAGGTCTGCAGCGTCTGGGCAGTCTGCTCCAACGTCTCCACCGCAAACGGGGAGTCCAGCCCCACCGCCTCCAGCACGGTCAAAAAGCTCTCGTCCGCGCTCTGGGTCACCAGCTCCTCATAGGTCTTTAGCGCCGCGCCGTAGTCCTGCAGCCCCATCTGCAAAAACTGCATCGCCACGCAGCCGGACAAGGCATAATCGATGGCGTAAAACGGGCTGTCGAAGTACTGGTTGGTGGTGAACCACCCCTTGCTGAAGCTGTCCATATCGAAGTAGGGGGAATCGACCACCAGCCCGTACTCGGCCGCAAGCGAGGCGTACAGCTCGTTGAGCTGCTCCACCGTCAGATCGGGGTTGGCGTAGACCTCCTCCTGGAACTCGTCGTTGAGCGCCGCGGTCAGGATACCCGCCACCACCGTGTAGACGTCGTACCGGCGGGCGACCCCCGCCTCCTCCCCATAAAATTCCTCATAAAAGGGCATGGTGAGGATCTGCATCGCCTGGGAGTGGATTTCGCAGACGTCCATGCTGCGCCCCTCCTCGTGGCTGCCCTGCTGCAGCTGCCGCCACATGGCGTAGCAGTGGCCAAATTCGTGCGAGATGCTGAACACATCCTCCGCGCTGCCATCCATATTAGCGAACAAAAACGGAGTATTCAGCGAATAGATCAGCGTGCTAAAGGTGACGTTTGCCTTGACCGAGGAGGGCGCGGCGTCGATCATCTCGTGAGACAGCAGATAGGAGTAGCAGTCGCCGGTCTGCAAAGCCAAAGCGCCCTGCGTTTGCTCCTGCATCCGGTTGTAGACCTCCTCCAGGCTCTGCAGCGTCTGCTGCCAGCTTCCCTGCGGGCTGGGCGCCGGATCCCCCAGCAGATAGACCATGCCCGGCTGTGTACGGTTTTCGGCGCGGCTGTAAAAGTCCTCGAGGTAGGCGCGGTAGACCGGCGTGAGCGTCTGCTTGAGCTCCTCCCGGAACTGCCGGATGTCCTCGCGGGTGTAGCCCACCCGCAGCATGTCGAGGTCGGCCACCTCGGTGTAGCTTTCATACCCCAAAAGCTGCGCCATCTGCTGCCGCAGCTCCACCAGCTGCCGGTAAAGCTCTCCCAACTGTTGATTATATTTCTCAATAAACTGGCTGTAATAGGCTTCCTGCCCTTCCGGCTCCAATTCCGAATAGAGCACCTCCCCCTCCGGGGTGGTGACGGTGGCGTTTGCGTACTCCTCATAGTACTGCGCTTCCAGCTGCTTCTCCTGCTCCTGCAGCGAGAGGATGTCGGCCGAGCTTGCGCTGGCGCTCATCTGCAAATCCTCGCTGGCGCTCTCCCCAAAGATGTCGCCGGTCAGCGAGCCGAAGCGGGACTGCTCGATCATGGTGAACAGCTTGCTGTAGCTGTTCTGGATGCGGGCGTCCCAGGTGTTGAGATAGTCCATCTCCTCGCTGTAAAAGCGGTCGCTCATGTCGGCGTAGTTGCGGATCTGGGCGATGGTCATCATGCTGTAAAAGTCCTGCGTGGCCTTATTGATCTGCCGCAGCGAGGAGATCAGCCCAAAGGGGAGCCAGTCGTTCTGCGCCTTTTCCTGCGCCTGCTCGATCAGATCCAGCACCGCCTGCCCGTCCGGCCGCTCATATTCCACCTGCGAAAAGGAAAGCGCGGTCGGCTCCAAACGCTCTCCGCCTGCACAGCCGGACAAAAAGCTCATCAGCACACAGCCGGTGACCAGCAGCGCGAGCAGCCGCCTTGCAAAAAATCGACGTTTTAAAAATTGGCGCAATCGTTCCCACTTCCTTCCTGCTTTTCAGTATATCACAGGGCGCGCGTCAAAATGCGAACTTTCCGAAAACAAAATGCCTTTTTCATGCATCCAGAATCTTCAAGGTTTATCCTGGCGCCGGCGGCGGCACAATAAAGTCGATGCTTCTGAGAAAAATTTTTAGAAGCAAATTTCAGACAGGAGTGATTGTTATGCCAATGAACCTTCCCACCATTCTCACCGGCGCGGCCGTCACCGCCGCCGTCGGCACCGCCGCTTATATGATGACCGGCAAGAAGAAAAACACCGCCAAGCAGCTCAAGAAAAAAGCCGGCAAAGCGGTGCAGGCTGTCGGGGATATTGTGGAAAGTATTTCCAGCATTATGGGCTAATGTAGCCCCTACCTGATCCGATGCGAGGAGGGCTGCCGCCCTCCTCCGCGCTCCACCAAGTGGGGGCCTCCGGCCCCCACAGCCCCCGATGTGGGAGCACAGCTCCCACACCCTCAGAGAGCGGGCGCTCCGCCCCGCGCCCCGGCCTACTTTCTCGCGTAGAGAAAGTAGG
>URGV01000075.1 GCA_900547455.1 uncultured Oscillospiraceae bacterium
CTTCGCTTTCCTCCGCTGCCCTCTCGCGGACAGCTCATTTATATTACCACACCAGGCCCCGTTTGTCAACACCTTTTTTTCGACTTTTTTTGTTTTTTTCTTTTTTGGGGAGACAGAGCCCCCCTTTATGTAAAAGAGCGGGAGCCAAAGGCCCCCGCTCGGAGAGTTCATAGGGCGCTGCCCCTCGCAACCCCCTTTTTTAATTTCGTCCCTCCACCGCATATGGATCCGGATTCTCCAGCTGCGGCTGGTCAAAACTCTTGGTCGTCAAATAGGTCCCGTTTTTCATGTGCCGGCGGTCGTCCGCATACTCCATGCAGACGATCATCTCCTCGTTAAACAGAAACTTGCTCACCGAGGCGTTGGCCACCATGCAGTTGGACATCTCCTCAAACGGCTTGCCGCTGGCAAAATGAATATAGGAAGAGATAATAATTCCGTGGCTGACCGCGACAATCACCTTGCCGCGATTCTGCTCCACCAGCCGGTCGATGGTCTGCACGATTCGTTCGGAAACCTCCCGCATCGATTCTCCTCCCGGGCACTCCAGCGCTGCCGGACGATGAAACATCGCGTCGATCACCTCGGGGTATTTTTCCCTGAGCTCGCTGAATCTTCTGCCCTCCAGCTCGCCTCCGTTTAATTCGGTCAGTCCCGGCTCTACAATCGGCATCAGCTTCTGCAACCCGTGCATCTGTGCGATGATCTCTGCGGTCTGCCTTGCCCGGAGCAGGGGACTGGTGTACAGCACGTCCACCTGGGAAAGACTGAAGGCCATCCCCAGCATCTGCGCCTGACGGATGCCGGATTCGTTGAGCGGGTTGTCCACAATTCCCTGGAATCTCCCTTCAAAGTTGCCGCCGGTCTCTCCGTGCCGAATCAGGTATAAGATTGTCATCCGTACTCCGCCCCCTCTCCTTTGCCAATTTTCTGTCTGCTGCCAATCCTCCCAAGTTACCAGGGACGGACAGAGCCGACAATCTCGTTGATATCTTCAATATGGTTGTCCTCCAACCACTTCCGCATTCCTTCGATGACCTGCACCGGCGCCATCGGATTATAGAACATCGCCGCGCCAATCTGGATGGCGTTTGCGCCCGCCATCATCATCTCGATGGCGTCCTGCCACTTCTCGATACCGCCCATGCCGATGACCGGCACCTTGACCGCATTGGCCACCTGCCACACCATCCGCACCGCAACCGGGAAGATGGCCGGGCCGGAAAGGCCGCCAACATTGTTTTTGAGAATTGGGCGGCGGGTGTTGATGTCGATGCGCATACCCAGCAGCGTGTTGATGAGCGAAACAGCGTCCGCGCCCTGCGCCTCCACCGCCTTGGCAATCGAGACGATATCGGTGACGTTGGGCGAGAGCTTGACGATCATCGGTTTCTTGGCGTATTTGCGCACCTCTTTGACCACCCGCTCGGCACTCTCACAGCTGGTGCCAAAGGCTGCTCCGCCCTGCTTGACGTTCGGGCAGGAGATGTTCAGCTCGAACATATCGATCTCGCTCTCGGAAAGGCGCTCGGCAATCGCGCAGTAGTCCTCGATGCTGCTGCCCGCGATGTTGGCGATCTTGACCGTGTCCTGCTTTGCCAGGTACGGCATGTCGTGCTCCAGAAAATGCTCGACGCCCGGGTTCTGCAGTCCCACCGAGTTTAACATGCCGCTCGGGGTCTCCGCGATGCGCGGCGGCGGGTTGCCCAGCTTCTCCTGAAAGGTCATGCCTTTGAGCGAGATGCCGCCCAGTTTCTCCAGCGGGTACATGCACTCATATTCCCTGCCAAAGCCAAAACAGCCGGAAGCTGTGATGACCGGATTTTTAAACGAAACGCCCGCGATGTTTACCTTCAGATTAGTCATCGAATACCACCCTTTCCGCCTCAAATACCGGGCCGTCCTTGCAGACATGCAGATAGGTCACCGAGCCGTCGTCCCGCCGAATCGGCGTCGCGCAGCCCAGGCACGCGCCCACGCCGCAGGCCATCCGCTCCTCCAGCGAGACCTGGCAGCGCACGTTGTACTCCGCGCACATCTTGGCCACAAATTTGAGCATCACCTTTGGTCCGCAGGCATAGACGATGTCCGGCTTTTCTTCTTCCAGGCGCACCTTTAAAAGATCGGTGACCAACCCGTGGTGCCCCGCCGAACCGTCGTCGGTGGCCAGCATGACGCGGATGCCACTGCGCTCAAAATCTTCGGTCAGCACAATCTTGTCCTTGTCCCGGAAGCCCAGGATAGCGGTGGCGTTGCTGCCGTAGTGCTTTGCGGTCTGCAGCATAGGCGGCACGCCGATGCCTCCGCCGACCACTACCGCCTTCTTCTGAGGCTCCAGCAGCGCAAAGCCGTTGCCCAACGGGCCCATCACGTCGATGAGGTCACCCTCCTCCATCTGGGCCATCACGCGGGTTCCCTCTCCGCGCACGTCAAAGAGGATGCGGATGCTGCCCTGTTCGCGGTCAACCTCACAGATGGAGATCGGCCGGCGCAGGGTGAAACCCGGCACCCGGATGTGCACAAACTGTCCCGCCTTTGCCTTGGCGGCGATGTCGGGGCAGTCGATGGTGAAATCGCTCATGCTGCCCGGCAATATCCTGCTGATACGATAGTTTCCCTGTAGATATTCCATGCTCCGTTCCCGTCCTTTTGATATAGTATAAAAAACAATCGCGCTGCGGCAAAGAGGCTGTTTGCCAAAACCTCCCTTTGCCTACAACACCCCATTTTATCCTGATTATATAATAAAGGAAAGCGCCCTGTTTGACAAGCCCCTTGATAAATTTTTAACACTTTTTCCTCTTTTTCTTGCCTCCTTTCTTTCCCGCGCTCCCCCTTGCATTTCAAAACAAAATCGGGTATAATGGTTCCGCGCTGTTTTTGCGGCGCAGTCAGTCGCAAGTTCCTGACTTAAAAACACACTACGAAAGGAAAACTGAATATGAGAAACAACACTGTACGAAAGATGGCCGTCAACGCCATGGTCGCCGCGCTGTATTTTGCGCTGAGCCTGCCCTTTATGACCCTGATCTTCGGGCCGGTGCAGCTGCGCATCTCCGAGGCGTTCACCCTGCTGCCGGTCTTTTCTGCCACCCCGATTGCCGGTCTGACCCTGGGATGCGTGCTGGTCAACGCCTTCGGCGCCTTCACCAACGCCAACATCCTGGGCCCACTGGACATTGTCTTTGGTTCGGCCGCGACGCTGCTCGCCGCCTTCTTGACCTACCACCTGCGCAATGTCCGCTTCAAAAACCTGCCGCTGCTCTCGGCCCTGATGCCGGTGCTGACAAACGGCATCATCATCGGACTGGAGCTGACCTTTGTGATGAGCGGCGGTTTCAGCCTGCCGGTCTTTCTGATCAATGCCGGACAGGTCGCGCTGGGCGAGGCGGTTGCCTGCTTTGTGCTGGGCCTGCCGATGGTGCGCGCGCTGGAAAAAACCGGCGTGGGCAAAAAAATCTTCTGCGATTCGCTCTATGACCGCAAGACCGCATAACAACATTTTTATTCGATAAATCAAGAACATTCACGAGCTTGCCGTTTTGCGCGCCCTGCCTTGTATCATAAAAAGGCGGGGCGCCTGTTTTATCCGGCAATTCTTTCGCATATACTAAACTGATCTTTCTTGGGAGGTGAGCCTTGTTGCCGCAAAACCAATTGTTTGTCCCCTTCTGCGCGGGGGAGCTGCCTGCCTTAAGCATGCCGCTGCGCTTCTGCCACCGTTTGCAGGGCGATTCCAGAGATGAAATCACCTTTGCCACCCTCTCGGCCCAGCGCAACCGGCAGGAGCTGCTCCTTTCCCTCTCCTGCTTTGAGACCTTCCCCAACCCGGAGGACCGCTTTCTGATTGAATTTGGCGAAGCGGAGGGCGGGCTTTCCCTCTCCTTCTCCTGCTCGCAGGCCGAGCTGCCCGAGGGGGTTGTGCTGACAAGGGACGGCGGAGAAAATCTGGAAGGCATCTTCTGGGGTGCTCGGGTAAGCGTACCGCTTTTACTGCTGGGGCCGCTGGAGGGGCTGCCTATTTCTGTTCGCTACCGGCGGGGAAAGGTTGTTTCTTCCCCGTTTCCCAACGGGGTTGGGGTTATTATTTCGCATGGGGAGGCCCCTTGCAGCTGCTGACTGAATGCGAGGAGGGCTGTGCCCCCTATGAGGAGGGCGCTCCGCCCCTCCACCCCGGGTGACTTTCCCGTCGCGGGGAAAGTCA
>URGV01000076.1 GCA_900547455.1 uncultured Oscillospiraceae bacterium
GTGACTTTCCCCGCGACGGGAAAGTCACCCGGGGTGGAGGGGCGGAGCGCCCTCCTGGTGGGTGCAGGGACTACCGTCCTGCATAAATCCCCCGGGGTTGGAGGGGTGAGGCCCTTCGCATAAAATTATTTTTCCGCCGACTTGCTGAGCAAACCGGCCAGCAGCGCGGCGACAATAGCCACGGTGATGCCGCCGGCGCTGGCGGTCAATCCGCCGGTCAGCGCGCCGAAAAAGCCGTCGGCGGCAACCGCCTCCCGCACGCCTTTGGCCAGCGTCGCACCGAAGCCGGTCAGGGGAACGGTTGCGCCCGCGCCGGCAAAGTCGATCAGCGGCTGATAGAGCCCGATGCCGCCGAGGATGACGCCGATCACCACAAAGGAAACGAGGATGCGCGCGGGGGTGAGTTTGGTGTAGTCGATCAGCACCTGGCCGATGGCACAGATGATGCCGCCCACCACAAAGGCTTTGATCAGCATGGCAATATCCATCACAATCCCTCCTTTATATCTGCTCGGGGCTATTGGGCTGGTCGGAAAGGTGCAGCAGGTGGGCGATGCCGGGGATGCTTTCCCCCTGCTGGACGCTGGTGGGGCTCATCAGCGCGCCGGTCGCCAGAAACAGCACATTTTTCAGCCGGTGACAGGCAATCTGCGGCAGGATAAACGAGCAGAGCACCGAGGCCGCGCACCCGCAGCCCGAGCCGCCCGCGTGGACGTCCTGTGTCAATCGGTCATAGATCATCAGCCCGCAGTCGTTGTGCAGCTTTGCCATCGGGTAGCCCTCGGCCTGCATCAGCCGTTCCAGCAGGCGGCTGCCGACAAAGCCGAGGTCGCCGGTCAGGATCAGGTCGAAGTCCTCCGGCTTGCGGCCGGTGTCGGCAAAGTACTGGCAGAGGGTCTGTGCGGCGGCGGGGGCCATTGCCGCGCCCATATTGTTGATGTCAGTGATGCCCAGGTCCGCCACCGTCCCCACCGTCACGGCGCGCACAAAGGGCGGCTGTCCATTCTGGCCGACCACGCACGCGCCCGAGCCGGTGACCGTCCACTGGGCAGTGGGGGTGCGCTGTCCGCCGTACTCCAGCGGGAAGCGGAACTGCCGCTCGGCCGAGCAGAAGTGGGAGGAGGTGACCGCCAGGCATTGCCGCGCAAGCCCCGCGTCCACAAACATGCCGGCAAGGCAGAGACTTTCCGCCATGGTGGAGCAGGCGCCGTACAGCCCGAAGAAGGGGATCGCCATCTCGCGGGAGGCATAGGCCGAGCTGATGCACTGGTTGAGCAGGTCGCCGGCAAACAGAAAGTCGATCTGCTCCTTTTGCACGCCGCACTTTTGCAGCGCCAGGTGGATGGCCTTCTGCTGCATCAGCGTCTCGGCCTTTTCCCAGGTCTTTTCACCGAAGGAGGAGTCGTCGGAGAGATAGTCGAAGTAGTCTGCCAGCGGGCCCTCCTTCTCCTTTTTGGCTCCCACCGCGGCAAAGCCCAGCACGCTGGGCGAGGAGGTGAGCTGCAGGGTTTTGGTTCCGATTCGTTTTGCCATTCCTTCACCCCCTAACCGAGCAGGAACAGGAGGATGCCGTAGATCACCGAGGCGCTGATGCCGTAGACGATGACCGGCCCGGCGATGGAGAACATCTTGGCCCCCAGCCCCAGAATGTAGCCTTCGGTTTTAAACTCCATCGCCGCGCTGACCATCGAGTTGGCAAAGCCGGTGATGGGCACCAGCGTCCCCGCCCCGGCGTGCTTGGCGATGTTGTCGTAGATGTTGAGCCCCGTCAGAATGGCGGAGAGCACCACCAGGCACAGCGAGGCGAACACCGGCGCCAGCTCCCCGGCGCCGCGGCCCTCAAAAAAGAAGATGAGCAGCTGGCCGATGGCGCAGATAGCGCCGCCAAAAAGAAAAGCCTTCAAAATGTTGACCGGCCCTCTGGAGCGGGGGGACTCCTGCTGGGCCCACAAAGCGTATTCCTGTTTTGTCATCTGGAAGAAACTCCTTTCAAACAGCATTTGTGCTGAAATTTGAAAAAATTGATTGTATCTTTTGCTCAATTCATGTATAGTTATAGTATGTGCCGCAGGCAGCGGGCTTTAAACCGGCAGGAAAAAATTGGATTTTTTGCCGCCTGCGCCAGAAACCAGAGGACAATTTGTGCGTGAAAAAGGAAAGGCAGGAGGAGAAAATGGTTGATTTTCTGCGCCGCAGCTGGGCAGTTGTGGACCTGGACTGCATCGATTACAACATTCGTTCCATCAAGGCAAAGCTCAGACCGGGCTGCATGATTATGGGCGTGGTCAAGGCGGACGCCTACGGACACGGAGACAAATATATTGCGGACGAGCTGGTGCGGCTGGGGGTCAACTGGTTTGCGGTGTCCAATCTCAACGAGGCGATGTCGCTGCGCACCCAGGGGATCTATCACCCCATCCTGATCCTGGGCACCACCCCGCCCAACAAGGCCAAGGAGCTGTGCGAGTACAACATCACCCAGGCGGTGTTCTCGCTGGAATATGCCAGAAAGCTGCAGCAGCAGGCACAGCACGCCGGGGTCACGGTGGCCTGCCACATCAAGGTGGACACCGGCATGGGCCGCATCGGCTTTGAGGCCGAGCAGGACCTGCGCCAAGCCGTCGAGGAGATCGCCGAGGTGTGCCAGTTCCCCAACCTGCGCTGCGACGGCATCTTTACCCACTTTTCCAGCGCGGACGAGTACAACGAGGAGTCGATTGCCTACACCCGCCGGCAGTATGAGCTGTTCATGCAGACCTGCGACGAGCTGCAGCGGCTGGGCGTGCACTTTGCCATCCGGCACTGCTGCAACAGCGGCGGCATCGTCAACTACCCGGAGTACCATCTGGACATGGTGCGGGCGGGCATTTTGATCTATGGGCTGGTGCCGGACAAGGCCTGCGAGGACAAGATTGACCTCAAACCTGCCATGCAGCTGCACTCGGTGATTTCGATGATTAAGGATGTCAAGGCCGGGGCCAAGCTCAGCTATGGCCGCACCTTCACCGCCGACCACGACATGCGCATCGCCACCGTGCCGATCGGCTACGCCGACGGATACCACCGCAGCCTTTCCAACCGGGGCAGGATGCTGGTGAACGGGCAGTTTGCCAACATTGTGGGCCGGGTCTGCATGGATCAGCTGATGCTGGACGTCACCGGCATCCCCGACCTGAGCGACGGCGAGCAGATCACCATCGTGGGGGAGGAAAACGGCAAACGCATCACGATGGAGGAGATTGCCGCGATGACCGACACGGTGCACTATGAGGTGATGTGCGTCATCGGCAAGCGGGTGCCGCGGGTTTACCGCCGCAACGGCAAGGATATTGGTGTCGTCGATTATATAAGACACATTGTCGATTAGGGTTTTGCGAGGGGCCGCACCTTCGGTGCGCCCCTCTGCACTCCCCTTGCGAGGAGGGGCTGGCGCCCCGTCCTCTGCACTCCTCCCCTTGAGCGGGCGCTCCGCCCCGCGCCCCGGCCTACTTTCTCGCGTAGAGAAAGTAGGC
>URGV01000077.1 GCA_900547455.1 uncultured Oscillospiraceae bacterium
GCCGTGATGTCTCCACCACGCTGGTGAGCTCTTACCTCGCCTTTCCACCCTTACCGGGGAAAATTCCCCGGCGGTATCTCTCTGTTGCACTTTCCCTAAAGTCGCCTTCGGCTGCCGTTAGCAGCTATCCTGCCCTGCGAAGCCCGGACTTTCCTCATCCGGAGGTCCCCCTCCGTCCGCTGCCATCCTGCCCGCTCACCCCGGTATTATACCTTATTTTGCAGGGCGCGTCAAGGGCGATCCTGCTGCTCCGGCTCCACTGTGAAGATTTCCTCGATGCTCACCCCGAACACCTGCGCGATGTTCCACGCCAGCACCAGCGACGGATTGTAGCGCCCCTTTTCCAGGTTGCCGATGGTCTCCCGGCGCACCCCCACCAGCCTGGCCAGCTCCTCCTGCTTCATGTTGTGGCGGGCGCGGTACTCCTTGATGCGGTTGCGGATCATTCCCCCGCCCCCTGTTTCTCCCGGAAGCCGTAGTAGGCCGCCGACAGCGCCTGCACCATAACCGCTGCCGCCCATCCTGCAACGCAGCCGGTCAACAACGCAGGGCTGCTCTGCTGTCCGATAAGCAGACTGCCAACGGTGACCGCCGCCATCACCAGCATCCCCGCTACAAACCCTCGTGCCGCCGAGCGGTTCATGTACTGCTCCACCATCTCATCCGAGGGCAGGAAGAAATACTCAAAATCTACCGCGAAGGCAAAGAAGCTCAAAAATTCCCGCTGCGGCGTCAGCACACCAACCAGTCCCAACAGCGACAAAAATCCCAGACATCCATACCATTTTGTTTTACTCATACTTGTTCCTCCTTTTGTAAATGTGGTGTATTTTTATCTTTGCGAGATAAATATACCACATATCTTCCTTTCTGTCAAGCCCTCTGTCCCAAAAAGAATTGCAATCGTTCACCGATGGGTTTATAATAAAAGCGTTATCCCTATTCTCACCGAAAGGAAGTCTTGGACCATGAGCATAAATCATCCCTATCTGCAAAAGGTTTACCAGCAGGTCTGCGCGCGCGACCTGCATGAGCCGGAATTTTTAAATGCCGTCAACGAGGTGCTGGGCACCCTGGAGCCGGTCATCCGCCGCCACCCCGAGTATGAGGCTACCGGATTGCTGGAGCGCCTGGTGGAACCGGAGCGCGCCGTGCAGTTCCGCGTCGCCTGGCAGGATGACCAGGGCAAAACCCATGTCAACCGCGGCTGGCGCGTGCAGTTTAACTCCGCCATCGGCCCTTACAAGGGCGGCCTTCGCCTGCACCCGAGCGTCAACCTGTCGATCATCAAGTTCCTTGCCTTCGAGCAGACCTTTAAAAACAGCCTGACCGGCCTGCCGATGGGCGGCGGCAAGGGCGGCAGCGACTTTGACCCCAAGGGCAAATCCGACGCCGAGATCATGCGGTTCTGCCAGAGCTTTATGACCGAGCTTGCCCGCTACATCGGGCCTGAGACCGACGTTCCCGCCGGCGACATCGGCGTGGGCGCGCGGGAAATCGGCTACCTGTTCGGCCAGTATAAGCGGATGCGAAACGAATTCACCGGCGTGCTGACCGGCAAGGGCCTCTCCTACGGCGGCTCGCTCATCCGCACCCAGGCCACCGGCTATGGCCTGCTGTACTTTGTGCGCGAGATGCTCTCCCACATGGCAAACGACAACCTCATCGGCAAGACCACCGTCATCTCCGGCTCGGGAAACGTCGCCATCTACGCCGCTGAGAAGGCCCAGGAGCTGGGCGCGAAGGTGGTCGCCATGTCCGACTCGAACGGCTACATCGTCGACGAGAATGGCATCCAGCTGAATGTGGTCAAGGAAATCAAGGAGGTTCGCCGCGGCCGCATCCGCGAATATGTGGAGAAGGTTCCTTCCGCCCAGTACCACGAGGGCTGCAGAGGGATCTGGAGCATCCCCTGCGACATCGCCCTGCCCTGCGCCACCCAGAACGAGCTGCTTTTGGAGGACGCGCAGAAGCTGATCCAAAACGGCGTCAAGCTGGTGGCAGAGGGCGCCAACATGCCCTGCTTGCTGGACGCTGTCGAGGCCTTCCAGCAGACCGGTGTGCTGTATGCCCCGGGCAAGGCGGCAAACGCTGGCGGCGTCGCTACCAGCGGGCTGGAGATGTGCCAGAACGCGATGAAATATTCCTGGAGCGCCCAGGAGGTGGACGAAAAGCTGCACGACATCATGGTCGGCATCTTCCACGACGCCTACAACGCTTCCAAAGAGTACGGCATGGAGGGCAACCTGCTGGCCGGCGCAAACATCGCGGGCTTTGTCAAGGTGGCCGATGCGATGATGGCGCAGGGGATTGTGTAAACCTTCATCAGAAAAAGGCTTGGGAATTTTCCCAAGCCTTTTTTGTTATCCTTTCTTCACCGGCATCCAGACCTCGAACACCGCATTCTGTGGGTTGGGGGTCAGATAGACCTCGATGTCCGGCGCGTCGGCATACTCATAGCCGGAGGAGGGCAGCCACTCGGTGATGACTCTGCGCTCCAGATCGGTGATGGCCTCGGGCATCCTGCCCCGCCCCGGAAAGATTGCCCAGTCCGACTCCGGAACAACAGATTCCTCCATTCCCTCCGGCAGCGGCTCATCTTGACCGGTTGCCACCGCAATGTAATACTTCCATTCCTCCCCAACTGCGCCGCAGACGCCCAGCAAGCCGCCCGGATAGGCGGTGGATGGAACCATCCTCTGCATCAGCTTTGCGACCTCTCCCGACATTGCAAGCTCGGTCCACATCTGCGGGATGATTCCGGCGTTCTCCTCCAGCGAGGCGCCGACGGTACGGCCGTAGCCGATGATGCGAAAAGCGGGTTTATGCTCGATGCGATACTCCATTTCCTCAGCCCCTTTGACGGTGATTTGGAATCGGATGCGCGGATAGGCCTTGAGGGTCACCCCCTCCTTTTTCGCCTCGGAGGGCGCCACCCCATGCACCGCCTGGAAGGCCCGGTTGAAGGCTGTGGGGGATTCATAGCCATAGCGCAGGCTAACCTGCAGCACCTTCTCCCCCATCCGCAGCCGCTGGGCCGCCAGCGTCATCCTGCGCCGCCGCAGGTATTCGGACAGCGGCATCCCTGCCAAGTAGGAAAAGATGCGCTGATAGTGGTAGACCGAGCAGCCTGCAATCTGCGCTGCGCGCGCAAGGTCAATTTTTTCTTCCAGGTGCTCCTCCAGATAATCCAGCGACTGGTTCAATGCCAAAAGCCATTCCATTCTCATCCGCTCCCTTCCCCCTTATTATAAACCATCTTTTCTCCAAAGTCCTCTCTTTTTACAGCTGGATTTTGGGAGGCGTCTTGGGCAGGCGCTCCGCCCTGCACCCGGTGGCTTTTATACAGGGACGAAAGTCCCTGCGTACCCGATGCAGGCGCTCCGCCCTGCACCCGGGTGACTTTCTCCCCGATGAGAAAGTCACCAA
>URGV01000078.1 GCA_900547455.1 uncultured Oscillospiraceae bacterium
GACTTTCCCCGCGACGGGAAAGTCACCCGGGGTGGAGGGGCGGAGCGCCCTCCCCCATGGGGGTTGTGGGGGCGGAGCCCCCACTTTGGGGAGTGCAGAGGGGGCGCCAGCCCCCTCGCAAATCCCCCCGCTGCCCATGGAAGGGGCAGAACCCTATTCCTCAAAAAAATACGCCGCCCCCGCGACCTCGGCAAGCTGCCGGCGGCACTCCTTCCAGTCGGGAAAAAACGCTCCACCTCCCGCCAGAAGGCGGCGCTGTGGTCGTGATGTAAAATGTGGCACAGCTCGTGCACCACCACATAGTTGACACAGTGCTCCGGCACCAGCATCAGCCGCCAGCTGAAATTGAGACTCTTCCTCCCGGAGCAGGAGCCCCACCTTCCCTTCGCCCCGTTGATGCGCAGCCCCGCCGGCTGCACGCCGAGCTTTGGCGCGTAGAAAGCGACCCGCCGCGTCAGCTCCTCCCGGGCAATCTGCCGGTAAAGCAGCTGCGCCTGCTGCCGCAGCTGCTCCTCCCCGCCCCGCGGCAGGCAGAACACCCCGTCCTGATAGGATGGCTTGGCGCTGTCGGTCTGCTCCAGCGGGAAAAACTTTCCCAGCAGCGGCAGTCTGCCATCCGACAGGGCAAACTGCTCCCTGCGCTGCTGCCTTTGGCGCATCCGCTGCTGCTGGGCCAGAATCCAGCTTTCCTTCTCCTGCAGAAAGCGCTCAATCTCTTTCTTTGGCAGGCGCATCGGCGCGCGCACCACCACCTGCCCATCCTTTTGAATCTGGATCGCCGCCGTCCGGCGCCTGGCGCGGATCAGGGTGTAGTCTACCATCGAAGCATCCTCTCCTTTCATGCAAAACGGTCAAATTTTGAGGGTCAAATTATCTTGTCTGACGATTTTGGGCCCGTTCATAAAATAGACATTGTTAAACTATTGACAAAACAAATTTCCGGAATATAATTATGTGCAGAAGGTTGATAAAAAATTAACCAAGTCAAATTTCATCACTTTAAGAAGAAGAAACGGGAGGCATTTACTATGGCTAGATTTACATTACCAAGAGATCTTTATCATGGAAAAGGCGCTCTGGAGGCGCTGAAAACCCTGGAGGGCAAACGCGCCATCGTGGTTGTCGGCGGCGGCAGCATGAAGCGCTTTGGTTTCCTGGACAAAGTTTGCGACTACCTGAAAGAGGCCGGCATGGAAGTTTGCCTGTTCGAGGGCGTCGAGGCTGACCCATCGGTCGAGACCGTCATGAAGGGCGCCGAGAAGATGCGCGAGTTCCAGCCGGACTGGATCGTCTCGGTCGGCGGCGGCTCCCCAATCGACGCTGCAAAAGCGATGTGGGCGTTCTATGAGTACCCGGACACCACCTTCGAGCAGCTGTGCATCCCGTTCAACTTCCCGAAACTGCGCACCAAAGCAAAATTCTGCGCGATTCCTTCCACCTCCGGCACCGCTACCGAAGTCACCGCCTTCTCGGTCATCACCGACTACCACAAAGGCGTCAAATACCCGCTGGCTGACTTCAACATCACCCCGGACGTCGCCATCGTCGACCCGGCTCTGGCTGAGACCATGCCGAAGAAGCTGACTGCCCACACCGGTATGGACGCGATGACCCACGCCATCGAGGCTTACGTCTCCACCCTGCACTGCGACTACACCGATCCGCTGGCGCTGCACGCCATCAAGATGATCAGCCGCGACCTGGTCAACAGCTACAACGGCGACATGGAAGCCCGCGACAACATGCACAACGCACAGTGCCTGGCCGGCATGGCCTTCTCCAACGCGCTGCTCGGCATCGTTCACTCGATGGCGCACAAGACCGGCGCTGCCTACAGCGGCGGACACATCGTACACGGCTGTGCCAACGCGATGTACCTGCCAAAGGTCATCAAGTTTAACGCCAAGAATCCGGAAGCGGAAAAACGCTACGGCGAGATCGCTGCCTTCCTGGGTCTGGAGCCAACCTCCGACGCGCTGATCGCCCGCATCAAAGAGATGAACAAACAGCTGGATATCCCAAGCTGCATCAAGGACTACGAGGGCGGCATCATCGACGAGAAGGAGTTCCTCGACAAGCTGCCGGAAGTTGCAGAGCTTGCCGTTGGCGACGCCTGCACCGGCTCCAACCCGCGCCCGATCACCCCGGCCGAGATGGAAAAGCTGCTTAAGTGCTGCTTCTACGACGAGGAAGTCGATTTCTAAACCAAGAGTATTTCCACAAATTTTGTGTTTCACCTTTTCTCTTCTTGCAAAAGGAGTTGCAGGGCATCTGCCCATGCAACTCCTTTTTTTATTCCCCGCGATACGGCCTTGTGCGGCGGCACCGTGGAAAATTGGGGCAGCCATAAAACTGCTCCCCCTGATGCGGCCCGCGGCTGGCGGTGCGCAGCACCATCGGCACCCCGCAGTCCGGGCAGAGCGGCAGGGCCGAACAAGTCGTCCCGGCCGAACAAGTCGTCCCGGCCGGCTTGTCCGGCCCTTCGTCATCCTCCAGCACCAGCAGGTCCTGGCAGAGGAAGGAGCACAGCTCGTTTAACTCCTT
Source organism: uncultured Oscillospiraceae bacterium (assembly GCA_900547455.1). Taxonomy (GTDB): domain Bacteria; phylum Bacillota; class Clostridia; order Oscillospirales; family Ruminococcaceae; genus Negativibacillus; species Negativibacillus faecipullorum. Next base: position 2,545 of record URGV01000078.1, read on the forward strand.
TGCCCCATAGCTTTTGCGGCAGGGGATATGGAACAGCGGGAGCTTTGCCTTGCGGAACGCTTTGTCCATAAAGGCGTCGCGCTGCCTGCGGTCGGCGCGCTCGTGCGAGCTGTCGTCCAGCTCCACTGCGCACAGAATCTGCATCGTCTCCCGGTCGCACAGCACAAAGTCGACGTGCTTCTGGGAGATCCAGTTAAAATATTTCTGCCGATCCCGCCGGACGTTGCCGCGCACCCGCAGCACCTCCCGCACCGCGGGCTTGGGGCAGATGACGACATCCTCCCCCACCAGCGCGTCCAGCACGTCGTAGAAGGCCTTTTCGGCGGGGCTGAGAAAATATTCCTGCCGCTCATAAGGGGCGCGGCTCCAGGGGTTTGCGCGGCGCAGCAGCTTCCAGATTGCCGCCGCAAGCAGCAGAGCGGCTGCCGCCGCGAGGGAGATATAAAACCAGTTTTCCAAAAAGCCTTCCTCCTTTCCTTTCTGCGGAGCTTTGGTGCCTGCTGCCACCAGGAGGGCGCTCCGCCCCTCCACCCCGGGTGACTTTCCCGTCGCGGGGAA
>URGV01000079.1 GCA_900547455.1 uncultured Oscillospiraceae bacterium
GGTGACTTTCCCCGCGACGGGAAAGTCACCCGGGTGCAGGGCGGAGCGCCTGCATTGGGGGTGCTGGGACTACCAGTCCCGCAAAAAACTCCGGGTGCAGGGCGGAGCGCCTGCATCTCGGGGAGTGCAGAGGGGGCATCACCCCCTCGCATTTCGCTCCGCTGCAGCGTCCTCTGCTGCTATTATACCACACCCCCCTGCCCCCGGTCATTCCGAAAAAAAGAAAAGTAAGGTAAATGTAAGCTTGCCTTCATCGGCATGTAAGGCGGGGGTGGTATCCTGAAAGCAGATCAAAAAAAGGAGGAACCCTTTATGAATATTGTACAGACCACCGGCCTCTGCAAGCAGTATGGCCAGAGCATGCGGGTCCGGGACCTCAACCTCTCGGTGCCGGAAGGCTGCATCTACGGCTTTCTGGGGCCAAACGGCGCGGGCAAGTCCACCACCCTCAAGATGATTCTGGGGCTGGTGCACCCCACCGCCGGGCAGATCTCCGCCTTTGGCAAGGCGGTCAACCAGCAAAACCGGCTGGACATCCTCAAGCAGGTGGGCAGCCTCATCGAAAGCCCCAGCTACTACGGCCACCTGAGCGGGGAGGAAAATCTGCGCATCGTGCAGACGCTGCGGGACGTCCCTGAACGGGATGTGCGCCAGGTGCTGGAGATTGTGCGGCTGCAAAACCAGAAGGACAAAAAGGTCGCCCACTACTCCTTAGGCATGAAGCAGCGTCTGGGGATTGCCGCCGCGCTGCTGGGCTTCCCCAAGCTGCTCATCCTCGACGAGCCGACCAACGGCCTGGACCCGGCAGGCATCCAGGAGATGCGGGAGCTGATCTGTTCGCTGCCCGAACGGTTTGGGATGACGGTCGTCGTCTCCAGCCACCTGCTCAGCGAGATCGACCAGATCGCCGACGTGGTCGGCATCATCCGGGAGGGGGAGCTGGTCTTTCAGGACCGCCTCTCAGTGCTGCACGCCCGCAGCCGCCACGAGCTGCTCCTGCGCACCACCGACAACCAGGCCGCCGCGGCGCTGCTGACCGCTCAGGGGCTGTCCTGCCGGCAGGAGGGCAACTACCTGACCCTCTCGATGCTCAAGGACCCGCAGGCTGCCCGGCTCTCCCGTCTGCTCTGCCAGAATGGGCTGGACCTCATCCGCATGGAGGAGCGCCAGACCAGCCTGGAGGACATCTTTCTGGAGCTGACCGGCGGAAAGGAGGCGAGCCTGTGAGCATGTGCAAAGCCTTGCAGATGGAATTTTGGAAGTGCCGCCGCCGGATGGTGGGTCTGGTGTGCCTGGCGTTTGTGGCGGTGCAGCTGCTTTGGGTCGGGCGCACCTTGTTTGACATGACGCCGGAGGAGCTCTCCCAGGGGTGGATGCTGATTATCTACGACCTCATCCTTATCGACGCTATCATGATGCCCACTACCGCCGCCGTGCTGGCCAGCCGCAACTGCGACCTGGAGCATAAGGGCTCCACCCTCAAGCTATTGGAGACGCTGGTCCCCGCGGGCAGGCTGTTCGACGCCAAGCTCTGCTGGGGCGCCATCCACATCGCCGCCACCCTGCTTGCCCGAACCGCAGGCTTTCTCCTGCTGGGCAGGCTGCTCGGCCTCCCCGAGCAGGTGCCGTGGGACAAGTTTGGCCTGCTGTTTTTCTTTAGCTTCGCCGTCTCGCTGACCATCTACCTGCTGCAGCAGGACCTGTCGCTGTTCTTTCAAAATCAGGCGGTCGCGCTGGTACTGGGGCTGTTCGGCAGCTTTGTGGGGCTGCTGTCGATGTTCTTCCCCCAGTGGGTGCAGAAGCTGGTGATTTGGGGCTACTACGGGGTACTGGCCATCGCCGGCATGAACTGGGACCCGGACACCCGCGCCACCGACTTTTACTGGATGCAGATCGACCTGAGCGGCCTTGTGCTGACCGCCATCTGGTTTGTTGTCCTGTACGTCGTGGGCAAACGGCTGTTTTTAAAGAAGGATTTGTAGCATTTGGACAGCGGCAAAGTTCATTCCATTTTGTATAAATTTATTATAAAATTACTTTTTATCCTGTTTTTCATCCCTTCCCATTTTCCACAACATCTCCTGGAAAATGGGGAAAATCCAACTTGAGAAAGGAAGGATTCTGATGCTGATGCGATGCCTGAAGGCTGAGCTGCTCAAATGCAGGCGCAGTCCCGTCTGGATCGCCTTTTTGATTCTGCCCATCTTCCCCGCCTTTTTGGGGACCTTCAACTACCTGGGCAACCTGGGCGTGCTGCAAAGCGAGTGGTACAGCCTGTGGAGCCAGCACACCCTGTTTTCCGCCTGCTTCTTCATGCCGGCGCAGTTCGGCGTGTTCTGCGCCTGGCAGTGGCGGCTGGAGCACACCGGCCACAACTGGAACACCGCCATGACCGCACCGGTGCCGCCGCGAGACCTTTTCCTGGCCAAATGGATTCTGGACGTCGGTGTCGCGGCGTTGGCCCAGCTGTGCATTGGGGTGCTGTTTATCGTCAGCGGTTTGCTGGCGGGGCTCTCCCTCTCCAACCTGCCGGCGCTTTGGCACTGGCTGCTGTTCGGCGCGATTGGCGGCGTCACCGTCTGCACCGTCCAGCTCTTTTTGAGCCTTGTCATCCGCTCCTTTGCCATCCCGGTGGCGATCGGCCTGCTGGGCGGCATCGGCGGGATGATTATGATGGCGGAGGGCTTCGGGCTCTGCTTCCCCTACTCGCTGCTGGCGCTGGGGATGCGCGCCAACAACCCGCAGATGGAGCTGCCGATGGGCAGCTTCCTGCTCAGCTGCGCGGCGTTTATTCTTCTGTTTTCTGGGCTGGCGATTACCTGGCTGCAGAAGCGGGATGTCGCCGCGGCTTAAAGATTTTCTCTCCCGAGGGGGCTGTGGCCCCTGCCCTGAATGCGAGGGGCCGCACCTCCGGTGCACCCCTCTGCACTCCCCGGAGCAAGTCGTCAGACTTGGCTCCTGCTCCCACCTATGGGCGCTCCGCCCCATGCCCCGGCCTACTTTCTCGCGTAGAGAAAGTAGGCA
>URGV01000080.1 GCA_900547455.1 uncultured Oscillospiraceae bacterium
GAGGAGCCAAGTCTGACGACTTGCTCCCGGAGGGGCGCAGCCCCTCCTCGCATCGATGGGTGCAGGGACCTCCGTCCCTGCAAAAAAGAAAGGGGGCCCCGCCGGCCCCCAAAAAATCTTTTTTATCCGCGCAGCACGCAAATGCCGACCAACCCCGGCCCGGTGTGCACCCCCAGTGCGGGGCTGATCTGCCCGCGCACCTCGATGACGCCCTGCGGAATCTTCTTTTTGACCTCCTCAATCAGGGCCTGCGCCTCCTCGGCGGCGCCGCCGTGCATCACCGCCAGCATCACCTTCGGGCAGCCGTCGGCAAACTTCTGCGCCAGCTCCAGCACCTTTTTGATCGAGGGTGTCCGGCCGATGCACTTGGCAATCGGGTAGTAGCAGCCCTCCTCGTTGCAGGAGATGACCGGCTTTAAGGCGATGGCGCTGCCAAGCATGGCCGCCACCTTGCCGATGCGTCCGCCCTTCTGCAGGTACTCCAGCGTCTTGAGACAGAAAAATACCTTGCTGTGGGGGATCAGCTGCTCGGCGTTCTGGCAGAGGGTGTCAAAGTCCATCCCCTCCTCCAGCAGCTGGGCGCAGCGGATGGCGATGATGCCGCTGCCAATCGAGATGTTCTTCGAGTCGATGACCCGGCACTCCAGCTTGGTGTACTCCTCGCAGACCACCCGCAGCATGTTGCAGGTGCCGCTCAGGCCGCTGGAGATGCAGATGGCCAGCACCTGCCGGTAGCCCTCCTCATGGATGCGGTCCAGGACAGCGGTAATCATGGCCCCGTCCGGCAGCGAGGTTTTGGGAATCTCGTTCGGCAGCCGGCGGTAGACCTCGCCCGCGTCGATGGTCAGCCCATCCAGATATTCCGCTTCGTTGAAGATGATCTTCAGCGGGATGGTGAAGATGTGGTAACGCTCCTGCAGCTCGGGTGGCACGTCGCTGCCGGAATCGACCAGGATGGCGATTTTCTGTCTGTCCAAGCAAATCCGCTCCTTTTGTTTGACGTGGTATAAAAAACCATGTTTTGTAGTTTCTAAGAAGATTTTATATCCCCCACACAAAATTGTCAAGAGAGACGGGGGAAAGAGGATGTAAAAAGTTTGTGGCGGTGAGATATGCGCTTGCAATCCTTGAACAAACCGGGTACAATGGAAGAAAAAAACTTGCCGCAAGGGGAGGAAAATCAAGATGACAGAAGGGTTCCAGATCGTTTCAAACCGCTGTGACCGCAGCGCGTGTGACATCCGCTTTTTAAACCAGCAGGTGGCGGACAAGGCCACCGCCTTTCACAGCAGCTTTCCGCAGTACCGCCCGACGCCGCTGCGCCGCCTGCAGGCGCTGGCCGGACAGATGGGGGTGGGCGAAATCTTTGTCAAGGATGAGTCTTACCGCTTTGGGCTCAACGCATTCAAGGTGCTGGGCGGTTCGTTTGCCATCGGGCAATATATCGCGCAGCGGCTAGGCAGGGACCTTAGCGAGCTGCCCTATTCGGTGATGACCTCGCCGGAGGTGAAAAGGGAGCTGGGCGAGCTGACCTTTGTCACCGCCACCGACGGCAACCACGGCCGGGGCGTGGCCTGGACCGCCAACCAGCTGGGACAGAAGTCGGTGGTCTATATGCCGAAGGGCTCGGCGCCGGAGCGGCTGGAAAATATCCGCAAGGAAAATTCCGACGCCTCGATCACCGACCTGCGCTATGACGACACGGTGCGCCTGGCAAAGCAGCGCGCCGAGCAGCCCAACTGCGTGCTGGTGCAGGACACCTCCTGGGACGGCTACACCGAGGTGCCCTCCTGGATTCTGCAGGGCTACACCACCATGGCAAACGAGGTGCGGGAGGAGCTGGAGCGCCAGCAGCAGGAGAGCCAACAGCTGCTGGCGCCCACCCACATCTTTTTGCAGGCGGGCGTCGGCTCGATGCCGGCGGCGCTGGCGGGATATTTTACCAATATCTATGCGCAGCAAAAACCCATCATCACGGTGGTGGAGCCCAATAAAGCCGACTGCATCTTCCGCACCGCAAAGGCCGCGGATGGCAGGCTGCACTTTGTCACCGAGGAGATGAACACCATCATGGCAGGGCTTGCCTGCGGCGAGCCCTGCCCCATCGCCTGGGAGGTGCTGCGCGGCTGCGCTGATTTCTTCATCTCCTTCCCGGACTATGCCGCCGCCAAGGGGATGCGCATTCTCTCCAGCCCGCTGCCGGGGGACGAACGGATTATTTCCGGCGAGTCGGGGGCCTCGGCCTTTGGCTGCGTGATGGAGATTCTCAGCAATCCCGCCCTTTCCTCCCTCCGCGACCAGCTGGGGATTGACAGCAATTCCCGCCTGCTCTTTATCAGCACCGAGGGCGCGACCGACCGGGAGAATTACAGGGCGATTGTCTGGAACGGGAAGTATCCCAGTTTTTAGGGGCTTCGCCCCTCGGGAGCAAGTCGTCAGACTTGGCTCCTACTCCCCCATGTATGGGCGCTCCGCCCCATGCCCCGGCCTACTTTCTCGCGTAGAGAAAGTAGGCAAAGATACGCCAGGAACCTC